>JBARFX010000017.1:0-26754 GCA_049797655.1 Candidatus Acidiferrales bacterium | reverse complement strand
GTTGGCGAGGTAATGGCTCACCAAGGCATTGATCGGTAGCCGGACTGAGAGGTTGGCCGGCCACACTGGAACTGAGACACGGTCCAGACTCCTACGGGAGGCAGCAGTGGGGAATCTTGCACAATGGACGAAAGTCTGATGCAGCAACGCCGCGTGGGGGATGAAGCTTCTCGGAGTGTAAACCCCTTTCGACCCGGAAGAATGCCCGCAAGGGTATGACGGTACGGGTATAAGAAGCCCCGGCTAACTACGTGCCAGCAGCCGCGGTAATACGTAGGGGGCCAGCGTTGCTCGGAATTACTGGGCGTAAAGGGTCCGTAGGCGGTGTAGCAAGTCGATAGTGAAATCTCTGGGCTTAACCCAGAGGCTGCTAACGAAACTGCTGTGCTAGAGTGTGAGAGAGGCGAGTGGAATTACGGGTGTAGCGGTGAAATGCGTAGATATCCGTAGGAACATCCGAGGCGAAGGCGGCTCGCTGGATCACAACTGACGCTGAGGGACGAAAGCTAGGGGAGCAAACAGGATTAGATACCCTGGTAGTCCTAGCCCTAAACCATCAGGACTTGGGGTTTGCCCTGTACGGGGCAAGTCCCGTAGCTAACGCGTTAAGTCCTGCGCCTGGGGAGTACGGTCGCAAGGCTGAAACTCAAAGGAATTGACGGGGGCCCGCACAAGCGGTGGAACATGTGGTTCAATTCGACGCAACGCGAAGAACCTTACCTGGGCTTGAACCGCACAGGACCAGCTTGAGAAATCAGGCCTTCCCGCAAGGGACCTGTGTAGAGGTGCTGCATGGCTGTCGTCAGCTCGTGCCGTGAGGTGTTGGGTTAAGTCCCGCAACGAGCGCAACCCTTACTCATAGTTGCTACCCGCAAGGGAGAACTCTATGAGGACTGCTCCGGATAACGGAGAGGAAGGTGGGGATGAGGTCAAGTCAGCATGGCCTTTATGTCCAGGGCTACACACGTGTTACAATGCGCGCCACAAAGCGTTGCAAACCCGCGAGGGGGAGCTAATCGCAAAAAAGCGCGCTCAGTTCGGATTGCAGTCTGCAACTCGACTGCATGAAGCCGGAATCGCTAGTAATGGCGCATCAGAACGGCGCCGTGAATACGTTCCCGGGCCTTGTACACACCGCCCGTCACATCACGAAAGTGGGCTGTACTAGAAGTCGCCGAGCCAACCGCAAGGGGGCAGGCGCCCAAGGTATGATTCACAATTGGGGTGAAGTCGTAACAAGGTAGCCGTAGGAGAACCTGCGGCTGGATCACCTCCTTTCTAAAAGAAAAGGGAGTACGAACCGCCTTTGGCGGTTACGGCTCTCCACCCGGTCCTAACAGGCTGGGCGTTCGGCTCTCTGCCGAACGGGTTCTGGCAAGTCTCATCCGATTTCCCTCCGCCTGCGCAAGCGGACGAAGGGCTGTCAAGAGCACTCAGACAAACGCAGGGCCCGGTCCGATGTGAATCGGATCGGGCCTTTTTATTTCTCCCGCCTTTTGCTCCCTTCCCGGAAATAAACCGCCATTCACTTCGGCCGCGTCTCCTGCTTTCACTCGTTATCACATGCGCGAATTGTGTACGATAGCTCCGTGACTGACCGATCCAACGACGAAACCGAACGCGAGCAGCGTGTTCGCGAGAGTTTTTCGCGCCAGGGATTGATGCGTCATCTCGGCGCCGAAATTTCCGCGCTCGTCCCCGGCGAATGCGAAATTCGACTTCCCTACCGGGAGGAACTGACCCAGCAGCATGGTTTTTTCCACGCGGGAGTGACGGCGGCGATCGCGGATACCGCCTGCGGTTATGCCGCCTATAGTCTGATGCCGTCGAACTATTCCGTTTTGACGGTCGAGTACAAGATCAACCTGCTGGCGCCCGCCGCAGGAGAACTGCTGATCGCGCGGGCTCGCGTGGTGCGTTCGGGAAAAACCCTCAAGGTATGCACAGCGGACGTTTTCGCGTCGAAAGACGGCAAAGAAACTCTTTGCGCCACAACGCTAGCCACAATCATGGCGATGCAAGATCGTTCGGACCTGCCTGCTAACCCCTGATTCGAGCGGCGTCACCGGCCGCGAATTGGCGCAGCCGGCGACGCCCGTCGCAGGGGTCTACTCCGAGCCTGGAACGAAAACTCTGGTAGGCGATGAGATATCCACATCGCGCTGCTCGGTACGGACGCGAATGCTGCGAAGCTCGCCATTCTTCTTTTTGCTGCGCGGCGTCGCAATCGTGAGCCAGTACTGATTATTCAGCACTGTATTCAGCTGCTCCAGAAACGGCGCGAACGAGATAGGAGTTTGCAGCCCCTGAAAAAACGCTTCGCCGCCCGTTCCATCCGCCATTTTGGCGAGATTGCTCTGGCCGTAGTTCACCTGAAACATATTCCGGCTGAACCGGCCAACGCCGCTCGCGTAAAGCGTGTGAATTATGACGCCGGCCTTCTGCGCTCGCTCGATGGTTGCGTCAATGTCGGGGCTGAATGGATCGCCGCGGAAACGATCGATCCCATCGGCGATCAGCAGGATTTCGCGGCGCGCCCCCGATACCGGCCAGCGCTTGATGAGGTCCATCACAGACAGATAGACGCTCGAATACGCGGCGATATTGCCGAAGGGCATTCGTACGCTTTTGGCCACCGCATCATGATCCGTGCTGAATTGCGAAGCAGCCTGAACCGTGCCGTTGCTCGCGTAAAAAACTCCTACACCCGACGATTTCGGCTGCGACTTGATGAAGCTGGTGATGTCGCTGATTTGAATGCCGAGGTCGACGCGGTCGGAGTCGTCGATTACGATCGCGAGCTCCAGTTTGGCTTTGTCGCCCTGCGCTGGAATCCACGCAGTTACGTTCTCTTTCTCCTTGCCTGAGTAGACCGAGATGTCGCTTTTGCTGATCGCGGGTGGCGCCGTATATTTCGGTCCCAGAACCGTCACCACGGTCGTGACCGCAACGGTACCAGATGAAGTTTCTTGCTGAGCACGCGCAGGGAGCGTAGCGAGAAAAATGGAAACGGCAACGAGCAGAATCCCAGATTTGCGAAAAAACGCGAACATCGAAACCTCCTCCATCGGAATCTCCACAACTCCACTGTTCTGCACCGATGTGAATGTGTTGTGAATCGACAGCGCCCACTAGTAACTAAGGTATTTGCCGCAGCGTCGTTCTGTCAAGGCTTGGGCGCTGCGGACGACCTGGTGGTCATGTGTCCGGCGGGCGATGCGATGCCAATCGCGCCGCAGCGCTGAAATGGCGCTAGGAGCGAACGTGAATCGGAATTCTCTTTTACTCCCCGCGACTTCCTTCCCAGATTATTTCTCGCCTCCGGGTACAAACACTTTGTCCGCAGCTTTAAGCTCCACGTCGCGCCGCTCCGTCAAAACTTTGATCCCGCGAAAATCTCCCTTATCGTTTTTGGAGCGATTCGTCGCGAAAGTCAGAAAGTACTGATTCTTGAGAATCACGCTCAAATGATTCGTATAGGGACTGATGCTGAGCGGCGCTTGATCGCCGGAAAAGAACGCGTAGCCTCCAGTTCCGTCGGTGATTTGGTTCAGATTTCCCTGGCCGGCATTGATTACATATCTGTTGAAACCAGGTCGGCCCACGACTGATTCGAATATTGCGTGAATCACAACGCCGGCTCGCTGCGCCGTTTCGATCGTCGCCGGAACGTCCGGGCTGAATCTCTCCCTGCGAAGATAGTCGAACCCGTCGGAAAACAGCAGAATCTCCCGCCGAGCGCCGGTTACAGGCCAACCGCCGATCAACTGCATCAGCGAGTGATAGATGCTTGAAGCCGCTCCGTATGTTCCGGTCGGTATCCGAACTGTTTTCGCCACAGCTTCCAGGTCAGGATTGAATTGCGACGCCACCTGAACCGTGCCGTTGCTTGCATAAAACACTCCCACACTTGTGGATCTGGGCTGCGAAGTGATGAATGCGCTTAGCTCCTGAAGTTGCGACCCGAAAGTCTTCCTCAGCGTGTCGTCGACTACGATCGCGAGCTCGACCCCGGCTTTGTCTCCCTGCGCGGGTGTCCAGTTCAGGACTTCTCTTCGGACCTGGCCCTCGCGAACGGAGACGTCATCCTTGCTCAGCGCCGGAGGCGGAGTGAAGTTTTTCCCCAGGGCGGTAACCACCGTCGTGATCGGAACCGTGCCGGCCGGAGCGCTCTGTGGCCGCGCTTGCGTCGTGAACGCCGCTACAAGTACGCCAAGCAGAAGCGCCGTTAGCCTGTGCTCAAAAGATTTTCGCATCCATGCCTCCCGGGTAAATCACTCATTTAATTAGACGCTCGGAGTCGTGCGCGCGGGTACCATTCGGTTGCCGCGCAACTTTATGTGGAAGGTTCTGCGATGTCAAGATTTTGCGGACGTCCGGAGGCTACCAGCGAGGCACGTCCCTATCTTGGTAAAATTCGGGGTCCTGATGCCAGTCAGTATGTAAGCGTGAGCCGCTTGCGGCGCTCCACCCACTCCTCGCTCGCGAAGATTCGTGGGGTGAGTTCGATCAATCGAGGAAGCATGTTGAACACGGCAACCGGCCCCCACTCCGTGCCCTTCCGTGTGCGATAGCCTTTGCGGGTAAGCTCTTCTGCTACTTTCGTGAGCGAAATATCCTGGATGATCAGCTCCATCATCGAAAGCAGAAACTGCATTTCCTGCGGATTCTCTTCCAGGTGTTCGCAATCTCCTCCCACGCGCACTCCAAACGGCGGTTCTTCGACGCTCGGCTCGCGCTCCGCCGGCGGCGCAACCCCGGCGTCTGCTTCACGCTCCCACTCGACGCCAACCAGTCGCCAGCCGGCTTTTTCGCGCTGCTTCAAGTAGTCAGGGTCCAGAGAACCTTCCAGCGATTCGCGAACGCGTTCAAGTCCTGCCATCGCTCCTCCTTTTCGATGTCAAATGTTTGCCGCCCGTGCGCGGATAAAAACCCACGTGGCCCATTCTGCGGACTACTGGCACTACTCATAGCGCAGCGCGATGATCGGGTCCACGCGCGTGGCTCGCCGTGCCGGTATCAAACAGGCGGCCACCGCCACGAGCGCCAATAGCGCCGTCACACTGGCAAACGTAAGCCCGTCGGTCGCCGTGACGCCGTACAGCAGGCTTGCCATCACTCTCGTCAATGCGAGCCCGGTCACAATGCCGATCGCGATTCCCGCGCACGCCGCTCCGCTCCCCTGAGCGATTACCATGCGCAAGATATCCGTGCGTTGCGCGCCCAATGCCACTCGAATACCAATCTCTCTCGTTCGCTGCATCACCGTGTAAGAAATCAGCCCGTACAGACCGACCATCGCAAGAACCAGGGCGAGCGTGGCGAAACTTCCGATCAGATACGAAGGGTAGCGGCGCAAGAAAACCGATGGCGACTGGCTGGCGATCTGCTCCATCGACTGAGGCTGGATCAGGGCGAGCTGCGGATCGATCGACGTAAGCGTAGCGCGAGCCGCACCAATAAATGCGGAAGGATCGCCGGAGGTGCGCATCACATAGCTCAAGAACGAGGACGGATTCTGATCCACTGAATAATAAACCACCGGCGGAGGAGGAGCGGCGAGGTCATCTTCTGCAACGTTGCCGGCCACTCCCACGATTTCGCGGAACGGCTCCTTAGGACTGAACGTAAAGCGGAGGCGCTTGCCGAGCGGATTTTCATTCGGAAAATATCGCTTTACGAATGCCTGGTTTACGATGAGGCGCCACGGCACTTCCCCCGAATCCGTAGCGCTGAAAAGGCGTCCCGCGATCAGCGGAACCTTCATCGTCGGGAAGTATTGGAAATCCACCCCGCGAATATCGCACTCCTCGTCTTGCCCTGCGGGTTTCGGCTGACCCTCGATCAGGAATCGAATTGAGCCGCCGCCGTTGAGGGGGACGCTGTCCCCCGCCGCGACGCTTTCGACGCCCGGCAAATTGCGAAGCCGCTCTGTGAAGGCTTTTTCGAATTGGGCTGACTTCGGGCTGTCGAACGGCCACTCCTGTTGGCTGGGGTAGGACGCATCCGGTAGGCTGACGTTGAATGTAAGCACATTTCGCGCATCAAATCCCGGATTCTGGTGCAGCAATGTCCGCAGGCTTTTCAACAGGAGGCCGGCGCCCACAAGCAACACAAGCGAAATCGCGATCTCAGCCACCACAAACGCATTCCGGAGGCGTGTGTGTCCCTTGCTCGTTCCGCCGCGCGATTCGTTCTTCAGCATATCGTTTACGGGCGCGTGTGAAACGGAAAGGGCCGGAGCAAGCCCGAAAATGATTGCGGTTACAAACGTGACTCCGCAGAGGAAAAGCAAAACCGGCACGTTCGTTTCCGCATCGCGCAGAAATGGCATCGTCTGAAGCTGTGCCTGCGGAAGCGCATCGACTAGGAAGCGCACACCCCATTGCGCCCCCAGGAATCCGAATGCCGCACCGACGGCGGAGAGCAGCAGGCTTTCCGTCAGTATTTGCGAGACCAGGTCACCCCGACTCGCTCCGAGCGCCGTGCGGATCGCAAATTCCTTCCGGCGATCGATCGAACGCGTCATCAATAAATTCGCCACATTCGCGCACGCGATCAGAAGCACGAACCCAACAGCGCCAAACAAGATCATCAGCACCGGCCGCACCGGTCCGACGATGTTGTCCCGCAAGGAGCCCATCTCGACAAACGTTGAGCCGTCCACTTCCGGGTATTCGCGCGCCAGTCGGGCGGTGATGCCGTCCATTTCCGCGCGTGCCTGATTCAGGCTTACGCCGGGCGCGAGCCGCCCAATCGCCCGCATCCAGCGAAGGCTGCGGCGAGTGGCTGGATCCGGCGTCAGGTGCAGGGGAACCCAAAGCGGCGCTTCGCGCGCCGGCGCAAATTGAAATTCGCGAGGCAACACGCCGATTACGGTGGCCGGCTTGTTGTCCAATCGAATCGTGCGCCCCACGATTCCGCGGTCGCCTCCAAATTCGCTGCGCCAAAATCCGTAGGTGAGGATTACGACGTGAGGACCATCAGCAGGATCTTCGCCGTCCACAAAATCGCGGCCGAGCATTGGCTTCACACCGAGCGTGGAAAGAAAATTTGTCGTCACTTGAACTGCGGCAATATTTTTCGGGTCGCCGTTGCCGGTGAGCGTGAATCCGTCGCGTCCAAAGCCCGAGAGCGACTCATAACTCCTGGCCATTCGCCGCCAGTCGAGAAAATCCGGATACGAGGAAGTGACAGCCTGTCCAGAGATGTTCTGCCGCCCTTCGGCAAGCGTCACGAGGCGGCCGGGTTCCTTGTAAGGCAAGGAGCGCAGCAACGCCGTGTAGACGATCGAGAAGATCGCAGTGTTCGCCCCGATTCCCAGGGCGAGCGTCAGGACGGCGACGGCCGTGAATCCGGGATACTTCAGCAGCATGCGCACCGAGTAGCGTAGTTGCTGCATCGCTTTTCCCATCACCCCTCCTGCATATGCGCCTGCGATGTTATTCGTAACGCAGCGCAATCATCGGATCCACCCGCATCGCGCGACGCGCCGGCAAGTAGCATGCCAACATCGCGACCGCTCCCAGCACGATTGGAACCGTCACGAACGTCAGCGGGTCAGTGGCGCTCACTCCAAACAAAAGAGTCGCCAACGCCCGCGTGACAACTAGCGATGCGACCAGGCCGAACGCCGCCCCCATCAGCGTCAAGCGCACTCCCTGGCCGAGTACCAGTCGCAGTATGTCGCGCTGCGACGCTCCAACCGCGATCCGAATTCCCAGTTCGTGCGCCCGCTGCGACACGGAATACGCCATCACGCTATAGAGGCCCACCGAAGCGAGCGTCAACGCAATCACGCCGAAAATCCCGATGAGGATCAAATTGAATCGCATCGGAGCGCGCGCGTCTTCCACGTAGTCCTCGAGCGGCTTCAAATCGCGAACGGCTATTCCCGCATCTAGAGACCTCACTTGCTGTTCCACTTCCTTCATCACTCCGCTTGTGTTGGAGGTCTTCAGCACCACGCCCACGCGGCCGAATGGCTCCTGTGCGTGCGGAATGTAAATCTGCTCGCGGACGTTGCGCATCAAATCGTGTGTCCGCAGGTGCGCGACGACTCCCACCACAATTGCGTACACGCGCGGGTTATCCTTACGGGAAAGCAGCTCCACTTCGAGCCTCTTTCCGAGGGCGCTCTCACCCGGCCAGGCCTGCCGCGCCAGCATGTCGTCCACAATTACGACTAACGGATGATTCGCGTCATCGGCGTCGTTGAAATTGCGGCCTTCCAGCAGGCGCGCGCCGACCGTCGGCAGGAACCCCGGCGTAATCGGCCGCCAGTCCGCCGAGATGCTTTCCCATTTCTGCGAAGTTTCGGCGTTGTAGGCGTACGGCATCTGCGCGCCGCTTCCAGTAAGCGGAAGCTGGAAGATCGAGCCCACCGATTGAACGCCGGGAATCGTTCCCATCTTGAGTTCGAGTTCGTGAATGAAGCGGCTTATATCTTCGTTTTTGGGATAGCGGTTGCCTGGAACCGTCACTTGGAACGACACCACATTTTGGGGATTGTAGCCCGGCTGCACGCGTTGCAGCGCGATGAAGCTGCGAATTAGCAGGCCCGCTCCGATCAGCAGCACCAGTGAAAGTGCGAATTCGCTCACCACCAGCAAACGGCGCGCGGTCTGGCCGCGGCCGTCGCTGGATCCTCGCGCTGCGTCTTTCAACGTATCGCTCAGATTGAGCCGGACCGCTTGAACGGCGGGGATCAATCCGAATAGCAACGCCGTCAGCACGCACGCGCCCAGCGTGAACGCTAGCACCGAGCCGTCGATGCGAATGTCATCGAGCCGCGGCAATCCTGCCGGATGGAGTGCAACCAGCATGCTCAACCCCAGGTTTGCCACCAGCAGGCCGGCGATTCCACCAAGAATCGCGAGCAGCACGCTTTCGCTCATAATCTGGCGCACCAGCCGCCCTCGTGACGCGCCAAGCGCGGAGCGCACTGCCATTTCCCTTTCACGCCGCGTGGCGCGAGCCAGCAGCAGATTCGCAACGTTGCCGCATGCGATCAGTAGTACAAATCCGACCGCTGCGAGAAGAGTGATCAGCGTGGGCCGCACATTCTTCACCACGTCAAACTGCATCGGCACCACACGGATGCGCAGGCCGGACTGCTTGTGCACTTCGTTCTCGTTGCGCAATTGCTCCGCAATCCCGTCCATTTCCGCCTGCGCTTGCATCATGTTCGCGCCGGGCTTGAGGCGCCCGAACACACTGAGAAATGTCAGGTTGCGAGGAAACCCCGCGTAGTTGAGTTGCTGCGGAATCCAGAGATCGGAGTCGCGCAATAGAAATGCTTCCGCCGGCAGTAGCAAGCGAAACTGCGCCGGAAGAACTCCCACCACCGTGTAGGGCGCCCCGTTCAGTTGAATGGCCTTGCCGATCAGCCCCCGGTCCGAATGGTACGTGCCGCTCCATAGGCGATTGCTCAAAATGACCACGTGAGGGCCGTTCAGCGCGCCTTCTTCTGTCGTGAAATTGCGGCCCAGCGCCGGCTCAACTCCAAGCAGCGTGAAAAAATTCGGCGTGATCGAAGCCATCTCGAACTGCTGCGGCCTGTTTCCACCTCCGCCGGGATCGTCCAGCATCAGCGTCCCCCCGGGAGTCCCGGATCCGGCGGCGAAATCCATTAGGTGAACGCGTTCGCGGTAATCCTTGAAATCGGGAGGCGACACGGCAGGCAAGGATTGGCCCTCGCTGCCGTAATCATTCCACATGATCGCCAGCCGGTCGGGATCGTGATAGGGCATCCCGCGGAGCAGTACTCCATTCACGACGCTGAAAATCGCCGTGTTTGCTCCAATGCCGAGTGCGAGGGTGAGGACTGCCACGGCGGTAAATCCCGGGCTCTTCCGTAACATCCGCACGCCATACATCACGTCTTGCCACAGAGCTCCCACGATACACCTCCGCGGATATTGCCCCAGCTCGCGTGGCACGTTCAGTGCCTCTCCGTTGACCATGGAAGATATTGAAAAAGATTGAGTTAATTGGACTCGGCAGGCGGCCTGACGACAGTGGCTGACCAGTTGTGGGATGCCTTGTCGCTCAACCGGACAGGCGGCCTTCGGAACAAGTGAGACGCCGAATTTTGTCCCTGGCACCGTGCACTTCGCGACTAGCCCTTGGTACTTTGGTTTTAGTACTCATAGCTCACCGAAGATAACCGCCCGGACTATCCCCCTCGGCGTTTCATTTCCATACTCTCAACTCCAGGCGCAATACGGGCAGATTGTGCTGTAGGGGATCCGTCGCTATTCGGGGCGATCGTGTCGTTCCCGCTGGCGGCCGGCTTTTCATCTCACCCTCTCGCGATTTTCCCGATGCGAATTTCTATGGCCCCCTTGCTCGAAGTTCGGAACCTGACGGTCAAGTTTCTCGCGGCTCGCGCGGCTGCTCACACGGCTGTCGACGCCGTTTCGTTCGACGTCGGTCCCGCAGAAATCGTGGGCCTGATGGGGGAATCAGGCTGCGGCAAGACCACTCTTTCTTTGGCGATACTCGGGCTCCTCGCAAGCGAACAAGTGGAGGTTTCCGGGTCGGTTTTGTATCGCAGGAAGGAATTGCTCGGACTCGACGAGCGCTCGCTTTCTGGAATTCGTGGCGCAAAAATTTCGCGCGTTTCTCAGGAACCCGGAATCGCACTGAGCCCGGTGCTGCGAGTGGGTGATCAGGTCGCCGAGGTCCTCCACGCGCACAGCAATTGGAGTTGGGACCGCTGCCGCGCGGAAGCTGAATCGTGGTTAGCCAGGGTTGGGCTTCTCCCCATCAAGCGGATTTTTGCTTCCTATCCGCACCAGCTCAGCGGCGGACAGCTCCAACGAGTGGTTCTCGCGCAGGCTCTCGCATGCGAACCCGAAATCATCGTCGCCGACGAGCCGACTGCCTCGCTCGACGCTTTGACGCAAGCCGGCTTCCTCGCGCTGATTCGAGAGTTGAAGGCGCAGCTCGGCATTTCGGTGTTGCTCATCAGCCACTCCGCCCAGGTGCAAGCGAGCCTCGCGGATCGAATCCTCGTCATGGAAAACGGGCAAATCATCGAAGAAGGAAACTTTGAACACAGCTCCGGGAAAGTCCGAGGCGCGCACTCGCGCGTCCTGCTCGGGCTGAGTTCGCATGCTGCAGACGATCCCAGCGCAAATCGAGAATCTTCCGTCGAGGAGCACGCCACGCGATGACCGCTCCTCATGTTCCGCTCCTCGAGGTTCGCGATCTCGCGAAAACCTACACACAACGCCGTACCTTCGCTCGCACTCAACCCTCAGTAAAGGCTTTCGAAAATATCAATCTCGCAGTGCAGCGTGGCGTTACGCTGGCAATCGTCGGCGAATCGGGAGCGGGAAAGTCCTCGCTCGCACGCTGCCTCGCGCTTCTGGAAACCCCTTCGCGCGGTGACATCTTCTTCGAAGGACACTCCGTTCTCGCTCTTCCCCAACGCGCTTCCTTGTCGCTCCATCGCCAGATCCAGTTCATCTTTCAGGATCCCACGTCGGCGCTCAATCCCCGATTCAGCGCGGAAGAAATCGTGGTCGAGCCTCTGTTGATCCAGCGCATCGGAACAAAATCACAGCAGCGCGAGCGCGCACTTCAGCTGATGCAGCTAGTGGGTCTCTCCCCGGACTCCGCCTCGAAACGCTCACTCGAATTCAGCGGCGGCCAGCGACAGCGCCTGGCGATTGCACGAGCTCTTGCGCTCGAGCCCAGACTCCTGATCCTTGACGAAGCCCTTTCCAATCTCGATCGCGCGAATCAGGAAAATATCCTGCAGCTGCTGGACGACCTTCAGGCAGCCCAATCGCTCACCTACATCCACGTTTCTCACGATCTCCCGCTGGTCTCGCGTTTTGCGGATGAAGTGGCCGTCATGCATTCCGGACGTATTATCGAACACAAGTCTGCCGAAGAATTATTCGCGCATCCCGAGCATGCCTACACGCGGCAGCTCCTGCACTCGATCGAGCCGATGGACGCAATCTGGTTGGGCCGCTCCGCCTAGACAATGAATACGAAATTCCTAATCCGAAGACTCACCCACGCGGCGCTGCTTCTGGCTGCGATCTCGTTGCTCTCATTCGCGCTCGTACAAATGGCGCCGGGCGACTTTTTCGATCAGATGCGAATGAATCCCCGAGTTTCACCGGAAACCGTCGCGGGGTTGCGCTCCGAATACGGTTTGGACCGGACCTTCGGGGTGCGCTATGCCCTGTGGCTTCGCTCCGCATTTCGAGGACAATTCGGAATCTCGCTCGCCTACAATACTCCCGTTGGCCCGCTCCTGCTTCCACGAGCTCGCAATACGCTTCTGCTGACGGGCGCCTCGACCGTGCTGGCGTGGCTCCTCGCCATTCCGATCGGCATCTGGAGCGCCACGAATCGCAAAAAATTCAGCCGTCAAAGCTCCGAAGTCGCCACTTCGACACTGCTTACGATTCCCGACCTCTTGCTTTATCTCGGCATGTTGCTTTTTGCGGTTCGCAGCGGATGGTTTCCGACCGGAGGCATGGCTTCCGTCGGAAACGAAGGTCAGAATTTCTTCCACCAAATGAAGGACGTCGCCTGGCATCTTTTCTTGCCCTCGCTCGGACTGGCACTGGCTGCCCTCCCCGTGCTGGTTCGGCACGTTCGCTCGGCGATGATCGAAGTGCTCGATTCCCCATTCATTCGGGCGGCGCGCGGCCACGGAATTCCCCAATCCCGGCTGCTCTGCCGCTACGCCCTGCCGGTTGCCGCGAATCCACTGATTTCACTTCTTGGATTCTCCGTCGCTACGATGCTCAGCTCTTCTCTACTCGTCGAAGTGATTTTGAGCTGGCCGGGGCTCGGGCCGCTGCTGGTGGAAGCGACTCTCAACAAGGATGTTTATGTCGTGGTCGGAACCGTGATGCTGTCGGCTCTGTTTCTGATCGTAGGCAATCTCGTAGCGGACGTGCTGCTCTTCGCGGCGGACCCGCGAATCCGCATGGAGTGAGATGCTGATCCATCGTCGCAAACTCGTGGCATGCGCGATCCTGCTGGCGGGATTTCACATTGCTGTGCTCTTTGCGGGATTCTTCGCTCCGTACGGGTACGCGACTCAAGATCGCGAGATGCCGTATACGCCTCCCACTCAACTGCACCTTGTCGACTCCCAAGGCCACTTTCACTTCCGTCCATTCGTTTTCGGCTGGAAAGACGACGGCTCGGGCCTGAACCCCTTGCGTGTTGACCACAGCCATTCCTATCCCATTCGATTCTTCGTTCAGGGCTCGCCCTACAAAGTCGCAGGCATCTTCGACTCTCGAATTCATTTCTTTGGAGTCGAAGCGCCCGGCCGCATTTTTCTCCTCGGCACTGACGCGTACGGCCGCGACCAACTCTCCCGCTTTCTCTACGGTGGCCAGGTTTCTCTGCTCGCCGGATTAATTGCCGCGGCGCTCTCCGTGTCGGTTGGCCTTCTGGTCGGCGCTCTCGCGGGATTTTACGGCGGTTGGATTGACGAAGCCCTCATGCGCGGCGGCGAACTCTTTCTCGCGCTTCCATGGCTTTACCTCTTATTCGCGGTGCGCGCTGCGATGCCGCTGCACATCACCCAGTGGCAGGTTTTTCTCCTGCTAGTCACCGTGATGGGCCTGATCGGATGGGCGCGTCCCGCGCGTCTGGTTCGCGGCATCGTGCTGAGCGCAAAGGAGCGCAATTTTGTTGCCGCCGCGCGCGGATTCGGCGCGTCGAACGCGTATCTGCTCCGCCGCCACGTCGTTCCGCAAACTTCCGGCGTCGCGCTCACCCAGCTCACTTTGCTCATCCCGCAATATATTCTCGCCGAAGTAACGCTAACGTTCCTCGGCCTCGGAGTCGCCGAACCCATGCCGAGCTGGGGCAGCCTCCTCTCCGCGCTGCAGCAGTACTACGTCCTGTCGTCGTACTGGTGGATGTTTCTTCCCGCGGCGCTACTCATTCCGCTTTTCCTCATCTACTACCTGGCAGCCGATGCGCTGCAGGAACACTGGAAGCCCGTCACTCTGTAAAAACCAAACATTCTCTGTTAAGAGTTTCTACATGGGGAAATTCCATCCGAGGCGCTCTCTCGCCTTGTCGTGCGTCGCGGTAGCCCTCTGCCTGACGCCCGCAGCAACCGGCTTCGCGAGCGGCCCGCGAGAGGAGCTGATGGTCGCGGACAACGCCCCCGGACAACCGGGCGGCCGCCTCGTCGTCGCTCTCCGCTCCGAGCCCAAGACGCTGAATCCCGTGCTCGCGCTGGACGATCCCTCCCGCGACGTCATCCGCTGCCTCTCAGGCGATTTGATCCACATCAGCCGCGAATCCCTGAAGACAGAACCTGCCCTCGCAAAATCGTGGAACGTTTCCCGCGATGGCCGCGTGTACACCTTGCATCTTCGCCAGGGCCTGCGATTCTCCGATGGCGCGCCCTTCACGGCTGACGACGTCGTATTCACGTTCGAAGTTTATCTCGACGAAAAAACCCACTCTCCCCAGCGCGACCTCCTCGTCGTTGGCGGAAAACCGATCGAAGTCAAGAAACTCGACTCCTCGACCCTCCAGTTTTCCCTCGCACAACCCTACGCCGCAGCCGAAAGAATTTTCGACGGCGTCGCCATTCTCCCGCGCCACCTCCTCGAGAAATCGTATCGCGACGGCAAGTTTTCCCAGGCCTGGCATCTCTCGACCTCGCCGAACCAGTTCGCAGGCCTCGGCCCGTTTCGCTTGAAGGAATACGTTGCCGGCCAGCGCATCGTCCTCGAAAAAAATCCCTTTTACTGGAAGCAGGATCGCGCCGGCGCCCGCCTGCCATATTTCAACGAGCTCGTTTTCCTGTTCGTTCCCAGCGAAGACGCGCAAGTGATCCGCTTCGAAGGCGGCGACACGGACATCCTCAGCCGGTTCAGTGCGGAAAATTTCAGCGTGCTCGAAAAGCGGCAAGCCGCGAAGGGCTACCACCTCGATGATCTCGGCGCAGGCCTCGAGTACAACTTTCTCTTTTTCAACATGAACGACCTTGCCTCCAAATCACTTCCGGAAATCGCCGCGAAACAGTCGTGGTTCCGCGATTTGCGTTTCCGCCAAGCTGTCTCAGCCGCGATCGATCGTGCGGGAATCGTGCGCCTCGTCTATAACGGCCGCGCCACTCCTCTCTGGGGCCAGGTTACCCCCGGCAACAAGCTTTGGATCGACGCTACTCTCGCGCATCCGGCCCGTTCGCTCGACCATGCTCGCCAACTCCTCCAATCCGCCGGCTTTTCCTGGAAATCCGACGGCGCTCTCGTCGACTCCCACGGCGCCGCCGTCGAGTTTTCGATACTCACCAGCGCCTCCAACGCGCAACGCACCAAGATGGCCGCAATCATTCAGGACGACCTTGCCCAACTCGGAATGAAAGTGCAAATCGTCTCCCTCGAATTCCGCGCGATGGTTGACCGCCTTCTGAATACCTACGACTACGAAGCCGCAATCATGGGTCTCGCGAGCGGCGATGCCGACCCTACCGCGGAGATGAACGTCTGGGTCTCGAGCGGCGAAACGCATCTCTGGGATCTTCAAGGCAAACCCGTCACGCCCTGGGAATCCGAAATGGACAAGTTGATGGAGCAGCAGCTCACCACCCTCGACTACTCCAAGCGCAAGCAGCTATACGACCGCGTACAGGAAATCGTCGCCGGTGACCTTCCCGTAATTTGCATCGTGAGCCCCAACATTCTCGTCGGCGCTCGCAACCGCATCGGAAACTTCAAACCCGCGATTCTCGATCCCTACGCTCTGTGGAACGTGGAACAACTTTATGCGCGTTAAGGTCGGCGGCGCTGCCGCACACCACGTTCCGAATCAGGCAGCGCTCGACGACGCCCGCTTGGCCTGGACAGACACGCGCCTCGTCCGCGAATGTCTGGTCGGAGACGAAGAAGCGTGGTCCGCGCTCATCGATAAATACAAAAAACTCATCTATTCGATACCGGTCAAATACGGCTTCTCCGCCGATGACGCGAACGACATTTTTCAGGGCGTTTGCCTCGAACTCTTGGCGGAATTACCGAAATTGCGCAAGCCAAAAGCTCTGCCCAAGTGGCTGATGCAGGTAGCCGCCCACAAGTGCTTTCATCGCAAGCGCGAGCAGCAGCGCACGCAAATTCCTGACGACGTGGAAGAAGCGCCCGAGCAAGCTGCTCCCTCCGAGACGGAATCAATCCTGCGCGAAGCGGACGAGGAACAAAAACTCCACCAGGCTCTCTCCGCGCTCGCGCCCCGCTGCCGCCAGCTCGTTCAGATGCTCTTCTTTGAAGAGCCGCCGCGTCCCTACAAGGACGTAGCCGCCAGTCTTGGAATCGCCACCGGCTCGATCGGTTTTATCCGCCAGCGATGCCTCGAACGCTTGCGCAAGCACCTTGATGAAGCAGGCTTCCAGTGAAGCTCAAGAAAAACGACGCGCTCTCCGAAAAGCAAATCAACGAGCTGGCAGCGCTGAAAGATGACGCGAGCCGCTCGCACTATTTTTCGCGCCGCCAGCAGAGCTTCCGTGCTGCTGCCGTGCAGCAGCTCATCGACGAATCCCGCAAGCGGCTGCGGATTGACACGCACGAAGCGCTTGCTCTGGCCGAGGCGGCCGTCGCGATTGCCCGCCGCCTGCGCAAGAAAGAAATCCTGGGCGGCAGCTTCCGCGCCAAAGCGAATGCGCTTTACAACATGGGCGAGAACCAGGCGGCGCTCGAGTATCACGAACAGGCGCTCGGAATCTTCCGCCAAGCACACCATCTGGAAGAGCAGGGCCGCACGCTCAATTCCTCCATCCAGCCGTTCTGTTTGCTCGGTCGTTACGAAGAAGCGCTTCACGCCGCCGAAGACGCTCGCACGATCTTCACTCAAACGGGCGATACGCGCCGTCTCGGCCACGTAGAAATCAACGTCGGAAATATCTACCACCGCCAGGACCGCTTTGAGGAAGGCCTCGCATCTTACGAACGCGCCTACGAGATGTTGCTGCCCCACCGCGATTCCGAGGGCCTTGCAGTCGCGCTCTACAACATGGCCGTTTGTCTCATCACACTCAATGATTTCCCGCGCGCCCTTTCCACCTACCAGCGCGCCCGCGAAATGTTCGTTCAGCACGGCATGACGCTTCTCGTCACGCAGAGCGACTACAACATTGCCTACCTTTATTACCTCCGCGGGGAATACAGCCGCGCCATCAAGATGCTTCGCGCCACTCGCGAGGAGTGCGAAAAAAACGGCGACGCGCACATGCTCGCCCTCTGCTACCTCGATCTTTCTGAAATCTTTCTCGAACTGAATCTCAGCACCGACGCAAGGGACACCGCCCACGAAGGTTATTTGCGCTTTCAAAAGCTCGGGATGGGCTACGAAGAATCGAAATGTATGGCCAACGAGGCTATGGCGCTCAGCCAGCTCGGAAAAGGCGTCGCCGCGCTTGACCTGTTCGGTAAGGCGCGCGAAAAATTCGTTCGCGAAAAGAATCTCGTTTGGCCCTCTCTTATCGATCTCTACCAGGCGGTAGTCCTTTGCGAGGAAGGGCGCCTGTTCGAAGCTCGTCGGCTCTGTAAACGCGCGGCGGAGTTCTTTGAAACCTCGATTCTTTCCAGCAAAGCCGCCCTCTGCCAGTTGCTCCTCGCTCGCCTCTCCCTGCAGATCGGCGACGCCGCAGCAGCGCATCGGGAATGCGACCGCGCGCTCCTCCGGCTCGCGAAACTCGAATCGCCCGTGCTTGCCTACCAGGCGCATTTCTTGATGGGACAGATCCAACACGCGCGCGGGGAGGACCGCGTTGCGTACGATTCCTGGCAACGCGCTCGCAGTGAACTCGAAACGCTCCGCAGCAGCCTTCGCGGCGAAGAATTGAAAATCGCGTTCATGAAAAACCGTCTCCAGGTCTACGAAAACCTCGTCGACTTGTGCCTCAACGATCCCGAGCGAAAGAACTCCGCTCAGGAATCGTTTGGGTACATGGAGCTCGCAAAATCCCGCAGCCTCGTCGAGCTTCTCTTGCAATATCGGCCCCAGACTGCTGACGTCGGTGAAGGCCAGAGCGGCCTCGTGCGTCGAATCCGCGAAATGCGCGAGGAGCTCAACTGGTATTACCGCCGCCTCGAGATCGAGCAATTGCGCTCCGAGGAGTCCTCGCCCGCGCGAGTCCTGAAACTCGAGCAAGAGGCGCTGGCTCGTGAGAACGAGCTTCTCGCAGTACTCCGTGAAATGCCTTCTTCGGAAAGCCAGGAGTTCTCAGGACAGTACTCGTCCACCAGCACTCTGGAAAGCATTGCGGCCTGCTTGCCGCCCGATACTGCGCTCGTCGAATATTTTGCCGTGAAGGATCAGTTTGTCGCAGCCGTAGTGACTGGCAACACGCTCGAAATCGTTCCGCTCACGCCTGTCTCGCGCGTCACGAATCTCATCCGCATGCTGCGCTTTCAGATGTCCAAGTTTCGCCTGGGTCCGGAGTACACTCGCCTGTTTGAAAAGCCTCTCATCGAGGCTACCCACTCGCACCTTCAGGAACTTTTCCAGGAACTCATCGGTCCGTTGCGCGATCGGTTGAACGCCAAGCACCTGACGATTGTGCCGCACGGTGTTCTTCACTATCTTCCGTTCCACGCGCTCTTTGACGGCAAACGCTATTTGATCGACGAGTTCTCCATGTCCTACGCGCCCAGCGCCAGCATCTACGCCCACTGCTATCGGAAGGAATCGCTCGGGTCTGAATCTCCTCTCATCCTCGGAGTCCCGGATTCACGTGCGCCTTTCATTGAGGATGAAGTCCGCGCCGTCGCAAATGCCCTGCCAGGCTCGAAATTGGTCCTGGGCCCGGAGGCGGGCGACGAAGCATTGCGGTCGAACGGCGCGCGCAGCCGCCTCATCCACATCGCCACGCACGGAATGTTCCGCCAGGATAATCCCATGTTCTCCGGGATTCGCCTTGGCGCGTCCTACTTGAATCTCTACGATCTCTATCATCTAAAGCTCGACGCACAACTCGTCACTCTGAGCGGCTGTGCTACCGGTCTAAACGTCATCGCGGCCGGCGATGAATTGCTGGGCCTCGTTCGCGGTCTTCTTTATGCCGGAGCCCAGTCTTTGCTTCTCACGCTCTGGGACGTCCACGACAAGAGCACCTCGCAATTCATGGCATCCTTCTACAAACGTCTGGGAGCCTCCGAATCTCGCGCATCCGCATTTCAGGCTTCTGTTCAGGAGCTCCGGACCTCCTACCCACACCCCTACCACTGGGCTCCGTTCGCGCTCATCGGCAAAGCTCTCTAGCGCGCCGCCTCGACATGACACCGTCCGGCGCACTCGTAACTTCACGTAAATAACTGAAACATAAGCAGATAGAAAATCAGCACAAAATCTGCTTCTCCCTATATTTTTCCGCCCACTCGACACCCTTTTGTTCAGATGGCGCATGGGGTTGGTAGCGTCGTCAGTAAGCACGGGAACAGGATCGGGGGAGGGGACGAGGATGAAGCACTTCACGACGGACGAGTGGGTTGATTTCGTAAGAGGCACAGTCGCAAAGGACAAGAAAGCAGTCATGCAGATTCACCTGGAAAGCGGATGCAAGCGATGCGAGCGCGAAGCCACCACATGGCAGCGCGTCCGCGACACCGCCAGTCGCTCCATGGCACTCGAGCCGGACGATAGCGTCGTTCGCTTCGTGAAAGGCACCTTTGCCATCAGCGGCAAACGTCACGCCAGCCGCTCGCGCGGCTCGATTGCTGAACTGCTCTTCGATAGCCTCCGCGAGCCTCTCCAAGTGGGTGTTCGTTCTGCCGCCACCGCAAGTTCTAGGCAGCTCTTGTTCGGAGCTGGCGATCTGCGGATTGACCTCCGCCTCGAGCCTCAAATCGATTCCGAAAACGTCGCCCTGATCGGCCAGATTCTGGACTCTGCGGCTCCAACCGCGGCCCCCGCCGCGGCTTCGGTAGCGCTGCTCAAGGATGGCAAAGTGGTCTCCGAGGCGAGCACGAACCGGTTCGGTGAGTTTCAGCTCCAGTGCGATCTGGCAGGCGGGCTGGAGCTGCGCGTGAAACTCCCCCTGAGGAAGGCGATTTCAGTCTCCTTGATTGACCCCGTCTCCGCTGCAAGGGCTTCTTCGGATAATTATGATTCTAATGGAGTTAAGAAGCTACTCCGAACGCTGAAAAGTACTAGGAAGTCCGTTTGATGCGAACGCTGTCGAGAATGGCCAGTTGTACCATTGAGCGATCCGCGCGATTTGACAAGACTAGGACGTGCCCTTATCAGTCCGGATCATCTGGCTCGATTGCAACGCAAAAGGAGCAGTCGCAACCATGAGGCGTCGAATCTGGATTCTTTTGTTACTTCTTTCGCTTGGGCTGTGGGGAAAACCCGCCTCAGCGCAAATCCTTGGCGGGCTTCTCTCGAACGTCGGCCAAGTGCTCTCGACCCTCACCGGTGGTCAACCCCAGGGCGTCATCGTTCGCACGAATCTCGGAGCCGCCGGACTGCAGAACACCTGCCGTCAGAAAGGCTGCACGGTCGTCGGCAACTTGGACGGCGGCCTCAACCAGGTCTTTCTCGTTCGCCCCACTTACAAAGGACTGATACCCAGTCTCCTGGCTGGGGTACTGCGCCTCGTAACCGGAATTTTGGACGCCGAACCCGACCAATCGCTCCAAATTCCGACGAGCCCCACCAACCAGGCGCTTGCGACCGCACCACCCGCGGGATTGTGGGACAACACACCCGTAAATTACTACGGCTCTTCCGCATGGGATGGCTACGTTAACCAGCCGGCCACCCAAATCATTCGTCTTTCGCGTGCACAGAATGCCTTCAACGTTAGCGGTGCGGGAATCGTCGCGGACATCGATACGGGAGTCGATCCCAATCACCCGGTCCTCAAAGCCGTTCTGCTGACGGGTTACGACTTCACTCGCAATCAGCCGGGCGGCTCGGAGATGAACGACATTTCGCTTTCCTCGCCTCCGCCCTGCAACACCTGTGTGGCCGCGTACGTCAATCAACACACCGCCGCCATGGTTGACCAGCATACCGCCGCCATGGTTGACGGAAACGGGTTCGCGGCATTCGGCCACGGAACCATGGTGGCCGGCGTGATTCACCTCGCGGCTCCCACAGCGCGAATCCTTCCGCTGAAAGCTTTTCACCCGGACGGCACCGGCAATCTCTCAGACATTATCGCCGCCCTCTACTTCGCCGTTCAGAACAACGCCAGCGTCATCAACATGAGCTTTGACCTTTCGACAAGTTCCACCGAGCTTGTCAACGCGATTGATTACGCCGCCGGCAAGAACGTCATCCTCGTCGCCTCCTCGGGAAATGACGGTAAACAGGAAATCGTATATCCCGCGGCGCTTCGCGGCGTGATGGGCGTTGCTTCCACCAGCAATCAAGACCAGCGTTCGAGCTTCTCGAACTACGGCAATCAAGTCGTCTGGGTCGCCGCGCCGGGCGAAGGCATCGTCACCACTTATCCCTTCGGAACCTACGCTGCCGGCTGGGGCACTTCTTTCAGCTCCCCCTTTGTGGCCGGAACCGCCTCGCTGATTCTCGATATGCAGCCGAAGGACAATCCAACCGTGGCGGGATGGGCGATTGCTCGCGCGAAGTATGTCGGCTCGAACATGGGCAACGGCCGTCTCGACGTCTACAATGCGCTCGGCTCCTTGAATCCGATTCAGGGACTGCTCCAATAGAAGTTCTTCGCGCCGCGATGCCTACGGTCAACACATCTTCGGCGCAAGAGCCGCGACGGCTTCGGCCAAAAACCGAGTTTGACCAGCCGTCGTGGCGCCCCGAGCTTCTGAAAATTAAATCGATCGAGGAGCAACTCTCCGCTCTGAACTCTTCGGTCGTCTGCGCGTTCAATCAGCTTCTCGATCTCAAAGATCTCAACACCGGAGTTCACAGCACGCGCCTCGCAGAGTGGGCGCTTCACGTTGCCGGTGAACTCGGTCTCGACGAGGGTTCGCTGAAGGACATCGAAGTCGCCGCTCTCCTTCACGATATCGGAAAAGTCGGCATTCCCGACGCAATCCTCAACAAGCCTGCCCGCCTTACCGACGACGAGTACGCCCTCATGAAAAAACATCCCGAATACGGCTGGGCTGTTCTTCGCCAAATCCCTGGGATGGAACGCGCCAGCTTGATCATCCTTCACCACCACGAAAGTTTCGACGGCTCGGGATACCCCGGCGGCCTGAAAGGCGAAGAAATTCCCATCGGCTCGCGCATCGTTTCCGTAATCGACGCTTTCGACGCGATGGTTTCCTCGCGTCCCTACCGCGAGGGTATGCCGTTTGAAGAAGCCGAGCGCAGGCTCTTGAAAGCGACCGGCACTCAGTTCGATCCCCTCGTAATAAGCAGTTTCCTGCCTCACGCGAGGTCGGAAATGTCCGCCGTTTTCGCCGCTGCCGGCACCACAATTTCCGCTGCGCTGTAGTCTCCCGCGCCGCCGTTCTAATCTACGGTTCCGCGA
Source organism: Candidatus Acidiferrales bacterium (assembly GCA_049797655.1). Taxonomy (GTDB): domain Bacteria; phylum Acidobacteriota; class Terriglobia; order Acidiferrales; family UBA7541; genus Palsa-295. Next base: position 4,289 of record JBARFX010000017.1, on the reverse strand, counting down.
TTAGAAATCCCCGTAACTCATTGAAAACAAACGGTCGCCGGTCATTCTAATCTACGGTAAACAGGGGTCCCTGGAGATGTACGATTCTGAAGAATCAGCGCGGTGTCCACTGCGGATGGCTCGTGAAGAGCCCGTTCACGAACCCAATTTCAAACACCAGGAAAAGTCCAAACGCCACACTGATCAAGCCCGACGCAACCCGCAATCCGTGATTGAGCCGCGCGAACCGATTCCCCGCGTAAGCAAACGGAAGAACCATCGCGCCGGTAATCATCATCATCCCCGCGATCGTCCCAATTCCAAAAACCAGCAGATACACGACCGCCCATTTCGGATCCCGAATCGTTGTCAGCACCAACAGCGCCACCGCCGCGGATCCCGCGAGCCCGTGCACAAGTCCCACAACGAGTGGCCGCACCGCTTGATAGATCCCCAGCCTCCCGAAATGGCGGTCAATCCAGTTCAGCGGCGTGTGCGCCGGCGCGTGCGGGTGTGCTTCGGGGTCATGCTGATGCGGATGAGTGTGAACGTAGTCGCCGTGACTATGCGGGTGAGAATGAGCTGCCCCCCGCGTTCCGCCGCCAGGTGAAAACGTTTCGGTAATCCACTGCAGCATGCCCGTGAGATTCAAGACGCCCAGCAGAATCAGCATCAAGCCCACGGAAAACTCCATCGAAAGCCCGATGCGTGTAGGAATCACCCAACCGAAAAGAATAATCCCGCTCCCCACGACGAGAATCGTCAGCGTATGGCCAAGCCCCCATAACGCCCCGATCATTGCCGCATGCCCGATCTTTCTGTATCGAGCGACGATCGTCGTCACGGCGATCACATGATCGGGGTCAGTGGCATGTCGCATGCCAAGAAAGAAGCCCAGCGCAACAATGGAGAGTAGGCCAATCACGTTTGTCAATCTCTATCGTGCTTTCGGCCAGTGTGCGTAGCGAATCTGGCGTCCACGAACTAACTGCACTACTCGTATCGCAGCGCCTGTGTCGGCGCAATTCTGGAGGCTCGTTGCGCGGGCACGTAGGCCGCCAGCGCGGTCACCAGAAACAGCGACGGCACGGCGATGACATAAGCCACAATGTCTACGCCGCCGGAATTGAACAGCATCGAATTCATGAGCTGTTCGAGGGCGAAACCCATCGCCAATCCGATCGCCGTTCCAACTCCCACCAGCATGAGTCCCTTACCCATCACCAGGCGCAACACGTCCGAGGCTGCCGCGCCGAGAGCGATGCGGATGCCGATCTCGCGGGTTCTGCGACTCACATTGTACGCCACCAGGCCATACAAACCGGCGACCGCCAACAGCAAGCCCACCGCTCCCATCGCGCCCACAAGGTCGATCGCAATTCGTGGCCCTCTCACTGCCTGGTTCAAATATAAATCCTCGTAAGACCTCGTCTGCAACATCGGCAGGTTCGCGTCGAGGCTACGGACAACACTCTTCACGGGCTGAACCAATTGCAGTGGATCGCCGCTCGATCGCAACATCAAGAACATTCGCGCGATCGGATGCTGCGCCAGCGGCATGTAAAGGAAATCCATAGGCGTTTCGATTGTCCCTTGATATTTGATGGTCTGCGCGACGCCTACGATCTCCACCGGCGTCCCGGTGCGGCTTTCCAGGCGGATGCGTTTGCCCACCGCATCGCCAGCCGGCCAATAGTGTCTCGCGAACCGCTCATTCACGATGGCGACCCGCGGCGCATCCGCTGTATCAGACGGCAGGAAGGCACGGCCACGCAAGATCGGAATCCCCATCGTCTCGAAATATCCTCCATCCACCGTATCCATCGTCGAATTAAAATTTTCGCGATTCGGCGGCATCTGGAAACCGTCCGGCACAAAGGCCACGCCGTCAAAGTCGTCCGTTCCAAGTGGAACGTTCTGCGTGAGAGCCTCGCTCTGAACTCCGGGCACCTCGCGCATACGTTCCACGAGCTGATGATAGAACTGCTGCGTCTGAGTTGCGTCGTACTGTATGAGGCGTGGATCGAAGCGGGTCATCAGCAGATGGTCTTTCGCGAAACCGGTACCACCCAGCAAGCTATGTTGGAATCCCCGGGCCATCAGGAAAGAGGCCATCAGCAGCATCAGGGACATGGAAACCTGGACCACCACCAGAATATTCCGGCCCCACAGGCGTTTGCGTCCGGGTAGATCCACGTCGGCCGACTTGAGCGCGCTCACCAGGTCCACGCGCGTGCTCTGCAATGCCGGCGCCAGGCCGCAAAGCAGGGCGCTCAACGCGGCCAACGCGACGCTCACCAGCAGCACGCGCGTGTCCATGTGGAACGGGATCGCCATCGGCAACTCCGTCATGAAGATGATATTTTGTTTAGACTGGAACCACTCTACGACGCCGTACCCGATCGCGATCCCGGCCAATCCACCCAAGGCCGCCAGAATTAGGCTTTCGGTCAACAGCAGCCGTATGAGCCGGAAACGCCCGGCGCCCAGCGCCAACCGTACGGCGATTTCGCGTGCTCGCGCTCGTGCCCGGCTCAGAAGAAGTCCCGCAACATTGGTGCAAGCCACTAGCAGAACCGCCAGCGCGAGGATCACAAAGATCACGCCGAATTTCCAATTGCCATCTTCTATGGTCCTCGTCTCGAACTGGGTGTACACGGCCGCGCCGCGGCTACGATTGATGTTGGGATAGTCGCGCTCAAAGTTTTTCGCGAGCACGGCCAGTTCATTCCGCGCCTGCTCGAGCGTCGTGCCCGGTTTCAATCGCGCCTTTACGCCCAACTCGCGATCGTCGCGGTCCTCGAAAAAATTCTTCTGAAGGTTGGTCGTGAACACTTGCGCCATCGCTAGCGGCATGTAGAAGTCGGGATGCGCGAATGTCAGCATTCCCGGGAAGGTATCCGGAGCCACGCCAATCACCGTAAACTCCCTTCCGTTCAGCCGAATCGTCCTACCCAGGACGGACGGGTCGCTCCCGAATTCACGCTTCCAGAAATCCGGCCCGAGTACCACCACCGCATTGCGGCCCGGCACCTGGTTTTCATCCTCCCGAAACCCGCGCCCCAGCCGCGGCTCCACGCCCAGCGCATGGAAGTAGTTGCCGGAAACCATCATCCCACCCTTGATTCGCGGTGTGGCCCCCGCATCGGCGCTGAAGCCCACAGCCTCCATCTCTGCGCTGGCGATCACGCAGTCATAACTCTTCGTCTTGTCGCGGATGTCCAGATATTCGCGATAGGAGAAATTGTCGAACGGGCTATCGTGTGTAGTGCTCACGAGAGTGACCACGCCGCTGGAATGTGGCACGGGGTAAGGCCTAAAAATCAGCGCATCCACCATACTGAAAGTCCCAGAGGCCATCCCGATCCCCAGCCCCAGCGTGATCGCCACGAACGCGGTAAGTCCCGGCGTGCGGCGCAGGCTCCGGATCGCGAAGCGCATGTCTTGCAGCAGGGAATCGAGAAACGCGCCCGTGCGCGCATTGCGCACTTGCTCCTTGACTTGCTCGACTCCGCCAAGTTCGATCCGCGCAGCACGTTGCGCTTCGCCCGGCGGCATGCCCGCGCGAATGTTTTCCTCGATCAGCATTTCGAGGTGCGAATGAACCTCCTGATCAAGGTCTACCTCCACTCGCCGGGATAAAAAGAGATTTCTCAGGAAACTTCGGGCTTTCACAAGGAGGGGCATGCTGAACACCTCTCTATGATGCTTCCAAGGCTTGAGCGATTGCCCAAGTAATGCGGCCCCATCGCTTGGTTTCGACTTCGAGCTGTTTCAATCCCGGCTTCGACAATCGATAGTATTTGGCGCGGCGGTTGTTCTCGGACTCTCCCCAAGAAGATGAAATCCAACCTTCTTCTTCCATTCGATGTAGGGCGGGAAAGAGCGAGCCTGGCTTCACAACAAAAGTACCGCCCGTGATCTGCTGGACCCTGCGCGAGATTCCCAATCCGTGCATCTCGCCAGCGATAAGCGATTTCAAGATCAGCAGGTCCAACGTCCCTTGCAAAAGGCTCGTCGGTTCAGGGTTCAATGGATGTCTCCTATCGGCTTTCTATACGAATAATATGGATCCACGTATAGAATGTCAATAGGAAAGATCGTCCCAGGACCATAAGTCGAGCGATTGGAAATTAGGTTCACCAAACAGGCAGGGACCGATTCCGGATAGGTGTTGAGGAATCCTGTGGCTGTTGAAAAAGTCGGTTTTCCTGAAAAAAGTCGAAAATCGGGCGATAGAAAATGTCCAGGAGACTGAGAAAAATCGTTTGTAGAGCTTCCTGACGCGATCCAATTTTTGCAAATTCCGA
>JBARFX010000016.1:0-11108 GCA_049797655.1 Candidatus Acidiferrales bacterium | reverse complement strand
GGAGTACAATCACGACCGGCCTCACCGCGGAGTCGGGAATCGCACTCCGCATGAGGCCTTCTTGGCTTTTGCAACTGACCTAAACTCGGAGACCCTGACTGTCTAAATTAGCGGGGAGCCTTACAGGTATTGATAAATCCTCTTATCACCAGCTATCTCAAATTGGGATATTGAGAAAGCCAAAACGAGCCCAATGGGACGAAAAAGCGCATCGTCTATGGCCGATTTGGGGCGGCGAGTATGACCGAGTAAAGCGAGTAAGCTAGTTTGTTTAACGTTTAGGCGGGTTGCGAGGCTTGGTAGCATTCAAATACGAAAACCACGTAACAAAAGTCAACAAAATAGAAAAACGGGGAGAATTTCAGCGTAATAAGAGGGTAGAGATTGTTGCGAAAATAAAAAGGAATCTTAAGAATAAGAATAGGTTGAGTTTTACTGGTTTTGTTTGGGGGGCAGTCGCAGTAGCCTGATTACTTCGTGAGCTAGCAAAGCCACTAGGAGAAAAAGCACGATCCATCCAGCAGCGGTTATTTCCCATCCGGTTGCTTCCATTTATTCCTCCTCGCGTATTCCCAGTAACCGCGCTTGAGCTTCGTCGAATATCAACTTCAAACATCGCGGGCAATAGACGCCAGTGTGTCGAACTGCGAAGAAAAAATCCTTCTCTTTAAGTATTCGTGCCTCTCGCCTCCCCGGGCTAGATTCGAACTTGCAACCCTTCGGTTGACAGCCGAGGAGGTCAAAAATCTAAATGCCCTATCTGGTGTCGCTTACATAAGACTCGGAGCCATTCTTCCTTCTCAAGCTGCACCCAATCCTGCACCCAAACTCCTGCCTCCTCTATCGCTCGGCAATTGGCGATACTCGGCGGGTGCCGCGGAGTCGCGCACTCTGCTAGCGCGTCTGCCTTGGGCGCACGGAACCCGACTCCAATACCTCCGTCCGTTATTTCTAACCACTAACGTTTCCAATAAATCGGGGAATCTGCTTTTCGCTCAAAGCTAACCCCGATCGGCATGAAAACGTTGGATTCGTGCACAGTTCGTGCACAGTGGATCCATTTTCGTTGCCGGATCGGGATTTTCAAGTCTTGCTCTTTTGAATTAGTTCGACCGACATGCGACTGAGTTTCGTGTAGATTCGGCGGCGCCGCCGCAATGGCCACCATTCGTAAAGATAGATCTGCATGGGCCGCCACATGGCGACCCAGCCAGCAATCGTGAGGCTTTCCCGTGCGATGGTAGCCCAGGTGCCAATCTCATGGCCCAACCATACGTTGCTCAGGAAGAGACATCCAGAGAGGAACGTCAGCCCAATGAAAAGACTAGTACGGCCTTGTTTCAGTAGGCGGCTGAATTCCAGACCAGTAATCTTGGCACGATGAGCAAAATGGTTGTGGACGGCTGTCTTAATCAGTTCCTTGGGGTCTTCAGCGGGCCACTGTTTAAAGTAGATAATCAACCTGATCGGCTCGTCTATCGGGAATTCCTGCGCCCAACTAACGATGAATTCTTCCGCATCGTCGTCGAGGTCTTTTTCAATAAAAGGAGAAGGGTCCATCGAATTGAAAAGTTGGCTCAGATCCCGCAGCTCAAGCTTTATAGAGTGGGGATGTCCGTGATCCTTGACTGTTCTTGGCGATGGGAAACGCATTGGAAGCCATTTCTTCGACGCATACCATTTGCTGAGGATGCGGTCGTGACAATCCCGCTAGCGATCCAAGATTCAGCACCAAGTACTGCAAAGTGCTTATACAACCCAGATGCCGACAATAGCACCGTCAACCAGCCAATGGGCCGTACCAAGGGTTGTGCGCATGCGAAGCCTAAGATATCGGTCTTGTTCGATTCTTAGCCGCAACTGATTTCCTGAATAGCGTCACCAGGAATAGCGCCGTCGAAACGATCACAATGACCGGCCCTGGACTTAATTGGGGTAGCAGGTAGCGAGTCACCGCAAGACCAGATCCGACAGCCACAACGCTGGCAAGGCAAGAAACAATTAGAAAGCGCGACAGATCACTTGTAAGTCGGCGACCCGTGGTCGCGGGAATGATGATCAATGCTCCGGCAAGTAGTGCGCCCAGGAAGCGCAGACCGACAAGAACCGATAGGCTGAATATCAGGAGGAAATACAGGTTTAGTCTGTCAAGCTTCACGCCGGTTGCAGCGGCCAATTCGGGTGCGAAGAGACTCAAAATCAGTTCATCCTTGAATCGGAAAACAACCAGGATAATAAGAAGAACCGCGGCCGTTCCAATCAAGAACGCCGCGAGCGAGAGATCCTGGAACCGTCCGAATAACGCCTCTACAAGATCTTCTTTGGGAGTCAAGATCGCACCGATGGCGACCGACCCCGCGAATACCACACCGATCATGGCCTCGGTTGCGAGACCTGTTTTCTTTTGGAGTTGCCATATCAACAGTGTGCCCAAAAGCAACGTCGTCGCTCCGCCAATCAGCGGATTAAACCCATAAAGAAAGGCCACGCCTAGTCCAGGAAGTGCCACGTGCGAAATCACATCGCTGGCTAAGAGCATCCGTTTCATGAGCGCAAAACTGCCGATTAGGCCCGCGGCAACAGCGAAGAGAAGGGCCAGCACGACCGCGTAGGTTTCGCCTGAATGAACCATCAGTTGATCCTCTAATGATCGTGGCGATGCTCGTAGAATCTCAGTGGTGCTGAATAAACGGCTTCCAAAGTCTCAGGTGTCAGGATTTCTCTGGGAGGACCAAAGCAGGTCTTTCCCTTGCTCAGGCACAGGACTTTGGTCGCGAATTGGTAGACAACACTCAGATCATGTGAGACCAGAAGAATGGTTAAATGGCGCTCGCGTTGTAAGTCTCGGAGTAATTCGTAGATATGCTCTTCAGCGAGTTCATCCAGACTGGCTGTCGGTTCGTCGAAGAGCAGGACGTTTGGATTACCCAACAAAGCGAATGCGATCAGAGCCTTTTGGAATTCTCCTCCCGAGAGTATGCCGACGCTGGTTTCGAGTAGTTCTGGAGTAAGACCCACCCTATCTGACACAGACCGAATGTCGTGTGCCGGGAGTTTAAGCAGTGCTGCCTTCGCCGCCAGCAGGTCGTTCACGTTGAGAGGAAGGTGCCGATCTGCAGCGATTTTCTGAGGGACGTAACCTAACTTGGCATCGGGCGCCCATTGAATGACACCCTCGTACGGCAACAAATTCAGTAGGGCATGTAGAAGAACCGTCTTGCCAGCACCGTTTGGTCCAATGATCGCCAGATTGTCAGCACGATCAACAGTGAAGTTCAGATGCTGAATGATCGCGCGATCCCCAAACCTAATCGTGAGATCGCACACTGAGAGTATTGGCGTCATGGCGTAGCATTTATGTGCGCGACCACACCTTCGAAGGACGTCTTCACTGTCCGGGCATCGCCGTATCCAATTTTATCCGCCTGATTTCACAGGATACGAATTAATCGAAGAGCGCCCACGCTGGACAAAAGGGGACTCGTGCCGACACGCAGAGCGTCGCTGTTCTGGAATTTGACTTTGGAACCGGTCACCTCGATCTGATCGCCCTTGGCGAAGCTCATCTTGCTTTGTGTCACGAACCACGACGGACCGACGTGCACATCGATTGTCTCTTTATCGGTTTTAAGACTCAGGTGTATGCCTGCCCAACTTTGTGGCGCCGTGAGTTGTCTGATCGCTTCGACTGAGCCCTTCATCGTGACCTCTGTTGCCGGATCATAGATGGGCGCAGACTTGCGTGCCGGCGTGGTTTGTGCCCGAGACGCCACAACAAAACCCATAAATAACATGGCTATCACGGCCATGTGCCACACTTGCCGAGCATAACGTTGCCTCATGTGAGTGTTTCCCTTTCCGAGTTTTCCTATAATCCTAGATAATCGCCCACCTCGTTATTCCAACTTAATTAAACTTCGCGCTGGGCCGTCTTGGCTGTGCGCTAGGTCACACGTTGCCGAGCCGGTCCCGATCAACGAAGGCAAGAGTTGCATGAAACGTGGTACAAGCTCTACGGCAGGTCGCAACGTCGGCAAGACACGAAGGATGAGAGCACATGTCTGACGAGATTCTAAAACAACTTCAGCGCGAAGCGCGTGTGCCAAGCCGGCTTGTCGCAGATCAAGCCTTTTCAAGAGCGGCAGGCGCTCCTCTGATACCGGGAAACAAGATAAGACTGCTCAGAGATGCTGCGGACAACTACCCGGCTTGGCTCGAAGCCATACGTACAGCGAAGGAGACCGTTCATTTTGAGACTTATATCATTCATGCTGACGAAGTCGGGTGCCAGTTTCGAGAGGCCCTTGCTGCGAAAGCGCGCGAGGGAGTGCGCGTCAGGCTCATTTACGACTGGATGGGAGCACTCGGACACACCCATTATCCTTTTTGGCGGTCGCTGAAAAGCGCCGGAATTGAAGTTCGCTGTTTTAACCCCCCTCGGTTGGACAGCCCTCTCGGGTGGCTCAGACGAGACCATAGAAAGATGCTTTCGGTGGATGGCCGCGTCGGTTTTGTGACTGGCCTCTGCGTTGGTCGTAGTTGGGTGGGCGACTCAAGACGAGGCCTTGAGCCGTGGCGTGACACCGGTGTCGAAATCCAAGGCCCGGCTGTAGCCGACATCGAGCACGCGTTTGCCCAGATGTGGACGATCTTGGGATCGCCGCTCCCTACGTACGATCTTTGGGATGGGAAAGACTCTAGACCCGAGGGTGATGTGGCTCTGCGAATTGTACCAAGCTACCCGAATATGGGCGGTCTCTACCGCTTCGATCAACTGATCGGCGCATTGGCCCGGCAAACGATCTGGCTTACGGACGCCTACTTTATCGGGACCGCATCGTACACCCAGTCGCTTCGGGCGGCCGCGTTGGACGGTGTGGACGTGAGACTGTTATTGCCCAGAATCAACGACGTTCCGATCGTTCGGACATTGTCGCGCGCAGGATATCGAACACTCCTTGAAGCGGGAGTGCGAATTTTTGAGTGGAACGGTTCGATGCTCCATGCCAAGACAGCCGTCGCTGATGGACGGTGGGCCCGCGTAGGTTCCTCGAATCTTAACGCTGCGAGTTGGCTGGGAAATTGGGAACTCGATGTCGTGGTGGAGGATGACAGATTTGCCCGCGAGATGGAGCAGATGTATCTGAACGATCTGCTCCACTCAACGGAAATCGTGCTGAGTTCAAACCAAAAGGTGCGTTCGGCTGGGCAGTTATCGCGGCAATCGCACCATTTGAAAATAGCCGAGGGAAGCGGAGGTCGTGCGGTAACCGGACTGCTAAGGGTGGGCAACACCGTTGGTGCCGCGATCACAAGTCGGCGCGGTCTGGGGCCCGCGGAGACGGGCGTCCTAGCTATCGCCGCAGCGCTTCTGCTTTGTGTGGCGATCATCGGCGTTTTATGGCCACCTGCCATTTCGATCCCGGTCGTCATATTCTGTGTCTGGGTAGTGCTTGCCTTGTTGGTCCGAATTTACAGACTGCGTATCAACCAGGACCGATAGCGGCACCGCAGGGTCGTCGTTCATAAATCTTTGAATGCCGGGTACCGGTTTTTCATCGAATCCCCGTTGTGCTCGCAGGCATCTAAGAATGAGGGGGTTTTTGTGATCAAGGCCGACTACGCGAACCGCATTCGGGTGGCGACTTACAATATTCACAAGTGCCGCGGAATGGATGGACGGGTTCGCCCGGCACGAATATTGGACGTCTTGCGCGAAGTAGGTGCAGACATTATCGCACTACAGGAAGTCGTTCGCATTGAGGCGGACCAGTACGAAAAAGACCAGGCGAAGTTCATAGCCTCCGAACTGGGAATGAATTTTCACTTCGGCGAGAACCGCCATCTCAACGGAGGAATGTACGGCAACGCCCTATTGAGTCGCTTTCCGTTGCGCGCCAGCTACAACTATGACATCAGCACTAGGGGCAGGGAGCCTCGCGGTTGTCTTCGTGTGGACATGAATCTGCCGGGAGGCACGCTGCTCCATGTGTTCAATATCCACATGGGGACAGCCTTCCTGGAGCGCAGGAAGCAGGCGCTGAAACTCGTTAGTCCGAAAATATTACATCAGCCGGCCATGAGTGGGACCCGCATCGTGCTCGGCGACTTCAATGAATGGACGCGTGGACTCACCACTCGTTTGCTCCGTCAAAACTTCGTCGCGCCCGATCTGCGGGATCACATGGATCGTTCGCGCACCTATCCTGGTATGCTGCCGTTCCTTCATTTGGATCACATATATTTTGACCCAACTCTACGTCTCGACCACTTCACCGTTCACAAAACTCGCAGCTCGCTGATCGCATCCGATCATCTCCCGTTGGTAGCAGATTTCTCGCTCGCGGGCTGGATGAGAGATTTCGAATCCGCCAAGACCTCCGGCAAACTCTCCGAGTTTGCAGCCTAAGTTCGGCACAACGACCAAATCGTTTACGAGTCCACCGTCATCTGCCCGCAAGACTCCAGTTTGGTCACGCACACTCGCGTCCTGCTGCATTCAAACCCGGATTGTAAGCACGGGGCATGTCGCGTATTGAATGATCTGATGTGTGATTGAGCGCGGCCTGTGCGTAGCCGCTCGCGTAAACGGCCCTGCATCCTTGACGCCGAGTACGACGAGGTCGAAGCGGCCTTCCTTGGAAAATTCAAGAATTCCCTTCACAGGCGAGCAGGACTCCACAACAACATCCTCGATCTGGCGTCGGACCTCTTCGGGCACGAGTTTGATGAGTTTCCCGCGCAATCGTTTACGAGTTTTGTGACGCTCGAAGGCAGATTTGCTCTCCTTGGGAAGAAAATGAGCGAGTGCAAGTCCACAGTGTGGATTTCCTTTGAACAGAAATTCACAATGGGTAAAGACTGATCCAGATTGCTTCGCCAAGTTAGTGGCGAAAAGCACGTGTGATATCGCCACAGGCCTTCGGGGAGATTTCGCGCGTGGCCCGACGGTAAATACTGGGCAATTCACCCTCCGCAATACTTCTTCCGAAATAGAACCCTGAAGGAGGCGGTTGAGCCCGATGGCCTGGCTTCCGAGGACGATAAGGGAGATGTCGTGCTTTCCTACAAACTCGGTAACAGCGACGGCAGCATCACCAACAATGAGCTTCTGTGCGAACGGTTTTTGATTCAGGCGGTACTTTCGAACGAAGCGGTCGAGTCGCTTAGATGCCATGCTGCGGGCGTGTGCAACCTCTTCTACGCTCAGGCCGAACGATAATAAATCCAAGACATGTACAACGCAGACGGTCGAACCGTAGTGGCGGCCGAACCACCGCAGCCAGTCTATCGCGCGGGCGGAATCCTCAGAAAGATTAGTGGCAAACAAGATGTTGCCCAGGTGTTTCCGCTCTTTCATAGGTCATTAGCTCCCGTCTCTCGTACGCTCGGTATGATCTCTTGGGCTTCGGTGTTAGCGACCAGAGAAGGCATTGTTACCATTCAGGGCGATGCAGGCTTCACGGTGATCTCGCCAAACTCTTCACGCAACATGTCTACCAAAGCGATTACTACGGACATTACCACCGGACCAATAAAAAGACCCACAAATCCGAACTCTTGGACTCCACCAATGAGGGAAAATAACAGCAGCAGAGGATGAAGCCTCACTCGCGCGGCGATGACCAGCGGACGGATGATGTTATCAGCCGTCCCCACTGCAATTGCCCCCCAGACGAGTAGAAATAGTCCCTTCCACCAGTGTCCTTTGAAGAGTAGGAGGATTACTAGTGGCAACCACACCAGAGCTGGTCCAACAAATGGGATCAGTGAGCAGACGGCGGCAGCGATACCGAGCAGCAGGGAGGAGCCAACACCAACTATCGCGACTCCTGCGCTGGTCAATAGACCTTGGGCCAAAGCCACGGCAAGAATGCCGTAGAGGTTGGCGAAGACGCTTTGCCGGACCTGGGAAAACAGCTGTTGGGTGCGGTCGCGATCCAGTGGCAGCATGGCTGCGACTCGATTCAACATGCCAGGACCATCGCGGAACATAAAGAACAAGATGAGCAACGTAATGACGGATTCGCCGACGAAACCGGCCAGACCTCTCACCAATGAGGTAGCGAAAGTGACCAGCAACTGACTGGCTCTTATGGGCAGCGAATCAATTGCTCCAGCCAAACCAGATTTCTTGATGTCCACATATTTCTCAAGCCAGTTCATCAGGCGGTCAGGACCTTGTAAGAAGTAAGGGAGGAGCCCTCCACCTTCGGCGGCCCTGTCATTGAACGATTGGGCCGCGTGAATAATCTCTTCACTTGCCGCAGAAACCAGAAGAACAGCCGGGACCACAAAGATGAGTAGCACCGCTAAAGTGGAGACAAGTGCGTGGATATTTTTTCGAGGGAAAAATCGACCGATCTTCGTGTGAAGTGGATAGAAACCGATTCCAATCACGAGCCCAAAAACGATCGGACGCAAGAAAGGTCGCAAAATCCCATAGGCAACGATGGTCCCGATTGCCAACAATATGAGCAGGACGACTATGTTCGCGTTTCTGCGATTCACTCGTTATACCCGTGTCTTCTGGCTGCTCAGACCTTCAAGGAAGTGCAATGGAGCAAAGGTCCCTTGGATTGTTTGGACCAAATTGTACTCAAATCAAAGCCAACTGTCCGCTCTTCATCATTTTCACAGTTCTCGTCGCAAGGGCGGCTATGATTGAGTGCCTCTAAGCTTGACGAGCCGACTCGATACGAATGCTGAGAGTTCACTTCTAGCCCCAGATGAGCGATTTTTACCAACACGATTCAACCGATGTCCTGACCCAACTTGACGTGAATGCGTCTCGAGGGCTCACGGAAGCGGAAGCCGCTCGCCGCCTCAAGAAATATGGCAGGAACGAACTTGTGGGAACAGGCATCAGGAGTCCTTGGGGGATTCTGTGGGGGCAGTTGACCGCGTTGATGGTCCTGATCTTGATTGTGGCTGCCGTTGTGTCCGCGTTAATGGCTGATTATAAAGACTCAATAGCTATTGCGGTCATAGTGGTACTCAACACCCTCCTTGGTTTCGGTCAAGAGTATCGCGCCGAGAAGGCTATGGCCGCTCTACGAAAACTCTCGCTTCCATTTGTACGAGTTCGGCGCGGCGCCGAACTTGAGAATGTCCAATCCTCTCAGTTGGTTCCCGGGGACATTGTGTTTTTCGAACCTGGCAATGTAGTGGCCGCGGATTGCCGCGTTCTGGAAAGCGCATATCTTCAAACACAGGAAGCCGTTCTGACGGGTGAATCGCAGCCTGTTCGGAAGATTGCGGGTGCCTTGGATCAGGCAAGCCTACCGTTGGGGGACCGCCGCAACATGGTTTACATGGGCACTTCCGTGACGGCTGGTCGAGGACAAGCAGTGGTTACCGCGACCGGTATGAATACGGAACTCGGGCGCGTCGCCAGCCTCGTCGAGGCCGTCAATCGCGAACCGGTTCCGCTCCAACGACGTTTGGGGAACTTGGGACGGCGATTGGCCGTAATCGCCCTGTTCCTCGTAGCGGTCATCTTTACTCTGGGCTTGCTCCGTGGAGAAAACTTGAAGCTGATGTTTCTCTCCGCTGTGAGCATCGGCGTGGCGGCCATACCGGAGGGACTGCCAGCAGTTGTGACCATCGCGCTGACACTGGGTGCTCAACGGATGCTCAAGCGCAAGGTGCTGATCCGAAGGCTAGCGGCGGTGGAAACGTTGGGCTCGGTGACGGTTATCTGCTCCGACAAGACGGGTACACTCACCGAAAATCGAATGAGCGTTGCGACTCTCAGCCTCGCTAATCACGTTCTCGAACTACCGAACTATCTTCAGACCAGATCTGCAAAAAGAATATCTGTCGAAGAGATGCAGCGTTCTAGTTTCAGGCTCCTGCTGGCAGGTGGCGTGCTTTGCAACGATGCCATCGAACAGCGAAATGACAAGCAACCGGGACTGCCACTCGTTCTGGGCGACCCAACTGAAACGGCGCTGCTAATTGCCGCCCGAGACCTAGATCTCTCAAAGAGTGATCTAGAGCGACTGATGCCGCGTATTGGAGAAATACCCTTTACTTCTGAGCGAAAACGGATGACGACGGTCCATCGACTGCCCGCCGCTCCGCCTCCGGTTCCTATTGAAGTTGCAGCTTCAAACAACTCGCGTGGCATAGCCTATGTTGCTTTCACTAAGGGAGCACCAGCCGAGTTGCTGCGGGTTTCCGGCACAGTGTGGATTGATGGAAAGATAGTACATTTGAGTGAATTATTCCGAGAGCATCTCACGCAAACCACTGATGATCTTGCCGGAAAGGGAATGCGTGTTCTGGGCGTCGCATTCCGCTACATGGATTCCCTACCAGCCTCAATGGATGATGAAGCAATCGAGCGAGACCTGACCTTTGTGGGCCTGGTCGGAATGATCGATCCTCCAAGACAGGAGGTAGCGGCTGCAGTTGCAACCTGCGGCGTGGCGGGAATTCGTCCGGTTATGATCACCGGGGACCACATTCTTACAGCCGAATACATCGCAGACCAACTAGGGATCACTAACGAAGGAGAGAGCATCTCCGGTCCAGAGCTCGACCATCTTTCCAACGACCAACTGAAGGGTGTGGCCGGAAGGACAAGCGTTTACGCAAGAGTTTCTCCGGAGCACAAACTGAGGATCATTCAGGCTCTCCAAGAACGTGGAGAGGTGGTGGCGATGACTGGTGACGGAGTCAACGATGCCCCCGCGCTCAAAAAAGCTGACATTGGTGTCGCAATGGGAGTCACGGGCAGCGATGTTGCAAAAGAAACTGCGGACATGGTCTTGCTGGACGATAATTTCGCCACAATTGTGGCTGCAGTGGAAGAGGGCCGAGTCATTTACGACAATGTACGTAAGTTCGTAAGGTATATCTTGGCCACTAATTCCGGCGAGATTTTGGTAATGCTTGTCGCGCCATTACTTGGAATGCCGCTGCCGTTGCTACCGCTTCAGATTCTCTGGATGAATCTAGTGACGGATGGTCTTCCGAAGTTGTCCCGCCTTTAGTTGAAACCTGAAACAGAAGCAGCGGCTCTCGGCCCAGACTCGGATAGAGTCTGGGGTGAGATCTCTTTTTAGGAGGAGAGCCGCTGTGAGAAAAAACTATCAGGGAAA
>JBARFX010000015.1:0-22573 GCA_049797655.1 Candidatus Acidiferrales bacterium | reverse complement strand
AAATAAAACTGCGGCCGGTATCCCGTGAAGAACGGCGTGTGCCGTCCGCCCTCTTCCTTCGTCAACACATACGCTTCCGCCTTGAACTTCGTGTGCGGCGTGATCGAGCCCGGCTTGCACAACACCTGCCCGCGCTCCACTTCATCTTTTTCTGTCCCGCGCAACAGCAACCCCACGTTGTCTCCCGCAATTCCTTCGTCCAGCAGCTTGCGGAACATCTCCACGCCCGTCACCGTCTTGCGCATCGTCGGACGGAATCCCACGATCTCGATTTCCTCGCCCACTTTCACTTTGCCGCGCTCCACCCGCCCCGTTACCACCGTACCGCGACCGGAAATCGAAAATATATCTTCAATCGGCATCGCGAACGGCTTCTCGATGTCCCGCACCGGCAACGGCACGTTCTTGTCCACCGCTTCCATCAACTCCAGGATCGTCTTCTCCCACTTCGGATCGCCTTCCAGCGCTTTCAAAGCCGAGCCGCGAATCACCGGAACCGTGTCGCCCGGGAATTGGTACGTCTTCAAAAGTTCGCGCACTTCCAGTTCGACAAGTTCAAGCAGTTCGGGATCTTCCACCACGTCGCACTTGTTCAGAAACACCACGATGTACGGCACGCCCACCTGCCGCGCCAGCAGAATGTGCTCCCGTGTTTGCGGCATCGGCCCATCCGTCGCTGCCACCACCAGGATTGCGCCGTCCATCTGCGCCGCTCCCGTGATCATGTTCTTGATGTAATCCGCGTGGCCCGGGCAGTCAATGTGCGCGTAGTGGCGGTTCGGCGTCTCATACTCCACGTGCGACACCGCAATCGTGATTCCGCGCTCGCGCTCTTCCGGCGCGTTGTCAATCGAATCGAACGCCCGGAACTGCACCTTGGGGTTGTTCTTCGACAGCACTTTCGTGATTGCCGCCGTCAGCGTCGTCTTGCCGTGGTCGATGTGCCCAATCGTCCCCACGTTCACGTGCGGCTTACTGCGCTCGAATTTCTCCTTCGCCATCTCGCCTCACTCGTGCTGGAGGTTCGCGGCTGCTGCCGCGCTGAATCCACTGATTGCCGTTAGACCTTCAAAATTTTCCAACTCTCGCTTCCAAGCATCACGATGGAGCGGGGGACGGGATTCGAACCCGCGACCATCTGCTTGGAAGGCAGAGACTCTACCCCTGAGTTACCCCCGCTCATTCCTGCCGCCCGCTACAGCATGGAGCCTGGGACCGGGATTGAACCGGTGACCTCGTCCTTACCAAGGACGCGCTCTACCAACTGAGCTACCCAGGCTCGAACCGGTTTTCCCCGATACCTCCCAAAATTTCTGTTCGTTCGAAGCGCGGCCGAGGATGCTTCGCTTCGATGATTGATGCTGCCGGTTCGCTGAATGCTCACCAGCCTGGCATTAAGCTCGCACCGAGCTCTCGGACCGTTCGGGTCATTCGAGACGCTGGTGGACGGGGGAGGATTCGAACCTCCGTAGCCCGCAAGGAGCGGCAGATTTACAGTCTGCTGGTTTTAGCCACTCACCCACCCGTCCCGCAAATCCGTTCGGGACAGACGATCATGTCCCGGAAAAACTTTCGGGACACAACTCCATCGTCCCGCGCGAACCGCCAGAACACGACCGGACACCTGTACGGGGAACATCGCAATGCAGAAAGGGCTCGTGCCCGAAGACACCAGCCCTAGCGCTTTTGTCGCGAGGAATCCGTCCGCAACCTTGCTGAAAAATCCCGCTCCCTCAGAACTCAGCTGGCGGAGGGAGTTGAACCCCCGACCCTCTGATTACAAATCAGATGCTCTACCAACTGAGCTACGCCAGCCCTGCTCAAACCGAACAAAATTATCACAGAGGCAATCGAATTGCAAGCAAGTATCTGTGCCCCGCAAACCCATTGCCAGCGCTGCACTTATTCGCCGCCCCTTTGCCTGTCCGATAACCTACTCCTGGGCGGGCTTTGCAAATTCCGTGTTCTCCATCGGCACGTTGTGCCGCACTTCTGTGAACTTAATCGTGAAAGTCGAATCCGCGCTCGCCTGGTGAACCGTAAACGGCAGCTTGATTCCATCCACTTCGCGGTAATCCTCGAGATCCTCCGTGAACGCGGTCACGCCTTCCGGCATGTGATGCTGCCCGATAATTCGCAGCACTAATCCGGTCTGAACATCGAAGTACATCTTGTCCGTTCCGCCGTCAGCGGATGCGGCCTCCACAACGTATGCATCGCGATCGTCGATTTTCTCGACGCCCGTCACCGTGAACTTCGAATACAGCTGCCGCAGATCGAGGGGATGATAAAAATCCGCGTCTCGTCTTGTCTCTACGAGTTCGGGTCCCGATTGTTCGCGCAATCCGTTCTGCGGATCGTCCGCCCAGCCCACGCTCCCGTCGAAGCCCTGGCTGAACTTCGAACCATTGATGACGATAGTGGCAACCACTTGATTCGGAGCCTTCTCATGCATCTCGATCGTGCCGGAAACATTCATTGCCGGCACATCAATCGTCCCTTTGGAAAACCGGCTCGTCAGCTTCTTCCACGCCTCGCGCCCGCCGATTGCCTTCACGTACCGGTCGAGGATCTGATCCGCAGTCGGCGTAGCAGCCGCGCTGGCCGCCGGCGAGGATTTCGAGACATCCGGCGCACTCGTTGAAGATTGCGCGAATACCGCGACGCTCAAGGCAAGCGCCATCCCAGCCGCCGCACTCAATCTCCTCACGTACCGTTTCAAACTCAAAACCATCCTCCGCAACAATCGCTCTGCGCCGGTTCGCTGTTGGAAGCGCTCGCCGAGCGTTTGGTTGCAGTTGCTGGAAATAGCTCCAAATCCAGCAACGGTGCACCCTCCGTCTTCAAAACCTTCCGGGGGGCCAAAAACTTTACACCAACTCGTCCTAAACTTATACTCGCTTCTTCCAGTGTCTCTATCTTCGACGAGCCGGGCAGCGATTGCGGTAGCCATCCTTCTTATGGCCGCCGGTGCGGCTATCGGCATCTACTATTTCCGTCAGCACCGCCCATTGCCTGTACTCCCAGGCACATCTGCCTTACGAGCTCCCGATCTATTGAGCCAAATGCCCACGGACGCGCCTGCCGTCGGCTATATAGATGTAGCCGCGCTCCGCGCGTTACAAAATTCCCCTCTCGCGGCCGTTCTCGGCCTCACCTCGCCCGGACCGGATGCCGATCGCGAGTACGCCGAATTCGTCCGCCAGACCGGCTTCGACTACGCGCGCGATCTCGACAAAGCGGCGATCGCCTTCTGGCCGCAGAGCTTTGCCGTCGCGCCGGGAGGCGGCATCGGCGAGAATCGCGCACTCGCGATTGCGGACGGGCGCTTCGATGAACAAAAAATCGAAGCCTACGCGCTGCGCACGGGAAAGGTGAACGCGGCCGTAAAGCCGGTGATATACGAAGTTCCGGGCAACCCGCCCGTTTCGTTCGAGTTTCTCTCGGCCACGCGGATAGCAATCGCCAGCGGAAAGAACGCGAGCGACCTGCTCAATCCCTCGTCACACCCGGTCGGACCGGATGCAGCCACGAAAAGGCGGATGGAACGCGTCGCCGGCGCTCCGATCTTCGCCGTGGCCCGCATGGACAATCTTCCGCCCAGCTTCTACGCGAATTTCGCCAACGCCCCGCAACTCGAGAAACTTGTCCGCAGCGTCAGAGGACTTTCCCTTGCTGGTACACCGAACGGCGACAACATCACCGCCGCTCTCGACGCCGAATGCGATTCGGTAAGGCGCGCTTTAGAAATTTCCACGCTGCTCGATGGCTTCCGCATGGTCGGCTCGATGGCGCTCTCCGATCCTAAGACGCTGCGACAAATGACCAAAGAACAGGCCGCCTTCGTGCAAGCATTGGTTCGCCAGTTGAAGATCACTCGCCAGGATCGCTGGGTGCGGCTCCGCCTCGAAATCACGCCTCAAATGCTGGGCTCGCGCTCTTCTGCGTCGGCCGACCCGCCATCCACACACTAACCCGCGCGTTGATTCGGCTTTGGAAAATTCAGCAGCAGGCCGTCACGAAAGTAGTTGAGCCAGGATGCCGATTTTACTGAGAGATGATTCTTGGGCGGAAAGCGTTTATTGAAGTTTAATCGGCAGAGCTGACAGCAGTCGGTACATTGCGCAGATAACGCCAAGGGTTTACAGGCGTATTATAAATCCGAACTTCATAATGAAGGTGGGGGCCCGTTGACCGGCCACTTGCGCCTTCATAGCCGATCACATCCCCGCGCTTCACGTGCATACCCACCTGCGTGTTGAAGTTCGACATATGCCCGTACCATGTCGTAACGCCAAAACCGTGATCGATCACCACGAGCCGGCCATACCCCGCGCGCCGGTCGACCACCGTAACCACTCCATCCGCAGAGGCGCGAACACCGTCGCCGTAGTGTGATGCGATATCCATTCCCGCATGAAACGCGCCTTCACCGCTGAACGGGTCCAGCCGCTCTCCAAAATGTCCGGTGATTTCACCGACGACAGGCCACAGCGTCGGCACGATTCCCAACGCGCTAAGCTGCATGGAAGGCATCAGCCTCAGCCCCCCGCTCGAAACGGTCACCGCCGAGTGGTTCTTTTCAAGATAGCTGAACTCGTCCAGCGATTGCTGGAAGTCAGCGGTCGTCCCTTCATTCACATCGGTAATCCCAAAAGGAGTCTGTTGGAAGCGCGTGAGGCCGTAAGCCATCGCCACTTCACTCGCCAGCGATTGCAGAGAATTCAGACGTTGGTTCGTGTCTTTCACTTCCGTCTGCAACTGCTTGTACTGCTGCTTCAGGCTGTCCTGCTCACGGCGCAAGGAGTTGTAATTCGTAGCCTTCAGCAACATCCGGGAATAGGAGCCAACTCCGGCCAGGATCGTAACTCCACCCACAACGGCAAGTACTACCAGCAGGTGCAGGACATAAAATGGCACGCGCAGCCTCCGCATACCGCCGGAAGCGCTCGAGGCAATAAAGAACGTGTATGACTTGCCTTTCATTGTCTTTTTTTGTCCTGATTTAGTTTTGCGCCCGCTGGCCGAACACCGCGCGCCCCTCGCCACGGTTAGCCGTTTCCCTTAGTAGTCTGAACCGAGAGCTTTGGTCCGAAACCGCATGGATTGTAGTGACCATGCCTGCACCCGTCAACCTCATTCTTCCATTTTGCATATCTGTGCCCGGTCGCTTCCCTGCTCAATCCAGCTTACAATCCAATATTCGCCGTCTTCAACCTTACCTTATCGGCGAGAACTTCCACAACTGTACGAAGGTTCAGGATGGATAGAGAAGGTCAACTGGTCGATAGGATCGCACGGGCGGTCCCTTCCGTTTCGGCACATCACCCGTTCCATGGCGTACGCATCGGAATTGGCGACGACGCCGCGATCCTCTCGCCTAATGGCCGCGCCGATTGGGTCTTGAGCTGCGACGCCTTTTTAGAACGAGTCCATTTTCTCGCCCAAGCTCACCCACCAGACTCAGTAGGCTACAAGTCCCTCGTCCGTGCCACCAGCGACCTGGTCGCGATGGGCGCGACGCCCCGATACTTTCTCCTGACCTTAGCGCTTCCAGCACCCCTCACGGGAAGATGGCTCGACGCTTTTCTTGCAGGCATGGGTCGTGCTGCGCGTTCTCTCGGTATGAGGCTAATCGGCGGCGACACAACCAAACACCGCTCGGTCTCGATCAGCATTACCGTCCTCGGCGAAATCCCTCGTGGACACGCGTTAACCCGATCCGGCGCGAACCCCGGCGATCTTCTATACGTCACTGGCGAGCTCGGGCGCGCACAGCTAGGGCTCGAGATGGTAAGGCGCAAGCTCACGCACGGCCGCAAGCTTCAAAACCTACTGCGCCCTCATCTCTACCCGCGGATTCGTGTGAAGCTCGGCGAGTGGCTCTCCCGTACCAAAACCGCAACCGCCATGATGGATATCTCCGACGGTCTTTCAACCGACCTGGTTCGTCTCTGCGCTGCCAGCCAAGTGGGCGCTCGGGTCGAAGCGGACCGTGTGCCGCGTGTCTCAATTCCAGAGAATTTCAATCGAGCCTTCGGGAAGCGGAAACTCAATGCGCTTGAGATGGCGCTTCACGGCGGAGACGACTACGAACTCCTCTTCTCCGTCCCGCCTCATCGCGCAAAAACCCTTCGCAGCGCGCCTGGATTTTCGGACTTAACCGCGATCGGTGTAATCACTCGAGGAAGGCAAGTCTTGCTGGTGGGCAGCGGCGGCTCAGTCTCACCTCTCGAAGCCCGGGGCTGGGATCCGTTCAGCCACAAGTGAACTGCTCAACGTGCTAGAGTTTCCTCATCGAAAAGTCAGGAGCCAATAGATAATGCGGCCACTCCGGACGCGCCACATACAAATCCGCTGTTTCGCTTTTCTCCTTCTTCTTCTCGTTCCCGGCTCTGCCCTCGCACAATCCTCGGCGCATTCAACCGCTCGTTCCCCGGCCATCGCAGGTTCGATCGCCGAACAGCGCGCCGCCCGCGCTCTCGAATCCGTCCGCCTAAACCCGCTCGACCTGCACGAATTCCTGCGCCGCATGCCCAAAGGCGCCGATCTGCACAATCACCTTACCGGCGCGGTCTACGCCGAATCCTGGATTCGCGATGGCGCGGACGACCTGCTCTGCGTCGATCTCGCCACTCTCGCCCTCTTCAGGACGCAAGCCACCACCCGCAGCGTTCCGCCGCAACCCGTCTGTGGCGAAGGCCACGTTCCGGCATCGCACGCGTTCGAAGACCAGCATCTCTACGATTCGCTCATCGACGCATTCTCGATGCGTTCGTTCGTTCCTTCGGTGGCAGTCAGCAGCCACGACCACTTCTTCGACGCGTTTGCAAAATTCCTGGCCATCGATCCCCGCCACACCGGCGAATGGCTCGACGAAGTCTCCGCCCGCGCTGCCGCGCAGAACGAGCAGTACCTCGAATTGATGGATACGCCTCCGTTCGCTCACACGATCCAGATCGCGAATGAAATTGGCTGGCAGGACGACCTCGCCAAATTCCGCCAGGCGCTCCTCGATCGCGGCCTGCGGGACGACGTCGCCGTCGACCGCGCGCACTGGGATCAGGCCGAGGCCCTGCGAAATCAGCACCAGCATTGCCGCCAGCCCGGCGTGGCGGGTCAACCCGACGCATCGCCCGGCTGTAAAGTCCAGATTCGGTACCTCTATCAAGTGCTCCGTGGATTTCCCAAGCAGCAGGTATTCGCCCAGGTCCTACTTGCCTTCGAAGTTGCTTCCGTCGATCCTCGCGTCCCCGGGATCAATTTCGTCATGCCCGAGGACGGCTACGTATCCATGAACGACTACGCCCTCCACATGCGCATGATCGATTTTCTTCACGGCCTTTATCCCAAAGTTCGCATCTCTCTCCACGCGGGAGAAATCGCTCCCGGACTCGTCGCAAGCGAAGGGCTCTGCTGCCACGTCCGCCTCGCAATCGACGAAGGACACGCCGAGCGCATCGGTCACGGTGTTGATGTGATGTACGAAGATCGTCCCTATGATTTGCTGAAGGAAATGGCCGCAAAGCACGTGATGGTCGAAATCAATCTCACCAGCAACGACGTGATTCTCGGCGTCGCGGGAAATTCGCACCCGTTCCCGCTCTACCGCAAGTTCGGTGTTCCCGTCGCGCTCTCAACCGATGACGAGGGCGTTTCCCGCATCGACCTCACGCACGAATACGTCCGCGCCGTTCAAACGTACAACCTGCATTACACCGACCTGAAAAAGCTGGTCCGCACAGGTATGGAGCACGCCTTTCTACCGGGTCGAAGTCTCTGGGAAAATCAGGACGATTTCTCTCGCGTAATTACCGCCTGTTCACGCGATTTGCCGGGAGCCGATAATCCGTCTGCGGATTGCGCAGCGTTTCTCAAGTCCAGCGAGAAAGCCCAGCAGCAGTGGGAACTAGAACGCCGCTTCCACATTTTCGAATCCACTTTCTAGCACGTTACAATCTCGATCCAAAAATCATTGGGGATCGGATGCTATCTGATCCTTGGTAAAAAACCGCGGTAGATCGCAGCGTTCCGCATGTCCAGAATCTCTACTCCACTTCCTACAAGCATAGTCGTATTCTTGATTGGTGCAACTTGCACCCGCGACTCTCGCTGCTGTCTCTTTAATCCTATTGACGAGCTTCGGACAACAATCTCCAGCGCCACGCCGACAGGCACGAGATGAGTGCATCGCCTCGCTCTCAGGGTTTCCCAAGGACGCAATTTTGTCCCCGAAACCACCATATCCCAGCGATGCGAACGGTGTCACGGTCGAATACTTTGTATCTGGTTGCTTAGGCAAATGTCCCGCATTCCGTCTCACGATTACCAAAGATACCGCTCGCTTTGAGGGGTACGCTTACGTGCGAGCAAAGGGCGAGCGAACTGCGAAACTGAGTTCGCAACAGTTCGAAACTTTCCTTCACGCCTGGTACGACGGGAACTTTTATGCCATGCGGGATGACTATTGCAGTATCCATTGTCCTGATGGAACAACGATCCTCGTTACAGACGTCGCCGAGTCATCTATAACGCTGACGACGCCGTCTCTCAAGAAGTGCGTCTTCGAATGTTTTACGACAGTGAACGATCAGCCGGAGACTCCGAAACCTCCAGAGCAATATTTCCAGCTATCTCGCCAGTTTATAGCATTTGCAAAGGCGCGCCACTGGTTGTAGGGCTCGCCTCGATCAACTCATTTAACAGAGAAGGGGGTTCCAAACCTCAGCTAATTCGGCTTGGGCGCTGAAATCTTTTGAAGCGGCTTCGTCATTGCTGCAGCAGCCGTTGCGGGCGGTATCGCCGGCGACACCGAAGCTTTCGGATGAGGCGCGCTCTGCGTCTGCGTCAATCCCTGCTCAGCAGCATCCGCCGGCGGCGCGGTGTCCGGCGTATCCACCTGCACTTGCCTCCCACTCGCTTCTTTCTCGAGCGGCACCACATTCTGAAAATCCTGCGCCGGATAAGCCTGTACCGCCTCCTGCATAAACTCTAGCCAGATTGGCAACGCCGCCCGCGCTCCCGTTTCCTTCTTACCGAGCGACACGCGCTTGTCGTCGTTCCCAAACCACACTCCCGCCGTAATGTGAGGCGTAAATCCGATATACCAAGCGTCGGTGAAATCGTTCGTCGTTCCCGTCTTCCCCGCCGACACGCGCCCCAGCTCCTTCGCGCGCACGCCAGTCCCAAACTGCACCACTTCTTCAAGCATCGCAGTCATCGTCCGCGCCACTTCAGGCTGAATCACGTCCTTCACGTCCGGCCGCGGCTCTTCAAGTACCGCTCCGTCGTAAGAAGTCACGCGCCGGATGTAGTGCGGCTCGATGTGGATCCCATCATCTGGAAATACCGTGAACGCGGACGTATGTTCCATCAGCGTGAGATCGGCTGCTCCCAACGCGAGCGGCAAATATGGCGGCAGCGGGCTCGTGATGCCGAACCTCCGCGCCATATCGATCGTGTTCTGGATTCCCACGTGTTCCAGCAAGCGCACCGCAGGCACGTTGCGCGAATCGGCCAGCGCGCGGCGCAATGTGATCCGGCCCTCGAATTTTTCGTCGTAGTTCTTCGGCGAATAATTCTGCCCGCCGCTGCGAAACGTCACCGGCGCATCCACAATCGTGTCAAACGGTGAAGCCCCCTGCTCGAGCGCCGTGGCGTACACATAAACCTTGAACGAACTGCCCGTCTGCCGCACCGCTTGCGTCGCGCGATTAAATTTCGACTGGTCGAAATCGTACCCGCCGACCATCGCCTTCACCTCGCCGGTCGGATTGTCAATCGCGAGCAGCGCCGCCTGCGCCACTGGCTGCTGTTCGAGTTGCACGTGAAGGGTAAGTCCGGCCACTTCCTTGATCGACACCACTACCAGATCGCCCACTTTCAAAAGCTGCGGCGGCGATTTCTTCCCGGTCCACGCGAAATCCGCCGGCGTCAGCATCGCGTGATACTGGCCGATCTTGATCGTTGCAAAAGACGGCTCGACAGCCGTCACCAGCCCCGGAATGTAATCGCCCTTCTCCACCGTTCCGCGCCATTCGTCATTCTGATAGGCGTCCAGTTTCCCGGGAGAATTCCCAGCGCCGGAGCTTTGCGCGAGAATGTTTGGGAGGTTCCCGCGCCAGCCATGCCTCCGGTCGTACGCGTGCAGCCCGTCGCGCACCGATTGTTCCGCAGCCTTTTGCATCGTGACGTTCAGCGTTGTATAGACGCGCAGCCCTTGCTCGTGAACCGCCGCCGTGCCGTAGGTGTGTTCCAGGTATTGCCGGATTTCCTCCACGAAGTATGGTGCAAAATTATTTCGCGCCGATGAAACGTGCAGCCCAAGCGCCTGTTTCATCGCCGCAGCAGCCTGCGCCGGCGTGATTTTTCGCTCGTGCGCCATGAGCGACAGCACCAGATTTCGCCGCGCCAGAGCCCGTTCCGGATGCGCGATCGGAGAATAAATCGGACCGCGGATGATCGCAGCCAGCGTCGCCGCTTGCGGGAGCGTCAACTCGCCCACCGGCCGGCCGAAGTAATATTCCGAAGCCGCCTCAAATCCGTAACTGCCCGCGCCCAGATAGATCTGGTTGCAGTACATGGTGAGAATCTGTTCTTTCGTGTAGTGGCGTTCGATCTCGATCGCCAAAATCGTCTCCTGCATCTTCCGGTGGAGGCTGCGATCTGCACGGTTTAGAAAAAGACCGCCCGCGAGCTGCATCGTCAGCGTGCTCGCGCCTTCTTTCATTCCACGATGCATCACGTCGTGCCACGCCGCTTCCAGCACGCGCGGAAAATCCACGCCCCAGTGTTCCTCGAAATGCTGGTCCTCGGTCGTGAGAATCGCATCTTTCAGAAGTTTGGGAATTTGCCCGTATGTCAGCAGAATCCGGCGCTGCAACGCGAACGTTCCAATCGATTGCCCGTCGTCCGCATACAACTCCGTCACTACGTTCGGGCGGTAGTCTTCGAGCGCGTGAATTTCAGGCAGGTCGCTCGAATAAACGAAAAGTACTCCGATCGCAGCGCCAATCCCCATCGAGCACAACAGCAGAAAAGTAAACGCGAGGCGCCCAAACAACGTCCCGCCGCCGATCTTCATGGTCGCTCGGTAAAATCGTTCCATCAATGGGCCATTCTATCGCATCCGGTAGCGTCTCGCCGGGCACTACCTTCGCACTGTGTTTCCAAACTCGTCTCGTCGGGATTCCAGTCGATTGGATGCAGCCCGTCGCCGCTGGAGCCGTATCGCCACGGCCCCGTAGCTCCACTCGTCGTAGTCCCGGTTAGCCGTCGGGCGGCCCCGCTTGGCCGCAACTGACCTCGGGGGTTAGTATTGCGCCTGGCCCAAAAAATTTATGGAAGCCGACCCGATTCTATTTCGCGATTTGACCTACGTATTTCTCGCCGCCGTCCTCGGCGGTCTGCTCGCCTGGCGCCTCAAATTGCCTCTGATCCTCGGCTTCGTAGTCGGCGGAATCGTCATCAGTCCGTTTACGCCCGGGCCGCAGCTTTCCGACCTCCACACGTTCGAAGTCTTCGCCGAAGTTGGCGTAGTCCTTCTGATGTTTTCGATCGGCGTCGAATTCTCGATTCCCGATCTGATGCGCGTGAAGTGGATCGCTCTCGGCGGCGGAACGCTCGGCATCCTCATGTCGATCGCCCTCGCGCTGCTCGCGTCGTGGCTCGCAGGATGGAGCATGATCCAGGGCATCGTCGTCGGCGCCACGATTTCCGTCGCCAGCACGATGGTCATGGCACGCCTCCTCGCCGACCGAGGCGCTCTCGGCACCACTTACGGCCGCGTGATGATCGGCATCACCCTTGTCGAAGATCTCGCCGTCGTCTTCATGACGATCCTGCTTCCCGTCTTTAACGGCCCCGCCGAAGGCCGCTTCGCAAAAATTGCATGGACGCTCGGCAAAGCAGCGCTGCTCCTGGTTCCGCTTTCGTTCCTGGCGATGTACGTCATACCCCGCGTTCTTCGCCGTGCTCGCGACACAAAGGACTCGGAGATTTTCCTGTTGGTAGCAATCTCAATCTGCCTCGTCTCCGCAGCGGTCGCTCAGACTCTTGGCTTCTCCGTCGCTCTCGGAGCGTTTCTCGCAGGCCTCTCCATCAGCGGCGCCGAAGACTTGCACGGGGCGCACACGGCGCTCGTTCCGCTTCGTGACGCGTTCGTCGCCATGTTTTTCGTCTCGCTTGGCACGCTCGTTGTGCCAAAAGTCATCGTCCACAATCTCCCACTGCTTGGCATCATGCTCGTTCTCATCGTCTTCGGGAAATTCGGCATCTGGCTCGCTGTGATGAAAATCTTCCGCTACTCCACCTGGACATCCATCGCCGTCGCCGCGGGACTCACCCAGATCGGCGAACTGTCTTTCATCCTCGTGGAAGTCGCAAGAAAATCAGGAATGGTCAGCGATGAAATATTTACAGCCACACTCGCGGCTTCGCTCATTTCAATTTTTCTGAATGTGTTTATCGTGCGAGGTGTGCTGAAGTGGGTCGAGCCAAAGCTTCCCGCAGCAGAACGAGCGATCGCCTAGCCCGATGCAAGTGATCCGCCGGCTCCTAAGCCAGCGCCGCTTCCGCGTCCTTGATCGTCGGATACGTCTTGAAGAGCTGTGAGACGTGCGTCATGTCGATCAGCGTCGTCACCTGCTGATTCATTCCCGCGAACGCCAGCTTCCGAGTCGCCTTTTGTGCGCCAACGTACGCGGCCACCAGCGCGCCAAGGCCGGCCGAGTCGATATAGTCCACCTCGCTGAAATCGAGTACGACCGCAGCGCCGGTTTCCTTGCGCACTGCATCCTGGAACGTAAACACGGTGTGAATATTTAGAGAGCCTTTCAGTCGCAATAAGCGCTGGCCCTCTCTTGCACCATCAGCGGCAGTTATCTGCAAGTTTTCTCTAGCCATGGAGCCCGATTCTAGCGAAATCTGCGCTCTTCCATTATGAATATTTTGTTACAACCTGCCTTCCGCACTGGCCCCGCCCTACTTGCGAAACGTGTTTTTGCCCCCCGGCACAACCGCCTCCGCCACAATCGCATCCGCCTCAATCTCAACCAGCATCTCCGGCGACACAAGCGCTCCCACCTGAACCATCGAGCAAGCCGGTCGGATTTGCCCGAAGAATTCCCCGTGCGCCCGCCCCACTTTTTCCCAGTCTCCGATATTGATCACGAAGATCCGCGTTCGTACCACATCCGAAAGCTTCGCGCCCGCCTTCCCGAGCGCGCTCTCCACGTTGCGGATCGCTTGCACGGTCTGGGCGTACGCGTCGCCGCGCCCCATCACCTGACCGTTGGCGTCCGTCGCCGTGGTTCCGGCCACGTGGATATAGGGCCCCACTCGCACCGCCCGCGAATAGCCCACAATCGGCTCCCACGGCGTGCCGGAAGAAATGTTTCGTCGCTCCATTTTGGCTCCCACAACCGCCGCTAGCGACCGAACGCTTCGCATGCGAACGAGTTCTCACCGCAGTAGAATTGCCTTCGTCAGCAGGATAGCACGCGCGCACGCTTTCCGACTTCAGCTCCGTCGGGAGAACGCGTAAGGAAACTGCCGCTGGACAGATTTTTCCGAACTCTCTAAGCTTAGTCGTTCCAGCCATTGCAGGAGAAAGAACCTATACATGAAGTGCAACAACATCCTCGAAGCAATGGGCAACACGCCCCTGATCCGCCTGAATCGCCTCACGAAGAATCTCGAGCCCCAGATTTACGTGAAAGCCGATTACATGAATCCCGGCGGCTCCGTGAAAGACCGCATCGGAAAATGGATGATCGACGATGCCGAGCGCCGCGGCGTTCTCAAACCCGGCGGCACGATCATCGAGGGCACTTCCGGCAATACTGGCATGGGCCTCGCGCTCGTCGCCGTCACGCGCGGCTATAAAGTTGTATTCACGATCAACGACAAGCAGTCGCGTGAAAAAGTGGATGCCTTGAAAGCGTTTGGCGCCGAGGTAATCGTCTGCCCTACCGCGGTGGAACCCGAAGATCCACGCAGCTACTATTCCATCGCAAAAAAACTCGCGCGCGAAATTCCCAATTCCTACTATCCGAACCAGTACGAGAATCCGATGAACCCGCAGGCCCACTACGAAACCACCGGCCCGGAAATCTGGAACGATACAGAAGGCAAAATCACACACTTCGTTTGCGGCATGGGAACCGGCGGCACCATCAGCGGCGTCGGCCGCTACCTCAAAGAAAAAAATTCTAAGGTCAAAATTATCGGCGTAGATCCCATCGGCTCGCTCTATTACGAATTTGTGAAATACGGCAAAGTCGGCAAAGCCACCACCTACGTCGTCGAAGGCATCGGCGAAGATTTTTTCCCCGGCACTATGAATCTCAAAATCGTCGACGACGTTCTCCAGGTCAACGACGAGGAATGCTTCGTCTGGGCCCGCCGCCTCGCTAAGCAGGAAGGAATATTCACGGGCGGCTCGGGCGGCGGCTGTGTTTCCGGCGCCCTACGTCTCGCGAAAGGCTGCAAGAAGGACGATTTCATCGTCGCCTTCCTCCCCGATTCCGGCACGCGCTACCTGAGCAAAATCTTCAACGATGGCTGGATGCGCGAGCACGGCTACGTCGACGCCGAAGTCGCAATTTCCGCCGCCGACGTGATCCGCGTAAAAAAGCAGAACGGGAAATCGCGCGAACTCATCATCGTCCGCCCCTATCAAACCGTCTTCCACGCCTTGCAAACAATGCAGAAAGAAGACATCTCACAGTTGCCCGTCCTCGAAGACGACAACCACTCCATCGGCACCGTCTTCGAAGACCAGATTCTCAATCTCGCCCTCCAGGGAAAAGATCTTCGCAAATTAGTTATCCGCGAAGTCATGGGCGCCGCGCTCCCTCAGGTCCCTGCCACCGCTCCCGTTGAGCGCATCACCCACATCCTCAGCCACGACAGCCCAGCCGTCTTCGTCGAAATGCCCGGGGGAAAACTCGAAATCCTCACAAAATTTGATCTGATGGACACAATCTCGGGCCTGGTCTCCCAATCCCGCTGACACCCGGCGCGTTCGCCATAAGTAGGGACAGGCCTCAGACGCGTTGTTTGCGTCCCGGAAGCATCAGCGGGACCTGCACACGCTACCCGCAGCAATACCACACCATCTACCTCGCGCGCATTTTGAGATTCCATCCGCATATCCTCTGCCTCAAAATCTTTGGTTTCGCCGTCATCGCTTAGCGAGCCGCACGAATTGCAGACGTAATGGGAACACGCACCTCGAATGCTACAATTGCAATTCACCGGGCGATCTCTCCGGCATAAGGTTGATCCGAACTCATAATGCGAATTGAAGATTTCAACGACCGCCTCAAACACTCCATCCTCGTCGCTGACGGCGCGATGGGTTCGCTCCTCTATGAAGCGGTCGGGCCGCAACGCTGCGTCGACGAGCTGAACTCGTCGAACTCCGATGCCGTCTTCCGCGTTCACCAGACCTACATCGAAGCCGGCGCGCAGGTGATCGAAACCAACACGTTTGGAGCGAACCGCCACAAACTCTCGCAGCTCGGCATGGCTGACCGCGTCGCGGAACTCAACCATCGCGGCGTTAAAATTGCCCGCGAAGCGCGCGAAGCCGCCAAACATGAAGTATTGATCGCCGGCTCGATCGGCCCTCTCGGAGTTGTCCGCCACGTACGCGACTTGCCGCATGATCAGGTTTTCGCGATTTTCAAAGAACAGGCGGCCGCACTCGAAGAACGCGGCGTGGATCTCTTCCTCGTCGAAACTTTCAGCGACCTCGAAGAGCTTCTTACCGCCATTGACGCGATCCGCTCATTCTCGAATCTTCCCATCGTCGCCGAAATGACCTACTCCGAAGAAGGCACTACCATGGGCGGTATGCGCCCGCAGGATACCTGGGAAAAAATAAAGCAGAAGAATATCCAGGCGGTCGGCGCCAACTGTACCGTCGGCCCGCAATACTTGCTCCCCGTCCTTCGCGAGCTCCGCGGAATCCCACTTCCGCTTTCGGCTATGCCCAACGCCGGATTTCCTAAACGCATCGGCGACCGAATCGTCTATCCGAAATCTTCGCCGGAATATTTTGCGCTCTTTGCCGAGGAAGCTGCTGAACTGGGTGTTCGGCTGTTAGGCGGGTGTTGCGGCACCACTCCTGAACATATTCGCGCCATGGCGGAATCCGTAAAAAAATTGCGCCCGCGAAAACCGGGTGGCGACGGGAAATTCGCCGGCACAGTCGAGGTTCTCGAACCCGAGGAGCGCACGAAACGCCTGAAGACTCGCGAGCCGGAAAGTAAGCTCTGGCGAAAACTGCAAGCCCGGCAATTCGCCGTCTCCGTCGAAATCGACCCACCCAAAGGCGTCACCATCGACCGCATCGTCGAACAGGTCGGCCGCGTCATGGCAGGCGGCCAAGTCGATTCGATCGACATCAACAGCGGCACGCTCGCTCGCGTCGGCATGGATGCTCTCGTCCTTGCAGGAGCTCTCGAAGCTCATGGTTTCGAAACGATTCCCCACCTCACCACGCGCGATGCCAACATCATCGGCTTGCAAGCGATGCTTCTGGGCGCCTGGGCTGTCGGAGGCGTTCGCAACGTCCTCGCGATTACGGGCGATCCGCCTTCGCTCGGCGATCATCCGGAAACGAGCGGCGTCTACGAAGTCGATTCCATCGGCTTGGTGAAAGTTCTCGCGCGCCTGAATCAGGGCACGGACTGGGCGGGCAAAGCCCTGGGCGGTGCGACGAATTTTACGATCGGCGTCGCGGTAAATCCCGTGGCCGAAGATCTCGACGAGGAACTGCGCCGCTTCGAAGCTAAAATCGAAGCGGGAGCACACTTCGCGATGACGCAGCCGATCTTTGATCCCGCGCACTGGCAGAAATTCCTGAAACGTCTGGGCGGCAAGTCGCCAGTCCCGGTCCTGGTGGGATTGTGGCCGCTAGCGAGTTATAAGCAGGCCCTGCGCCTCAACAACGAAGTGCCCGGCATCGTGATTCCGGAGACCACCCTGAAGGAAATGGAAGCGGCAGGCGAAGGTGCCCGCGCCCGCGGATTTCTGCTTGCCAGAAAAATGCTCGATTGGGCTCGCACCGCCCGCAGCGAGGGAATCGCAGGCGCATACCTGATCCCTCCGTTCAAACGCTACGAAGAAATCCTCGAACTGTTTGACTGAAAATCTTGACCAATTCGAAAACCAAAACCAACTGCCATGCCGCAAATCACTTGCGTCAGGGCACCGCTTCAGCCGTGCCGGAGAGCATTGCAAATCCAGGGGTCTTAACCCCTGAGGTTGTCTCCGAGAACGGTTGACGTATTTGCGAAACAGGTTCTAAAAAAACCAGAATCGCTTCTTGCGGCGTCCGCCGCGCCCGTCCGCTTCGTCGCCGAAGTGTTCATCGTCGATCTCTGGGACGAATGGGAGCGGCTCGCCCTCAAACGCAGCCAGCGGATTCGAGACGAGCAGCGACTGCGCCACGCTTTCTCCATGCGTCTTCGCGACCCAATCAAATGTCTCTTTCAAGCGTAGCGGCCGCGTCGTCACGTTGTGCGCGTCGCTCGCTATAAAATGCACCGCACCGGCCGCGAGCCATTCTTGTGAAGTCTCCAGCGCCGACCGTCCGAATTTCCCGAGCAGCGACTGCGCCGTCACCTGCGCGTAGCAGCCCTGCCGGAGCCATTTAAACAATCGTTCGGGTTGGGCGCGAATCAACGGGTTCCGCTCCGGATGCGTCACGATCGGGTTCAGTCCGGCGAGTTGCAACTCATGAAGTGCGTAATCGAGCGATGGAGGAATCGAATAATCGGCAAACTCCACAAGCAGGTAGTTCTTTTGGTTGAGCGTGTAACGGCTTGGGTTCGTACGAATGTCCGTCAAATTCTCGAAGCTCAGATGAAAATCGCATCCCGTCGCGAGTATCAGGCGTCCTTCGAACATTTGCTGCAGCTCGAAGCGGCGCTCCATAACTTTCAGCGGATCGAACGGAAACTCCGGGTGCGCATGGGGAGTCCCGATCACATGCGTAATGCCGTCCGCAATCGCCATCTCTCCCATGGCGCATGCAATTTCAAATGACTCTGGCCCGTCGTCGAGCCCCGGAAGGATGTGGCAATGAATGTCGATCACTAATGGCGAGAATAGCGCAGCCCGGAAACGTTGACAATGCGGGTGCGCTTAGGAACCTTCGCCGCAACAGGCTTTGTCGCATTCTGCAGTCTTGCTATGATTGATGTTTCGATTCTCTAGATCGTTTGAATCTGTAAACCGAAGTGCAATCGTAAGGAGACTAAGCGTGGAACGGAAGCCGGAATTCTTTGCTGGCAAGGGCATTCGAATCGGAATCATCGGTTGCGGATACGTCGGTCTTCCGCTCGCACTCCGCTTTGCTGACGTCGGCCAGCGCGTTACGGGATTCGACCTCGATAAGAACAAGATCGACAAGCTGAATGCCGGCCAGTCCTACATCCAGCACATCTCCGCGGACAAGATCAAAGCCCACGTGGACGCAAAACATTTCGACGCTACGTCCGACTTCGCGCGCCTGAAAGACATGGACGCGGTTCTAATCTGCGTCCCCACCCCTCTCGACGAACGTCGCGAGCCGGATCTCAGCTATGTTGAGAAGACCGCGCTCGCCATCGCGCCGAATTTGCAACCGAACCAGCTCATCGTTCTTGAAAGCACCACCTATCCCGGCACCACCGAAGAGTTGGTTCTCCCAATCCTCGAAAAAGGCGGCCTCCGCTGCCCGATTGCACACGGCGACGGCACCGAGAACATCGCCACCGATTTTTATCTCGCCTTTTCCCCAGAGCGCGAGGATCCAGGCAACAAGCAGTACGGCCTCGCACAAATTCCGAAAGTCGTTGGTGGCGTAAATCCTCCGAGCGGCCGCGCGGCCGCGGGGATGTACGCGCAGATCGTCTCAAAGGTCATTCCCGTCAGCTCCACCCGCGCGGCTGAAATGG
Source organism: Candidatus Acidiferrales bacterium (assembly GCA_049797655.1). Lineage (GTDB taxonomy): Bacteria > Acidobacteriota > Terriglobia > Acidiferrales > UBA7541 > Palsa-295. The sequence continues at coordinate 3,623 of JBARFX010000015.1, read as the reverse complement.
TAAAGCTGCTCGAAAATATTTTCCGCTGCGTCAACATCGCGCTCGTGAACGAACTGAAGCAGCTCTGTCTGCGGATGAACCTCGACATCTTCGAAATCATCGACAGTGCCGCCACGAAGCCTTTTGGGTTCATGCCGTTCTATCCCGGCCCGGGCCTCGGAGGACACTGCATCCCAGTCGATCCATACTATTTGTCATGGAAGGCTCGCGAATACGATTTCGCCACTCGCTTCATCGAACTCGCGGGCGAGGTGAATACCGCGATGCCCTACCACGTCGTCGATGCGGTAGCCTCGGCATTGAATGAACGCAGCCGCTCCATCAAAGGCTCAAAAGTACTCTTGCTCGGCGTCGCCTATAAAAAAGACGTAGACGACCTCCGCGAATCGCCTTCTCTCAAGCTCCTCGAATTACTCGCCGGCCGGGGAGCCAATCTCGATTACAACGACCCCTACTTCCCTTCGCTGTTCAAAATGCGCCACTACGATTTCTCGAATATGCGCTCGGTCGATCTTACCCCCGAGCGCCTCGCAAGCTACGATTGCGTTCTGATCGCCACCGACCACTCCAGCTACGATTACGACGCCATCGCCCGTGGCGCAAAGCTGGTCGTCGACACGCGCAATGCCACCCGCCGCGTGAAGCAAAATCGCGAAAAAATCGTCAATTGCTAGCCCAACTGATGCCGCTTAAGCGGGCTCAGCCGCTGTTTACTCAAAACCGGCCCTGGTAAGATAGTCCCATTGCCCCCTGCGTCGCCAGACGCTATCTTTGGCGTATGGGTACGCCCCCGATCCCGACGGCCCCGAAAACCGGTTGGAAGCCCGATCCTGGCCGCCGCCGCAGCATGCGCGTGCTCCTCAGCGTTCCCATCAACGTGAGCGGTAAAACAGCCGAAAATCAGGATTTTCAGGAAGAAACGCGCACGCTCGTCGTCAACGCCCATGGCGCGCTCATCTCGCTCGCAGCTCACGTGGCGCCTCACCAGAACATCACGCTCTCAAACAAAGCCACGCAACAATCGATCGACTGTCGCATCGTCCATCTCGGAAACGCTCAGGGGGGCAAGACGCAGGTAGGCGTGGAATTCGTGAAGCCCTCAGCTAAGTTCTGGCAAATTGATTTCCCGCCCGATGACTGGGTCGTCCCGGAAAACTGACACGCTCGAAATCGTGCCGCCGCGTTCGGTCTTACTGCGCGGCCGAAACAAGTTCCACGCGTAGGTTTCCAAACGGCAATTCCGCCAGCATCAGCACGGGCGTTCGCGCCGCATCGTGTGCGAGCCACGCAGAGAAGCTGGTCCCTGCTACTTCTTTCCCACGCTGATACAAGTGAATTGATATCTTTGACGCGGAAAAATTCCCGGCCGCCACCACCATTTTCTCGGCCGGCGCCTCCAGGCGTGCCCGCATTTCGTACACATCGCGGCCATCGTAAACCGGAGTGTTGAACTCCGGTGTGCGCTGCCAATCCACACCGCGCAGTGCGTAAACCGCTCCTAAGGGGTCGCGCGTCCCAGGCGACACCACAATCCCCGCCACGTTTCCCCGCCCTGCCTGCCCTTCCGGCAGGAAATGTAACTTCTGTTCCTGCTTTTTCCCCATCTCGTTCAAGTATGTCTCGTACTGCCGGCTCTCGAGCGTCGCCGTATCGGTATAAGAATCAAACTGATCGTCCACCGCAAACAACGACCGCACCGGGCTCAGCGTGTGCGCCAACGCTCGGAAATGCCACGTCCCCCATCCCATCAGCTCCCTCCGTTCGGGAACGCTCAACTCAATCGAAGCCGCGCTCGTAAAACTTGCCCATGCCACCCGATAGTCGAGCTTCTCTCCGATGCGAAATGGCATCGCCACCTCGCGAGGCGCGTTCGGTGATTTGTTCGCCTTTCGGCTGGCTGATTGCGAGCTTTTGGAAACCGCCGGCTCAACACCTTCAACGGTTCCCCACACACCCGCGCACATGATCATCACTGCGACGAAAGCAAATTTCCAATTTCCTGGAGAATTCCAGCGCAAGTTCATCACCTTTGCTTAGAAGCCTTCTCCGCCGAAGATGTTGCGCGAACGGTACGTTCGAGCCGCGCATTTCTTGTCCGCGGCGAATTGCCGGCCTCCATTCAAGCCTACTCCAAAGCCAGAATACCGGCCACCGAGTTGCAACTCGCATTGCGGAATCGTATCGTTTCAATATGGTTCGATTGAGCCTAGGAGCGTTTCCCCAATGCGCTATCTCGTGACGGGCGGTGCCGGCTTCATCGGCTCAAATATTGTCGACGAACTGGTTCGCCGCAATCATGACGTCGTCGTGCTCGACGATCTTTCCGCAGGCAAAGAATCAAATCTCGCCGGCGTGCGCAACAAGATCGATCTTCGCATCGGAAGCATCACCGATCTCGCCGTCGTGCAATCCGCCGCCAAAGGCGCCGATTTCGTCGTGCATCTCGCCGCTCGCACCTCGGTCCCGCGCTCCGTCAAAGATCCGCTCGAAACCAACCGCATCAATATCGATGGTTCGCTCAACGTCCTGGTCGCCGCGCGCGACGCAAAAGTCCGCCGCTTCGTCTACGCCGCATCCTCCTCCGCCTACGGCGAAACTCCCACGTTGCCGAAAGTCGAATCCATGCAGCCCGAGCCGATTTCACCCTACGGCGTCACAAAATATGTCGGCGAACTCTACGCGCAGGCTTTCGGCCGCACCTACGGCCTCGAAAACGCCTCCGTCCGCTACTTCAACGTCTTCGGCCCCCGCCAGGATCCCACCTCGCAATATTCCGGCGTTCTCTCGCGTTTCATGCTCGCCATCATTCAGGGCGAGCCTCCCGTTATCTACGGCGACGGCGAACAATCCCGCGATTTCACCTACATCGATAACGTGGTGGACGAAACCCTCCGCGCCTGCGATGCCAAAGACGCATCCGGCAAAGTCTTCAACGGCGGCACAGGCGTCCGCATCACTCTCAATCAAGTCGTCAAGCTCCTCGAAAAAATCACGAACAAGAAAATCCAGCCGCGATACGACGCTCCGCGCACCGGAGACATTCGCGACTCGCAAGCCGATATCTCTCTCGCTCGCAAGATCCTGGGATACCAGCCCCTGGTCCAGTTCGAAGAAGGCCTCGCGCGCACCTGGGCCTGGTACTCCAGCGCCTATACAAAAAGTTAGGGTCCTTTTCGTAACTTCTAGGCGTTTGACACGCTTCTGCCTTTCGCATAACACTCCACACCGCTCGGCGGGCAAGGGTGTGCTCGCTTGCGGCGCGGAATGCCAGCGGAACTGCATCCCTGCAGAATTGGCCGGATGCTAATTCTCCTCTGGTAGGCGGCCCCAGCCCCGACGGAGGAATTCTTATGGAAACCGCAATTGGAGTGTACGATTCCCGCGACCGGGCGGAGCAAGCCCTCAAGGATCTCGTTGCAAAAAATGTTCCTCAGGACGCGATTGTCTTTCTCACGCGTTCCGAATCTGAGGCGGCCAATTTCGCGAAAGAAGTAGGCGGCTTTGCCGGCGGTTTCCTCGGCGGAACGGTCGGCATGGCAGCCGGTGCGGCGGCAATCGCGCTGGCTCTCGTTCCCGGCGTAGGACAGGTGTACGCTCTCGGCGTCGGCGCGGCTGCCTTGTTC
>JBARFX010000014.1:0-55415 GCA_049797655.1 Candidatus Acidiferrales bacterium | reverse complement strand
CGCGCGAGGCGCAGCGCCGCCGACGATTCGCACTTCCGTGACGCCTCCCGCCAGCGCACGCTTGGCCGCTTCGAGCTTCAAAATCATTCCGCCGGAAACTTTGTTGCGGCGGATCATGTCTTCGATTTCGCCGCCGCGCACCGCGCGCAACACTTTGTCGCCATCCAGCACCCCGGCGACGTCCGTCAGAAAAATCAGCCGGTCGGCGCGGATGAATTCTGCGGCGGCCGCAGCCATGTGGTCCGCATTAATGTTGTAAAGCTCGCCGTCCGCGCCCAGTCCCAGGCACGACCCGACCGGCACGATCCCACCGCGCCATTGCGCGCGCAGGAAATCGAGATTCACGCCCGTCAGATAGCCGACAAACCCCAGGCTCCGCTCGCTCCCATCCACTTGCATCGGCTCCGCCAGAAAACAAGCCGCATCGGACGCGGAGATGCCCACGGCAGGCTGCCCCGCAAGCGAAATCGCGCCTGCCAGCCTCTTGTTCAAGAGGCCGCCAAAAACCATCACGGCCACATCACGCGTTTCGCGGTCCGTCACGCGCAGGCCATTCACGAACCGGCTCTCAATTCCCATTCGCGCCAGCGTCGTTGTAAAAATCTTCCCGCCGCCGTGAATCGCCAATATTTCGTTCCCTGCGCGCGCGAGCTCCGCGATCTGCCGCGCGATCGTCTGCACGGTTTCTTCGCGCTCCAGCAGCGCCCCGGCAATTTTTACAAGCAATCTCATATCAGTCCCGCCGTTTCGGGATACCCGTACATCCCGTTGAGGTTCTGCACCGCCTGGCCCGCCGCGCCTTTTCCCAGATTGTCGAGGCAGGACACAATCACCAGCCGCTCGCCGGCTTCATCGAGCGCGAATCCGATGTCGCAGAAATTCGTGTGCGCCACGTGCTGCAACTCCGGCAAACGTCCCGCCGCGAGCAGCCGCACCATTGGCCGCTCCGCATAAAACTTGCGATAGAGCGCCTCGATCTCATCCGCCTTGCGCGACGGCGTCAGCCACACATACAGCGTCGAAAGAATTCCGCGTTCGAGCGGCAGCAGGTGCGTCGTGAAAACAAAATCACTGGCCGCGAGCTTGAGATGCTCCGCCACCTCCGGCGTATGCCGGTGCGTAAACAACCCATAAGCACGAAAATTTTCGTTCACCTCGACGAAATGCGTTTCGCGCTTTGGCTCTTTGCCCGCGCCGCTCACGCCCGACTTGCAATCGCAAACGATCCCGCGCCCCGTATCGATCCAGCCCGCTTCAACAAGCGGCCGCAGCCCCAGGATCACCGAAGTCGGATAGCACCCTGGATTCGCCACCAGTCGCGCGGCCGGAAGCGACTCCGCGTACAGTTCCGGCAGCCCATACACAGCTTCATCGAGAATTTCGCGCGCCGCCGGTTCCAGCTTGTACCAGCTCTTGAACGTCGCCGGCTCGTGAAACCGGAACGCTCCGCTCAAATCCACGATGCGCATTTTCGGATTCGCCGCGAGCAACTCCGGCACAAGTTCGAGCGACGCCTCGTGCGGCGTCGAAAGAAACACAACATCCGCGCCACTCGCGGCAATCGCCGCGGCGGAAAGCGGTCTGCACGGCGCCTCGCCCCAACCGCGCAGCTGCGGATAGAGCTCGGTGAGGCAACGCGCGTTCGCATTCCCATCGCGCAGATAAAATGTCGGCTTGTTGATTTTGGGATGCCGCAGAAGGAGGCGGGCCAGCTCGTATCCCGCGTAGCCCGTTGCTCCAACGACGGCGACCCGTAATGGGTCGTTCATCGGAGCAGTTCCTCCACGCGCTTTTGAATTGCGGCACGAGCGCTCCGGGAAGCTGTAATCAGCAGGACTGTATCGTCGCCGGCCAGCGTGCCCGCAATTTCTTTCCAGCGCTCGGCATCCACTGCGGCGGCGAGCGGTTGCGCGCCGCCCGGCGGTGTTTTGAGCACGAGCATGTTCTGCGCCGGCCGGATATCGAGCAAAAATTCCTTCAGCGCCCGCGCCAGCGTGTTCTGCGGCGCCGCTTCCTCCGCAGCGGCTTCGGAAAGCGGCCGGTAACCCTCGGCTGTCTTCACCAGCCTCAACTCCCGCAAATCGCGCGAGAGCGTCGCTTGGGTCACGCGCATCCCCAGGTGCACGAGCTGGCGGCGCAGCTCGTCCTGGCTCGCCACCGCCTGTCCCGCGAGCAGCTTCAAAATCTGTCCTTGCCGGTACCGTTTTTGTACGCCCATCGAACCTTATGCGTGATTATGCATCGCACTGCATAATCATACAGACGCTGCTTCGCGTGTCAAGCAAAAGTAGCAATCACAGTTCCGAATGACGACGTGTGAATTTCCGTGAGCAACCGCGGATTCTAGCGATACAATGCGCGACGCGACAGCCGTGCAAGGCAAGCGGAGAACCGGCGGAATCGCGAAAATCAGGAGGCGTTCATGAAGCGGTTAGCCATTCTGCTGTGCGTTCTTATTCTTCCGGCAATCGTCACGCGCGCTCAGGAATCAAAATCAGCCGCGCCGGCACCGGGGATTGCCGTTCACGCGGGGAAAATTCTCGACGTGCGAACGGGAAATTATGCCTCCGATCAAATCATCTGGATCGAAGCCGGGAAAATCAAGGCCATCGGAAAAGCCTCGGAAATCTCGAAGGAACTGCCCTCCGGCACCAAAATAATCGACCTCTCGAACGCGACCGTTCTTCCCGGGCTCATCGATTGCCACACACACCTCACCATGTCGCCCGACATGATGGGCCCTAGAGGTTTGCACATTTCGAACCCCCGCTCCGCTCTAATCGGCGCGCGAAGCGCCCGCGTCACTCTCGATGCCGGGTTCACCACAGTACGCAATGTCGGCGCGGGCGGGTATGCGGACATCGCTTTGCGCGACGCGATCAATGCGGGCGATGTTCCCGGCCCGCGCATGCTCGTCTCCGGCCCTCCGCTTAGCATCACCGGCGGCCACGGTGACAATAATTTTCTTGCCCCGCAGTTCAACTACTCCGAAGACGGAGTAGCCAACGGAATCGACGGCGTCACGGCCAAGGTGCGCGAGAATATCAAGTACGGGGCCGACCTCATAAAATTCATGGCTACCGGTGGCGTCCTCTCCGAGGGCGACAACCCCGCGCTCGAGCAGTACAGCCCCGAAGAGATGAAAGCGATCATCGACACTGCGCACGGCCTCGGCCGCAAAGTAGCCGCCCACGCCCACGGCGCTTTAGGAATAAAAAACGCCGTCCTCGCGGGAGTCGATTCCATCGAGCACGGCAGCTATATCAATGACGAAGACATTGCGCTGATGAAACAGCGCGGCACCTATCTCGTCCCCACCGTTTTCCTCGAAGACTGGCTCTTCGCCAATTACCAGCACCTCGGCTTCACTGCCAGCATGACCGAAAAAATGAACACCGTGATGCCGATCGCAAAACAAAATCTCTCGCACGCGTTCAAAGAAGGCGTAAAAATCGCCTTCGGCACCGACGCAGCCGTCTACCCCCACGGAATGAACGCCGGGGAATTCGGCGCCATGGTGAAAATGGGCCTCCCGCCGCTCATCGCGATTCAGGCCGCCACCGTGAACGCCGCCGACCTTCTCGGTTGGTCCGACCGAGTTGGCACCCTCGAACCCGGGAAGTTCGCAGACATCGTCGCAGTCAGCGGCGACCCGATCGCCGACGTGACCACGCTCGAGCGCGTCCGCTTCGTAATGAAAGGCGGCGAAGTAATCAAGAATCAGCAGTAGGAAGAGTCGCGCGGCAGCAAACGCGGGTGGTCCGGTGCGGGCCCTGACCGCAGCCGTGCAGTCCGGGTTACAAATCGCTGGCGAATGTTTTGATGAAGCTACTGAATCTTGCCTGTGGTAATCATCGAGACAGGATTGCTTCCGGCGAGAACGGGCGAGCCCACTGCCGTCAGCGCACCCGTGGTGGAGCTGATGGTAAACGCGGAAGCACCACCGACGTCGTTCGCCACATACGCATCCCGCCGAAGCTCTGCCGCACATCCGGCGAGCCGTTCCCACGTTTGAAGCCATTCAGCACAAGAATCGCTACGAGATTGCCGGTCAGGCAGACGGTCTTTCGGAGCTGAACAGAGAGGACGTTTCGATCGCAGGTCGGCGCAATACCAACTCTTGCTGAGTAGAATCCCTAAGGTGAATGGTAGGCCCGTGCGGGCTCGAACCGCAGACCTCTACCGTGTCAATGTTGAGGTACAACAGCTAAATCCCTTTGCCTGTCTTGCTTTTCCGGTTTTACCAGCACAGAAAATGCCCATAAATAGCCTAGTTTTGGTGACGAATTGGTGACGAGTTTCTGAAATAGCTAGCAGCGCCTATTGTTCCGTTCGTAAAATCTGACCTATGCCCGTAGCAGCGAAAGACAAGCCCCACCTGGAGACTCCTGCTGCGTCGTATTACCGCGCCAGATACTACGATCCAATCAACGCGCGGTTCTTCTCGGAGGATCCGGCAGGTTTCTGGGCAGGAGGAAACTTCTACAGATATGTTGGCAATCACTCGACGGACTTGGTTGACCCAAGTGGACTCCTACAGGTGTGCTGCCGCCCAGCTAACGTCGGGGCGGCGAACTTCTGGGCGGACATAAGCCTCAAGCCCGCTCCTTGTCACTGCTTCCTCAAACTTTCTGATGGCACAACATTGGGCGGTTATCATCATTTTTGGCCATGGTCCGGCGCCTCAGGAGCGCTTGATCTAAGGCGCAACACCAAATCTGATGACGACAAACACGGTGGGGGCAAGGCGACGTGCACGCCGATCCGCGGCGCTTGCGATGGGCGAGCAATAAACGCCTTCAACTCCGCTTCCAAGGACCTAGGTGGATACGGCTTCGGCGCGAACGATTATGGTACCAGCAATGACGCCGCCGCAGGACTGCTCAAGAACATGGGGATTGGTTTTACCCTTCCAGCGTGCGCGTGGGGAAAAGGGACAGGAACCATTCCTGAAGGGCCTAATCTTAATCCGGGCGGCGGTTTTCCGTTCCAGTTCATGCCTTAAAGACTGGAGTTTCTTTCTACCATGGACTCTACTATTGTGAAGCGCAAACGGCGACGGCTAACTCTTAGTCTTGCAATTATTGGATTTACGATTGCCGCTCTCATTTGGGCGTACTCAGAACTCACAGCACACTCGTCTCCACCATTCAATTTCCGTTTGTGGGCAGCATTCATCCTACTCTGTCCCCCCTCGCTCCTCACGGTCCCCTTGATCGACGTTGAGCCAGGCTCAATCGATTTCGCCATTACGTGGCTCGTGGTTGGACTTCTGAATTCTGCGCTTTACGCGTCAATTGGAATTTTGTTTGGTAGATTTCGCTGGAAGATAAGTAAACCACCCGTTGGCCAGCGCCTCGGCTCCCATATTTAAGAGAGGCGGTGCTAGCACCACGCCAAATACTCGTAGTATCTGGCGCGGTAGTAATAGAGGCCGCTTTCGGAGAACGGGCCCACGCCGTCATTTAATTAGCGGATCTTCCTTCTGAACGATGGGGCCGTCGCACTAAGAATACGATGGCGTTCCAACACGCTGCGTTTACAAGCACTATTACCAAAAAAAAGGGCAGACCGTACCAAGAGCCCATTTGGATTCCAAGATTGAATGCGTCTGCGGCATAGCCGAGAAGGACCCCAGGGAGCAATATCAACATCGCGGGTATCCAGAGCAATTCCCGAGCGCCACCAACTCCCACCTGGAACCGCGAAGAGAAGAACGCCAAACCCGCTCCAATAGCTTGAGACGTCACAAACATCACCCAGAGTCTGCGACTCATCCTGGAGACCTCCTCGCTCAGATTCTCAGATCATCGGACTATGACCGACGGCTCGATTGCCACTATTTTCCGCAAGCCGTGGAGCGGCGTACAACTGGATGCTGACCGGGTCTAAAACCCCATTTGCCAATAGTGACAACGCCGCCTTTGTACGCATTCGTAGAGGCCGTTAGCTGGTCTCCAACTACGATCCCCACGTGGGTGCCATCGGAGAGAATGTCACCCAACTGTGGCTGGCCGTCGACTATAGCGTACGGTCCTATTTGAGCAATTTGCGGGTTTCCCCAATCCTCTGCGAGTGGATATTCTCCCTTAGCGTGCAACTTGGGTAATCCGATCCCATTCATGGCGAGAACATCGCCAACAAAAATATTGCACTTATTGGAGAACGGCCTCACTTCGCCGTGCATTCCTCCAAACCACCATGATTTCCAAAATGTGCTGCCATTGAATGCAGAAGCAGTGCTGGCGACGAACCCATTCGTTCCAGGGTGCGGAACCGGTGCGACCGGAGGCTTGGCTGGCGGATTTTCATTCTGCAAACCAAATGGATCAACGAAAACTGTCGGCTGATTGTCAGCGTACGTGTAGTAGTTAAATCCGCCGTCGAATTGAATCGGATCCTCACCGACGAACCTTCCGGCCGCTGGATCGTAGTATCTGGCGCGGTAGTAATATAGGCTGCTTTCGAAATCGAACTCACGGAACTTAGTTAGGACCATTCAGTCCCAGCTCCTACGGTGAATAGTTGTCGCTGTGTTCAAAGACAGGTGTGGCCTTTATTTTGGGCATCTCGGGATCGGCATCCCGGACACGGATGGTGAGTAAGTATGATTCAGAACGCTTCAACTTAATCTCGGCGCAATTCCGATGCCAAAAGGCGGCTTCACCACGACTGGTTCTCAGGACCCAATTATCGGCGCTGACGCCATCTTTGGGCGAACCCACTGCCTGACAGACCGTGTGGCCAGCATGATTGACCAGTTTAGCTTCCATCACTATGTGCAAGTGAGTTAATTCCTGACGATCTGGTTCCCCGGTCGATCCTTCGATCTTCAGCAGCAGCGTCATCTCTCCATTCTGATCCGCCCGGAAATGAAACATATGTTCGCCAGATTTATCTAACGGAAAAGCTTGCAATGCAGGATAGTCGTCGACGGTCGGTAGAGCCGGGGGCTGCGCAATCGAACGAGTTTGCGAGCCACAAACAAAAACCGGAACTACTAGGAGCAAAAGCCGAACTCCATACTTCACAGGCATTTGAACACTCCTTCACTAGTGATACCAACCGCCGGGCGCAGGATTGTATCCAGGAGATCTAGGCTCCGAGGGCGGTGCAAATCCGGCGCCGGAAAGCATGTTATAAACGAATGTATTACTATTATATCCTGCAAACCGCCACCACCAGTTGCGATAATTCGGTCCGCACGACGGGCAGGAGCCTGAGTCGACGTCATCGTCTAAGCCCTGTCTCAACTTGTCTATCTTACAAAGCGTACCAGGGACGTCCTTGCATTTCCCTCCGGAGTTTCGGCTGTCGTCCTTGGACGGTACCTGACTACCCTGTTTGTTCGGAAGAATGCCCCAGGTATGCGTCCCGTCGAAGTCAGAGATCTTTATATAACAGTGGTGCCAAATCATGAGGAAGGGCTTGGCCTTGCGCAGTGGACGACAACAGACTTGAACCTTGTCGAGCCCCATCGGATCGGCCCAGTCCCCGGGATCATTGTCAACGTAAGCATAGAAGTTAGGTGATGCGGAGAATCCGTCCGGATCCTCGCTAAGGAACCTGCCCCCCATAGGATCGTAGTATCTGGCGCGGTAGTAATATAGGCCGCTTTCGGAGTCGAATTCGCGGGCAGTGTACTGAAACCGATTCGTGATCGAACCAGTCGAGGCCGTAAGGTTGCCAAACGAGTCGTACGTGTAGGTATTGGCGATTGCTCCAGCTCCGCTGGTCAGCGATGTAACTGATCCGAGCCCGTCCGCCTCGTAATAACTGATTGTTCCAGACCTTAGCTCGGCAAGCGGTTCGTCGATATTCTGAGTCTCAGAATATCGGGCCAAAACGCTTCCGTTCTGGTCAATATCTGCGATTGCGTTGCTTCCATCGTAGAGGTAATTGATGGTCGTGGTGGTGGAGTTTTGAGTGAACGCTTTTTGTACCCTGCGCCCGAGTGGGTCGTACTTGAAGCTGATTGAGCCGCCGGTGCCCGGTAAAGTCGCGCTCGCGAGCCGATTCTCATAATCCCATGTGTAATTCGTCATTCCGGTGGAGTCCGTCTTGCTTGTTGTATTGCCGTTGTAATCGTAGGCGTAGCTGGCGTTCGAAGTTGAGGCCAGCTCATTCGATGTGTTGTTGACGTACGGCGACACGCTCAGAGAACTCAGCCGGTTGCCCACCGGATCGTACGTGTAGGTATTGGCGATCACACGAGTTCCGCTGGTCAGCGGTGGTGACAAATGGTGACGAGTTACACCAATCGAGCGATGAGGCATTGGCTCCCGCTGAGTAGAATCAGTGAGATGGATGGTAGGCCCGTGCGGGCTCGAACCGTTGACCTGGCCGACTTGGTCGGCCCGCTCTAGCCAACCTAACTGCCAACGAGCGCTTGGATCATTTTCGATGATTTCCATCGCTTGATCTCCAGTTCTCGTGTGCGAGCTTCGATCAAAGTGTCAAATTGTTCGTTGTAGGCAAGCTTCCACGGGCCACGTCCGCGAGTAGCAGGACTGTGCCCACGGAGATGTTCAGCGATGCGTCGGTCGAGGTCGACGGTCGAGCCGATATAAAACCGCCTGGTCGTCTCGCTTTGCAAGATATAGACGAAGGCCATCGCAGAGTTTGATCCGATGGTAGGCCCGTGCGGGCTCGAACCGCAGACTTGGCCGATTCAGTCGGCCCGCTCGAGCTAACTGAGCTAGAAGCGTACGACAATGAAAAATGGTAGGCCCGAACGGGCTCGAACCGCAGACTTGGCCGACTCAGTCGGCCCGCTCGAGCTAACTGCGCTAGGAGCGCACGACAAAGATAAATGGTAGGCCCGTGCGGGCTCGAACCGCAGACCTCTACCGTGTCAAGGTAGCGCTCTAGCCAACTGAGCTACGGGCCTATGAACGCCAATAATCTTAGCACACGCCGACGGAGCGAGGGGGAACCCAAAGGCCGCCGTCATGAACTGAATCTTCATGCCCCGCCGCCAGACTCACTGAATCGAGGCCGCAACCACGGCTCGCGGTTCGAACCTATCATAGCCCTGACTCACAGCCTTGACGCGATACCCCATCGCCAATAGACTCCAGTCTCAACGTCTCTGAGTCTTCCTGCATCCCTGGGAGGATCGGTTCGTGCCGTCAATAAAAGTCCTCGCGATTGATGGCGGCGGAATTCGCGGAATTATTCCCGCGATCATCCTTGGAGAGATTCAACAACGGCTCGGCGTCGGCTTATCCAAAGTCTTCGACCTCATTGCCGGGACTTCCACCGGCGGTATCATCGCTCTCGGAATCGGCACTCCATCCAAGAACAATGCGCCATATTCGCCCGATGACCTTCTCCAGCTCTACGTTGAGAACGGGCCGGCAATCTTCAAGAAGAACTTTCTCACGCCCGCTCGCCAGCTCGTTCTTCCGAAATATTCTCCCGATGTTCTCGAAGCCGCGCTCGAGCAATTCTTCAGCAATGTCGAATTCAGGGCCGCGCTCACTCCGCTCTTGATCTCGAGCTACGACTTGCACGCGCAGCTCCCCTTCTTTTTCAAGAGCCACCGCATCGCCTCCGATTCCACTTTCAATTGGAAATTGACCGAGATCGCGCGCGCCACCTCTGCGGCCCCGACGTTTTTTCCGCCCGCCCATTTGACGAACGACGGCCAGGACTACGCCCTCATCGATGGCGGCGTGTTTGTCAACAACCCCTCGATGGCCGCCTACGCGGAAGCCCGCTCCCTCTATCCGGACGCGCCAAGAATCACCGTAGTCTCCGTCGGCACCGGCGACCGCCAGGATCACATCACCTATGGCTCGGCGAAGGACTGGGGACTCTTGGGCTGGGCTAAGGAAATCGTTCCCGTCTTCATGGATAGCGTTTCCGAGGCTGTTGACTATGAATTGAAATCCTTGCCCGGCTGCACCTACTATCGCCTCCAGGTTCCTCGCCTTCAGAGTGCCTCAAACGCCATGGACGACGCTGACGCCGGGAATCTGCAAAATCTTCAAACCGTCGCCAAGGACTATGTCTCCTCCATCTCCGATCTGCTAACCATGATCTGCGCCGAACTAAAAGAAGGCCGCGGCAGCAACATGCCGGGCACCGGACCTGCCCCATCCTGACCGTCATCTCAAATGGGGAGACTTGCGCTGATTAAGGGAGATGGTTCGGTGGCATTGTATCGGACTGCAAACGGTCTTGTACTAGATCTGGAGTCTAGCGGTAATGAAACAGAGGTGGGACAAACTCAACGCGGTGTGTTCTCGGCCCACCATTCGCGCCAGTCGGTTGAATTCGTTCCGTAGCGCGCGCCCGTAATTTCCCGCAGCGCCTGATAAACCCAATCGCGCGTATTCGAATCGAGCGACGGATCCTCGCCATATTTCATCAGCGTCGGAACGGCCGCGAACCGCTGCTCCCTCGTCAGCATTCCAGAATGCGCCAGTCCGCACCCCGCACGCTCGCGGACTTGCAACGAAGGATCGTTGCGAAAAACTTCCAGCAGCGGCTGAATCGCTGCGTCGCTTCCCAGCAGCGAAAGACCCTCCACCGCCCAGTAGCGCGTCTTCTCGTCCGGGTCGTGCGCGTATTTCGACAAAACTCCGGCCGACCGTTCGGGCTCGATCCCTCGATTCCCAGTCGCGCCTAGCATCCACAGCGCCCACGATCGCCCCGCCGGATCCGATTCAATCCGGTCGATCAAGACGTCCGCGCTCTCGTGCGTCTTTGGAAGATCGTACGCAACCAGTTCCATCTCGATCGCCGCCGCTCGCACGCGCAGGTCGTTCGAATTCAATGCCGCATCCAGCAGGCTCTTCAGCCGCGGGCTCATCGTCAACTGTCCGCGCCATCCGTCCATTCGCGACGAAAGTTGCTCCGTCGCACCGTCGTAATCGTTTAACATCGCTTCGACGAGCAATTCGGCCTGTTTCTGCGCGCCCAAATCCGCGAGCCTCTCGTTAAGGTGTTTCGAATATTCCAGACGCGATGCAGCCGGCGCGCCATTCTTCAGTTCACCCTTCAATTCAATAATGCGCGCGAATTCTTCCCACACCGCCCGCGCCGGCGTCGGCTTCAACGTCAAAAAGAACGCCAGCGCCAATACGAGCGCCGACGAAGCAATCGCCAGCCGCATTCCATGGCTCACCCGGCGAGGCTGCCCGTCGATCGGAGCGGCAATCTCGGTTCGCCCGTGCTCGACCTTCTCGTTTTCGAAGTTCTCGCTCAATTTCCCACCTGAATGCGTCCATCCAGCCTACCCGCCGAAATCGCAGCACACAATGGTACGCCATCCGAAATGAACGCTGGATTGCCCTGGAAGTTACCGCGTGCTTATGGCCGGGTTGTGCGAAGAACGTAATCCATACGAATACGATAGATGTTGCCGAGCCCGTCGAAGATGCCTCGCGCCTTTTCCGTAAACTCCTGATATGTAAACGGTTTTTCGCGCTTCTCGCTCTGCATTCCGCGCTCGCTCGTAAAAATCAGCCATTTTCCATCGGCCGTTACGCGCGGGCTGTACTCACGCGCCGGCGTATTGATCGCCTGTCCCAGATTTTTCGGCACGCTCCACACCCCGTTTTCATTGTAACTGATGAATATGTCCGAGTTTCCAAATCCCGGCTGCCGCCCAAAACTCCCGATCAACAAATAACTCTCATCCGGCGCCACAAACGCTTCCAAACTGGAAATTGTCGAGCTGTTGAGCCTCGGCCCCAGGTCTTCCGCCTCCGAATATTTTCCATTCACCAACCGCGTGCGGTAAATGTCGAACTGGCCCTTCCGGTCCGACGTGAAATACAAATTCCCGTTGCTTGCGACCGACGCGAACACCTGGCTGCCTTCGCTGTTCACCGCTCCCTCCAGCGGTTTCGGATCGCTCCATCCAGTCGACGTTTTCCGCGCGGCCCAGATGTAAAAACTTTTTCCCTGCGATCCCGCCACCGGCCGGTCCGAGGCAAACAGCAGCGTGTTCCCATCCGGCGAAAGCACCGGATCGGAATCGCGGTACTGTCCCGAGAATGCCATCACTTCAGGCGTCCCCCACCTGCCATTCACCAGATGCGATGCGCACAACGTGTACAAATAGTGTGGCGGCACTGTCTTGTCGAAATAGATCGTCGTGCCGTCCGGCGAAATCGCCCCGCCGAACTCGTCGTCCGGCGTCGAAATCACGCCTTCGCCGATCATTTCCGGTGTCGGACTTTCCTCCGGCGCCCGCGCGTGACTCATCGTGCCCCGCCCGGCCAGAACTCCCAGCGCAATCAGCGCCGCCGCCAATTTTATTCGCGTCATTGTTTCCCCGCCGCCGCCGAGTCGTCCACACCCAACTGCTTCGCGTCGATAAAAAACACGTTCCCGTGCCCGTTGAAAATTGACCCAAGTTGTCGCTCCATCGCCGGATAGCTAAGCCGTTCCGGTGCCGGCACGTCGAACGCGCTCCGCTCGCTCGTGAAAAAAAGATAACGCCCGTCCGGCGTAAGCGTCGCATACCCTTCCTCCGCCACGCTGTTGATTCCGTGCTCCAGATGCTGCGCCGGAATCCACTCGCCGTTCCGTCGTACGCTCACATACAGATCCGCTCGCGGGTAGGGTCGCCCTCCTCCCTGCATGTCTCCTGTCCGCGCCGCGTAAGGAAAACCCTGCTCTCCCGTCGATGAGAAAATCAAGATCCTTTCATCCGGGGAGATATACGGCTGTGCATCGCTGAATTTTGAATTGATCGCCGTTCCCAATTTCTCCGCCAAAACGTATTTCCCGTTCTCGTATCGCGACCGGTAAATCTGAAAATGAAACGGCTCCTCTCGGTCTGACGCGAAGTAAATCGTCCCATCGCTCGTCACCGTCGCATCCATGTTCCACCGGCCCGCCGGCGCGTTAATCGGTTCAGGCATAGGCCGCGGCTCGCTCCATCCATTCTCCGTCCGCTGAACCGACCAGATTCGCAACACGCGTTCGTCGTGCCCCGGCGCCGGCCGCGACGACGTGAATAGCATCGTCTTCCCATCCGGCGAAATCTTTGCGCCCCAATCCAAATATTTTCCTGAGAACGGCACAATCTCCGGCTCGCTCCATTTCCCATCGCGATATCGCGAAACGCAAATTACTCCGTATCTCGGAAACGTCGTGTACGGAACGAGCTTCGTGAAATAGACTTCCGTCCCGTCCGGCGAGAACGTCACGCCCGATTCGTCATCGACCGTCGATACCACGCCCTCTGCAAAAATTCGTGGCGTCGGCACCGGCTCCTCTACCGCATAAGGTGGCGCGGCGCTCCCTTCCCCTCCCGCTGAAGAGCGCGCAGCCGCGGCTGCCTCCTCCCGTGTTTCGCTCACAGCGCCCACCGCAACGTTCGCCCCGGCCGCGCAGGCAGACCCCGCCGCAAACGCGATCCCAATCGCGAGCACGCCTGCCATATCGGCCAATCGCGGCAATTCGTGCAAATTCCGCCTCATGCCTGTTCCCCTTGGTGGAAGTCTCGGAACCACGAACTATCGGAGGGATTGACTCTGGAATGGACAGAACGTAAGCGCAGAAATCAGCGCGGAATTCGCCTCTGCGGCTTTAACCCATAACCGCTGCGCGCCGCCCAGACAAGCTCATCAATCAACAGATCGAGGCCGTAACCACCGCCGCCTGCCCTTACTTCACAACTGCCTGCAGGAATGTGATGGTACGATTCCACGCGTCCACAGCCGCTTCGGGCCTGTACGACGCGGCGTTATTCGGATTCTCGAATCCATGACCCGCGTTGTCGTATATTTTCAAATTCACGAATTTCTTCAGCTTCGACATCGATTTCTCGAACGCCCTCACATCGTCCGGCGTAATCCCTTTGTCGAGAGCTCCGAAGTTCCCAAGAATGGGCGCGCCGATATTCTGCAAGTCGCCCGGATCCGTCGGCAGCGCGCCGTAATTCACCACGCATGCCCTCACCCGCGGATCGTGCACCGCCAGTTGCATTGCCAAACCGCCGCCCATACACCATCCGATCACGCCAATACTCTCCTTCTTCACTTCCGGACGCGTCTCCATGTAATCGAACGCCGCTTTCAAATCCTTCACCGCCCTGTCCTGCGGCAAACCGCGCATCAGCTCATGTGCTTCCCCAGGATCGGTCGCCGTTTTCCCCCGATACAGATCCACCGCCAGCGCCACGTAGCCCTCCGCCGCCAGCTTCTCCGCCTGCTCCTTCACCCAGTCGTTTAACCCCCACCACTCGTGGATTACAATCATCGCCGGATGCTTCCCGGCGGTATCGGGAGCGGCCAGGAATCCGCCGATCGTCTGATCCCCGCTCTTGAACGCCACCGTCTCCGTCTTGGTTTTCGGCGCCGTAGCCCCGATCGCACTCGTACAAGCCAGCAGCATCACCGCCGCCACCAAAAATATTCTGCCCCCGCACCACACTCCCTCGATCTGATTCCCCCCACGCTTCATCAATGCTCCTCCCATATTATGAATCCGCGAATCGCCCCAACCGGCAATTCTAGTCCGCGTCAAAGCTAGGCGCCATCAATGAACGCTCTCCAGGCGCTTCACCGCCGCCTCCTTCTCGGCGCGTTCAGCCTCGCCGTCCTTGCTCTTCATCAGCGTCAACGTGTGTTCAGTTGTAGTTCCCGGGATTTCTTCAGACTCTACGCGCTGTGCTCCACTTGCACGGCCGTTCCGTACGCGAGCACTTCCGTCACGCCCTGCATCACTTCCGTCGCGTCGTACCGCACTCCGATTACTGCATTCGCGCCGCGCTCGATCGCGTGTTGCATCATCAACTCCAGCGCTTCTTCCCGCGTCTTCTCGCACATCTCCTCAAACAAAGTAATATTCCCGCCCACCAGCGTCTCAAGCGACGCTCCAATCGTCCCGAAAATACTCCGCGAACGCACCGTCACTCCTCGCACCAGCCCCAGCGTCTTTACCACGCGATACCCCGGCAAATCAAACGCCGTCGTAACCATATTCGCGTTCACACTCACGTTCATCCTCGCCTCTCCTTGGAGTGCGGAAGCTTGCTTCCGCCTTTTCCCCCGGCGAGACTTGCCTCGCCGCGCCTTGGCCTTCCATCAGCGTTTATCTGTGTTCATCCGTGGTTCCCATGGTTTGCCGGCCGTCACTTCACCACCGGCAACTCCACATTCGACGGATACTCCGCCGTCCTCCAAATCCGCTGCGTCGCCTTCTTATAGTCCTCCGCCATCGCCTCGAAAATATTCGGCACAAATGTCTGCGGATTCCGGTCGATCACCGGAAACCACGTGCTTTGCACCTGCACCATAATTCGATGCCCTTTCTGAAACACGTGATCGTTCGTGTGCAAATCGATCGTAAACGGCGTCACCTTCCCCGCCACAATCGCCTCCGGCTTCTCGAAGCTTTTCCGGAAACGCCCGCGAAACACCTCATCGGAAATAATCAGCTCATACCCGCCCATCTTCGGGTCCGCTTCCCATTTCTCCGGATACACGTCGATAAACTTCACGATCCAGTCGCTGTCCGTACCCGTCGTTGACGCAAAAAGATGCGCCACGATATCGCCCGCCACCGTCACATCCTCCGCGAGCGGTTCCGTCTCCCACGAAAGCGTATCCGGCCTCTGCTGCACGAATCGCTGATCTTCCAGCAGCCAGGTGAACCACCGGCTCCCCTCCGAATACGTTTCCTCCACCGGACGCGTCCGGTAAGGCACAGGATTCGCCGGATCGGAAATATACGAATCGAAGGCGTCGCGCTTCTCCGCAGGCGCGTCGAAAGAAAGTTTTCCGCCTTCGCGAAAATAAAGTTTCCGCTGCGTCACTCCCTCCCGCGGCGGCCATGCGTCCCACGTCTTCCACCGGTTCGCCCCGGTCTCAAACGTCACCGCTTCCTTCACAGGAAGAGTCCCCTTGTCCTTCAACCAGTACGCAAACCACGGCGCCTGAATATTCTCCCGGAAATAAAGGCTCGTGTTGCTCCCGAAATCCACGTTCCCCAGTTTCGTTCCATCCGGACGCGCCCATCCGCCGTGATTCCACGGCCCCACCGCCACATAGTTATTGTGCTTCGTGTCGTTTTTCTCCAGCAGTTCGTACACTTTCATCGGGCCCCAGAAATCTTCCTGGTCCCACCATCCCGCCACATTCAAATTCGGCACCGCGAGCGTCAAGTCCTTGAAATACGGCGCGAACGCCAGCTTCTGCCAGAACGCGTCGTAATTCGGATGCGCCACGAAATCGTTCCACGTCGGATGCGTTCCGTGAAAATACACTTTGTTCACATTCGCAAGCGGACCGAGCGCCAGATACCACTCATACGTGTCGTACTTGTCGAACTGAAACTGAAAATTCGTTTTCCCCGTCTCCATCATCGCCGCGTACTCAAACCCGTAGCTCAGCCGAAACGCTCCGTTGTGATGAAAATCGTCGCCCAGAAACATGTCCGCCGGCGTCGCCTGCTCGCTCACCGCCTTCAGCGCCGGATGCGGTTCGATCAGCGACATCACCGTCAGCCACCCGTCGTAGGAAATTCCCGCCTGCCCCACCCGCCCGTTATTCCCCGGCACATTTTTCACCAGCCAGTCG
Organism: Candidatus Acidiferrales bacterium; assembly: GCA_049797655.1. Lineage (GTDB taxonomy): Bacteria > Acidobacteriota > Terriglobia > Acidiferrales > UBA7541 > Palsa-295. The sequence goes on along the minus strand of JBARFX010000014.1, from coordinate 38,871 downwards.
ATCGTGTCGTACGTGTCCGTCCCCTCGTCGATCGACTTCGCATCCTTCCGGTCCCGCGGCGCCCGCCCCATCACAAACGTTCCCTCCGATCCATACCGCCCGCGAATATCCTGCATCACGAAAATATATCCGTCCGCAAACATCTCCCGGTAAAGCCCCAAATGCCGCGAATACCCCGCCTCGTCATCACTCATCCCATAAGGCGTCCGAGTCAAAAAAAGCGGCAGCTTCTCCGCGCCCCCAGCCGTCCCCGCCGCCAATCCCTTCGGCGAATAAATCTCCGTGTGAAGTTTCACCCCATCCCGCATCGCAATCATCACATCCGTCTTGTCAAACAACTCGCTGAACGCCCGCTTCTCGTCGGGCGCACCCGCCTGTTCAACCGACGTCGTCCCTCCGCGCTCGCTCGCCCTCGCCCCCGCCGGTTCGCTCAAGTTCGCCGTGGTAGCCACGACGAGTGCCTGACTCGTCGAGGGCCTTCCCGTCACGGGCGTCGCCCGAAGCACAACTATCGCCCCAACCGCCACCAGCATCCCAGCCGCCACCAACGCTCGACGCGCCCGCCCACCGATCGTCATTCGCCCCTCTCCAAAATCCCCGTAAATCCCAAAAATCGCCGCGAGAATACCACATCACCCCGGTCCCGCCTCCAGTAGCACAGGCAATCCTGCCTGTGCCCCAATTAAAATCACGCCCCCGCCGTGTCAATCTCCGCAATCCCAACAACCACACAGTAGGGGTGCGACTTGCCGTGCCCGCGCTCCCACACCGCGACTGACCGGACCGGCAACTCACTGGTCCTCTCAACTGAACCATTACCAACAACGTCCTCGTCGCCCCGCTCCCGCCCATCCCCCATCAGTGTTTATCTGTGTTCATCTGTGGTTTCAAAGTTTTTCCTGCCGCCCCGCCCAAACTTCCTTACACCAACAACCAATTGTATTTCCCCGCACATTCTGGCACGCTAATCGTGGAGGTTTGTACCAATGATGCAAAGAACGAGCCGTGCAGCAGCCACCCACAAACCGGTGCCGCAGCTCGCCCGTTCCGCCTCCATCCGTGCTAAAATACTCCCGCATTCGTTGCTCCTGAATACTCCCAGGAACCTTGCCGGGGCTGCAGGATTGCTCGTGCAGCCCTTTTTCTTTGGCTGCTCCCCCGGACGGATGCCCGATTTCTAATCGCGAATCCGGGATTAGAAATCGCCGTAACTTACTCAAAACAAAGGATCGCGCCCAAGTCTAATCGCGAATAGATTGCACTTTTTCAATTCGCTTTTTAGCCAAAATTCGGCCTCAAAATCATGACCGCACCCATCCGAAATATCGCCATCATCGCCCACGTGGACCACGGCAAAACCACCCTCGTTGACGCCATGCTCCGCCAGAGCGGCATCTTCCGCGCCAATCAGGAAATGGTCGATCGCGTTATGGACTCCAACGACCTCGAGCGCGAGCGCGGCATCACCATCTTGGCCAAGAACACCGCCCTCACCTACCACGACACCAAGATCAACATCGTCGATACACCCGGCCACAGCGATTTTGGCGGTGAAGTCGAACGCGCCCTTCGCATGGTCGATGGCGTCCTCGTCCTCGTGGACGCGAGCGAAGGCCCGCTCCCGCAGACGCGCTACGTTCTCCAGAAAGCGCTCGCCGCGAAACTTCCCCCGATCATTGTCCTGAATAAAATTGACCGTCCGGACGCGCGCCCCGCCGAAGTCCTCGACGAAGTCTACGACCTCTTCATCGATCTCGACGCCACCGAAGACCAGCTCGATTTTCCTGTCATCTACACCAACGCGAAATTGGGCGTCGCGCATCGCAAAATCGGCGACTCCTCCACAAACTTGCAGCCGCTCTTCGACGAAATCGTCGCCTCGATCCCCGCTCCTTCCGGCGATCCGGCGGCTACATTGCAAATTCAAGTCACCAATCTCGATTACAGTGATTTTCTCGGACGCCTCGCCATCGCCCGCGTTTTCCAGGGCACCCTCGTTCGCGGCACCGAAGTCGGCATTGCCAAACTCGACGGAAGAATTCAGCCGACAAAAATCACGAAGCTCTTCACCTTCCGCGGACTCGAACGCGACGAAGCCGAGGAAGTCACTGCCGGCGACATCGTCGCCATTGCCGGCGTCGAAGGCATTCAGATTGGCGAAAGCATCACCAGCCTCGAAAATCCCGCGCCGCTCGAACCGCTCCTCATTGACGAGCCCACATTGACGATGGTTTTCACCATTAATACCTCGCCATTTGCCGGCAGAGAAGGCCAATACGTCACTTCCCGCGACTTGCGCTCGCGCCTAGAAAAAGAATTGCTCACCAACGTTTCCCTGCGTGTGGAAGACATGGGAACCACCGATTCCTTTCGCGTTCTCGGCCGCGGCGAATTGCAGCTCGCCATCCTCATCGAAACCATGCGCCGCGAAGGCTACGAAGTGATGGTTGGCAAACCCGAAATCGTGGTGCGCACCGAAAACGGGCGCCGTGTCGAGCCGCTCGAACTCCTCATCATCGACTGCCCGGAAAATTTCATCGGCATCGTCATGGAACTTCTTGGCACCCGCCGCGGCGAAATGAAGAAAATGGTCAACCATCATTCCGGCCGCGTCCGCATGGAATTCATGATCCCATCGCGCGGACTCATCGGTCTCCGCGGCCAGCTACTCACTGACACGCGCGGCACTGCGCTCATTCATTCCATTCTCGAAGGCTGGACCGACTACGCGGGCGACATGGCCATGCGCCCCACGGGCGCTCTGGTCGCCGATCGCGCCGGAGTTTCCGTCGCGTACGCGCTCTGGGGAATTCAGGAGCGCGGCGAAATGTTCGTTGGTCCGGGCGTCGAAGTCTACGAAGGCATGATCCTCGGCGAAAATGCCCGCGAAGACGACATGAACGTCAACGTCACCAAAGAAAAGAAGCAGACCAACATGCGTTCCTCTTCCGCCGACGAAGCCATTCGCCTGATTCCCCCGCGCGAAATGACCCTCGAAAAAGCCATCGAATTCATCGCCGATGACGAATTCGTCGAAGTCACTCCGAAATCCATCCGCCTCCGCAAAAAGGTTCTCGACGCCAAACGGCGTCCCAAGCGCTGGCAGGAAATCAAGGCGAGCGCCGAAGCCGCCTCTTAGTATGAGCAAAGCGACTTTTCATTGTCCGGTTACGGGACGAGCGATTCCCACGAGCGGGCAAATTGGCCCTATTCTGAACCCGCAAATCGTCCGTAAACCACACAATGCACATAACTTACAATCATATCGACACCGGAATTTGAGTTGCCATGTATATATGCGAGGTTGTTTCCTGTGGACATAGCACGCCCTGAAGCCAAACGACAAAAGCGGATCCGCCGGACGATCTATATCGCCGTGGCGGTGGTACTGATACCGCTCGTCACTTACGCTCTCTCCCGGCTGAAGCCGGCTGCACCCAGCGTTGACCGCGCTACGGTCTGGACCGATACGGTGAAGCGCGGCCCGATGCTCCGCGAAGTCCGCGGCCTCGGAACGCTCGTTCCCGAAACCATTCGCCTGATTCCCGCTGCCACCGACGGAACCGTCGAGCAGCGCTATCTACTTCCCGGCACGCTCGTCAAAGCCAATACCGTAATTCTGGACATGCTGAATCCGGAATTGCAGCAGGCTGCGCTCGACGCGGAATATCAACTGCGCGGTGCCGAAGCATCGTTTAACAACACGAAGGCGCAACTCGAAAACCAGTTGATGGACAAGCGCGCGCAAGCGGCAGCCATCCGCTCCTCGTATCACACGGCAGCGCTGCAGAAAGCCAATAACGAAAAGCTTTTTGAGCTCGGCCTGGTTGCGGACGTCATCGTGAAGACTTCGGTGGTACAAGCCGACGAACTGGCGAAGCAGAACGAAATCGCCGAGAAACAAGTGGAAACTTTCGCGAATTCGATTGCAGCCCAGCTTGCCGTCCAGCAGGCAAATGTGGACGAAAAGCGCGCGATGTACGATTTGAAGAAATCGCAGATGGAGCAGCTCCACATCCGTCCTGGCATTGACGGCGTGCTGCAAGAGCTCGACGTGGAAGTCGGACAAAAAGTCACGCAGGGCACAGTACTCGCGCGCGTCGCGCAACCCACACACCTGAAAGCCGCGCTGAAAATCGCCGAGACCCAGGCAAAAGACATTCAAATCGGCCAGAAAGCTTCGGTTGATACTCACAACGGCGTGATCGAAGGCCATGTGATGCGCATCGATCCGGCCGTACAGAACGGCACCGTCACCGTGGACGTCGCGCTTGATGGCGCGCTGCCTCCGGGCGCGCGTCCTGATCTGAGCGTCGAAGGCACCGTCGAAATCGAGCGCCTTACGGATGTTCTCTACGTCGGCCGCCCCGTTCATGGCGAAGCGAACAGCACCGTCGGCCTCTTTAAGATCGTAGATGGAAGCGACGCCGCACGAATCCAGGTGGAATTGGGCCGCACCTCGGTGAATACGGTGGAAATCAAGAAAGGCTTGCAGGTCGGCGATACCGTGATTCTTTCCGACATGTCGGCCTGGGACAATTTTGACCGGGTGCAACTGAAGTAAGCAGGGAACATTTCGGCGCCGGTATCCGTAATCTCGATAGCGAAGGAGCACTCAATGAATAGCGAAGCCCAATCCCTCATTCGGCTCGATGGCGTGACCAAGGTGTTCTACACCGATGAAGTCGAAACTCACGCTCTCGGAGGCGTGCACCTCGATATCAAAAACGGCGAATTCCTTTCGATCGCCGGTCCGTCGGGCTGCGGCAAGTCGACTCTTCTTTCGATCCTCGGCCTGCTCGATTCACCGAGCGACGGCAACTACTGGATCAATAAGCAAGCGGTCGCGAATTTGTCGCTCTCCGACCGCACTCGCATCCGCAACCGCGAGATCGGTTTCATCTTTCAAGCGTTCAACCTGATCGGCGACCTCACCGTTTTCGAAAACGTCGAGCTGCCGCTCACGTACCGAAGCATGGCTTCGGCGGAACGCAAAAAGCGCGTGCAGGAAGTTCTTGAGCGCGTCGGCATGGCGCATCGCATGAAACATTACCCCTCTCAGCTCTCAGGTGGTCAACAACAGCGCGTCGCTGTCGCCCGCGCTCTCGTCGGCCAGCCCTCGATTCTGCTGGCGGACGAGCCGACCGGTAACTTGGACTCGAAGAACAGCGAAGCTGTCGTGGACCTGCTGCGACAATTGCATCGCGAGGGCGCGACGATCTGTATGGTGACGCACGATCCGCGCTACGCCAGCATCGCCGACCGCACGATCCATCTCTTCGACGGGCGCATCGTCGAAGAAACCATCGGCACGCGGACGGCAAGCGTCTAAAGCCGAATCTCAAAATTTCCCCCGAACGCATCAGCCGGAAATATTCTTTCGGCTCTCGCGCACGGGTGTTTTTGGAATTTGTTCGATTTCCACTCGCGGCAGCGGAACGCAAAGGGGCGAACCGGGATGGGCACTCTGCTGCAGGACATTCGATACGGCGTCCGGATGCTCGCGAAGAATCCGGGCTTCACCGCCGTCGCAGTTCTCTCGCTCGCTCTTGGCATCGGCGGCAACGCAACCGTCTTCAGCTGGCTCGAAGCCGTTCTTCTCCATCCCCTCTCGCTCGTCCAGGATTCGAATCGTCTCGTCGACGTCGAAACCGTCATGCCCGACGGCGCCTACCACACCAGTTCCTACCCAGACTTCAAAGACTATCGCGACCACAATCACGTTTTCTCCGGGATGATTGGCTTCGAACTGGTCGGCACAAATCTGAAACTTGAGAAAGAACAGCCGCCGCAGCGCAACTGGGGCTTGATCGTCACCGAAAACTATTTCGATCTGCTCGGTGTTAACGCGGCGCGCGGCCGAACGTTCCACGCAGCCGATGAGCAGGGCCCGAACTCCGATCCTTACATTGTCCTCAGCGACGGCCTGTGGCGCCGCCGCTTCGGCTCCGACCCCAAAGTGATCGGTAAGTCTGTCGAGATCAATCAGCACCCGTTCACGGTGATCGGCATCGCGCCGCGCGGCTTCAACGGCACGATCGTCGGCATCGCCGCTGAATATTTCGTTCCCATGCAGATGCAGCCCCAGGCGCTGCCGGGCGAAAGCCTGGTGTATCGCAACCCCACATTCATTCACATGATGGGCCGCCTGAAACCGAGTGTGAGCCTCGAACAGTCGCGCGCCGAGATGGTGACGATCGCGCGACAACTCGAAAAGCAATATCCGGACACGAACAGGAACGTCGGCGCGTACGTCTGCCCGGTGTGGCAGGCGCACTATGGTTTGCAGGCTTTTCTGCTGCCGGTTCTCTCGTTTCTGATGGTCGTCGTGATTCTGGTGCTGCTGATTGCCTGCGCCAACGTGGCGAACCTGCTGCTCGCGCGCGCGACAGTGCGTGAGAAGGAGATTGCGATCCGCTCGGCGCTCGGAGCCAACCGCGCGCGGCTGATTCGCCAGTTGCTGGCAGAAAGTCTGCTGCTCGCGGGCATCGGCGGCGCGGGCGGAATCCTGCTCACGCTCTGGACCACGAATTTCCTGATGGTCTTCACGCCGCCGGCGCATCTGCCGATCGGACTGCCGCTGGGAGTGGATGGCCGCGTTCTTGCGTTCACGCTCACGCTCTCGGTTTTGACGGGCGTGATTTTCGGACTCGCACCGGCGCTGCAGATCACACGGCCGAGCGTGAATGCATCTCTGAAAGACGGCGGACGCACGTCATCAAGCGGCGCAGGCCAGCATCGCCTCCGGAATCTTCTGGTCGTGACAGAAACCATTCTCGCTGTCGTGCTGCTTGCCGGCGCCGGATTGCTGGTGCGCAGCTTGCGAATGGCAGTGACGTCGAGTCCCGGATTTCGCGCCGACCACGTCCTTTTGACCGCGCTCGATCTTCGTGGCAACGGATATTCCGACGACAAGGCAGCCGCGTTCTTCGAGCAGCTCACCGACCGCTTGAAAACGGTTCCGGGAGTGGAGGGCGCCACTCTCGAGCGCTACGTCCCGATGTGGTTTACCGGCCGCAGCTACACGATTCCTGATCTCGAAGGTTACACGCCCAAGCCGGGCGAACAGAACCTGATCGACTACAACGTCGTAGGTCCGAACTATTTTTCGCTGATGCGAATTCCGATTCTTTCCGGCCGCGAATTCACCGCTCAGGATCGCCTCGATACTCCGCGCGTCTGCGTGATCAATCAAACGATGGCCGAGCGTTTCTGGCCGGGACAAAACCCAATCGGCCGGCGTGTGGGCGCTTCGCAGCATCAGTGGACGATTGCCGGGGTCGTGAAAGATATCAAGTACCACAGCCTGAACGAGCGGCCGCAACCGTTCCTCTATTTTCCGTTCTGGCAGGACACGGGCGGTGACGCCAACATTCTCGTCAGAACTTCGGGTGATCCTCTGAAGCTCCTTCCACAAGTTCGGGAGCAGGTTCGCGCGCTCGATTCCGGCGTCGCTATCCTCGAGACTGACACGGTTTCGGAATTGCTCTCCGTATCGCTCTTCGCGTATCGCACTGCGGCAACGCTCGCCGCCGTGCTAGGCGGACTCGGTCTGCTCCTTGCGGCCATCGGAATCTACGGCGTGCTCTCGTACTCGGTAAGCCAGCGCTCGCACGAAATCGGAATCCGAATGGCGCTGGGTGCGGCGCCGCGTGATGTGCTCGGGCTTGTGGTTGGTCAGGGAATGCGACTCACACTGCTGGGAGTGAGTCTGGGATTGATTGCCGCGCTTGCAACGATGCATCTGCTGGGCAGCTTGCTCTACGGGGTCACGGCGAACGATCCTGTCACGTTTGTCGTCGTGATGGTGACGCTCTCCACGGTCGCGCTGGTCGCTTGTTACATTCCGGCGCGCCGCGCGATGGCGGTGGATCCGATGGTGGCGCTGCGGCATGAGTGAAGCGGAAATTGGAAAATAGAAAATAGAAAACAGACATTCGAAACAGCGAACTAGCGACGGCCCAGCTCGAGGGGATGGAACGATGGGAAATTTGCTGCAAGACATTCGATATGCAGTGCGGATGCTGGCGAAAAATCCGGGATTCGCGGCGATCGCGATTCTGACGCTGGCGCTGGGCATCGGCGCGAACACGGCAATTTTCAGCGTAGTGAACGGCGTGATGCTGAATCCGCTGCCGTATCCGCAGCCCGGCCGGCTCGTCTCGCTATACCGAAAGGCGTTCAATTTCGAGAAGGGGTCCGTTCCGTACTTGAGTTTTCTCGATTGGCAAAAAGACAGCCGCTCCTACGAAGCGATGGCTTCCTATCGCGAGGACGATTACAACCTCACCGGAACGGGCGAAGCCGAACGCGTGCCGGTGGGCCAGGTGTCCGCCGATTTTTTCCCCGTTCTCGGGGAAGTTCCGATCCTCGGACGCACCTTTCGCGCTGACGACGACCGCCCGGGAGCAGCGCCGGTAGTGGTGCTCGGCGAAGGATTCTGGAAGAGAAAATTCGGCGGCGCGCCGGATGCGCTCGGCCGGACGTTGATGCTGAACGGCACCGGTTACACGATAATCGGGGTCGTCCGCGACAATTTCAAAATTTTCACCGACGGCGAAGTGTACGTCCCGATCGGGCAGTGGAACGATCCCACATTCCGCGATCGAACGATCAGCATGGGCATGGACGTGGTCGCCCGGATGCGGCCGGGCGTGACGCTGGCGCAAGCTCGCGCCGACATGGACTCCGTCGCGCGCAATCAGGCGGAGGAATATCCAACTTCCAACGGCGGTATGGGTATCACCACCGTTTCGCTTCTGCAGGATCTTATTGGCGACAGAAAACCGATCCTGCTGATCCTTCTTGGAGCGGTGGGATTCGTTTTGCTGATTGCTTGCGTCAACGTGGCGAACCTTCTGCTCGCGCGATCTACCGGCCGCGCACGCGAACTCGCGATTCGGCTCGCACTCGGGGCGACACAGGGCCGGATTATTCGCCAGTTGCTGACAGAAAGCATTCTCGTGGCACTCGCGGGCGGAGCACTGGGGTTACTGTCGGCGGCGTGGGGAACGAATGCGGTGTTGAAGACGCTTCCTGCGGCGCTGCCGCGGATGGACGAGATTGGCGTCGACGGTCGCGTGCTGGCTTTCACTTTCGGCGCTTCCTTGCTCGCCGGAATACTTTTTGGTCTTGCGCCGGCGTTAAAGATTTCGCGCACGGATTTGCAGGCGTCTTTGAAAGAAGGCGGCCGCAGCGTGGTGCGGATGCGGAATCGCGCGCAGGGCGTGCTGGTGGTGGCAGAAATCGCGATGGCTCTGGTATTGCTGGTGGGCGCAGGACTGATGATTCGCAGCGTGGCGCGGCTCTGGCACGTGAACCCCGGATTCGATCCGCACAACGCGGTGGAGTTCAGCATCGCTCTCGCGCCCGACAAAACTTCCGACGCAACGAAAATCCGCGCCGCCTACCGGCAACTGCTCGAGGGAATTGAGACAACGCCCGGTGTTCAAGCGGCTTCGCTTCTTGCGGGCTCGCTGCCCCTAAAGGGCGGCGATTCGGATTTTCCATTCTGGATGGAAGGCCAGCCTAAACCGCCAACCGAGAGCCAGATGAGCCTTGCGCTCTGGTATGCGACGAGCCCCAATTATCTGAAAGCGATGGGCATTCCGCTGCTCCGCGGGCGATATCTGGCCGAGCAAGACAGCGAGACGGCGCCCCCCGTGATGGTGATCGATGAGGAATTCGCGAGACAGTATTTCGGCGCCCAGGATCCGATTGGGAAACACTTGAACCTCGACATGATCAATGTTTCGCCGGAAATCGTCGGCATCGTGGGACACGTGAAGCACTGGGGGCTCGATGAGAGCACCCGGCCGATCCACGCGGAAATGTATCTGCCGTTTATGCAGATCAACGATAAATTTTTGCCGCTGATGGTGGATGGCGCAGATGTGGTCGTGCGAACGAAAGGCGAGGCGGCGTCGGCCCTGGGAGCGATTCGGGAAGAAGTGTCGAAGGTCGATAGCCGCGAGGTGATGTACGACACGATGACGATGGATGAAATCGTGTCGCGCTCGGTGAGAGCGCAGCGATTCTCGATGATTTTGCTCGGAGCGTTTGCAGTGGTCGCGCTACTGCTTTCGTCGATTGGAATCTACGGCGTGATTTCCTACCTCGTAGGCCAGCGCGTGAACGAAATCGGCGTCCGCATGGCGCTCGGCGCGCAGCGAAAAGATATTCTGCGCATGATCGTAGGCGAAGGGGCGCGGCTCGCCGTAATCGGCGCTGGACTGGGCATTCTCGCGGCGCTCGGACTCACTCGATTGATGGCGAATCAGTTGTATGCCGTGAGCACGACGGACCCGATCACCTTTGCAGTGGTGGCTGCGCTGCTGGTGGGAGTGGCGCTTTTCGCCTGCTATATCCCGGCGCGGCGAGCGATGCGCGTGGATCCAATGGTAGCGCTGAGATACGAGTAAGCGCTGCGTGTAAGCCTACGTCTAAGAGATACGGAGAAGCGGAGGTCCGGATGCAATCGTTCTGGCAGGACGTTCGTTACGGGCTGCGAATGCTCGCGAGGAATCCAGGGTTCAGCGCCATCGCCGTCCTCACTCTCGCGCTCGGCATCGGCGCGAACACCGCCATCTTTTCGCTCACCGATCAAATCCTATTGCGACGCCTGCCGGTCCAGCACCCCGAGCAGCTCGTACTGTTGCGTTCGCCTGGGCCGAGTCAGGGGCACACCTGGAGCGATAGCACCGACGATTCGGGGATGTTTTCCTACCCAATCTATAAGGACCTCCGGGATCGCAATCAAGCGTTCTCCGGTCTGATCGCGCGCTTTCCGACCCCGGTGAGCGTTTCCGGCCACGGTTCGACGGAGCGCGCGCTGGCTGAACTCGTGTCCGGAAATTATTTCGAGACGCTCGGAGTGCAGCCCGCGCTGGGCCGCGTCTTCAATTCGAACGATGAAACCGTGCCAGGCGCGAATTCCGTGGCGGTGCTGAGTTACGGTTACTGGGCCCGGCACTTCGGCAGCGATCCCAGCATTCTGAACGGACAGATCGTTGTGAACGGAACGTCGCTGACGGTCGTAGGCGTTACTCGCGCGGGATTTACCGGCATTCAGATCGGACAGCTGCCCGACCTTTTCGTCCCGATCACCATGAAGGCGCAGATGACGCCGAACTGGAACGGGCTTGATGACCGCAAGGACCACTGGATTGCCATGATCGGCCGCATGAAGCCGGGGTTCGACCGGACGAGAGCGGAAGTGACGCTCGCGCCAACCTACCACGCAATTTTGGAAGCCGAAGTTCACCTGATTGAAGGCTCGGAAAAAAGTCGGCAGAAATTTTTGGACAAGAAACTCTTGCTCGATTCCGCGGCAAACGGCCGGCCGATCGTGCAGGAGGGTACGAGGGAGCCGCTGTTGATTCTCACCGCGATGGTCGCGCTCGTATTGCTTATCGCGTGCGTGAACCTCGCCAGCTTGCTGGTTGCTCGCGGAGAGGCGCGGCAGCGCGAAATCGCCGTGCGGCTGACGATGGGAGCGAGCCGGTGGCGGCTGGTGAAGCAGCTTTTAACGGAAAGCTTGCTGCTATCGATTGCCGGAGGCGTTGCGGGGATGGCGCTGGCGGCGTGGACACTCAGCGCGCTCGTCGGAGCGATTCCGCAAAGCGAGGGAATCTCCGGGCTCGAGGCCAAGCTCGATTATCGCGTTCTCGCATTTGCAATCGCGCTTTCGATCGTTACGGGTGTGTTGTTCGGGTTGACGCCCGCGCTGCGAGCCACGCGAACCGACTTGCAAAGCACGTTGAAAGACCAGGGCGCGAACGTCTCCGGCGGCAAAGCAAACGTGCGGTTGCGGAAATGGCTCTTGGTTTCACAGGTGGCGCTCACGGTAGTGCTGCTGGCGGGAGCGGGGTTTTTTACCAGAAGCTTGTTGAATTTGAGAAACCAGGATCTCGGCCTGCGCACTGACCATGTGATCGCGTTCTCGATTGCGCCCGATCTGAATCTCTACTCGCCAGCGCAGACCGTGGACCTCGCAAACCGGATTCGAAATCAGGTCGCGACGTTGCCGGGCGTGCGTTTCGTGAGTGCGGCGCGCATGACAGTCCTGGCGGGTGACAGCGCCGGCTCCGATATGTCCGCGGAGGGTTACGTTCCGCAGGAGTCCGAAGACACGCACGTGAAGGAAAACTGGATTGGCCGGGATTATTTCGCGACGCTGGGAATTCCGTTGTTGTCCGGCCGCGAATTTGAAGCGCGCGACACGGCGACGAGCCCGCTGGTAGCAATCGTGAGCGAGTCAATCGCAAAGCGCTTTTTCGGCGGACGTAATCCTGTCGGCCTGCATCTGGGAATCGGGCCGAAGCAGGACAAAGCGCACCCGGACGTCGAGATCGTCGGCCTGGTGAAAGACAGCAAGACCACAGATGCGCACGAAGAACTTCATCCGATGGTGTACTTGCCATACACGCAGGACCCGGATCTCGGCAACGTAACCTTTTACGCGCGCACCGGACAGCAGCCCGAAGCCCTCGCCGATACTTTGCGGAAGACCGTCGCAGGGTTCGATGCGAATTTGCCCGTTTTCGGAGTGAAGACGCTGGCGGCCCAAGTGGAAGACACCGAGTTTGACGACCGGCTGCTGATGTTTTTCTCGGCGTGTCTCGGTTTTCTGGCTTCGCTTCTCGCGGCGATTGGCTTGTACGGCGTGATGGCATACGTGGTGACGCGGCGCACTCGCGAAATCGGCATACGGATGGCGCTCGGAGCCTCGCGGGAAAATGTCAGCTGGCTGATTCTGCGGGAAGTGGTGCGCATGTCTGCAATCGGTCTGGGGATCGGCTTGCCGCTCGCGTATGCGGTCGGGCGGCTGGTTGAATCGCAATTGTTCGGAGTGACGGCGAGCGACCCTGTGGTTTTTGTAGCGGCAGCGGCGGCGCTGGCGGCCGTGGCGATGATGGCCGGTTGGCTCCCGGCGCGCAAAGCGGCGAGCGTGGATCCGATGGTCGCGCTTCGGTACGAGTGAAATTTTGTCGCGCATGCTCGGTTCAGGATTAGGCATGAAGATTTGAAGTGCAGGAGCTGAAAATGGGATCACTGATCCAGGACATTCAGCACGGAATGCGAACGTTGCGGAAGAATCCGGGATTTACGGCAGTTGCGATTCTGACGCTTGCGCTCGGCATTGGTGCAAACACCGCAATTTTCAGCCTGGTGGATTCCTTTCTCCTCCGTCCTCTGCCAGTGAAAGATCCGCAGCAGATCACCACGCTCGCCTACCAACTGAAGGGCGGCCAGTTGCTCAACATTTTTTCGGTTCCCGACTATCGCGATATCCGCGAACAGACCAAGGGCGTGTTTTCGGATTTGATCTCCTACCAGATCGGTCTGGACGGGCTCAGTGTGGACGGAAAAGCCGACCGCATTGTAACCAGTTATGTCGATGGAAATTTCTTTTCCGCGCTGGGCATCAAGCCGACGCTTGGACGATTTATTCTACCGTCCGAAGAGGAGACTTCCGGGTCCAGTCCGGCGCTGGTTCTCGGCTATTCGTACTGGATGACTCGTTTCGGCGGCGATCCGGGAATCGTCGGCAAGAAGGTTTCGGTGAATGGCCATCCGATGACGGTCGTCGGAGTGGCGCCGGAGGGATTTCACGGGCTCTTCCCGTTGGGAGAGATTCAGGGATACTTACCGCTGGGGATGGGAGCGATCGCAGGCAATCCAAGCGACTTTACGACCAACCGAGGATTCCGGAATGATTATGTCCTTGGTCGGCTGCGCTCCGGCGTGAGCCTGCGGCAGGCGCAAGCCTCGCTCGATGTCGTCGCGCAACGGCTCTCGCAGGAAAACCCAACGAACGATAAGGATTTGAGCATTCAAGTTTTCCCAGAACTGCGATCGCGGCCGAATCCCGATCCAAAAAACACCATGGTAGTGATCTCCGGGCTTTTCCTGGGACTCTCGGCGCTTGTGCTGCTGCTCGCGTGCGTCAACGTGGCAAACATTTTGCTCGTGCGGGCGACCGTCCGCGAACGGGAGATGGCGATTCGAGCGGCGCTGGGCGCGGGGCGCACGCGATTGATCCGCCAGTTGCTCACGGAAAGCGTTCTGCTGGCGGTTTGCGGAGGCGTGGCAGGAGTGGTCCTCGGGTATTGGGGCAGTTCGTCGCTGGCGCGCATGAACCTCGGGACGGATCTGCCGGTACGGCTGGATTTTGGCTTTGATTGGCGTGTGTTTGGATTTGCGCTCTCAGCCGCGCTGGTGACGGGAATCATCGTCGGGATCGTGCCCGCGATTCGCGCGTCGAACGGAAATCTATCGCAAATCCTCCATGAAGGCGGTCGTGGACTTGTGGGCGGGCGGCACCGGATGCGCAATGCTCTTGTGGTGGCGCAGGTAGCAGGTTCTTTGATGCTGCTCATCATCGCCGGGCTCTTTACGCGGAGCTTAGGCGAAGCACAGCGGACGAATCTGGGATTCGATCCGAACCATGTGGTGAATTTCTTCATGGATCCAAATGAGATCGGTTACAAGGAAGCGCAGGGCCGGGAATTTTTTAAGAACCTGCTCGCTCGCGTTCGCGCACTGCCGGGAGTGATATCGGCGAGCACGGCGAACTCAACCCCGCTGGGCTACTACAACAACAGCGACACGATCGTAGTGGAAGGCTATGAGGTACCGGCGGGCCAAGCGACGCCCGTTTCGTCTTACAACGCGGTTTCGACCGATTACTTCAAGACCTTGAGCATCCCTGTGATTCAAGGGCGTACATTCACCGACGCCGACGATCAAAATACGCAGTTCGTAGCGATCGTGAATGAGGCCATGGTGAAGAAGTATTGGCCGAATGAAGAGCCGATCGGAAGGCATTTCAAGATCGGAGCCGATCCGGATCATTCGATCGCAGTGGTGGGTTTGGCCAAGGATTCTCGCTACTCGGGGATGACAGGCACGATCCAACCTTACTTCTATGTGCCGATCTCCCAGCACTACGCGGCCAACACGCTCGCAGTGCTTCAGGTGCGCGTGGCGGGAGCGCCCGAGTCTATGATCCCGGAGGTCGAAAGAGTGGTCGAGTCCATGGCGCCGGAGATGCCGGTCTTCGATGTGAAAACGATGGTGGAGGCGCTCAACACTTTGAACGGTCTTTTGATCTTTGAATTAGGCGCGTTGCTGGCGGCGGCTCTGGGAGTGCTGGGATTGATTCTCGCGCTCGTCGGTGTCTACGGTGTGATTTCATTCGCAGCGAGTCAGAAGACGCATGAAATCGGCGTTCGCATGGCGTTGGGCGCACAGCGGTGGGACGTGCTGAAAATGATTTTTAGTCAGGGACTGATCATTGTCGCAATTGGTTTGGCGGTCGGGCTCGCGGCGGCATTCGCGGCGGCACGGCTGGTCGGGCAGTTTCTCACTGTTAGTGCCACGGACCCGGTTACTTACATCTCAGTTTCCGTCCTGCTGGCGCTGGTGGCATTGCTGGCCTGCTATATCCCGGCGCGGCGCGCGATGCGCGTGGATCCGATGGTGGCGCTCCGATATGAATAACGCGCGAAAGACGCATCGGTTCGTAGGAGGCACAGATGCGCACGCTCTCGCTTGATATTCGATACGCGCTGCGGCTGCTGCGCAAGAGTCCCGGGTTCACCTTCGCCGCGGTTCTCACGCTCGCGTTGGGCATCGGCGCCAACGCCGCGATTTTCAGCATAGCCAACGCGTTCTTGCGCAAGCCAATCTGGTTCCCGGAGATCGACCGCCTTGCCATGGTTATCAACAACATGCCAGGCGAAAGCTCCGGCCGGAACAGCGTGACTCCCGCGGATTACGTCGCATGGAAAATGCAGAGCCAGTCGTTCGAAAAAGTCGCCGCGTACGAATGGAGCGATGTAAATCTCACCGGCAGCGGTGACCCGGAAAAACTCACGGGCGCAAACGTCACTTCCAACTTTTTCGACGTTCTTCAAATGCCGCCGCAGCTCGGCCGCGCGTTCCTGCCGGAGGAAGAACAACCCGGGCGCGATCACGAAGTGATCCTCGGGCACGGACTCTGGCAGCGGGCCTTCGGTTCCTATCCAAAGATCATCGGGAAGACGGTCACGGTCGACGGCGTGAGCCAGACAATCGTGGGAGTGGTGGGCGACGATTTCGATTTCCCGACGAGCGCACAGATCTGGTTTCCCATGACGCTTACCGACAGCGAGAGGAACCTTCGCAGCTCTCATTACGTTTGGCCCGTCGCGCGGCTCCGTTCCGGTGTTTCCGTCGAACAGGCGCAGGCGGAGATGTCCGCGATTCAGGCGCACCTACAAAAGGATTTTCCTGCCGATGAAAAAGGCTGGAATGTGCGCGTTCTTCCGATGCGCATGTTCGCCGCCGACCAATATTCCCAGCAATACAGCATGTTGCTACTGGTCGCAGTGGGATTCGTGCTGCTGATTGCCTGTGCCAACGTCGCCAATGTTCAATTGGCCCGCGCCACGGCCCGCCACAAGGAGTTTGCCGTCCGCGAAGCGATCGGCGCGAGCCGCTGGCGAATCATCGGCCAATTGCTCACCGAAAGCACGCTGCTTTCGCTAGCCGGCGCGGTGTTCGGCGTGTTCCTTGCGAAATGGGCCGTGCAGTTGCTCGTTGCGCACATGCCTCCGGACGTCGCTCGCTACATAGCTGCCTGGAAACACATTCGCCTCGATCTCGATACACTGGCCTACACGGTCGCGATCGCGGTGGTGGCGGGGGTAGTCTCGGGGCTTGCGCCTGCTTTTCAGGGCGCCAAGCTCGACCTTTCCGAGCAATTGAAAGAGGGCGGGCGCGGCGGCATGGTAGGGAAGTCGCGCCATATTCTGAGCAACGCTCTCGTCGTTGGAGAAATTGCCGCCTCGCTCTTGCTGCTGGTGGGCGCCGGCCTTACCGTGAAGGGAGTCCGCGCGCTTTTCCATTCGCATCAGAGGGCCGTTCCCGAATCCCTGCTCACGATGCGTGTGACGCTGCCGGACTCGAAATACAAAGAGCGGCCGCAGCAGAGCGCGTTCTACTCACAAGTGCTCGCGCGATTGAACGCGACACCCGGCGTGAAAGCAGCTGCGGTTGCCACCGACGTGCCTTTCGGTGACGGCGGCATCAGCGACAGCTTCCGAGTCGAAGGAATCCCGCCGCAGCCCGGCGAGATTCGGTTTGCAGCCATCAACAGCGTCAATCCGGAATTCTTCCACACCATGAATGTTCCTCTTCGCGGCGGCAGAATTTTCACGGAGCAGGACGGGGCGGACGCTCCGCGAGTCGTGGTGATCAGCGAACGAATCGCCCGTCGCTTCTGGCCGAACGAGAGCCCGCTCGGCAAGCGCATTCAATCCGGAGCCGAGAATTCCACGAAGCCGTGGGCGACAATTGTCGGCGTTGTCGGGGAAATCCGTTACAAATGGGTCGACCAGGAAGACTACCCCGCGATTTACTTTCCCTATCAACAGGCGCCGCACCAGTATTCATACATCACGGTCCGTGGTGAGAGCGGCGACCCGCGGACGATGATTCCAATGGTTCGCGCGGGTATCGCGGCGGTCGATCCGGATCAGCCGATCTATGAAATCAAGACTCTGGACCGCGTGATCTCCGAGTCGGTGGTAGGGCTTTCCTACGTGGCCGTGCTCATGGGTGCGCTGGGACTGATCGCTCTGGTGCTCGCGGCGGTGGGCGTCTACGGCGTGATGGCGTATACGGTGGTCCAGCGGACGCACGAAATCGGGGTTCGACTGGCGCTCGGCGCGCAGCCGGGCGAAATTCTGCGGCTCGTTCTATCGCGCGGACTGGTGTTGCTCGGGCTCGGGATGGCGATTGGGCTGCCGGTTTCCTACGCACTCGCAAGATTGCTCGCGAGCGTAATTTTTGGAGTCAGCGCCACCGACGCCGGAATATTTGCTTCCATCGCGATTTTCCTTGCGGCGATTTCATTGGCAGCTTGCTACGTCCCGGCCCAACGCGCCATGCGCGTGGACCCGATCGTCGCGCTGCGGTACGAGTAGCTTCGGAGGCATCGATGCAATCCTTGCTGCAAGACATTCGCTTTGGCGTGCGCATGCTCACCAAGAACCTGGGCTTCACCATCATCGCGGTCCTCACGCTAGCCCTCGGGATTGGCGCGAACACGGCAATCTTCTCCGTCGTGAATGCCGAGCTGCTGCGGCCGCTTCCGTTCCACGATCCTGGACGGCTCGTGCGTGTCGGGGTCACCAACTCACGCACCGGTTGGAGGTTCGGCACGGCTGACTATCCGGACTTCGATGACTGGCGTTCACAGAACAAGGTGTTTGAGAAAATCGCCGCTTATCACGATAGCAACTTCACGCTCACGGGTGTGGCAAGCCCGGCGCACCTCGAAGGAGAGGTTGCCTCCGCCGATTTGTTTGCGCTTCTCGGTGCCACTCCCGAACTCGGCCGAACGTTTCTTCCGAATGAGGACGAAGCGAACCACAACGTCGTGATCCTGAATCATCAGCTTTGGAAACAGCAATTCGGCGGCGATCGTGAAATCGTCGGCCGCACGATTACTCTCAACAACCGGGGCTATACCGTTGTGGGCGTGATGCCGGCAGAATTCGAATTTCCCATCCAGCGCAAGCCCGTTTCCGTTTGGACCACGTTTTCGGTGGATCAGGTGTCGGACGACAACACGCCTCCGGAGACCAAACAGAGAGGCGCCCACTTTTTCAGCGTAATCGCGCGTTTGAAGCCAGGCGTTTCAATCACTCAGGCCCAGGCGGCGATGGACGTGATCACCGCTGGCCTTGCGAAAGAATATCCGGACACGAATAAATATTCTGGAGTCCAATTGGAGTCCGAAAAGGAAAAAATCACCGGCGCGATCCGGCCCGCTCTCATCATGCTGATGGCGGCGGTGGGGCTGGTCCTGCTGATCGCGTGCGTGAACGTGGCGAACTTGCTTCTCGCTCGCGCCACAACTCGCGGGCGCGAGATTGCGATTCGCGCCGCGCTCGGCGCTGGCAGAACCCGCGTGGTGCGCCAGCTACTTACTGAAAGCCTGCTGCTTGCAGGCCTCGCTGGAGTTTTCGGCGTGATGATTGCAGCCTGGGGCAGCGCCTTCCTTGTGCGGTTGAGCCCGCAGGATCTTCCTCGCGCCGCAGAGATTCATACGGATAGCTGGGTCCTCGCGTTCACTGTGGGCATTTCGCTGCTTACGGGACTTGTCTTCGGCCTCGCCCCGGCGATCCAGGTGACGCGCTCGAATTTAGTGGACGCCCTGAAGGAAGGATCGCTCAGCACCACAGCGGGGAGCCACCGCCATCACTTGCGAAGCTGGCTCGTGATCGTCGAGATGGCCCTCGCGCTCGTGCTTCTTGTGAGTGCGGGCTTGCTGGTTCGCAGCCTCGTCCGGCTGCAGAACGTGAATCCCGGTTTCGATCCGCACAATGTGCTTGCGGCGGACTTGGATCTACCCGATCGGAAGTACACGAACGCCAGGCAAGATCAATTCGCGCGCGAGTTGATGCCGAAATTGGCCGCCCTTCCCGGCGTGCAATCCGTCGCCGGCGTTTTCCCGCTGCCGATGACCGGCTCAGAAATGCGCACCAGCGTCGAGATCGAAGGCCGTCCGGTGGCGAAGAGCGACGAAGTGCACTCGACGATCTTCTCGATTACTCCGGACTATTTCCGCACAATGAAAATCGCCTTGCTGCAAGGGCGCGATTTCACCACGCAAGACGGACCTGATTCGAATCCGGTCGTCATCGTCAACGAATCGCTCGCCCGCCAATTTTTCCCCGGCGAAAACCCGATCGGCAAACATATCCGCCCGGGTATTTCCGTGGACGAGAAACCCTCGCGAATGCGAGAAATCGTTGGCGTCGTCGCCGACGTCAAATTCAAGGACCTGACGTCCGAATGGCTGCCCACATCGTATCTGCCGCAAGCGCAGATTCCGATTGGCAGCATCACGATTGTGGCGCGCGCTTCCGGCGATCCGTCCAGCCTGGCTCTCCCTCTCGCCGAGGCCGTGCACTCGATCGATCCGGACTTGCCGGCATACAACGTGAAGACCGTGGAAGATTATCTCGATGGCACGATCGCCATTCCGAGATTTAATACCCTGTTGCTCGGAATTTTCGCCGGGCTCGCGCTCGTTCTCACGGCCATCGGCCTCTACGGCGTAATTTCCTATTCGGTGGCGCAGCGGACGCACGAAATCGGGATCCGTATGGCGCTCGGCGCACAGCCGCGGGACATGCTGCGACTTGTCGTTGGCCAGGGCTCGCGCTTGGCTCTCTATGGAATAGGATTGGGGCTCATAACTGCGCTTGTTTTCACCCATTTCCTTTCTAGCTTGCTCTTCGGCGTCACGGCGACTGATCCCATTTCGTTCGCGACCGTCGTGGTTGTGCTCTTCGCGGTCGTGGTGCTCGCCTGTTATGTTCCCGCCCGGCGCGCGATGAGGGTCGACCCAATGGTGGCCCTGAGATACGAATAGCGAGCCGCAGCGGCCGTCGAAACTAAGGGCTGTCCGAATTCGCAACGGACATTCCCGCAACTGGGCAGAATCGGGGCTCTATAAGCACAAAATCTCTTGTAAGCCATTGAATAATATATTCTTATAATAGCTCCGGGCTGGAAGCTCACCTGCCCATATTTGGGAGACTCCGATTCGAAGCTGCCTCGTTCTCCGAGCCAGGAGTCGCGACCAATGGCCACCATGGCGCTTGACTTCAATCACGAGATGCAGACTCGCCTGCCGCGAATTCTGATAGCCGACGACCAGCCGGACGTCCTTGAAGCGCTGCGGCTGCTCCTCAAGGGCCACGGCTACTCCACCGACTCAGTCGCCTCACCTGCGGGATTGCTGGAAGCGATCGCAAACAAAGAATTCGACCTCATTCTCATGGACTTGAATTACGCGCGCGACACAACCTCGGGGCGCGAAGGCCTCGACCTTCTCGCACAGTTGCAGGCAGCGGAAGGCGCGCCGCCAATCGTCGTCATGACGGGCTGGGCCACCGTGGGACTCGCGGTCGAAGCCATGCAGCGCGGCGTCGGCGACTTCGTCGAGAAGCCGTGGGTGAACGTCCGGCTATTGGAAATTCTGAAAAAACAGATTGAACTGGGCCGGCAACGCCGCGCCGCAAAGCAACAGGCCATCGAGCAAAGTCACGCCCACAATGAAGTCGCGCTCCAGTTTCACCAGCGGGAACGAGAAGTGGAGGAAGCTCGCGCGATCCAGCAGGGATTTTTGCCGCAGGAAATTCCACAGCTTCCGGGCTATCAGATTACCGGAGCGTGGCAGCCGGCGCGCATCGTTGGCGGGGATTATTACGATGTTCTGCCGTTCGATGGCGGGGCCGTGGGGCTCTGCATCGCCGACGTGGCAGGAAAGGGAATGCCGGCGGCAATGTTGATGTCGAATTTTCAAGCGGGAGTGCGCGGACTCGCGTCGCCCTCGATGTCTCCCGCCGATTTCTGCGAGCGGTTGAACTCACTGGTAAACCGAAACATCGCCGCCGACCGCTTCATCACGTTCTTCTACGCGCACCTCGACGGGCCTTCGCGCAAGCTCACCTACGCGAACGCCGGGCACAACGCGCCGATCGTCCTTCATCGCGACGGCTCGCACCGCCGCCTCGACGCCGGCGGCGGCGTTCTGGGCGTATTCAAGAAGCAATCGTTTGTAGCGGAGACGATCGAACTCGCGCCCGGCGACCGGGTACTGCTTTTCACGGATGGTGTGACCGAGGCGCACGATTCCGACGGCGCCGAATTTGGCGATTCGCGCCTGCTCGGCGTGCTTCAGGGCTGTCGCGACGCGGATTCGCAGGCAACGCAAACAAGAATTTTCAGCAGCGTCGCTGAATTCTGTCGCGGCAACTGGGAAGACGATGCGACGCTGATCGTGCTTACCGTCGACTAGCCGCACGCACAGATCTACAGAGAAAGAGAGCGAGGCAACGTGATCAAACTGGCGAATGTAGAAAAAGTTTATGAGTCGGGCGCGGGGAAAACCTGGGTACTGCGCCGGATCAATCTGGATATCGCGGACGGCGATTTTGTCACCATCATGGGCCCGTCGGGCGCGGGCAAATCCACCCTCATGGGCATCATTGGAATGCTCGATGGCGCGTGGAAAGGCGAGTATCACCTTCTCGAACACGCCGTCCACAAGCTCGACAATCGCCACCGCGTCGAGCTTCATAAAAAATATATCGGCTTCGTCTTCCAGCAATATCACCTGCTCGACAATCTTACGGTCGCGGAAAACCTCGATCTCCCTCTCTCTTATCGCGATATCAAGAAAGCCGAACGCGAAGGAATGGTTGCGGACGCTCTCGATCGCTTCCAGATCGTCGGCAAGAAAGCGCTCTATCCCAATCAGCTTTCCGGAGGACAGCAGCAGCTCGTCGCCGTCGCCCGCGCTGTGATCGGAAAGCCCAAGTTGATTCTTGCCGACGAGCCCACCGGCAGCCTGCACTCGAGCCAGGGAAAAATGATTATGGACATGCTCAAGAAACTCAACGAAGACGGCACCACGATCATTCAAGTGACGCACAACGATGCCTGGGCCGCGTACGGTAATCGCATCGTTCAACTCGCGGACGGCTGGATCGTCGACGGCCAAACGCAGGCTGGCGCAGCCTAGAAATCTAGTCTCGCACCGGATCGCAAGGAGGCTCGCAATGGGTGCGTTGATTCAGGACATCCGCTACGGCGTGCGCGTGCTGGTGAAGAACCCGGGATTCGCGTTGATCGCCGTGCTCACACTTGCGCTCGGCATCGGCGCGAACACGGCGATTTTTTCTGTCGTGAATAGCGTGCTGCTTCGCCCTCTGCCGTTCCCGAACTCGAATCGAATCGTCTGGGCCTGGGGAAATTTTTTACTGTACGACAAAGCCGCGGTCTCCCCGCCCGATTTTCTCGCCTATCGCGCGCAGAACCATGTCTTCGAGCAATGGGGCGCGATCGCAGTGGGAACCACCCTTTTCAATCTCGCTGGAACCGGTAACCCGAAGCAGGTTCGCGGCTCGCTCGTAACGCAGGGATTCTTCGAGACTCTCGGAGTTCGCCCGTTGCTTGGAAGAACGTTTTCTATTGCGGACGAGCAGGAGCGCGATCCGCGCGTGGTCATTCTCAGTAACCGCTTTTGGCGCGACCGGTTCGGAAGCGATCCCGGCGTGCTCGGAAGAACTCTGAAATTGGACGCGTCGCAAATGACGGTCGTCGGCGTCCTTTCCGTCGACCTTCCGCTTTTTTCGGATGCCGACTTCTGGTTCCCCGCGCCCTTTCAGAATGAAGGCATGTCCTCACACCGCACTCATTTCTTTCGTCCTATCGGATTGCTTAAACCGGGCGTGAGTCTCGAGCAAGCGCAAGCGGA
Source organism: Candidatus Acidiferrales bacterium (assembly GCA_049797655.1). Classification (GTDB taxonomy): domain Bacteria; phylum Acidobacteriota; class Terriglobia; order Acidiferrales; family UBA7541; genus Palsa-295. Next base: position 15,548 of record JBARFX010000014.1, on the reverse strand, counting down.
TCTGAACACGATCGCAGCCCAACTCGCTGCGGAGTATCCGGATACAAATAAAGATTGGAACCTGCGGCTCGAGCCGGCTCAGCGAGCCATGGTTGGCGACGTTCGCCCGCTCCTCCTCGTACTCCTAAGCACAGTTGGCTTGGTTCTCCTGATCGCGTGCGCAAACGTTGCGAGCCTGCTCCTTGCGCGGAATTCCGTCCGCGGACGCGAAATCGCAATTCGCACGGCGCTTGGAGCCGGGCGCTTCCGTCTCGTGCGTCAGATGCTCACTGAAAGCGTGCTCCTCGCGCTGGCAGGAGGCGCCGCCGGAATCCTGCTCGCCACTTGGGGCGTGGGTGTTCTGAAAGAATTCGGGCCTGAAACTTTGCCGCGCTTGGACGAAGTCACCGTCAACGCGCCCGTGCTCCTGTTCACCGCCGGCGTCGCGCTCTTCACCGGAATTCTCTTTGGCCTTATTCCGGCGATGCAGGCGAGCCGCCATGATCTGATGCGAAGTCTGAAAGAAAGCGGCGCCACCGGAGCATCGCCGAGTAAGCACCGGGCTCACAACGCGCTCGTGATCGCCGAAGTGGCGCTCTCTCTCGTCGTGCTCATCGGTGCGGGTTTGCTGCTCAATAGCTTCTGGCGATTGATCCACGTCCGTCCGGGCTTCGATGCTTCCAACGTCCTTACCACGCAGGTTTCGCTCATCATGCCGACCTACAAGGACGAGTCGCGCCAGATTGCTTTCTTCGATCGCCTGCACGACCGTCTCAAAGCGATTCCGGGAGTCGAATCTGCCGGCTTCATCTCCGAGCTGCCTATGGCCGGCCAGGCGAACAACACTTTTTTCACTGTCGTGGAAAACCCACCCGCTGATCCCGGCGATCGAGAAGACGCGGATTTTCGGATTGTCGGTGGAGACTATTTCCCGGCGATGCGAATTCCGCTCCTTGCAGGGCGCGAACTTCCGGTTCACAACCCATCCGGCTCGCCGCTCGAGGTGTTGATCAATGAGCCCTTTGCCCGGCGCTTCTTCGGCTCGGAGAATCCCATCGGCAAGCATCTTCAGATTTTCGAGGGCCAGCCGGAATTCGTGACCCGTGAAATCATCGGTATTGTTGGCGGGAACAAACATTTCGCGCTGCAAGAATCGCTGCGCCCCGAAATGTTCATTCCTCTCGCTCAGGCTCCGCGCACTCGTATGAACGTGGTCATTCGTAGCGCCGGCGATCCGGCGGCTTTGGCGCCGGCCGTCCGCGAGGCCGTGCAGTCCGTCAATCCCGATGAAGCCACCGCCGCATTCCGAACCATGAACGACGTCGTGTCCGAATCCGCCGCCGGAGATCGCTTCAACGCCGTGCTGCTCAGTGCTTTCGCCGCCATCGCTCTTTTGCTCACCGCAGCCGGGATCTTTGGCGTGCTCTCCTATCTCGTCACCCAGCACACGCGTGAAATCGGGCTTCGCGTCGCGCTGGGCGCTCAGCCTGGGGATGTTCTTTCCGTCATCGTCGGTCACGGAATGCGTCTTGCCCTCATCGGGATGGCTATCGGTCTCGCGGGAGCCGCAGCGCTCGCCCACTCGATGTCGAGTTTCCTGTACGGCGTGAAGCCCACCGATCCGCTCACATTTGCAGCGGTCACAGTGCTGCTTTCGGCCACCGCTTTCGCCGCGTGTTATTTCCCGGCGCGCCGCGCCATGCGCGTCGATCCGATGATTGCGTTGCGGTACGAATAAGCGATGGACACCGTCTCGACCTGATCGAGGAATCGAACGCGAATGGAAAATCCCTTCGAGAACATGATTGGCGGTTCGATTCCCGCGAATCCAATCCCGCTCTCGCATTCGGGAGACGTACAAGAAATAGAACCTGGCGGCCTGGGCGCGCCGTTGTTGCCGCCGTCGCGTCTAAGTCCGCAGCATACCAGCGGATATCAAATCGCACTGCGCCGGGCCTCTCGCTCGGCCGGTCGTCGGAGGAATTTACCGGCGCGAGGCGTCGCCCTCGCGACCAATCGGCAAGGGGCACTGGTGGCACGAAAAATGGAGCAGTCCGATCCGCGGATTGAAGAGCCGAGCCGCGCCGGCGTCACGGCTCTGGCTGAGGAAATTGACGAGCGGCTGTCGAACACGGGCGGTTCGACAACCGCCGATTTGCGCGTAGTCCGCCGAGAGTTTACCCTGCGCCTGAAGAACGCAGCCCCGCACGTCGTAATCGAACTCGCGGGCCTGCTGATCGATACCCAGCGGACGAATTACCGCTTCATCGCTTACGAGCTGATCCATCATCACCCTGCCACTCTCTCCCACCTGAACGCTTGGCAACTCGAACAGCTCGGGCGTGGCATCGCGAGCTGGGGCGCTGTCGATTGCTTCGCCGTCTATCTCGCGGGGCCCGTCTGGCGCGGCCGCCGCGTTCCGAATAGTTTGATTCACGGCTGGGCGCGTTCCGCTGACCGCTGGTGGCGCCGCGCGGCTCTCGTCAGCACTGTTCCGCTGAACAGCAAGACGCAGGGCGGCGCCGGCGACACGTATCGCACGCTCCAGGTTTGCCGTCTGCTCGAGTGCGATCGCGACCCGATAGTGGCGAAAGCGATGTCGTGGGCTTTGCGCGAACTCGCGAAACGCGATCCTCGTGCCGTCCGCGCCTATCTCGCGGAACGAAAAGATGTGCTGCCTGCGCTCGTGGTGCGGGAAGTAACGAACAAGATCAAGACCGGTGTGAAGAATCCAAAATCGAAATCGGCGCCCGCCAGGTAGCCGCCACTCGAGGGGCTGATCCACATGAGGACAACAGGTTGAGCGCACTCCTTCAGGACATCCGCTACGGCCTTCGCATGCTCGCCAGAAATCCGGGCTTCGCGATCGTCGCCATCCTCACGCTCGCTCTCGGTATCGGTGCGAACACCGCCGTTTTCTCCGTTATCAATTCGGTCCTCTTGCGTCCGCTTCCTCTTCCCGGTTCGCGCCAGCTCGCAGTCGTCTTCCGGAAGAACGTGCACGCGGAACGCAGTTGGGCGGTCGCCTATCCCGACCTGCAGGACTGGCAACGCCAGTCTCAGATCTTCGAAGCCATCAGCGCGTTCGGCCCAAGCAGCGTGAACCTTACCGGACGCGAGGAACCGATGCGCGTGCGCGGCGGTTTTGTATCCGCCAATTTCTTCCATGTTGTCGGAGTCCAGCCTGCTCTTGGCCGCGGATTTTTGCCTGGTGACGACGAACCGGGAGCAGCACGCGTCATTGTCATTAATTACAGCCTCTGGCAAGGGCTCCTGGGAGGCGACCCGCAAATCCTCGGTAAGCCGCTCACGTTGAATGGCGAAGTGTTCACAATCGTTGGCGTAATGCCGCAAGGGTTTCGCTTTCCCATCGATTACGTCGACACCTGGATTCCGGTCTCGCACGACCCTCATTTCTCTCGCGATCGCGCCATAGAATCCACAGGCGCGATTGGCCGCATCAAGCAGGGCTCGAGCCGCGAACAGGCCCAGACCGAAATGAACACGATCACCCGGCGCCTTGCGCAAGAGTTCCCGGAAACGGACGCCTTGCGCGGCGCCGCAGTAGTCCCGTTGCAAGATGTGGTGACCGAGGATATCCGCCCGGCGGTTTTGGTGCTCTCCGCCGCAGTCGCTTTTGTTCTCTTGATTGCATGTGCGAACGTGGCCAGCCTGTTCCTCGCTCGCGCGTCCGGCCGTCATCGCGAAATGGCTCTCCGCGCCACTCTCGGCGCGGGACCGGGTCGCCTGATTCGGCAGATCGTCACCGAGACGCTCCTCCTCTGGTTTGTGGGCGCGCTTTTAGGATTCGCAATCGGCCGCTGGGCGCTCGAAGGCCTCGCGCGGCTCCGCCCGTCGGAATCCTGGGCCCAGTTTCCCAGGGAGTTCGACCTGCCGGTCCTCGGATTCACCCTGGGAATCACGATTCTCACGGGCCTGATTTTCGGTCTCATTCCCGCCCTCCGCTTCTCGAATCCCAATCTCGTGGGCTCGCTGAAAGAAGGGAATCGCGCCTCTGGCCGCGAGGTCGCATCGAGCCGCACGGGACGCTGGCTCGTTGTTTCGCAAGTCGCCCTCGCGCTCATCCTGCTTTTCGGCGCCGGCCTGACGATGAAAAGCCTCGCTCGTCTCACCGGTGTCAATCCCGGTTTCAATCCGGACAATCTGCTTTCGCTCGAATACCGCTTGCCGCGCAATAAGTATCCGGAGAAATCGCAACAGTGGAATTTTCACCACCAGGTGGTCGAACGCGCGAATGCATTACCCGGCGTGGTCTCCGCGGCGGAAGTCCTCGGCTTGCCTATCAGCGGCAACGGAGGCGACACGCCGGTTGTGTTTCCCGATCGCCCCATTCCGGCCCCCTCCGAGACTCCTCGCGCGCAAATCAATGCCTGCGACGCTAACTATTTTCGCACCATGGAAATTCCGCTCCTACGCGGACGGCGGTTCGGTGACGAAGACACCGCCGATTCCCCCAAGGTCATCGTCGTGAACCAGAGCCTGGTCAATAAATTCTGGAACGGTGCCGATCCGATCGGCAAAGCCATTCGCTTGCCCGAAGAAGATAACGTCACGGTCACCGTAGTCGGCGTCGTCGGTGACGTGAAGCAATACAATCTCGACGACCTCACAGTCGCCCAGATCTACGTCCCGCAAGCGCAAAGTCCGAATCTGTTCGCGACCCTCGTTGCTCGTGTCAAGGGCGACCCGGTGGCGTTCACCAGCGCCCTTCGGAGCGCCGTTTGGGCCGTTGACCGGGATCAGCCCGTCTGGAAAATCCGCACGGAACAAACCTTGCTCGAAGAGTCAGTCGGACCGCAGCGCTTCTTGATGGTGTTAATGGAACTATTTTCGGCGTTGTCGCTTGTTCTCGCGGCGATTGGAATTTATGGAGTGATTTCTTATTCCACGAGCCGGCGCATTCAGGAAATCGGCGTCCGCGTCGCGCTCGGCGCTCAAAAGCGCGATATCTTGGGACTCGTGCTTAGCGAAGGCTTGTGGATTGCCGCCTGGGGTGTAGGGATTGGCGCTGCCGGCGCGCTCGGCCTCACGCGTTTTCTCTCGAGCCAATTGTACGGTGTCAGTGCCAGTGATCCCGCTACGTTTGTCGGCGTCGCCTTGCTGCTAGCGGCGGTCGCGCTCGTCGCTTGTTACGTCCCGGCGCGCCGCGCCATGCGCGTCGATCCGATGATCGCGCTGCATTACGAGTAGGCGCTGGCGCACGAATAAAACGGACACGTGGAGAATTCGATGGCCGCTGTGGCACAGGACGTTCGATATGCCGTTCGCATGTTGGCGCGCAATCCCGGTTTCACGACCGTCGCCATCCTCACGCTCGCTCTCGGCATCGGCGCGAACACCGCGATTTTCAGCGTCGTGCGCCGCGTCTTGCTTCAGCCTCCGCCCTATCGGCAGCCGGAATCTCTCGTTCAAATTTTCAACACCTATTTCCCCGCGTGGCCGCAGCTCGCTTTGTCGCCAGGCGATTTCCAGGATTTTCGCCGTGAGTCTCGCTCCTTCTCGGAGATGGCGGCATATATCGACATCGCGCAAGGATTCAATCTCACCGGTCAAGGCGAACCCGAGCGCGTTCAAGCCGCCTACGCCGATTCGAATTTCTTTCCGATGCTCGGCGTGCGCCCGGTGGCTGGTCGCACCTTCACCTCCGAGCAGGACAAACCCGGCGCCGCTCCTGCCGTGCTCATTACCCATCGTTTCTGGCAGAGTCGCTTCGGTTCGGATCCTGCGGTGGTCGGACGCACGCTCACGCTTGACGGCAAGGGCTACACGCTCATCGGCGTTCTGCCGTCGGGTCTTGATCTTAGTCGTTGGGCCGACCTCTGGCTCCCCGTCGGGCAGTATGAAGACGATCTCACCGGGCACGTTCATCATCCATTCACCACGCTCGCTCGCCTGAAGCCGGGCGTCTCGCTGGCCGAAGCGCAGGCAGAACTCTCAACTCTCAATCATCAGGAAGAGCTCGCGCTCCCGGATACTCACAGGAACTGGGGCATTGCGGTGCAGCACATGCAGGACCCGTCGGCAGCCAAGTTGCGTCTGGCTCTGCTCGTCCTCTTCGGCGCTGTAGGACTCGTGCTTCTCATCGCCTGCGCCAACATCGTCAATCTTCTGCTCGCGCGCAATGCCGCTCGACAGAAGGAAATCGCGCTGCGTATCGCCCTCGGCGCAAGCCGCTCGAGGCTTGTCGCGCAGCTACTGACGGAAAGCGTTCTGCTCTCCCTGCTCGGCGGAATCGGAGGAGTTTTTCTCGCCTGGTTGGGCCTCAGCAGTTTAAAGGTACTTGTTCCATCCGAACTCGCCATCGTCAGAGATACGGGCCTCGATGGCTGGGTGCTGGCGTTCACAATCGCGGTATGCTTCGTTTCAGGCATTGCTTGCGGCCTGGTGCCCGCGATTCAAACGCTGAATCAAGATCTCCACACCGTTCTAAAAGAAGGCGGCCGCACCTCCGCTGCCTCCGCCGGTAACAGATTGCGCAGCATTCTCGTCGTCTCCCAAATCGCCCTCGCGCTCATCCCGTTGGTGGGCGCCGGTCTGCTCATCCGAAGTTTCCATCGTCTGCTCAGCGTCAACCCGGGCTTCCGCCCCGATCACATTCTAACCATGGATGTCGAACAGCCTCGAATACCCCTCGCGGACTTTCTCAAGCTCTCGAACGATCAGCAGACGGAATTGGTTCGCAAGCAATCCATCCAGTTCCAGCAGATCGCCGACCGCATTCATGCCTTGCCGGGCGTAAAAGCCGTCGGAGGCATTGACGTGCTTCCCCTCGCCACCGCGCTTCACTCCGCTTCGCGTTTTCTTATCGAGGGACAACCTGCTCTGCAAGCCGGCGCTCGCCCCGTCGCTCAGACGCGTGGCGCCAGTCTCGGCTATTTCGCCGCGATGGGAATTCCACTCGTCAGGGGTCGCCTGTTCAACGATGCCGACCTCGGCGGCGCGAATATCGTCATCAACGAGTTGATGGCAAAGCGCTTCTGGCCCGATGCCGACCCTATCGGCAAGCGCATCAATTTGTGTTCGCTCGCGCCGCAGCCTTGCTGGTCTCCTGTTGTCGGCATCGTCGGCGACATCCACCAATTCGGCCTCGATTCGTCCCCCACGTTTGATGTCTACGGAGCCGGCGGATGGACGCCGAACTTCGTGATTCGCACCAACTCCGACCCATCTTCTCTGGCTCACGCCGCCATCGAAGAAATTCACAAGGTCGATCCGAATCTGCCCGTCGTCCACGTCACCACGCTCGACGGCCTGCTCTCAGACACAGTAGCGTCGCGCCGCTTCTCCACCGTGCTACTCGCAATTTTTGCCCTGCTCGCACTCCTGCTCGCAGCTGTCGGGATCTACGGCGTGATGAGCTATGTCGTCAGCCTTCGCATCAACGAAATCGGCATTCGCATGGCGCTCGGCGCTCAACCGCGCGATATCTGGCGCCTGATCATCGGCCGTGGCGCGAAGCTCGCCCTGGCAGGCGTAGCGATCGGACTCGCTGGCGCTCTTGCGCTCGCCAGACTGCTCTCGAATTTGCTTTTCGAGGTGCGCGCGAGCGATCCTGCAACGTTTGGCGCAATCGCATTGCTGCTCACCGGGGTCGCGCTATTCGCTTGTTATTTTCCCGCGCGCCGCGCCATGCGCGCCGATCCGATGATTGCGTTGCGTTACGAATAACACCTGAGAGGTGGACACGCAGCAGTTAAGCAGTAATATAGCTGCTCTTCTGTATATCTCTCAGGGGCGAACCAATGGGAACCATGTGGCAGGACTTGAAATACGGATGGCGAATGCTCCGGCGAAGCCCCGGCTTCTCGGTTGTCGCTATTCTTACGCTCGCCATCGGCATCGGCGCAAATGCAGCCATGTTTAGCGTCATCAATACAGTTTTGCTGCGCCCTCTTCCTTTTCCGGATGCACAGCGGATCGTCCTCATCTGGGAAACCGACCCGAACCGCAATGTGACCCGCGGCACAGCCTCGCCCGCAGAATTCCTCGACTGGCGCGACCAGAATCGTTCGTTAGAAGAGCTCTCCGCCTGGCGCTTCTGGTTTTACAACCTCACCGGCACAAGCGAGCCCGAGCAAGTTTTCGGAGTCCACGCCTCCGGCAATTTCTTCCGCCTTCTCGGCGTCACTCCCATCCTCGGCCGCGACTTCGTCCCGGCAGAAGATCAGCCAGGCCACGATCAAGTCGCCATTATCAGCTACGGTTTGTGGCAGCGCCGGTTCGGCGGCGACCGCGATATCGTCGGCCGCAGCGTCTTGCTCGACGAAAAGCCCTTTACTGTCGTTGGCGTCCTCCCTCGCGGCTTCTCGCTTTTTGGCACCAGCCTCCAGTTCGATGTCTGGATGCCCATGGCGCTCGACCGCGCGCAGCTCCATCGCGAGGATCACTCCCTGATCATTTTCGGACGTCTCCGCAAGGGCGTCGCTTTACATCAAGCGCAAGCCGAAATGGAAACGATCTTCGCCCGTCTCAAGCAACAATATCCCGGTGTGGACCAGCAGAACGGCGTTCGCATCATCACCTTCCGCGACGATCTCGTGCGAGGTCTCAAACCAGGGCTGCTTGTCTTACTGGGCGCAGTAACCCTGGTGCTTCTGATCGCTTGCGTGAACGTCGCAAACCTCGTCCTCGCTCGCGCCGCCACCCGAGAACGTGAAATTACTCTCCGTGCCACCCTCGGTGCGGGCCGCCGCCGCATCATGCGCCAACTCCTCACCGAAAGCGCTCTCCTCGCACTGATCGGCGGCGCGTTTGGCGTCCTCGTCGCCTACGGCGGACTTCACCTCCTTCGCATTGCGCTTCCCTCCCAAGGCGGCTACGGCGAAATTCCGCATTCCGAGTGGCTCGGTATCGACGGCATGGTTCTCGCTTTCACGCTCGGAGTGTCGATCGTCACCGGAATGCTCTTCGGCCTCGCTCCCGCTGTTCAGATCTCGCGCTCCGAACTCTACGAATCCCTAAAAGAGGGCAGTCGCGGCTCGATCGGCGGGCGGCGCAGTCAGTTCACCCGTTCCGCGCTCGTCGTTTCCGAGGTTGCGTTCTCGTTGCTCCTCCTGGTCTGCGCCGGCTTGCTGATTCGCAGCTTCTACCTGCTTATGTCGGAAGATCTCGGCTTCGATCCGGATCACGTTCTCACCACGCAAATCTGGCTTCCCGATTCGCACTACGCTCCGGGTCCGCCCGTCATGAATTTTTATCAGCAGGTAATCGATCGCGTCGGCGCCCTGCCTGGTGTGAAATCCGCAAGCGCCGTAAATTTTCTGCCCCTCAGCGGGTGGGGCGATTACTGCAATTTCGACATCGCCGGCCGTCCCGTTGCTCCCGCGGACAAGCCCGACACGGCGCAGTACCGCGTAGCCGATTGGCGTTACCTCCGCACCATGGGCATCAACGTGAAATCCGGCCGCGATTTCGCTTCCTCTGACGGTCCGAACGCCGAGGGCGTGGTTCTCTTGAATGAAGCCCTCACTCGCCGCTACTGGCCCGACGAAAGCCCGATCGGCAAGCAGCTTCATCTGAAATTTCCGCCTACGAAAGGCCCTTGGCAACCTGTCGCGCGCGATTCCTGGCTCACGGTCATTGGCGTCGTAGCCGACGTGCGCGAATGGGAATGGGGCGAAGAAAAAGTCGGCCAGCTCTATCTGCCGTATGCGCAGAACCCTTCGCGCATCATGCGTCTCGTGATCCGTTCGACAAGCGATCCCGCCGCGCTTGCTCCGGCTGTCCGCAAGGCTGTCGAGAGCATCGATCCCAGCCAGCCGGTCACCGAAATCCGCACGATGGACCAATTGCTATCCCAGGCGGTTTCGCAGCGCCGTCTCAATATGCTTTTACTCGCCGTCTTTGCCTTCATCGCCACCATCCTCGCGGCCATCGGAATTTACGGCGTCATGGCATACGGCGTCACCCAGCGTTTGCACGAAATCGGAATCCGCATGGCGCTTGGCGCCGATCGTTCCGACGTGCTCAAGATGATCATTAGCGATGGAATGAAACTCGCCGTAATCGGCTTGCTTATCGGTATCGTCGGCGCGGCGCTCCTCACCCGCTATCTCGAGAGCCAGCTCTACGGCATCAAGACCTCCGATCCGTATACGTATGTCGCGGTTGCCCTCGGCCTCGCAGCCGTCGCGGCAGCCGCTTGTTATTTTCCGGCGCGTCGAGCCACGAAAGTCGATCCGCTGGTCGCATTAAGACACGAGTAGAAACTCGGGGCGGGAAAGGCATTACGAATGGACAGCTTCTTGCACGATCTGAAATACGGCCTCCGGATGCTCCTGAAAAATCCGGGATTCACCGCGATTGCCGTTCTCACGCTCGCTCTCGGCATCGGCGCCAACACCGCCATCTTCACCGTCGTCAATGGCGTCTTGCTTCGCCCGCTCGCATTTCGCGACCCCTCGCGCATTATGCTCGTCGTTGAACGCAACGCCATGTTCCCGGTGATCAGCACCTCGTATCAGAATTACAAAGACTGGCGCGACCAGAGCCATTCCTTCGAGTCGGTGGAAGCTTCCTGCTTCACCAATCTCACCCTCACCGGCCTCGGCGAGCCCGAACGCTTCAAGGGCAAATACATCACGGCCGGCCTTTTCCCGCTTCTCGGCGTCATTCCCATCGCCGGCCGCGCCTTCCTTCCCGAAGAGGACCGCGCCGGCGGCCCTCCTGTCGCTATGATCAGCTATTCGCTCTGGCAGCGACGCTTCGGTGGTTCCAAAGATTGGCTTGGCAAGGCGATCACTCTCGACTCTCAGCCCTACACCCTCGTCGGTGTTCTTCCGCCCGGCTTTCAATTTCTGCAACCAGCCGATATCTACGTCCCCTTTGAGCCCTGGGCCATCACGCTTCCCGACGATCGCGATTGGCATCCCGGAATCATTCCTGCCGCGCGACTCAAGCAAGGTGTTCCGCTCGATCAAGCCCGCGCCGAAATGAAGACGATTACATCCCGCCTCGCGAAGCAATACCCCGAAGCCGACGCCGGCGTCAGCGCCGATGTCGTTCACCTGCAAGATCAAATGGTTCAAAACGTTCGCCCGGCCCTCATCGTTCTCCTCTCCGCCGTTGGATTCATCCTGCTCATTGCTTGCGCCAACGTTGCAAATCTCCTGCTCTCTCGCGCCGCTTCTCGCTCGAAAGAAATCGCGATTCGCACCGCGCTCGGAGCCTCCCGCATGCGCGTCGTTCGCCAGCTTCTCACTGAAAGCGTCGTGATCGCCCTGCTCGGCGGCGCACTCGGCCTGTTTCTCGCGAACCTATCGCTCGCTCCGCTCCTGCGCCTCGCCGCTAGCAGCGTTCCTGATGTCGGAGTCGTCCATATCGATCGCTGGGTCCTCTTCTTCACGATTGCCGCATCGCTGCTCACTGGAATTTTGTTCGGCCTCGTCCCGGCCCTTCGCACCGCGCAAATGGATCTCCGCGAAACCCTCAACGAATCCGGGCGCGGCTCAACCGGCGCAGCCTCAAGCCACCGCCTCCGCTCGATACTCGTCGTCTCGGAGATCGCGCTCGCCATGTTGTTGCTCGTGGGCGCTGGCCTCCTCCTCAGAAGCTTCGAGCGCATGCAGTCTGTCGCGCCCGGCTTCCAACCCGATCACCTTCTAGCCGCAGATATTCCTCTTTCCCAAACCGAATATCCCAAGCCCGAGCAGCGCTTCCAATTTTTCGACCGCCTCCTCGAACGCTCCCGCTCTCTCCCCGGCGTCCGATCCGCAGGCGCCGCCTCGTTCCTCCCCATGAACGGCACCGGAGGCATCATTCGCTTCAATATCTACGACCGTCCTCCGAAGAATACCAGCGAGTACGCCGCGGTCGGCTTCCGCTTCATCACTCCAAATTATCTTGAGACGATCGGCGTCCCTCTCACCGCCGGCCGCATGTTTACCGAAAACGATCGCGAGCACGCCCCCGACGTCGTCATCATCAACCAATCCATGGCCAAGCAATATTTCCCCGACCGCTCGCCTCTTGGCAAACGCATGCAAATCGGCTCGCCGCCCGACCCCCAGATTCCCTGGATGGAAATTGTCGGCGTCGTTGGCGACGTTCGTCCCGGCCTCGGCACCGACCCCCAGGCCGAAATGTTCATCCCGTACCGCCAGGTTGACGCGCTTCTTCCGGTCTTTCAACTTTCCGTGATCTTGCGCACCAGCCTCGATCCAAAAGCAGAAACTTCCGCGCTTCGCGGCGCGCTCAATGAAATCAATAAGAATCAGCCGCTCGTCAACGTGCGCACCATGGAAGACAGTATGGCCACCTCCGTCGCTCAGCCGCGTTTCCGCACGTGGCTCCTCGGCCTTTTCGCCGTGCTCGCCCTTTTGCTCTCGACGATCGGGATTTACGGCGTGATGTCCTATTCCGTCACGCAGCGCATCCATGAGATGGGAATCCGCATCGCCCTGGGCGCTCAACCGCGCCAGGTCTTTCAACTCGTCACCGGTCAAGGTCTGCGGCTCGCGCTTCTCGGCGTCGGCATCGGCTGCCTCGCAGCGTTCGCTCTCACTCGCGTCCTCCGCAGTTTTCTCTACGACGTGAGCGCCCTCGATCCAATCACCTATATTTCGGTCGCCGCCGTGCTCGTGGCAGTCGGCCTGCTCGCGTCCTACTTGCCCGCGCGTCGCGCCACAAAAGTCGATCCTTTGGTAGCACTGAGGTACGAGTAGAAACCTATGAACAACACATCCGAAAGCTTCCGCGACAATAACGGCGGTAAAATACAGGGAGACGCCCCGCGCATCATGACAAGCCCACATTCCAACCGCACAAGAATCTTGGTTGCAGACGATCAGCCCGACATCCGCGAAGCTCTCCGCCTCCTGCTCAAAGGTGAAGGTTTCGACGTCGAGACCGTTGCATCGCCTGCCGCCGTCCTATCCGCTCTCGAAGCCCGCGAGTTCGACGGCCTGCTCATGGACCTGAACTACGCCCGCGACACGACGTCCGGCCAGGAAGGCCTCGACCTGCTTTCGAATATCCGCGCGAAAGACAGCACGCTCCCCATCATCGTCATGACCGCTTGGGGCAGCCTCGAGCTCGCCGTCGAAGCCATGCGCCGCGGCGCGAAAGACTTCATCCAGAAGCCGTGGGAAAACGCCCGCCTCCTCGCCATCCTCAAAACTCAAATTGAGCTTTCGCAAGCCCTCCGCAAGAGCCAGCGCCTCGAAGCGGAAAATCGCCTCCTCCGTGCCGATGGACGCCCCACGCTAATCGCTGAATCTGCCGCCATGCGCCCGGTCCTCGATCTGATCGCGCGTGTTGGCCCCTCCGACGCCAACGTCCTCATCACCGGCGAACACGGCACGGGCAAAGAAGTCATTGCCCGCACGCTCTATGCTCTCTCGCCCCGCGCTGGTCGCCCGCTCGTCACTGTAAACGCCGGCGGCCTCCCCGAAGGCGTTTTCGAAAGCGAGCTTTTCGGTCACGTAAAGGGCGCGTTCACTGACGCTAAATCCGATCGCGTCGGCCGCTTCGAGCTTGCCGATGGCGGCACGCTCTTCCTCGACGAAATCGCGAACGTGCCCATGAACCTACAGGCCAAGCTCTTGCGCGCTCTCGAAACCGGCGAACTCGAACGCGTTGGCTCATCCACTACACGCCGCGTCGATGCTCGCATCCTTTCCGCCACGAATGCGGACGTTCAGGCCGAAGTCGCCGCCGGACGTTTCCGCGAGGATTTGCTGTTCCGCCTGAACACGATCGAAATTCATCTTCCGCCCCTCCGCGAGCGCAAAGAGGATATCTCAATCCTTGCGCACCATTTCCTGCGCCAGTCCGCGCAACGCTATCGCAAGCAGCTCGAAGGTTTCGAGCCGGTCGCACTCCAGGTTCTCCTCGATCATCCCTGGCCGGGAAACGTTCGCGAACTCGACCATTCGATCGAACGCGCCGTCCTGATGGCGGAAGGCTCGCAAGTCCGCGCGAGCGATTTGGGACTGCGTCCTGCCCGCGAAGCCTCGCTGAAATTAGACGAGATGAGTATCGAAGACGTCGAGCGCGTCCTCATTCAAAAAGCGCTCGCCCGTTTCGGCGGCAATGTCAGTCATGCGAGCAAAGCGCTCGGCTTGAGCCGCAGCGCTCTCTATCGCCGCCTGCAAAAATACAGCCTTTGAAACCTCTCCTGTACGAACGCCGCATTCTGCTCCTGGCCCTCTCCGCCGGCCTGGGCAGCACGATCGTCGCCCTCATCCTTCTTTGGACGGGCGGCTACTCCTCCAAGCTTCAATGGACGCTCACCGTCCTCATGGTTTTGACCTGGCTCAGCTTCGCATTCACGGCGCAGAGCAAAGTTGTCTTCCCTCTACGCACGCTTTCGAATCTTCTCGCCGCTTTGCGTGAAGGCGACTTCTCGATTCGTGCCCGCGGCGCAAATGAAGGAGATGCCCTCGGCGAAGTCCTCCGCGAAGTCAACGCGCTTGGCGAAACCCTGCGCCAGCAGCGCCTCGGCGCTCTCGAAGCCACCGCGCTGCTCCGCAAAGTGATGGAAGAAATTGATGTCGCGGTTTTTGCCTTCGATGGCAATGGTTCGCTTCGCCTCGTCAATCGCGCTGGCGAACGCATTCTGAATCTGCCGGAAGAGCGCCTCCTCGGAGGAAATGCCCGCGACCTCGGCCTCGCCGATTGCCTCACCGGCGATACGCCTCGCATCGAGCAAATCGCGTTTCCCGGCAAATCCGGCCGCTGGGAAATTCATCGTGGAAGTTTTCGCGAAGCAGGCCTCGCTCACCAGTTGCTCGTCATCACCGATCTAAGCCGCGCCCTGCGCGATGAGGAACGCCAGGCCTGGCAGCGCCTCATTCGCGTCCTCGGCCACGAACTCAACAACTCTCTCGCTCCCATCAAGTCCGTCGCGGAAAATCTCGGAAGCGTCCTCAGCCGCAAAGATCGCGCCGACGATTGGCAGGAAGACATGCGCAGCGGCCTCAACATCATCGCCGCCCGCACCGACGGTCTCGCCCGCTTCATGAACGCCTACGCCCGCCTCGCCAAGTTGCCGCCGCCCACATTCCAGGGTGTCGACGTCGGCGTCTGGATTCGTCGCGTCACCGGACTCGAGTCGCGTCTCCACGTGAAACTCGAATCCGGCCCCGAGGTGCGAATTCAGGCGGACCCGGATCAACTCGATCAGCTTCTCATCAATCTATTACGCAATGCTGTGGACGCCTCCCTCGAAACCGGCGGCGGCGTTCGCGTTGGCTGGGACCGCGAGGACGGCTATATAGATGTCTGGGTTCAGGACGACGGGCCAGGCATCCCCAATCCCACAAACCTCTTTGTCCCGTTCTTCACCACCAAGCCCGGTGGCTCGGGCATCGGCCTCGTCCTCAGCCGTCAAATCGCTGAAGCCCACGGCGGCACACTAACCCTCGAAAACCGCGAAACGCAGCGAGGCTGCGAAGCTCGTCTCCGCCTTCCTCTCAACAACTAATCCCTGATGGCATAACGAAGTCGGCCTCCGAACGGTTCGAGTAAACTTTGCGGTATTCACCCGGCAAAGCTCGGAACCGAGGAGGCCGAGATGCAGATTATAGGCGTGGACTTACATACGCGAC
>JBARFX010000013.1:0-21133 GCA_049797655.1 Candidatus Acidiferrales bacterium | reverse complement strand
TCGGAATTTGCAAAAATTGGATCGCGTCAGGAAGCTCTACAAACGATTTTTCTCAGTCTCCTGGACATTTTCTATCGCCCGATTTTCGACTTTTTTCAGGAAAACCGACTTTTTCAACAGCCACAGGGATTATCACCACCAATCTCGAAATGAGGTAGCTGGTGGTAAGAGGATTTATCAATGGTTATCCGAGATGGGGGCCGTTCCTGTTGCCGTGAATTGCGTGAATTGTCGAAGACGGCCCGTCTCAATATTCAGGACAACGCGAACCATCTGCCAGTAGTTCTCTTACGCTCTTTCTATCGATGATCTTCCAGTTGTAATTCAGCCGGTAGACCGTCAGGCCGGGGGAGTTGACTCGCCATCAGCGAAGGGCGCGACGCCGGAGATACTGCACGGTTTCAATTTCGGAGGAGGCGATCCAGCGACCGTCAGGAGAGACTCGCGGATTGAGGTAATTACCGGGACCTTCGCTGATTTTCCTGGGCGCGCCGCCCTTTCGGGGGACAGAGAAAATCTTCATGTGGTCGCCCTCCAAGCCGCTGAAATACAGCGTCTTTCCGTCCGGGGACCAGTCGATTCCGCCATAGGTTTCCGAACCATACGAAAGGATTTTTTCGGCGCGGGCGCCATCCTTGGAGACGATCCATAGCACGCGTTCGGACGAGCTTACCGCATCTTCGACGGCGATCTCCTCGCCATTCGGCGACCAGATCGCAATTTCCGGGCTAAGTACCTGCTTCGGCATCGGAAAGCACCGTTCCTGGAGCGGCTGGCCAGTGGAGGTATCTATAGTCGTCACGCGAACCTGATAGATGCCGGGCTGCCCGTTGCGATCCCACGTCGTGTAAATCAGTTCGGTTCCGTCCGGAGACCAGTAGGCCCACCCGGTTTCCCAAAGATTGCGGGTGACTTTGATTTCCGGCGCGTGAAGGTCTTCGGCGCGGCGCACCCAGATGTCGTCGGTAGCGCCCGGTTCGTCGTAATAGGGCGCATTTCGCAGCGGGTCGCGATGCGAGTGCCAGGCAATCCAGCGGCCGTCGGGCGACCACTCGACGGGAAAATCTTCGTGGTTGCCGACGACGTACGGCTTGGGCTCGCCGACTGGAAGAATCTGATCGTTCACCGAGACAATGCCAACATCCTGCGAAAGAGCCCAATCCGCGAACCGATATTCGCCCTCGACAAAGGCGATACGCTTGCCGTCGCGCGACCAGGTGGGAAGATATGCTTCGCGTGCGGCTAAAACCGTATGCACAGGACCTCCGCTCGAGGGAAAGGCCACAACGCTTTTGGTGTTGTGGCTGCTCACCCAATAAAGATCCTGGCCGACCACAGCGGGATCGGTTTGGTCCGAGTCCGCTTCCACGACGAGCGGAGAAAATCGGCGGCTGGCGATGTCAAAACGATAGAGCTTCAGCCACCGTTCGGGCACGCGAGGAATTTGACGGCGCGCGTCGTCCGGAGCTTTCAAAGTGGCCAGAGGAAGAATGAGCGATTTGCCGTCGGAAACCACGGCGAGTTCCGGGCCTGGAAAGGGCCACGCATCGAGATCGCGCGCAAGCTGCGTCACTTGAAGAGTGGAAACGGCCACCGAGGACAGCGTGGAAGCGCCTGATTCCTGGCGGGAGAGCACATAGAGAGTCTTCGCGTCCGGAGAAAATCTGGCGACGAGGACAACGCCGCCGATTTCTACCCTTTTCTGCGTGCTTCGCGTGCCGACATAGATGTCTTTGGACGGAGGCAATTCGCGGCGCGCGGGGAAGGACGTGAAGTGAGCGAGGTGCTCGCCATCCGAGCTGCAGACCGGAGTACTTTCGGGAGGGATCGAGAGCGCGGTGAGGCCGGATCGGCCCTGGGCATTCCAGGCGCGCTTTGTGCCTTCACTGCCGAGACGGAGAAGCTGCGTACCGCACCAGGCGGCGTGTTCGAAATCGCGCAGGCCTCCTTGGAGCGCGGCGCTGTCGGAAGCTCCCGCCGGCAAATGGAGAAGGGCCTGGTTTCCGTCAACAAACGTGCGCAAAACCCACTGCCCGTTCGGACTCACTTCGGAACGCGCGCTGAAGTCCTCAAACATACGATGCCCGGGCCAGGTGAGCAGAGTCACCTGCCCGGCGGAAGGACGACTTGCAAGGAGCGGAAGCGCCGCCAGAATAGCAACGACGCTGGCGAGAAATGAAAAGCGGTTGGGGATCAATGTGTGTCCTTTCACAAGTCGCCGCCACGATGAGACGGACCATCCCGGATTTTCTCACTAAAACTGAGCAATTGAAGCAGATTTGGGAGAAGAAAAAGGCTGCTTACTCAGGTACCGCTGGGTTGTCCACGACCGTCGTACATTGCCGAATAGGAAGTGGCTTTTCCATGACAGAGTGTAACTGGCCCGCTAGACCAAACCCATCCCACCACCGCCAAGTTTTTCCCGGGTCCGACACAGCGCGTGATTAATCCCCTAGCGAGTCAGTGACAACGAGGCGATCGCGTGCTGCGCCGCCTCGCTCCGGAGCGACGAGCCGCGCCGCAAACCGTGACTAAGTGTGATCGCTTGCAAGGCGTTCTGCACCCGTGTTCGGATGCGTACCCACTGATGCCGATAAAGGATCAGCGAGCGCACGTCCCGCTGTTCGCGGGAAGGCATCCAGATCGAAGGAAAACGATTTTCTGTCAGCAACTGCAACACGAGCGCGGCATCTCTTCGATCGTGCTTTTGTTTCCGCGGTTCGGCCGCGCGAATTTTCGCCGGATGGCCCACCTGGCAGTCGATCCCCAGCTCTTCCATCAACTCCAGAAACCACTGCATCGAGCCCGTCGCTTCGATCCCCACGCGAGTCGGTCCGGCAAGAGTCGCGTAAAACTCTCGAACCGAATCGGCTTCGTGCTGCAAAGCCTTCTCAACGACCTCGCTTGTCTCGACGGTCGACATCGCAACCGTCTGTTGTCGCGTATGTAAGTCCACGCCTATAATCTGCATCTCGGCCTCCTCGGTTCCGACTTTGCCGGGTCAACACCGCAAAGTTTACTCGAACCGCTCGGAGGCCGACTTCGTTATGCCATCATGGTTTCTTCCGGACCAAACCGTTCCGGCCCACCTGCAAAACCTAGTTTCCGATAATGCGACTTATTGGGAGTCAGCCCGCTGGAGGGACGCTAGTCTCCGATTAGCTACGGGGGCAGGCTTTCTTCTAGCGTTTGACCCAGCCTACAACGATTTCTCTCTGCCGTCGGGCGCATCGTTGAACGGATTGTTCGGCCGAGGCCCCTTCGCGGTGTGTTCTGGTACAGGATGTTTGGGTTTCAGTTGGCGATGCAGTGTGCCGCAACGAGCGCCTGTCCTAGACTCAGACCACCGTCGCCTGCGGGAACTTCGGAATGCGTAAACACTTCAAGACCTTCGGATTCAAGTTTGCGAATCAAATTGTCGAGCACTAGTGAGTTGTTGAATGTGCCGCCGCTCAAGCAGATCCGATTGATTGAAGATTCTTGACGCAGCAAGCACGCAAGCCGCAGGAGAGTTTCAACAAATCCATTGTGGAATCGACGGCTGATTGTATCCGTAGGGACCTTCCGGAGAATATCGTCGACGATGGCACTGAATAATGGAGATGGGTCTATCTGCCAACAGCCGTCCTGGCGGCGAATGGCGAGCGGATAACCACCGGCCTCGCTCGACAATCGTCCTGCCATTTCCAGTTCAATGGCGGCTTGCCCTTCGTAGCTTGCGTTTTGCCGAATTCCAATCAGAGCGGCGACAGCATCGAACAAACGCCCGCAACTCGAGGCCAGGGGAGAATTCACCCCCTGGGCGATCATCCGCAGAATCAATTCCGCCTTCCCGCGTTCCAGTTGCCGGACGAAGGGGATATCCAGGCCAAGGAAATCGTCACCAAAGGCTTGCGCCAAATAGCTGACCGCCATGCGCCAAGGTTCGCGAATTGCCGCGACGCCTCCAGGAACCGCTGCGTATGCAAAATGTGCGGCGCGCTCGAAGCTTGCAAAGCCTGCGAGCAGCGCTTCACCGCCCCAGATGTGCCCATCGGTGCCATAACCCGTGCCGTCAAGGACGATCCCAATCACCTGTCCATCGATGCCGTTCTCCGCCATGCACGCGGCGATGTGTGCATGGTGATGTTGCACACCGACGAGACGCACCCCTGTCTGCGCCAAGGCCCATTTTGTCGAAAGATAATCCGGATGAATGTCATGCGCGATCAATTCGGGCTCGATTTCGAGAATTCTTGAAAGATATGCGATGGCATCGCAGAAGAAATCGAAACTCTCGATGTTCTCGAGGTCACCGATGTGCTGGCTTAGGAACGCGAGGTTGCGGCGAGTCAGACAGATCGTATTTTTCAGTTCGCCTCCGACGGCAAGAATCGGCGGGAGTTCGTTGTGCAATCTCACGGGTGCCGGGACATAGCCTCGCGACCTTCGTATCTGCCGTAGCTTCCCAGCCGAAAGGCGAACGACCGAATCGTCACAACGAAGGAGGATTTCTCGGTCATTCACGAGAAAGAAATCGGCGATGCCGCCTAACCGATCCACGGCTTCGCGGTTGTCAATCGCAATTGGCTCTTCGCTCAGGTTTCCGCTGGTCATGACCAACGCCGACAATTTGCCTGCTGCAAAGAGCAAGTGGTGCACAGGCGTATAGGGCAGGAACAGCCCGAGATCGCACTGGTTCGGCGCCACCGTGTCGGCGATTGCAGCGCCTTGCGCTCTCGGAAGGAGCACGATCGGCCGCTGCCAGCTGGTCAGAACTCTCCGTGCTTCGGCATCGACCGCGCAAAATCGGGCCGCCACTTCCATATCGCGCGTCATTACAGCAAGCGGTTTTTCGACGCGCTGCTTGCGCTGGCGCAGCCGTTCGACAGCAGCGGAATTCGTGGCATCCACCGCGAGGTGGAATCCACCGAGTCCCTTCACTGCGACTATTTGGCCTGATTGAAGGCTCTCGACGGCCGCTTCGATGGGATCGCGCGCTTTCATCGAGCGCCCTTCCGCATCCCAGAATTCGAGTTGAGGGCCACAGTCCCAACAGGCATTCGGTTGGGCATGGAAACGCCGATTCCGCGGGTCCTCATATTCGGCGCGGCATTTGCCGCACATCGGAAAGGCCGACATCGAAGTGCGCGGCCGGTCGTAGGGGACGTCCCGCACGATCGTGAATCGCGGTCCGCAGTTCGTGCAATTGATAAAAGGGTAGAGATGCCTGCGGTCCCGAGGGTCGAATAACTCGCGAAGACAATCCTCGCAAACGGCGACGTCCGGAGAAATCAGAGCGCTGGCATGGTCACCCGTATGGCTAGGCAGAATTTCAAAGCAGCGATCCAGCTCGCACGGCATCTCGCGAACCAATACGCGGGTGATCTGCGCAAGCGCGGGAGCTTCCTCGGGAAGGCGCGAAACGAAATCCTCAACCACATCCGGCGGACCCTGAACCTCGATGGTGACTCCGGCGGGCGTATTGCTGATGTTACCGCCTAGATTTCGATCGGTCGCGAGCCGATAGACGTACGGCCGGAATCCGACTCCCTGCACGATCCCAGAAACCTGGATTTCCTTGCGGACTCGCATGACATCTTCACGACGCGGGCGCAGCAAGACGCAAGCCTTCGCGCTTGCGGTCCAGCCAAGCGAGCCATTCCGTCATTCCCTCGCGCGTCTGGCAGGACACCCGAACAATGTCCATGTTGCGGTGGTTGCTGCGAGCATTTTCTTCGGCCACGGCGATGTCGAACGGCACGTAGGGCAGCAGGTCGATCTTGTTCAGGATCAGCAGTTCGGACTTGAAAAAGATCGACGGGTATTTGAGCGGTTTGTCCTCGCCTTCCGTGACACTGAGAACGACCAGTTTTGCAGCCTCGCCCAGATCGTAGCTTGACGGACAGACGAGGTTGCCTACGTTTTCGATCAATAAAAGGTCGATATCTTCCAAGCGCCAGTCCAGAAGTGCTCTTTCTATCATGCGGGCATCCAGATGGCACGTCCCGCCCGTTGTAATTTGTTTCACGGGGAACCCAAATCGCGCCAGTCGTTTAGCGTCGTTTTCTGTCTGGATATCCCCGGTGAGAACTGCCACTCGTTCACGGGGATCGAAACTTTCAAGCGTGCGCTCGAGCAGGCTTGTTTTCCCAGACCCAGGTGAGCTAATCAGATTCAGACAGAGGATATCGTGTTCGGCAAAGCGCGCCCGGAGACTATCGGCAATGCGCTCGTTTTCATTCAGGATCTTACGTTCCAGCGGCACGCGCTCCATTTTCAACCTCCAGATAGGCGAGCTCGAGTTCATCGCCGTCCAAGAACTGCGCTTCCGTCTCACCGCATTCCGGACACGCCGAATCTTCTCGTTTTGCCGTGAACGAATGTTCACAGCCCCGGCATTGATAGCGGCGCGGGCAGTATTCGATCTCGAGGGCAAGCGGCTCGAGCTCAGTCCCGCGCACCAGAGCTTCAAAACAAAAGCTCATGGCGTCCGGGTCAACGCCCGCCAGTTCACCGATTCGCACCCCCACTTTATAGATGTGGCCATCGGGGAAGCGGCGTGTTTCCACCCGAATCGCATCGAGCACTGAATTGGCAATTCCCATCTCGTGCATCGTGCTGCCCTCAACAAATTCTCGGTAATTGATCGCCGGATAGCAGATCGACGATCCGCGATGTTCCCAACCGCGTTCGAAGGGTGACCATCGCCGAATGCGACTCCGTAACTGTTCCGATCATTCGTGCGTTACGACCCAGCGGATGCTGGTGCATTGTTTCGAGAATATTGTCGGCCGCCGTGGGCTCAACAATTGCGAGCAGCTTGCCTTCATTCGCCACATACAGCGGATCGAGCCCCAACATCTCGCACGCGCCTTGGACTTCTTCTCGGATCGGGATCGCGTCCTCTTCGAGCTCAATGCCCACTCGCGACCTGGCTGCAATCTCGTTCAAAGAACTCGACAGCCCGCCACGCGTCGGGTCACGGAGACAGCGAATTGCAGAACTCGCGCGAAGCATGCAGGCAACAAGCGTGTGCAGCGCCGCCGTGTCGCTCGCGACGGCGCTTTCGAACTCGAGACCCTCCCGCTGGGACAGGATTGTAATCCCATGATCGCCAATGGTCCCGCTCAGCAGTACGCGATCTCCCGGGCGTGCCTGATCGGCGGAAAGCCGCACCTCGGACGACACGAGTCCGATGCCCGACGTGTTCACAAACAGTCCATCGCCGCTTCCTTTTTCCACTACTTTAGTGTCTCCGGTGACAACAACCACGCCCGCAAGGGCGGCGGCCACGCGAATGGATTCCACAACGCGACGGAGGGTATCGAACGGAAGTCCCTCTTCGAGGATGAGTGCAAGGCTCAGGAAAAGCGGCTCCGCGCCGCCCATTGCCAGGTCATTCACGGTACCGTTCACCGCCAGTGTTCCGATGTCTCCGCCGGGGAAAAACAGCGGCTTCACAACGAAAGAATCTGTCGTAAACGCGATTCGCGATCCACCGACATCCACGATGGCTTGATCATCCAACCGTTCGAGCACAGGATTTTGAAGGGCCGGAAGGAGGATATTACGCAGAAGGTCTGCGCTCATTCGGCCTCCGCTTCCGTGACCCAGCAAGATCGACTCTCTGGCTGCAATCGGGACCGGACAATTCAAAGCCAGATCGAATTTCGTTTCTGGTGGCATCAATGGTTCCCACTCGCTGCAATCGCATGCCGGCGGTATTGGTAATATGCAGCGCACGCGCCTTCAGAGGAGACCATTGGAGCGCCCAGCGGATTTTCCGGTGTGCAGCGCGTCCCGAATGCCGAACAGTCCGTCGGTTTCTTCAGTCCCTGGAGCACCTCCGCGCTAATGCACTCGGCTGGCTCGTCCGCACTCACGCCTTCTGTTCCGAAAATGCGATCCGCATCGAAATCAATATATTCCTCTCGGAGACGGAGACCACTCTCCGGAATTCCGCCGATCCCGCGCCATTTCCGGTCACACACCTCAAACACTTCCGCCAATACCCTCTGAGCGAGGACGTTGCCCTCGTAAGTCACGGATCGGACGTATTGGTTCTCGACTACCGCGCGCCCTTCTTCCAGCTGCGTCACAAGCATCAGAATTGCTTCCAGCAGATCAAGCGGCTCGAACCCGCCCACAACGATCGGTACATGGAACTCTCGGATAAGGTCTTCATATTCGCGATAACCCATGACCGTGCAAACATGACCCGGCCCGATGAAACCTTGCACCCGATTGCGAGACGAACTCAAGAGCGCTCGAATCGCGGGTGGCACGAGGACGTGAGAGGCGAGCATTGAGAAATTCCTAAGTCCTTCGCGCTTGGCTTGCCAGACAGCCATGGCGTTTGCCGGAGCCGTCGTTTCAAACCCGACAGCGAAGAAGACCACTCTACGACCGGGATTTGCACGGGCGAACTTAAGCGCCTCGGTGGGAGAATAAACTACGCGCACGTCTCCGCCCTGGGCCTTCACATGGAATAGATCGGTGTGTGAACCCGGTACACGCAGCATGTCGCCATAGGAAATCAATGTCACTTCAGGACGCGAAGCAATCTCGATGGCTTTGTCGATTGTTTCAAGAGAGGTCACGCACACGGGGCAACCCGGACCGTGAACCAACTCGATCCCCTGGGGCAACATCTCGTCGATGCCGTAACGCATCAGCGTGTGGGTTTGCCCGCCGCAAATCTCCATTAACACCCAGGGTCGCGTGACGCGCCGGCGCAGTGCGGCCACAATCCCACGGGCAATCTCGCCATTCCGATATTCGTCCAAGTACTTCATACGTTTTCTCGGAGCCCTGCCGACATCGCCTTTTTGTTCGCTTACGAATCTTCTAAATCCGACTTCAGTTCGGCTTTGAGCAATCCCATGGATTCGAGCACCTCGTAGCTCCGCTCCGCTTCTTCTCGATCCACACGACTGATCGCGAACCCCACATGCACGATCACGTAATCTCCCACCGATGCTTCAGGAACAAAGTCGAGGCAGGTCTCCCGTATGATCCCGCCGAACTGAACACGGCCCACGCGGATCCCGTTCTGTACATCGCTGCTGACGATCTTCCCGGGGATAGCCAGGCACACGTTACAAGTCTCCTTCTTGGCAAGGCTCGGAAAGTTTTCGGTCCGGGGACTGCCCGGGCGGCAAAGTTGACGGATGGGCCTCCACACGAGCGCCCCGTGATTCTTTCCAAAGTTGCAGCTGCGCCAACGTTGCATCCACCAAGGGCACGAGCGCCGCTTCGACTTCGGAAGACAAAGTGGTGCCCCAATCCGTGTTGGCAGGCTGTACGCCTAGCACGACAATATCCTGAGGACCAGTCGACACCAGGAAGAGAGCCGTGATCAGATCGGCAACGCCCAACTGATGAGCGCTCCATCCCCCCGTTGTGGCGAGCAAATCTCTTCCCGTCATCCGAGCGAGAGTTCCAGGCCGTTTGCCCGAGTTCATAGCATCCAGGAGCAGCACGCGGGATGCACCCGAAGCATACGGAACCAACTCAAGACCGATTGTGCCACCGTCCAGAATCGTGACGCCGGCGGGTACCCTGGGATCACCCTGCAGCATTCTTGCGGCATGCACGCCGACACCCTCGTCCGAGAGGATCGTGTTGCCGACCCCTATGACCACGGTGTCCGAAGCGAGCAAATCTTCCATGTCACCCTCTTGACTGGGAATTTTGTCCACCAACCGGGCTCGGCCGAATCTCTTCCACTCGGGGTCCAAGATCCTCGCTACGTTCCGCTTCCAGGACCTCCCGCAGTTCGTGTTCGGGAACGAACTTGTATCCGCTGAAGATGCTCTCCATCACGCCGTTCTCTTCCTCGATCGATACCAGGATGGCGGTGTAGAGATGATGAATGAAGAACATCCAAAATCCGAACATCGTTAGGAAATGAATTAACCGCAGCCATTGGATGTCAATCAGGTGTGGAACCCAGCCGATGAAAAAGTTCAGCCAGCTGCTCCCGAGTATCCGGGAATACAGCGCAAATCCCGTGAGGATTTCGACAAATGCCATGGCGAAAACAGCGGCATAGGCAGCGCCCGCCATCGCGTTATGACCGATTTGAGGAGTCGACGACCAGGTCATGAAGCCGTAATACCTCCCCGTATCTGCCAGGTCTTTCAGTCGTTTCTTAGTCGTCGGGATGAACTGATCCCAATGCGACCACTGATTGCCGATAAACATCCAGACAACTCGGATCACGACCGCCCCAAGAAACGCGAAGCCGGAAACTAAGTGAACAAAGCGCATCGTTCCCATGACATAGGCGGTCCTTCCATGCGGAACGACGAAAGGAGAGTGCATGTAATAGCCCGTGATGGAGAGCGAGACGATCGTCGTGAAAATGATCCAGTGCGCAAATCGCACGGGCCATTCCCAGACGTAAACTCTCACTTGCCCGTATGCCGGCTTCTTCCATTCCGCTTCATGCCCGTGTCGTCTTCTTGTCTTTTTCATTCTCAGCCCTTTGACAGGTCAAGCTTCTGCCCGGGTGTACACATGCCCTCGAGCATCCACCACGTGAACGGCGCAAGCCAAGCATGGGTCGAAGGAGTGGATGGTACGGAGAAGTTCGAGTGGACGCTCCGGATCCGCCACCGGCGTCTTGATTAATGCGGCTTCGTAAGCGCCGCGCTGGCCGCGGGCGTCTCGCGGGCCAGCATTCCAAGTGGACGGAACGACCGCCTGGTAGTTCTTGATGGCCTGGTTTTCAATCTCCACCCAGTGCCCCAGCGACCCACGCGGCGCCTCGAAGAAGCCGAAACCTCGTGCGATCTTGGGCCATGAGTTCGGGTCCCACTTCTCACCGTTGTGAATGCGAACGTTACCTCTCGCCAAATTGTCTCCAAGCTCCTGAATCCAGCCGACGAGGCGGCTCGCGAGAAATTGTGTTTCGAGTGCGCGTGCCGCGATGCGGCCGAGCGTCGAAAACAAGGCAGCGGGCGGAGCTTTCAGTTTTGCTAACGTGGCATCAACCAGTGCTTTTACATCCGTTTGACCCGAAGCGTAGGCGACGAGCATTCTTGCCAGCGGCCCGACCTCCATCGCATGATCCTGGTACCGCGGAGCCTTCAGCCAGGAATACTTCTGATCCACATCGAGGAATTGGTAGGGAGGCTTTGGTCCCGAGTATTTCGGATTGGTCTCTCCGTCGAATGGGTGTTTAGCGGTCTGATCGCCTCCGGAATACTCGTACCAGGAGTGGGTCACATATTCTGTAACATTCGCAGGATCGACCGGGTGAACCGTCGACAGATCGCGATTCAGGATGATGCCCCGGGGAAGAAGGAAGTTCGCAGGTTCTTTGATGGACCCTTGCGGAAAGCCACCATAAGACATGAAATTCCCCAGGCCCTCACCGCGCTCGAACCAATCGCGATAGAACCCTGCCACCGCGAGAACGTCGGGAAAGTACACCTGATTCACAAACGCAATGGCCGACTTGGCCACCTCCAGCAAGAAATCGATTCGTTCGGGATTTACAGTTGCACCCGGCTGGTTCGGGTCCATTGCAGTGGCCATGCCTCCGACCAAAAACGTCTGCAGGTGGGGATTCTTACCGCCGAGAACCGCGTGAATCCGGATAAATTCCTTTTGGAACTTCAAAGCCTCCAAATAGTGTGCGACTGCCGTGAGGTTCGCTTCGGGTGGAAGGTGGTAGGCGGGGTGACCCCAATAACCGGCGCCGAATAAGCTCAGTTGCCTGCTTGCGACTAAGGCACTCACACGTTCCTGAACACCTTTGAAATACCTCTCGCTCGACAGAGGCCAATCGGAGATTGACTGCGCGAGTTGCGATGTCTTCGCCGGGTCCGCCTTCAAGGCGGAGACGACGTCCACCCAGTCCAGCGCGTGGAGATGATAGAAATGAATGACGTGATCTTGCACCGTCTGTGTTGCGGCGATGATGTTCCGAACGAGGCGGGCGTTGTCAGGAACTTCGATGCCCAGCGCGTCCTCGACTGCGTTCACAGAAGCGAGCGCGTGCACCATCGTGCATACACCGCAAATGCGCTGCGCCCAGATCCATGCTTCGCGCGGATCACGACCGCGCAAGATGAGTTCGATTCCACGGAACATCGTGCCGGAACTCCACGCGTCCGCGATCATTCCGCCTTCCACTTGTGCCTCGATGCGGAGATGTCCTTCAATTCGCGTGACTGGGTCGACCACAATCCGCGCCATTGCTTCCTCCTATGCTCCGCGAGAATCTCCCGGTTTGTCTGCTTCGTCGATTGTCTTCTTCGGGCGGATTTTGTCGCGCACGATATTGCCAGCCACTTGGGCAACCATCGCTGCGGCAACCGCTCCAGTGGCGACCCATCCGATTTCGGCCGCCGTGACATCCACTCCGAACCCTGGCACCGATGGCAATCGCTTGTAGAACGGTGATTTCGTATCCCAAAAACGGTGCGAAGCGCAGGCAATGCAGCCGTGGCCAGCCTTCACCGGCCAACTCGTTCCATCATTCCAACGGACCGTGGGACAGTTAAAGGTTGCTTCCGGGCCTTTGCAGCCCATCTTGTAAAGGCAATAGCCCTTGCGATGGCCTTCATCGCCCCACTCCTCAACAAAACGGCCCGCATCGTAGTGAGCTCTCCGTTCACATTGGTCGTGAATGATGTCGCCATAAGCGAACAACGGCCTGTTGTATTCATCGAGAGCAGGAAGATCATGGAACGTCAGGTAGTGAACTAATACCGCAGCCGTGTTCGCGGGATTGTGCGGGCACCCCCCCAAGTTGATGAGGTTCTTTAAGCCCGGTACCGCTTCATGCAATCCCAGTGCGCCGGTCGGGTTCGGGTTCGAGCGAACCAGTCCTCCGTCCCATGCGCACGCACCGACAGCAATATTAGCCGCGGCATTACCGCAGACGTGTTTTGCGATGTCCAGTGCGGTCTTGCCGGCAATCGTGCAGTACACGCCACCGTCTGCCGTTGGGATTGCACCTTCCACTACAGCGATGTATTCGCCCTTGTGCTCCCGAACCACTCGTTCAAGCGCATCTTCCGCCTGCTTCCCCGCGCCGGCCATGATGAGTTCGTGATATTCCCAGGACAAAAGATCAAGTACAAATTCTGCGACCGGCGGATTGCTGGTGCGCAACATCGATTCCGAGTTGCCCGCACAATCTTGAAACTCAAGCCAAACCAGAACAGGACGCGTCGTCTGACTGAGAGCTTTTTCGACGGCTGATAGATACCGCGGCGGGAGCGCAAGGGTGGCGACCATCAAGTTGCAGAACTTCACAAACTCACGGCGGGAAACCCCGCGGGATCTCAAAGTTTCAGGGAGTGAGCCACGCAGTTCACGCATATTTGCACCTCTTGAGGACTTGAGGTCATGTCCGGCCATCGGCCCCGTTGGGGTCTTTCACCATCTAAAGAATGTTCCCTCATAAATTCCACCGTACGCTATTCGCCAGGCTCCTTCTTGTCTGTGACGGTAGTCACATCACTGTGTGCCCTCAAACACCGCGATAGTGCTGTCGTTGTCTTAGCAAGGAATCGATACGACCACTAGGCTATCCCTCAGCATGGTCGCGTCCCGCAGAGCCCTCTTCCGTTTCACCCAGCAAGATCATCGTAAATCCTTCCCTCCTGGATCATCGGCCTCGTCGTTACCGGTGTGCTCGTCGCGATGCTGGCTGCTGGGGTGACGTCGCCTTTACTGATCGCTCTTCTGCGGCCTGCCTTCCTCCTTGCGGAGTATATGGGATACGGTATGCATCACCTCCGTGCGTACGTTGTCATGGTCTTTGTACAGAGCGTATTCTACGGAGCGATTGTGTTCGCAATCATGTTGCTAGTGACGAAACGCTAGTGGAAGTTGCCTCTCGCCTCATATTTCCCTCCGATAACTGTCCATATAACAGGGATTATCACCAGCGATCTCAGTCTGCCGCGATTCCCCGCAATTCTGAGACTTGTCTTGGAAACGCTTACGAGGGACCCTCAGCAATGTTCTCTGCATCTCCCACATCTCCACTGCTCGACCGGTTCATGCCTGATGCGGATGTGCAGCGACGCCACGAGGTCTGGTTCGTGCTCCGGCCCCTCGTTTTCGTATTCGGGCGGTAGCCTAGCCCAATGCGCGGTGTCACTCGGCCACGTGACCTGGGTCACTGTTGCTACTCAGCGGGCGGAGCATGATTAGGACCGTTCAGGATGGTGATATATGGCCAGTGCACCCGCCCAAAGCGAACCCATTTCGACGCGGCCGAGCATCGTCGCCGTGCCGTACCCAGTGAAAAATCGTCGATCAAAGTGGCTCCAGTGGGGGGTTGCGGCCGGGCTAGCTCTGGCATTGGCTCTAGGTGGCTGGCTTTGGCACACACACCTCCAGAGCACGATTACTTACGAAACGGTTCCAGTTGAACAAGGCTCCATACAGGCAAGAGCCACAGCGACTGGCAATCTTAACGCTGTTGTCGATGTGCTCGTGAGCAGCCAGGTTTCCGGTAACATTAAGGCTCTTTATGCGGATTGGAATAGTAAGGTCAAGAAAGGCCAACTTGTCGCCCTGATAGACCCTGAGATCTTCCAAGCGCAGGTCGATCAGGCTAGCGCCACACTTCGTTCTGCACACTCGGCTACGATCACAGCACAGGCACAGGTCCTGAAAGCCAAGTCAGATTTGAGCACAGCGAATGCGAACGAAAAAAATACCGAGGCAATTGCCGCGAAGGACTTTGCGAATGAAATGAACGCCAAAGCCCAGTGGGGCAGGGCGGAAACGCTGTTCCGTGACCAAATCATCGCCCAGCAGGATTACGATACGGCCAAGGCGAACTACGATGCTTCCCAGGCGCAAGTCACAGCCGACCAGGCTCAGATCGACGCTGCTAAACAAAATATTGAGTCGGCACACGCCTCCGTCGAAGTAGTCGAGAGCCAATTGGCGACCGCGCAGGCGCAGGAGCGCGGGGTGGAAGCGGCTCTGCGGCAAGCGCAGATCAATCTTGACCACACGCGAATTATGGCGCCGGTTGACGGAACTGTCGTTGCGCGCCGCATGGATATAGGGCAAACCGTGGCTGCGACGCTGAATCCGCCAATTATCTTTGAGATCGCGCAGGATCTCACTAAGATGCAAGTCGATACGAATGTGGACGAGTCGGACGTTGGGAACGTTGCCAAAGGTCAGAAGGCTACCTTCCTCGTAGATTCTTACCCTGACATTACTTTTGAGGGCGTGGTCGCCGACATTCGGAAGGCTCCCATCGTCACGCAAAACGTGGTCACCTATGATGTTGTGATCACGGTGGATAACTCCGATCTCAAACTCTTTCCTGGAATGACAGCAAGCGTCACGATACTAGGCGCAAAGTTGGACAATACCCTGAAGGTACCGAACTCTGTCCTGCGCTTCCGACCCTCCGCCGCCGTGCTGAAGAAGACCGGCCTGCCGCCGGTACAAGCAGATAAACTGCAAGTCTACGTGCTTGCAGCAGGGACTCTCAAAGCTGTGCCGGTCAAGTTCGGGCTCTCAGACGGCAAGTCTACGGCTGTTATTTCGGACCAACTCCAAACGGGCACCCGGGTTGTGGTGAGGGCGACAATGACCAGCAGTGCCTCGAGCGGTTCATCCACCACTTCGGTTCCCACGGCCCCCAGGATGTGAGGAGCACGATGCCAGCGCTCATCGAAACCAGTGACCTCACGAAGACCTACACCCTTGGCGAAGTGATCGTCAGCGCTCTGCAAGGTGTGACGGTAACGATTGATCGCGGTTCGTTTGTGGCCGTCATGGGAGAGTCCGGTTCGGGCAAATCGACATTGATGAATCTCCTCGGTTGCTTGGATCGCCCTACCTCAGGGCGGTATTGGCTCGATGGAGTCCCGGTGGAAGGACTCGATCGTGACCAGCTTGCCGAAATCCGAAACCAGAAGATCGGCTTCGTTTTTCAGAATTTCAACCTGCTGCCGCGCATGAGCTCCATGGAGAACGTGCAGTTACCGCTCTTGTACTCAGGCGGTCGAGAAACCGACGCCGATGAGCGCGCCAGGCGCGTGTTGGAACTTGTCGGCTTGGGGGGAAGAGAGCACAGCCTGCCAACTCAACTATCCGGAGGACAACAGCAGAGGATAGCGATCGCCCGTGCTCTCATCAACAACCCCGAAATTCTCCTTGCCGACGAGCCCACCGGCCAACTCGATTCGCATACCAGCACTGAGATCATGCGAATTTTTCAGCAGCTCAATCGGAAACATGGCATCACCGTCGTCGTGGTAACGCACTCTGATGAAGTGGCTAGATTCGCAAGCAGAATCATTACCTTTCGAGACGGGCGGATCGTCAGCGACAGCCGGAAACAGACCCATGCAGACCCCGCGGAAGCGGCCCCTGATATGCCCGCTCAGGTGTCGCGATGAAATACCTAGTCTCATCAATGCGCATCGCATTGCGAGCATTGCAGGTAAATAAGCTCCGCTCCGCGCTCACCATGCTGGGAATCGTTATAGGTGTTGCTGCGGTGATCGCGACAGCGGCGATCGGCTCCGGTGCAACGCAACGTATTCAGCAGCAGATCGCAAGCATCGGCAGTAACACCATCATTGTCCTCCCAGGAAGCCTCACTAGTTCTGGGTTGCGGATGGGAACCGGCAACGCCGTGACGCTATCAGAGTCCGATGCACGTGAACTTCCCGCCCAATGTCCCGACATTGCGCTTGCCGTCCCTATCGTGCGAGGCGGGGCACAAATCGTTTATCAGAACACCAACTGGGCGACAATCATCTTCGGCACGACTCCTGGATTCCTGCAGGTGCGGGATCTTTCCGTGGCCGAGGGTGCTCCCTTCTCGCAGCAAGACGTGGATTCAGCCAACAAGGTCGCCTTGCTTGGCAAGACCGTGGTGTTCAATTTGTTTGGTGACATCGACCCGGTCGGCCAGTCGATTCGCATCAAGGATGTGCCCTTCACCGTGGTCGGCGTCCTCGAACCGAAAGGCCAGTCGCCCACAGGACAGGATCAAGACGACGTCATCCTGCTTCCTATTTCCACGGCGAAACGCAAGGTCATTGGGATCAAATCGGCCAATGCGGATGCGGTTGACTCAATTGCGATGCAGGCAAAAAGCGGGAACCAGATTCAGGCAGCCCAGGAGGAAGCGAAAGCGCTTCTGAGACAGCGCCATCATCTAGTGCCATCCGAAGATGATGACTTCTCCATCCGTAACATGGAAGAGATCTTCGCCGCGCAAGAAGCATCGTCGCACATCATGTCCATTATGCTTGCGGCGGTGGCTTCCGTTTCTCTGATTGTCGGCGGGATCGGGATCATGAACATCATGCTGGTCTCGGTTCGGGAGCGAACAAGGGAAATTGGGCTGCGGCAAGCCGTCGGAGCGAAAACTCGCGACATTCTTACTCAGTTTCTAGTCGAAGCAGTGGCATTATCGATTGCTGGCGGCTGCGCTGGAATCATACTTGGGATCGCCGCGTCAGCCATCATCTCGCACTTTGCGAACTGGAACACTGTAGTGAGTATGGGTGCAGTGGGGCTCGCGGTCTTCTTCTCCGCCTTGGTCGGGATCAGTTTTGGATACTACCCCGCTCGGAAAGCTGCATATCTCGACCCCATTGAAGCTCTGCGTTCTGAGTAGATTCCCATATCAAGATTAAATTCTCGCGTCCCATCTCGCTTCCACAGAGATTCGCAACCCGTGCCAGAACCCGCTTCGTTCTTTGTATGTCCCCAGTTTCAACCATCTCTGACGAAGTCGGTCTCGTCAAGAGCGTTTAGTTCTTTTTTTATTTCTTTCGCACCCACATCTGCGGCTGCGCAGTCCCGCCTTTTTCTCTGGCAAATGTCGCGCGGCGATTTTCGAGTTCTTGTCCTTGTCCACTGCGTTCGCAGCTGACTCCTGCGGTGCGCCAGCGGCCTCCAAGGGTTGCTAGCTACGGCTTGGTTCTAAGCAGGTGCGGGTATTCAGGAATCCATTGCGTGGCGGCAATGCTATCGCGCAACTCCCCGGATGATCTGGGCTGCGCAACGCCTGCCTGCTGCGCCTCGATGCCTACGTCAAAAGCGATCTGCCGCGCAATCGTCCGGAGGTCCTTCAACGAAGGAAGTAGTGGCGCTGTAGGATCAGTGAGCGCGGGCGAGTTCTCCCCCAATGCCCGTCCGGCCGCAACCATCATTCGATCTGTCACTCTTCGTGCTCCGGAGGCAATCAAGCCCAGACCAACCGCCGGAAAGATATACACATTATTGCACTGGGCGATTGGAATCTTTCGGCCTGCAAACTCTACCGGCGCGAATGGAGAACCTGTGGCTACAATCGCCCGGCTGTCGGTCCAACGGATCAAGTCCTCTGGAACGGCTTCGCACCGGTCCGTTGGATTCGAGAGCGGAAAAATGATCGGCCGGTCAACTTTACGAGCCATTTCTCGCACGATCGATTCGGTAAACGCGCCGCCGACGGTTGACAGACCGATCAGAATCGTAGCGTCGACATTGCGGATGACGGTTCCGAAATCAATCATGTCGGACGAAGGCCGCTGCCACGCCGCGAAGCGTTCTACTGGCTGAGCGTAGACGCGTTGCTCCGGAGCCAGATCGGTTCGATCCGCATGCAGGACACCGCCCCGATTCACAATCCAAAAACGCCTCCTGGCATCCTCTTCGGAAAGGCCGCTGTCCACAAGGGCCATCCGCAAATAATCCGCCACGCCAATGGCCGCCGCGCCTGCTCCATAAAAGACAATCTGTTGCTCCTTCATGCTTTTGCCGGCTATCTTCACCGCACTGGTGAGTGCACCGAACACCACCGACGCTGTACCCTGAATATCGTCATTGAAGGTCAGAAATTGATCGCGGTAGCGATCGAGCAGAGGCCGGGCGTGAGGATTTGCGAAGTCCTCCCATTGTAAACAGGTGCGTGGCAACTCCTGCTTCACGGCCTGGACGAAAAGGTCCACGAATTCGTAGTATGCATCGCCGGTAATTCGCTCGTGGCGCCAGCCCAGATATTCTGGCGCTTTCAATCGGTCTTCGTTGTTCGTTCCCACGTCGAGCACCACCGGCAAAGTTCGGGCCGGGTGAATGCCGCCGATTACCGAATAAAGAGAAAGCTTGCCAATCGGTATTCCCATGCCTCCTACGCCTTGATCGCCGATTCCCAGGATTCGCTCGCCGTCTGTCACCACAATAACGTCGACATCAAGGTGCGGCCGGTTCCGCAAGAGGCTGGGAATCGAGTGACGAAGTGGATAGGAGATGAAAAGGCCGCGTGGGCGGCGGTAAATCCTACTGAATTGCTGGCAGCCCAGAGCAACCACCGGCGTGTACACTATCGGCATCATTTCTTCGATGTGGGCATTCAGCAGATTGTAAAATAGGGTTTCGTTCGTATCCTGGAGCGCACGCAGATAGATGTGACGTTCCAAATCATCCGTTTTGTGGCGATACGCTTCATAAGCGCGCGACGTCTGCTCGCCCAGCGATTCGATCTGCGGCGGCAGCAGGCCATGAAGGCCGAACGCAGACCGCTCCTCGTCGGTGAAAGCCGTACCTTTGTTGAAAATGGGTGTGTCCAGCAGATGCATGCCACGAAGGCTGATGGGAAGAGTCGGTACGCTCATGGCTGCCTCCGAAGGCAACGGTGCAGTTCACAGTATGCTGTGCGGAACTTCTGTAGGATACAAGAGCCCCGTCTGTATGCCTCACGTTTTCGGCTAAGATTCGCGATCGGGCACACCAGCCGAGCATAGAATCATGGTTGAGACGTAAAAACCGGTATCGATTGTAAGGTCTCAAGACCCGCGAGCCGGGAACTGTCGCACTCGGAAATAGCAGACTTGCCTCGGACCCTAACCGACGACAGACAACAAGGCGAGGATGAAACATCTCACAGAAGCCTCCATGGACGAAGATTAGAGATTGATGACAATTGTCAGTTTCCTACTTATTCCGCCGAATCAAATGCGAAAACACCGCAGACTGCGTGGAAATATCGATGACGTGTAGTCCAAAAGCGGTCTTGATGGTGGAGTCTGAGGGGGCCGACACGATTTGCATTCCGTACGTTTACAAATCCGATAGGCTCCGCTCCTATTCTTTGGGACCGGCAAGACGAGCATTGGTATCGTTCTTTTCTTCTAAACGTAGCCTCTGACGGTGGGGAGCACAAACTCAGCGATCCAGAACAGCCCCGCGGGATTGGTCTAGAAGCTTGATGATTTGCTCCAACCTATCGCCTTGGACTCCTACTTCTTCTAACGCTGCGCGAAAGTGGCGAAGAAACGATTCGAAGTGAGATTCATTCACACCCATTTTTCGTGGTTGGTCGTGAGCGGCGCGGATATCCTTGCCAGTGTAAACGGTCTTGCCTCCGAGAAGCATGGAGACAAACATGCTTTGCCGTGCGCGTAGGTGGTCCACGCCAACACTTTCAAAGAATGGTCGAAGGCTCTCATCGGCCAGAACCTTCTTATAGAACAATTCGACAGCAGCGTTGATTTTGAGCCGACCGCCAATTGTGTCAAACAGCGTGTCAGCCATTCTTATTCTTTCTCCATTAGACCCGCCCGTGACTGTAAATAGCGATAAACCGAGGTCCGCTGCGGCATGCTAGGTCACGCTGCCAGCCGAGTCAATGCAGTTCCTGCTCGGAAACAGCATGGGCTGCCCTTCAGCGCCGTCCAACTTGAGCCGGGAAGCTACAGGCATTTCGCTAAGTGTACTTGAACCTAAACTACTGCCACGTGTATCGCTTATGGTAGGTGGGGACTTACGGAATATGCAACGCGAGTATTCGACTAGCCCTTTCACGCTGTTGTGAATATTTTCGCAATCAGATTTAGTTGCTCATGAAAATCTACGACGTGTACCACCTTCCACGGTTTCCTGCATATTCCGCCGTTTTCAGTGTGGAACTACCGCAAATTGCTCGGAAAAACGAACTACGTTCGGCAAACAGACCAGGGCCGGTTCCGGATAGGTGTCGCGAAATCCTCTTCGCACCAGCAAACTCACCCTGCGATAGCTGGTGACAATTCCTGTGGCTGTTGAAAAACTCGCTCACTCGGAATTTGCAAAAATTGGATCGCGTCAGGAAGCTCTACAAACGATTTTTCTCAGTCTCCTGGACATTTTCTATCGCCCGATTTTCGACTTTTTTCAG
>JBARFX010000012.1:0-16179 GCA_049797655.1 Candidatus Acidiferrales bacterium | reverse complement strand
GACGTGAGCTTCCTGATTCGCTATCTGCAGGCGACCGTGGAGCGCGAGGAGTGGAAATACCTGGAAGTGCGTCCGGTGGACGTGAATTTCGGCAAGACTGACAATGGAGTCGGATTTGCTTCAGCGGCAAATCACTACTTGCATGTGGTGGACCTGCGTCCTGAGCTAGAGGAAGTGTTTGGGAATCTCGACCGGGATTCCGTGCAGCGGCGCGTTCAGCGGGCTCAGCAGGCTGGCCTGGTGGAAAAATGCGGACGATCTGAGGCACTTCTAACGGAGTTCTACCGCTTGCTGGTTGTCACCCGAGGCCGGCACAATGTTCCCCCGCCGCCGTATGCTTGGTTTCAGAATCTGATTCACTATGTCGGCACGGGACTGGAGATTCGAGTGGCATACCAAAATGAAACGCCCATAGCAGCCGTCCTTACTTTGCGATTCAGGGACGTTGTGTATTACAAGTATGGATGTTCGGACGCGGAGTTCAAGAACCTGGGAGCCATGCCTTGGCTTTTATGGAATGCGATTGCGTCCGCGAAATCGAATGGCGCCACTGAATTTGATATGGGACGGACAGAAGAAAGCAACGCGGGCCTGCTGGCATTCAAGAATCATTGGGTTCCGCGTCCGAAGCGACTGGTTTATTGGAGATATCCGGAAACGTCGGCTCCTCTTGACGCTGCGGACGGTTGGAAAATGAGGATTGCGAAAAGAGCATTTTCGTATATGCCGAGTCCTCTACTGTCGATCACGGGAAGACTGCTGTATCGCCACATCGGATAGCAGCTCTACAGGGAGAAAGTACGAGGCCCGATCAAAGCATGATTGAATCCCTCTCAGACTACTATCGGATTCCCGACGACTCTCTCGGGCGAGTGATCGCGCCGGAGTTTTCAAACGACGCAGGATTCTTTCGTTTCGGGCCGGAGGCAATTTGTTACGGACAGTCTGCTTCGGGAGTCTCGAAACGAATCGAAAACGCCGGACTCTTCGATGCCGCGAAGGATGTGCAGATCGACCGATTTGGTCTTCATCTGCCTTTCGACCCTGCTCAGATCATCGACAACCTGCGTCGGGAGCGATACATAGAATATCTGGTGCCCGGGCGGGAGAGGTTCGTAACGCAGCAGTGGCTGCTCAAGGCGTACTACTTCATTCGCGCGCTTCTACCGGTGGGGATTCGCCGGCACTTGCAGAGAGCCTATTTCAGCGATTGGCGAAAGCGTCCTTTTCCGGCTTGGCCTGTTGATTTCACCGTCGATACGTTGCACGAGGAATTTTTGCGTCTTTCGATGCAGGCGGCCGGCGTTCAGCGAATGCCATTCATTTGGTTTTGGCCCGAGGGCGCGCCGAGTTGCCTGATCATGACGCATGACGTAGAAACCCGGGCAGGCCGGGATTCTACCCCGCAATTGATGGATCTCGACGAATCGTACGGAATCAAGGCATCGTTTCAGGTGATTCCGGAAGATCGATATGAAGTCACCGATGAATATGTCCGGGGGATTCGGAGACGCGGATTCGAGTTCAACATCCACGATCTGAATCATGACGGCCATTTGTACCAAAAGCGAGAGGAGTTTCTTCGTCGCGCGAAAAAAATAAACGAGTACGGGCGTCTGTATGATGCACAGGGCTTCCGGGCCGGCGCGATGTATCGAATGCTCGACTGGTATGACTCGTTCAAATTCTCCTATGATATGTCGCTGACGAATGTCGCACACCTGGAGCCGAAGCGCGGCGGCTGCTGCACGGTGTTTCCGTTCTTCATCGGAAAGATCCTCGAACTTCCTTTGACCACGAGCCAGGACTACTCGATCATCCATATTCTGAACGAACACTCGATCGAGCTCTGGAAACAGCAGATCGAGCTGATTCTTCGGAGAAATGGATTGATCAGTTTCATCGTCCATCCGGATTATTCGATCAGTGGCCGCTCGCGGAGGGTGTATGAGACGCTGCTTGCTTATCTTCGGCAGATGATCGCGCGTGAGAATATTTGGGCGACTTTGCCAGGCGAAGTGGACAAATGGTGGAGGGCGCGGCGTGAAATGAGGTTGGTCCGGAACGGCGAGAGCTGGCTAATCAAAGGTCCGCAGTCAGAGCGGGCGCGGCTTGCATTCGCTTTGATCGAAGGCGATCGCCTGGTGTATGAGGTTGCCGGATCCCACGAACAGGAAGCAGTGCGTCCGTAATCCCCATGAATCTTTCGAAAAAAAGTCTGGAAATAAACAGCGAACCTGACTCCCCCGTGAGGTTGCCGTACCTGCTCGTGATCGGCCTTCTTCTGGTATGTGCGTTTCCATTTGTATTGGCGCGGAATTTGGTTGGCCCACTCGTAACACTCGTGCGGACAAGCGAGACCTTCTCGGAAATTCCGTTGATTCCCCTTGTGACGATCTTTCTCGTGTATGAGAAGAGAAAGACGATTTTTTCCGGCATTTCATTTGGGTGGACTTGGGGCGCTGCCTTCATCGTTTCCGGAACGATCTTGCTGGTCGCCGGTCGTCTGAACTTGTGGCAACTCAGCTCGACCAACCTCGTTTCACTTTTGGTGTTTGGTATTGTTCTCGTGTGGATCGGCGCGTTTACCTTGTTTTTCGGTACCCGCGCATTTCGAGCCGCGTGCTTTCCCCTTTTCTTCCTTCTGTTCATGATCCCGATTCCCGAACCATTTCTTTCGAAGTCGGTGTTTCTGCTGCAAACGGGGAGCGCTGACATGACGCAGTGGTTTTTCAATGTTGCGGGCGTGCCGAATCATCGACAAGGGCTTATCTTTGAATTGCCGGGTGTGGCGATCCGCGTGGCCGAAGAATGCAGCGGAATACACTCAACGCTCGCACTTCTGATTACGACAGCTTTGGCGAGTTACATTTTCCTGAAGACGTCGTGGAAACGATTGGTTCTGTGCCTCGCGGTATTTCCGATTGCAATCTTTAAGAATGGATTGCGCATCGCTACGCTGTCGTCGCTGTCGATCTATGTGGATCCTGCATTCCTCACCGGAAATCTGCACCACCACGGCGGAATCGTATTCTTCATAATCGCTTTGCTGCCGATGGCTGTACTTCTCCGGCTGCTCCAGAAAAATGAAAATATGCATGGGCCCGCTACCGGGAGCGTCTAAGAAGTATCCTTAATCTGTTTTCGCAGCAGTGCTGGGTGTGGATCGACGATGTGTGCGTGTGCTGGGTTCGGACATACTTATCGGCGATTGGATGATTGGTGTTGATAACATCCGATGCAGAAGATTTTCTGAGAGCTTGTCGAAATGAAATTTCAGGAAACTAAAATCGCCGGGGTGTTCGAGATTCAGATCGAGCCCCATTCGGACGAGCGAGGTTTTTTTGCCCGGTCGTGGTGTGAGAAAGAATTCAAGGACAAGGGGCTGAATTCGCTGCTGGTTCAATGCAGCATTTCGCTGAACACGCGAAAAGGGACATTGCGCGGCATGCACTATCAAGCTGCGCCGTTTCCTGAGACCAAAGTTGTTCGCTGCACCCAGGGCGCGATTTACGACGTCGTGCTCGACCTGCGTCCTGCGTCAGTTACGTTTAAAGACTGGATTGGGGTGGTACTTACGGCGCAGAAGAGGAATATGATTTACGTG
This sequence comes from Candidatus Acidiferrales bacterium, assembly GCA_049797655.1. GTDB lineage: Bacteria > Acidobacteriota > Terriglobia > Acidiferrales > UBA7541 > Palsa-295. The sequence goes on along the minus strand of JBARFX010000012.1, from coordinate 12,572 downwards.
CCCGCGGGGTGCGCGCACGGTTTCTTAACTTTGGAGAACGAGGCGGAAGTGCTTTATCAGATATCGGAGTTCTATCATCCGGAATCCGCTCGCGGCGTGCGCTGGAATGATCCCGCTTTCAGAATTGATTGGCCCGAAAAAGTGGAAGTGATTTCCGAACGAGACGGCAACTATCCGGACTTTGCATGAAGCTATGAGCGCGCTGAAACAACTCGGCAACGCCGACGCGGCGGAAGTTGGCAAGGAACTGCACGGATTCGCTCGCGAGCTCTTTCCCATTTGCCGAAGCATCACCGGTGACGGGATCAGACAAACATTGAAGATGATCGGCAAGCGAATTCCGCTCCAGATTCATGAGGTGCCTACCGGTACTGCTGCGTTTGATTGGACAGTGCCGAAAGAGTGGAACATTCGGGATGCATACATAAAGGGTCCGGACGGAAAACGGATCGCGGATTTTCAGAAATCCAATCTGCATGTCTTGAACTACAGCGTGCCAATTCGCGCCAAGCTGCAGCTGAGCGAACTCAAGGCTCATCTTTTTACAATTCCCAAGCATCCTGATTGGATTCCGTATCGCACTTCTTATTACAAAGAGGACTGGGGATTTTGTCTGACGCACAACCAGATGCTCGCGCTTGAGAACGGCGAGTACGAAGTGTGTATCGACTCGACTCTGGCGGTTGGGAATCTGTCTTACGGAGAATGCTTTATTCAGGGTCGATCGGCCGAAGAGGTTCTGATTTCATGCCACGCCTGCCACCCTTCACTCGCGAATGACAATCTTTCCGGCTTGACTGTCGCAACTCAACTGGCGAAGCTCCTGTCCAGACGAGATCTTCGATATTCCTACCGCTTCCTTTTTATTCCCGGGACGATCGGCGCCATCACGTGGCTCGCTCAAAATCAAGATGCGGCTGCGCGCATACGCCACGGGCTGGTGCTAACGGGCATCGGGGACAGCGGCCATTTTCATTACAAGAAGAGCCGACAGGGAGACGCCGAGATCGACCGGGCGGCTGCTCATGTTCTTACGCACTCGACTGAGTCCGCGGAAATTCTCGAATTTTCGCCATACGGATATGACGAGCGGCAATACTGTTCGCCGGGATTCAATCTCGCCGTTGGCTGCCTGATGCGGAGCGTGTGGGGAAGCTTTCCCGAATATCACACCTCGGCTGACAATCTCGAGTTCATCCATCCGCAACAACTCGGAGAAGCACTCACGATGTGTGCCGCAATTGTGGACGTGCTCGAGAACAACCGGAGCTATCGCAATCTGAATCCGTACTGCGAACCGCAACTCGGAAAGCGGGACCTCTACCGCTCAACGGGCGGCGAATCGATAGGTTCGGAAATTAACGCACGCCTCTGGGTGCTGAATTTCTCGGACGGCGAGCACTCGTTACTGGACATTGCGATTCGCTCCGGTCTGCCGTTCGCGGCAATTCACGATGCCGCGAAACTCTTGTTGCAAAGCGGCTTGCTTTCAGCGATCGACGACGGCGCAGCGAAAGCGGGCGATCCCCACGGATTGCCGCACGCTGCCGCCTCTCGGGTCGTCAGAAAGTAAGCGTCGCTCATCAACATTAGCCGCTTCTCTTTGTTCCGCTCGGGACCTCCAGAATTACTGCTACGGAACACCTCGCCGCGCGGTTCCCGAAGCTTGGATTCAACGTGGTAAGCTCAAAACTGCCACGTACAGGAGTAGCATGCGAATACTTTTGACAGGTCATAAAGGATATATTGGTGCCGTTGCCGGTCCGATGCTGATTTCGGCCGGCCATGAGGTAGTCGGCCTGGACGCCGATTTGTTTGCCGGCTGCGATTTTGGGGAAGCAGTCCCGGAAATTCCAGAGGTCCGCAAAGACCTCCGAGATCTCAGCGTGTCGGATCTGAAAGGCTTCGACGCGGTCGTGCATCTGGCCGCCTTGTCGAATGATCCCCTCGGAAACCTTGATTCCACGCTTACTTACAATATCAATCACCTCGCATCCGTAAAGCTTGCCGAATTGGCGAAGGCCGCTGGCGCACAACGATTTGTATTTTCCTCTTCTTGCAGCACGTACGGCGCGGCGGGCGATGCAATTCTTGACGAGACGGCCTCGCTGAATCCCGTTACCGCGTATGGCGAGTCGAAAGTCCTCGTCGAGCGTGACGTTACACGTCTAGCGGATGACGACTTTAGCCCGAGCTACATGCGAAATGCGACGGCGTACGGGGCGTCTCCTAGATTGCGGCTCGATGTCGTGCTAAATGACTTGGTCGCGTGGGCCCACACGACCGGCAAGATCTACATCAAGAGCGACGGTACGCCCTGGCGTCCGATCGTTCATATTCGCGACATCATCGGTGCAGTTGTCGCCGTGCTCGAAGCCCCGCGCGAGGCGGTCCACAACGAAACCTTCAACGTCGGACGCACCGAAGAAAACTTCCGCATCCGTGAACTCGCCGCCATCGTTTCCGAGACAGTTCCCGGATGCCATATCGAATATGCTCCCGACGGCGGCCCCGACAAGCGCTGCTACCGCGTCAACTGCGACAAGATTCGACGCGCTGTTCCGGGGTTTCGTCCGCAATGGACCGCTCGAAAAGGCGCCCAGGAGCTCTACGACGCCTACCGTGCCGCTCGGCTGACCTTTGAAGATATCGAGAGCGGCCGATATACGCGGATGGCCCAGATTTCGCGCTTGCTGAAATCAGCACAATTGGACTCGTCCTTAAGGTGGACAAATGGTGGAAAAACTTTTCCCAAGGATGCCCTGAAAGAGGTTCAAACGGCGAGGGATTCGTAGCAACGCCAGCTCGCAGGTCTTCTGGTAAGTTATTGAATTAGAAGTGGTTATTTTTTGAATGAAGGCGAGAATTCGCTCGCCGGCACGCCCGACTTTGGCAAGTTGATTGCGATGTCATTCATGAGAATCAGTCTGTCGGATTGCCTCGTTAATGGCGGCAGCTTGCCTACACCCTGCCGCAGCGAGTTCCCGATCGAGGCCGTCCAAACCGCCGTCATCTCCGCCGGTATTTGTGTGATTCAAATTTCAAGAGGGTGTAAAAACAGATGGCAACCATGACTTTGTCCACCCATTCGCAGCCGCAGGGCGCAACGAAAGCGTGCCGGTTTTGTGGCGGCGAAGTGTCGAAGACGTTCGTTGATTTGGGAACGTCTCCGCTCTGCGAGTCGTATCCCTCGGCTGCCGATCTGAATCGCGGCGAAGTGTTTTATCCGCTTCACGTATATGTTTGTGGGCGCTGCTTTCTGGTTCAATTGGAAGAGTATGAGAGCGCCGAAAATATCTTCAGCGACTACGCCTACTTCTCTTCCTTTTCGGACTCGTGGCTGAAACACGCCGAAAATTACTGCAGCAAAATGGTCAACCGATTCAGACTTGGCACCCAGAGCTTAGTTGTCGAAGTTGCGAGCAATGACGGATATTTGCTGCAATATTTCGTGCAGAAAAAAGTGCCCGTTCTCGGTATCGAGCCGGCGGCAAACGTCGCAAAGGTTGCGGTTGAAAAAGGCGTTCCCTCGCTCGTGCGCTTCTTCGGCGTAAAAGCGGCAAGCGAGCTCGCGGCCGAAGGGCGCTGCGCCGATCTGGTGCTGGGAAACAATGTGCTGGCACAGGTCCCGGACCTGAATGACTTCGTTGAAGGACTCAAAATTCTTCTGAAGACCGAGGGCGTTCTCACACTCGAGTTCCCCCATTTGCTGCGTCTGATCGAACTCAACGAGTTCGACACGATTTATCACGAGCACTTCTCCTACTTTTCGATGCTGACGACCATGCGCATTCTCGAAGCGCATGGTCTGAAAGCCTTCGACGTCGAGGAGCTATCGACCCATGGCGGCTCCCTCCGTGTCTATGCTTGCCGCGCCGATGCGCAAACGTATCCAGTCGGGGCCAGTGTCGCGAAAGTGATCGCAGATGAAGAAAAGGCAGGCCTCGCTTCGCTGAAAGGCTACGAGAGTTTCGCGCTGCAAGTGAAACAGACGAAGTGGGCGCTGGTTGAATTTTTATTGAAAGCGGCAAAAGAAGGTAAGCGAGTGGCCGGGTACGGCGCTCCGGGTAAGAGCGCGACGCTTCTGAACTACTGCGGGATCGGAAAGGATTTCATCGAATACACAGTGGATCGCAGTCCTTACAAACAAGGCCGATTCCTGCCTGGCAGCCGCATCCCCATTTACCATCCGGATCGGATTCGTGAAACCAAACCCGACTACGTTGTAATTCTGCCTTGGAATCTGAAAGACGAAATCAAACAGCAATTGCAATTCATTCGCGAGTGGGGTGGCCGGTTCGTCGTGCCGATTCCAATCGTCTCGGTCGAATGAACAGCTTGAGCAGAGGTGCGCTATGAAAGTGGTTCTTTTTTGCGGTGGAGCGGGCATGCGGCTCCGGGGCTATGCCGACGATGTCCCCAAGCCCATGGTGACGATCGGAACGCGTCCGATCATCTGGCACCTGATGAAATACTACGCTCACTTCGGGCACAAGGATTTCGTCCTCTGCCTCGGATACATGGGCAACGCCATCAAAGATTATTTCCTGCACTACGATGAATCTGTTTCGAACGACTTCGTCTGGTCGAACGGCGGCAAGAAGATCGACTATCTGAACCGCGATATAGACGATTGGAAGATCACGTTCGTCGAGACGGGCGCCAATTCCAATATCGGCGAGCGGCTGAAAGCGGTAGAACCGCATTTGAAAGGCGAAGAGATGTTCCTGGCCAACTATGGCGACGGCCTGAGCGATGTCCCGCTGCCGCCCATGATCGATACTTTCCGGCAGAGCAAAGCCGTCGTCTCGTTGTTGCTGGTTCAACCCACGGCGAGTTTTGACATCGTCCGAGTCGATTCACAGAAAATGGTCTCGGACATTTCCGCGTTGACGAGTACCGACATTTGGATCAATGGTGGTTTCTTCGTGATGCGCAATGAAGTGTTCAATTTCATCCAGCCCGGCGAAGAGTTGGTTCGGCAACCGTTCCAGCGCCTCATCGAGAAACGCGCCTTGCTGGCCTACAAATGCACAGGCTTTTGGCAGTGCATGGACACTTTCAAGGACAAGCAGCACCTCGAGGAGCTGAATCGCGGCGCCGCACCGTGGAAGGTCTGGAAGCAAGGTGCAAACTCGAAATCGATGAACTCGGAAATCGTATCCGCGCCACTATGATGCGGCTGAAGCTAAGCGCTGCGGCGAGTGGAAAACTGGAGATTTTGTGCTTAGGGTGCCATTCCGATGACATTGAAATCGGATGTGGCGGCACGATTCTCCGTCTGGCCGAGGAAAATCCAGGGTGCATTTTTCATTGGGTGGTATTTAGCGCGGTCGGTGTCCGCGAGGAAGAGGCGCGCCGCGCGGCGACCTTATTCTCTGGGGCCAAAGCGCTGAAGGGACCTCTGCTCAAAACCTTTCCCGACGGTTTCATGCCCTTCGTCGGCGCCGAGTTGAAAGCGGTTTTTGAGGAACTGAAAAAGTCGATCTCGCCGGACCTGATTTTCACGCACTATCGTAAGGACGCGCATCAAGACCACCGCCAAGTCTCCGAATTGACCTGGAACACGTTTCGCGATCATTTGATTCTGGAATACGAAATTCCGAAATATGACGGTGACATGGGCCAGCCAAACACCTTCGTGCCGCTCGGAGCGGAAACATACCAAAAGAAAGTCCGCTATCTGATGGACGCCTTTCAGTCGCAGCAATCCAAGCGCTGGTTTCAGCAGGACACGTTTCTCTCGTTGATGCGTCTGCGCGGAATGGAATGCAACGCCCCAAGCGGATACGCAGAAGCATTCTACGGCCGCAAGCTGGTCCTTTAAATTGACCAGCGAAACACGCCTGATCCCCGTGGATTTCTCGCAATGATTGGCCGGCAGATCGTCATTTCCGCCCAAAACGTAAGGCCGACATGAAAGACTTAAAAACTCGAGCGATTCGTGGAGGCTTCGCAAAAGTATGCGCGCAGGGCGCGAATTTCGGCCTGCGAATCGGGTCGCTCATGGTGCTGGCTCGGTTGCTCGATCCCAAGGATTTCGGCTTGGTGGGAATGGTTACGGCGTTTACAGGAGTGCTGGGACTGTTCCGGGACTTTGGACTTTCGTCGGCCACCGTCCAGCGCGTCGAAGTCACCGACGATCAGGTCTCGACGCTATTCTGGATCAATTGTCTGGTTGGAACGGTTCTTTGGCTTTTGATGGCCGCAGCGTCGCCCCTCGTCGCCTGGTTCTATCGAGAGCCTCGACTCCTGTGGGTGACGATCGTTTTGGCGATGGGATTTTTGTTCAATGCTCTCGGTGTCCAACATTCGGCCATGCTCCAACGGCAGATGCGATTCACCGCGCTCGCTTCGATCGACATTCTGTCGTTGGTGCTCAGTATTTCCGTCGGAATCGGAATGGCTTTGCATGGTTTCAAATATTGGTCCCTCGTTGGCATGACGATCGTCGCGCCTTTGGTGACTTCTATTTCGCTTTGGCTGACAACACGTTGGATTCCTGGAGCCCCACGCCGAAGAGTGGGTATCCATTCAATGATGCGTTTTGGCGGAACGATTACGCTCAATAGTTTGGTCGTATATATCGCCTACAATCTTGAAAAAGTCCTTCTAGGCCGCTACTGGGGCGCGGAAACCGTCGGCATCTACGGCAGGGCGTATCAGCTCATAAACATTCCGACAGACAATCTGAATTCGGCGGTCGGAGAAGTTGCATTTTCTGTATTGTCTCGGGTCCAAAAAGATGCGAGCCGACTTCGCAGCTACTTTCTGAAGGGTTACTCTCTTGTACTGGCGCTCACGGTTCCCATCACGGTTGCCTGCGCTCTTTTCGGGAACGATCTCATTTCGGTTCTGCTCGGGCCCAAGTGGAAGGAAGCGATCCCAATTTTCCGATTGCTGGCTCCAACGATTCTCATGTTCGCGATGATGAATCCCTTTTCCTGGCTGTTGTTTTCTCTGGGATGGGTCAACCGAAGTTTGAAGATTGCCCTCGTAATCTGTCCTCTGGCAATCGGGGCGTATTTGATCGGGCTACCCTACGGACCGAAGGGTGTCGCGATGGCGTACTCGACGGCGATGGGAATCTGGCTGATCCCACACATTCTGTGGTGCATCCACGGAACCAACATCTCTTTTCGTGACATCCTGCACGTCGTGAGGCGGCCGGTTCTTTCCGCCGCCGTGGGTGCAGCACTTGCATTTGGAGTGCAATTCAAATTCGAACAGGTACTATCACCGATCCTGCGACTTGTGTCGGGATGCGGAATTCTTTTTGGCGTGTACGTTCTAATGCTCCTGTATGTGATGGGGCAGAAAGATTTCTACGTGGATCTTGTGCGGGGGTTGGGCGGTCGCGCAGCAATCGATGAAAAGACGCTGGTGTTGACCTAGCAGAAATCACGGAATGGCGAACTCATCCCAACCTCTCGTAAGCGTTATCGTCCCCGTTTACAACGGCGCGGAGTTTCTCGCGGAATGTATCGATAGCGTTCTGGCGCAGACCTATTCGAATTGGGACTGCACGATCATCAACAACTGCAGCACCGATGACTCGTCGGGAATTGCGCACCGCTATGCTGTGAAAGATCCGCGAATTCGAGTTCACGAAAACCAGCAATTCCTGCGAGCCGTTCCGAACTACAACGTCGGCTTGCGCCAGATTTCAGTGGACAGCAGATATTGCAAGATCGTGTTCGCCGATGACTGGATTTTTCCGGAATGCCTGGAGCGGATGGTCGCGGTGGGCGAGCGGCAGCCTTCTGTGGGTATCGTCGGCGCGTATGGTCTGCAGGGTCGCCAGGTAATGTGGGCGGGGCTTCCGTATCCGAGCACACTCGTGCGTGGCCGAGAGGTTTGCCGCAAGCTGTTCCTCGAAAACCTCTACGTCTTTGGCACAGGAACTTCGCTGTTGTACCGATCCAGCCTCGTCCGGAGCCGCGATCCCTTTTACAACGAGTCCAATCTTCACGCTGATTCAGAAGTGTGTGTAGCCTCACTCAGAACGTGCGATTTCGGATTCGTAAATCAGGTGCTGACCTACACGAGGGTTCGGGCTGGCTCCCTCACCTCTTTCACAAATGACATCAACACACTCATTGCAGGCAGACTCTATGACTTGGTTACCTACGGAAGAGATTATTTGACTGCGCAGGAATTTGACTCCTGTTTGGATCGCCAACTCGATGAATATTATGAATTTCTGGCGAGAAGTTTGCGATGGGGCCGCGACAAAAAGTTCTGGGATTACCATAAAAGGAAGCTGATCGATGCGGGTGTGGGCTATGACCGGGTTCGATTCGCCAGAGCGTTTTTGTCCAAGGTGGCGACTGCGGTCTTCAATCCCAAAGACACAATCGAGAAGATGTTCAAGCGAGGGGAAAGCCCGCGCGATCCGTCGTTCGTGCCAGGATTTCAAGAAAAGAGGGAAGTGCACTAGGCGAACGCATCCTGTTGTGCAGTCGCGATGATGTCGAAAAGTATTTACCCCGGGATCAAAAGTGTGCTCACCGAATGATTCGGAAGCATACTGCGCGCAAGCCTGAAGGCATTTCTGGCAGACGATGAATATTTCAGTCATTCTGTGCACGTACAATCGCGGCGAGGGTTTGACGAAGACGCTCGAGAGCCTTGCCGCGTCGGACCTTCCGGATTCAAGTACCTGGGAAGTGTTGATCGTTGACAATCATTCAAGCGACAACACGCGGGCAGTGGCGGAAGTCTTCTGTAACCGCCATCCTAAGTACTTTCGATATCTGTATGAGCCGCGACCGGGCAAATCGAACGCCCTCAATTCCGGAATTCGGGATGCGCGCGGAGACATCCTGGCGTTTACGGATGACGACGTCATTGTCGAGCCCACGTGGTTGCAGAATCTCACAGCGGACTTGGATGGAACTGTCTGGTCGGGTGCCGGAGGGCGCACTCTTCCAGAGAAGGGTTTTTCACCTCCTCGATGGCTTCCTCGCGAAGGACTGTACGCGCTGGCTCCGCTCGCCGTCTTTGATCGCGGCACAAGTCCAGGCGAGCTGACCGATGCTCCCTTCGGCAACAACATGGCGTACAAGAAGGCGCTGTTTGAAAAACACGGTGGGTTCCGTAACGATCTGGGTCCCTGTGCCGGCAGCTCCAACGCACAGAAGAGCGAGGACAGTGAATTTGGAGTTCGCGTGCTCGCCGCAGGAGAAAGGCTCCGATACGCGCCCTCGGCTGTTCTGTTTCATGCCGTGCCACCTAGCCGGATTCAGCGAAAATATTTTCTAAATTGGTGGTTCGACAAGGCCCGCGCCGATATCCGAATATTTGGAGTTGAGCCAAATACCAGATGGTTTCTGGCTGGAGTTCCACTGTATCTTTTCCGCAGAATTGTGGTTTGGACTCTGCGGTGGTTCGGTTCGATCGAGCCGTCCGTGCGTTTCGACTGCAAGCGCAAAGTCTGGGCGATCGCCGGACAGATCGTGGAGTGCCGCCGGATGTCGCTCGCGGCAAGTTCAAAGAGAGAATGTGATGCCGGAACGTAGCGCAAGTCGCAGTTTGGATTTGAAGGTCGGAGAGTGGGTGGAGGTGCGCGGTCAGGGTGAAGTCCTGGCTACGCTGGACGAGCACGGTCGGCTCGAAAATCTCGGATTTATGCCGGAGATGTTGCAGTACTGCGGCAGGCGATTTCGCGTCTTCAAACGCGCGGACAAGACCTGCGAATACACGCAAGGATGGAGTATTCGGCGCATGAAGGATTCCGTGCACCTGGAGGGTTTACGGTGTGACGGGACAGGACACGATGGCTGCCAGGCCGGGTGCTTAATTTTCTGGAAGGAGGCTTGGCTCAAGCGTGTCGAGAACGACGTGGTTTCCGCGGAGAGTCTGCAGCGCGGGAATTCGGTTCCGTCGCCGGCTTCCGGGCTTTGTACCGTGGAAAGCATTTTGGCAGCCAGCCGATCGACCACCTCGGAAGGCGATGCAACCTATTCTTGCCAAGCCACGAATGTTCCGCAGTTCACTTCCTATATGAGTTTTTGGGATCCACGCCAGTACATTCGCGATTTGCGCTCTGGCAATCTGAATAGCGGCTTGGCCGGAGATTCGCGTGGGCATCGCTTGCTCGAATTCATTCTTGCAGTTTCGCGTTTGCTTCAGGCTTCGATCATCGGTTTCTTCAATGAGGTGCAGGCGAGGCGTCAGGGTAGCCGATATCCGTTCATCGAGGGCAGCGCCGCGAAGACTCCGATTGAGATTCTGAATTTGCAGGCCGGTGAACTAGTCGAAGTGCGAAGCAAGGAAGAAATTATGGCGACGCTCGACAAGGATCAGAAAAACAGAGGCCTGTGGTTTGACTCGGAAATGCTTCCTTATTGCGGCGGAATCTACAGGGTATTGCGACGAGTGCATCGAATCGTCGATGAGAAGACGGGCAAGCTTATCAACATGAAGAATCCTTGTATCGTTCTTGAGGGCGTGGTGTGCAAATCCGATTTTCATCGACTCTGTCCGAGAGCCATCTATCCCTACTGGCGCGAAAGTTGGCTCAAGCGAGCGATTCCGGCTGCTCCAGCAGATCAGCGCGATCAGCAACTGGAAAGTTGTGGGCGGGACTAGTTCGATATGGGAATCGCGAATCACGTCCTATCGCGACTCGGCCAACGAGCTTCTGTTCGACTGAAACTGCCGGAGATTGAATGACGCTAGCAGAAACTGAAGGCGGCCCAATACCGAGCCGTTCGGCGTCCCAGTTAGACGGCTCACCGGTCGCGGCCGTGCTGACCTGCCTCTCACGCTGGATGATTCCCGCTGTTCTTATTATTTTCCTAACTCCCTTCGTCGCGTTGTTGTTTTACTCCGTTCCCGCCCTGGATGATTTCTGCAAGGCTTCTCTCTCTTACAATGGCGTGCCGCAGCGAAGCGCGCTGAGTATTACCTGGCTTTATTACACGCAGTGGTCGCCAAGGTGGGTGACCACGTTTACCCAAAGCATCGTGATGAGCCACGTCGATTTGGCCAGGGCTTACGGATGGCTACTCCTTGTCGTGATGGTCGCGAATTGTTCGGCGCTCTGGTACTTTTTCCGAACTGTTTTCCATCTGACTCCTGCGAACTCCCTGTTGGTTGCCGGTGTGTTTTACGCGGCATACGTCGCGGGCCTGGCCGATCCTGCGGAACAGCTCTATTGGTTTACGGGGGCCGTCGAGTACAACCTTTCTTTCACGACTCTGCTCGTTCTGGCAAGTCTGCTGTACCAGGCGCGTCGCGGTGCCTGGTATTACCTGACGATCGTTGTGCTGTCGATCATCATTCCCGCCCAACACGAAATCGCCGGCGTATTTCTCTTCATCGTTTTGTTAGGTGGAATTGTCATCACGCGAATCCTGCGGCTCCCAGCGGTTCAGTGGTACGTGAGTTTTGCCGTTGCCACAGTCAGTCAAATCATCGTGATGCGCTCTCCCGGAAATTCCCTTCGCGCAGCGCAGGAGCACCGACACTTGTGGGATCTCGCTCATCTCCCGCGATGGGTGGGCCATTCCTTCTACCGGGGTCTCGGATGGCTTTCATTTCCTTCGATCCTGGTGGCGGCGTGCTGTATTTTCCTTCTTTCACAGCGCGATCGGGAATTGCGGTCTGCTGACGGCAGGCCGCCGGCCTGGTTCGGAATTGTGGGTGTTTGCGCGATGCTGGCTGTTTGCGCTGAGGTCGCACTCGTGGAGGTGGCTTCGGGCGTGTGGATACCGTATCGCGTGGTCGCGTGGTTTCAGTTCTTTTTTTGGCTCTTATTTGTCTGCGTCATCGCGATCGGCATTCCCGAGTTGCGGAGTGTCCGATTCACACACGCCACGCAGGTGGGTGCCTTCGTTCTCCTGGCATTGACACTCTTCGCGTCCGACAATTTCCGTTCGGCTATCAGTGATCTGCGCGGACCCGCGCAAAAATGGCACCAGGCAAGCAATGCGAGGCTGTACCAAACCGGGGGAGCGCTGGAATTTCAGGCTCCGATTCAATATCCTCACATGGCGATGCATCAGGATCTGGTAGCAGACTCGCGATGCTGGGTGAATATATGTCTCGCAAATTATTTGCATGCGAAAAGTGTTGCCGTGAAAGATTCCAGTGAAGAATGCCCGCATTGAAGCTGCACTCCTCCAGGGCCGGTTGCCTCAGACGCCGCTTCAGCGATTGAACTCGGCAGCGGCCTCACGTCTGCAACGATGCGTTGGCTCGAGCGTGTTACTGCCAGTGCTTGCAGCCTTGCTTCTTTTTACCTCCTGCCGCAACGTAGGTCCCTCCAGCGTTTCCTTCTCGCAGTCTTCCCAGAACATTCAGACCTATGACTTCGTCGAAGTGACGGCGGATGTATCCCCGCCACGCGCGCCAGACCCTTTTACGGACGCAGAGTTTGAAGGTTCATTTGAGACCTCGGACGGGAAACGGCAGTGGCATGTCCAGGGATTTTGCGACTCGCAGAATGGGAGCATCTTCCGCATTCGCTTCATGGCTCCCTCTCCGGGCGATTATAAATACTCCGTCACTTATCATCAGGGCTGGTCGCGCAGGACCTCATCGGGCGCCTTTCACGCCTACGATGG
>JBARFX010000011.1:0-18318 GCA_049797655.1 Candidatus Acidiferrales bacterium | reverse complement strand
TGGTCGGGGCGTGGAGATTTGAACTCCAGACCTCCTGCGCCCAAGGCAGGCGCGCTACCAGGCTGCGCTACGCCCCGACTTTCACGACGCTTTGATTCTACTGCATCTTTGGGTTTTTCCATCCGGCGGGATTGCGCTAACTATCCACGAACTGTGCGAAAACGGCTGCCAATTTCGGCCGCCGTGCGCAATCATCTGCGTTCCAAATTGCACAGAACAAGGCGTGCTCTCGGGCGCACGAGTTGGAAATCGATTGCTGATTTCGCTGAACTCTCGGCAATTATTTCACTTGAAGCGATTTGATGTAATTACTCAGGTTGGTAATTCGCAGAGCTACTTGAGTCGAATCCAATTGGTCTCTCGCTCGAAAGTCTGCGCCCCAGATCGGCATCTCGGGCGGACCGTGTGCCGGTAGCTCCACTCCGTTCCGCAGCACCTCAGAGACATATTCGTATGGATATTTCCCGCCGTGACGCCGCGCAAGCGTTGTCAGGTCGGGCGGCACATCCCGGAACGGTGGGGGCGCAGGCCCGTTCCCCTTCAAATCGTTTCCATGGCATGCGGCGCAGTTCTGCTTGTACAACTTCTCGCCGGTGGGGACGGTTCCGGCCGCGGCTTTATTGGCCGCCTTGTTTTCAGGCAATTGGCTTTTCTGTATCGATTCCAGGTACTTCACCAGGTTTTCCAACCGGACATTTCCCCGGTCCACGTCCGCCTCTACTTGGTGGAAGACCGGCCCCCACACCGGCATCTCGCGCGACCCGTGCGAAGCGATCATTCCTTCTCCCATGATGATTCTCCGAATGCGCGCCGCTGGAAATTTTCCTTCGTTAGTCTTCGCAATCACCGTAAGGTCTGGCACCGTGGCTTTCAGCGCCGGCGCCACAGGCCCGTGGCCTTCGCCATCTTTCCCGTGGCACGACGCACAGTAAGCCCTGAATAGGTCCGGTCCATCAACCGAACGAATCAGTGGTTGAAATTGCGATTCTGCCCCTTGTACTTCTTGAGCGTTTGCCCGGCTCTCAACACCTGAAGCGCAAAACAGTGCCACTCCCAACAGGCACCAAGCAGCAACTATTACTTCCCATCTGCGCGTTTGCATAAATTTATGATACCACCAAGAGTTGGCCCTTGCCGCGCTTCAACGAATCTGGTCAGTGTTTCCAATGTCGCGCTTCCCATTTGGCGAAGAACAGCACCAACATCAACAACACGAGCAGGAAATAATCGTGAGAAACCATGGCCGGCTCCCTTTCACTTTTCTCAAGCCCCATTTTTGCGCAATCAGTCCGCCAATGATGTGACCGCTGCCGGGGCTGGGTGTGACGGATATCACCTTCGCGTAGGACACGCGTCACGGCGGGCCGGTGGAGTTCGGTGCAACACTTAATCAGAGGTGGACCATGACTATCGTGCAATCGAGTTCCCGAATCGCACTGAAAAGTATCCTTTTCTTGACTGACTTTTCGGAACCATCCGAAGCGGCGCTGCCATTTGCTGCCGCCATCGCGCGCGGATACGGAGCCAAGGTCTACGCGTTGAATGTGTTTATGCCTGCACCATACATTTACACGACGCCCGAATTGTCGGCTGCAGCGATTGAAGCGGAGGAGGAAAATGCGAAGGTGGAGATGCGGCGAGTGGAAGCTTCATTTGCAGGGCTGCCGCACGAGTTGATCGTGGAGCGAGGGATCGGAGTGTGGCATGCGGTGCAACAGGTGATGCGGGAACATGCCATCGACTTGGTGGTGCTCGGCACACATGGTCGCACTGGCGCGGAGAAATTGTTGCTGGGTTCCGTTGCCGAAGAAATCTTCCGTCTTTCGCCGGTGCCAGTACTGACGATTGGGCCGGGCGTACGCAACGGCGCGCATAGCGGCGGGCGATTCCATCGCGTGCTCTTCGCAACCGACTTCAGCGCAGATTCAGTGGCTGCCGCTCCTTTCGCCGCTTCGCTGGCCCAGGAGAATCATGCTCGTCTCATTCTTCTGCACGTGATGCGGCACCCGGAGACGCGAAATCGCGAAGAAGAAAACCGGTTTGAACTATCTGTCGCCGAAGCGATTCATCAATTGTATGAGGCGCTTCCAAAGGATATGGAACTGGATTATCCGCCGGAAGTGGCTGTGGAATACGGCGAGCCGGCCGAGCGTATCCTCGCAGCGTCTAAAGACCGTCGAGCGGACTTGATCGTTCTCGGTGTTCGCGATGCAGCAGGCCACATCGGCGCGGCCACTCACCTGGAGCGTGCCACAGCTCACAAGGTGGTCGCACACGCCCAGTGCCCCGTTCTCACCGTACGACAACGGACCGGACGAAGGTAAGCGCCTTCGCTCTGTTTGAACCCAAGCGCGCTATGAGAGCGGCCACCACCGCCGCCACCGGGAACTGGTCGTAAAATACATGTCCGACATGCTTCCCCACGTCTTAGAACCGGGCAACGCCGGACACGCTCGAGTTCCGGTCCAGATGAAGCCCGTGGCGCTCATTGCCGCGGGCGGAATTCTGCTTCATTTGGCGCTTAGATTCCTTCCACATGTATCCCAAGCCGTCAGCCTTGCACCTCTTTTTGTGGTTCTTTTGATCGCCGGTGTGCCTCTGGTGGTTGGTCTCGCACGCCGCATTCTGGTGCAGGAATTTGGTTCCGATTTGCTCGCGGGCATTTCGATCGTCACCGCCGTCCTGCTGCACCAGTATCTGGTGGCATCTATCATCGTGCTGATGCTCTCGGGCGGAACCGCCCTGGAGGAGTATGCGTCGCGACGCGCCTCCTCCGTGCTCGATGCGCTTGCGAAACGCATGCCACTCTCCGCGCATCGCAAAGATGGCAATCATACGTTCGATATTCCGCTTGCGGAAATTGCGATTGGGGACGTGCTCGCCGTATTTCCTCACGAGATTTGCCCTGCGGATGGCGTCGTTGTGGAAGGCCACGGAAGGATGAACGAAGCGTATTT
Source organism: Candidatus Acidiferrales bacterium (assembly GCA_049797655.1). Classification (GTDB taxonomy): domain Bacteria; phylum Acidobacteriota; class Terriglobia; order Acidiferrales; family UBA7541; genus Palsa-295. The sequence continues at coordinate 15,361 of JBARFX010000011.1, read as the reverse complement.
AACCGGCGAACCCTTCGAGATCTCGAAAACGCCTGGGTCGTCCGTGCTATCAGGAGCGATCAATGGCGAAACTGCGCTGGCGATTCGCGCGGAGAAGAAAGCCGTGGACTCTCGCTACGCGCGGATCATGCGGGTCATGGAGGATACGCAGCAACGTCGGCCCCGTCTCCGACGGCTGGGAGATCAGCTGGGCGCGTGGTATACGCCGGTCGCCTTGGGAGTAGCCTTACTGGCGGTTGCGGCCACCGGGAATTGGAACCGCTTCCTCGCTGTACTGGTGATCGCCACGCCTTGCCCACTGCTCATTGCGATTCCGGTAGCAGTGATTGGCGCGATCTCTCTAGCCGCGCGCCGCGGCATCATCATCAAGAATCCCGCAATTCTCGAGCAGGTGGATTTCTGCCGCACCTTCATCTTCGACAAAACCGGAACGTTGACGTACGGCAACCCCTCGCTTGAACGAGTTGTATGTGCGCCGGGATTTGAGGAACGCGAAGTACTGCGTCTCGCGGCGAGCTTGGAGCGGTATTCAAAACATCCGCTCGCGGGCGCCATCCTTCGCGCGGCGCAGGAGCGTGGCCTCCCGCCTGGCTTCGCTGATGAAATTCGCGAGCCCGCAGGTGAAGGGTTGCGCGGCATCGTCGAAGGTCGAAGAGTTGCAATTACCGGGCGGGCTAAATTGTCCTCCGAACATTTTGCTTTGCCGCCGCTCAGTCCGGGCCTCGAATGCATGGTGCTAATCGACGGAGCTTTCGCGGCGGCTCTTAGTTTTCGTGACGCGCCGCGCAAGGACAGCCGGATATTCCTGGAACACCTCGTGCCGAGCCATCACGCGAAGAAAGTGATCCTCGTATCGGGCGACCGCGATACGGAAGTTCGCTACCTTGCAGCGCTATTGAACATCGCCGAAGTGCACGCCGCAAAAAGTCCGGAAGAAAAGGTCGTCATCGTCCGGTCGGAAACCGAGCGTGAGAGAACGCTCTTCGTAGGGGATGGCATCAATGACGCCCCCGCCATGCAGGCGGCAACTGTCGGCGTAGCGTTCGGGGCGAACAGCGATATCACCTCCGAGGCTGGCGACGCTGTGATCCTGGAATCTTCGCTCGCGAAGTTAGACGAGCTGATTCATATTGGCCGCCGAATGCGGCGAATCGCGTTCGAAAGCGCGATCGGCGGGATGGCTCTAAGCATCTTGGGCATGTTATTTGCCGCCTTCGGGCTCTTGACGCCGCTAGCGGGAGCAATCGGCCAAGAGGTGATCGATTTGGTCGCTGTGCTCAATGCGCTGAGGGTGAATTTTCCGCAAGAGAAGTTGCGTGATTTTGAGCGCGTCACTGAATTCCGCTCAGAAAACCTGGAGAAAGATGCTGTCTCGGCTCGATAATGGCTGTTCCTGGAATGGTACCCACGTCGAAGAAGTCATTGGCCTCGAGCGGTTTCAGCGACCATCACTCGCGCCGGTGGCCGGTCACGTCACGTCTTGGCGGCGCAAATGAGACGGAACCAATTCAGTCTTAAGTTACGACAAATCATGTTGATCTTGTTCCTTGTGTTTGGCGCGGGCCTCGCGATTAGACCCGCCTGGAAGCCCTCACTACTTCCACACGCTCAGACACCGAAGCAGACCACGCAGCAATTGAGTCCTGAAGGGCAATCCTTGTTGCGTGCCGTTGTGGAAGCCGGAAGGCTCGACGGTATGCGCTGGCCCGACTTTACCGACTACCGCGAGGACGCAACAAAATTCTATGAAGAATACGGCTATGAGTTGCCGTGGGTTCGCCAAATGCAGCCGACGCCGCAAGCGCAGGCCCTGATCGCGCTCCTTCGAGATGCAGATGAAAAAGGGCTCTCTGCCGACGACTATGACGGCCCGCGCTGGACGGAACGCCTGGCCAAGCTCGCACCAACCGCGCGACAACCCGTTGAATCGGACGCCGTACGCTTCGATGTCGCGCTCACCGTTTCTGTCATGCGGTATATTTCCGACCTGCATGTCGGCAAGGTGAACCCGCAACGCCTCGATTTCGCGGTCAACGTTGAAGTGAGAAAGTTCAACTTGCCCGAATTTCTGAAGGTGAATGTTGTCGCCGCATCGAATATTGCGATCGTTCTCTCCCGTGTCGAACCCGACCTTCCAGGTTACAAACGCACGCTTCAAGCGCTCCAGATCTACATGCAGTTGGCTCGCGCGGAGGGTGACGAAGTTCTTCCTGCGATAAAAAAGCCCATCTTGCCGGGGGATTCCTATCCGGATACAGCGCAGCTCGCGAGATTCCTTCGCCTCGTCGGCGATCTTCCTTCCGACGCCCTCGTCTCGCCCGACGAAACGATCTATCACGGCGCGCTCGTGGAGGCTGTAAAAAAATTTCAACAACGGCATGGCTTGGCCTCGGACGGACGTATCGACGCTCGCACTCTGGCCGAGCTAAATGTTCCTTTAAGCCGCCGCGTGCGCCAAATGCAACTCACGCTTGAGCGCTGGCGCTGGCTCCCGGACGAATATGAGCACTCACCTATCGTCGTCAACGTCCCGGAGTTCCGGCTTAGAGCTTATGACCAGCAGTTCAAGAGTGCCGTGACGATGAAGGTGGTGGTAGGCAAAGCGTATGGACACACAACTCCGATCTTCATGAACAAGATGCGGTATGTGATCTTCCGGCCCTATTGGACCGTGCCGGCGTCAATCGCAAGAGAGGAGACCATTCCCAGTCTGCACCGGGATCCCGCGTATCTGACGAAAGAGAACATGGAAGTCGTGGACGCCGATGGGAACGTTGTCAGCTCAAGCGAAGTAACCGATGAAATGCTTCAGGATATTCGGACCGGAAAGCTCTCCTTCCGCCAGCGGCCCGGGCCCAGGAATTCGTTGGGGTTGATCAAATTCATGTTTCCGAATGACTATGACGTCTATATGCACGATACTCCCGCCACGGAATTGTTCTCGAAATCGAGACGCGACTTCAGCCATGGGTGCATCCGCTTGGAAAAACCGGTGGACTTAGCCTTGTGGGTTCTTCGCGACAATCCGGGGTGGGATGCTGATCATATCCGCGCCGCCATGAACGGAACCGAGACGAAACAAGTAATGCTCGCTCACCCGATTTCCGTGCTGATCGTTTATGGAACCGTAATCGTCTCCGAAGACGGTACAGTGCACTTCTATGACGACATTTACGGACATGATGTCGTACTCGAACGAGCCCTCGAGAAGGGCTATCCGTTTCCGCGCTAATCCCCGGGTAGTTGTTGCGTGGCGCACTCGAAACACCACTGCCGGACGCGCCCGATATCCACGTGGATAAAATCCGAATGGGGATAGTAGCCCACGCCGCCGCGGTGAAGCGAGAGCGCGACTTCACGCAAGTGTTGGGTTTCGATGGTGGGTATTCGGAGATCGATTGCCTGCGCCTGAATGTGCAGGCTGTTCTTTGCAACACCTTTCGTTCGGGCGCGTAGATACTCGTTGGTCCAAGGCGTGCGGTATCCACAGACAATCTCGATCTCAACGCCTGGATCCCCCGCGGCGACCGTTAGATCCTCCAGCAGGTCGTATAAACGAGGGTCAAAGTGGTGGATGTCGCCTGTTCGAAAGTCGCGCAGAAGATGGTCCAATTTTGCGATGGCATCGGGAAGGTATGTCTCCCCGCGGCGGTACGCGATGTCGAGCCGCTCGCCCGTGTGTATGTGAACCAGCCGGAGGCGATGTTCCTGCTGTGTGCGAGCTCTGACGGTCGCGGATGACGCCAGAACGGTTAGCGACGCCATAACCAGGACGCTGGCGCTAAAATGCGGTACTGATCGCAAGCTCTTCGCAGCGTGCTTCATGCCAAATCCCGAGTTCCTCTTGCGGCGCCGCTTTTGACCGCCATTGCCGCATTTCGGTGCGCAAGCATCTTCCCAAAAGGTCCCTCCTTTGTCCAGAGTACCGACGGACAGGAGAACGGCTGCGGCCAATCCCCGGCGAGCGTGCTAGGCCGTCACGAAATCTTCAAGCGCTGCGCGACTCGGAATCGACAAAGTCGAACCCTTGGTCGTCACCAGCCGGCGGCTCTTGAAATCGCTCAGTGTACGCGTCACTGTCTCGCGTGTGCTTCCGATGAATTCCGCGATTTCTTCGTGCGTCAATCGCATTGTGATCTGGGCGCCCACTTTCGTCTCCGCCGCGCCGGCGGTCCATTCCAGCAGCAGCCGCGCTAGCTTCTCCGGAGCGGACGCCGAAAGCCCCACGGTCCGCAATTGCTCGCAAGCCCCGTAGTAATTCGAGCTCAGCTGCTTGACGATGCCTTGTGAAGCCTCCGGGTGTTGGGCCACAAATCGCTGGAAATCGTCGCGGCGCACGAACGCGATCTGAGATGGGCGGAGCGTCTCGGCAGTTACTTCGTAGGGCTGCCCCGAAAGCGTGGCCATCAAACCGAGCACTTCGCCCGGTTTCGCAATCCTCAGGATAAGGGTCTTACCCTCGCTCGAGCTGATTGTGAGCTTTACTTCGCCTTCGCACAGAACAAATATACCGCGCGCATCTTGCTTCTCGAGAAACAGTATGGCCCCTTCGGGATATGCGGAGGTGGACTTGACCGCGTCGAAGTCCTTCGTGGCTTTGGGCGTTAGCTGGCAGAAAAAACTACTCTTCTTGAGCTTGCAAGTCTGGCAATTTTCACTCATTTCAAAGCCGTATGGTCCTCGCATGTTACTCGTCCTCCTTTGTATCGTCTTTCCTCTTACGTTGCGCTTCGGCCGCGAAGTACTTGGTCATTGGCGTATTCGCTACAAATCCCGCACCGGTCGCTTTGTGTATATCGGCAAGAGTTTGCCTTCCGTCCAGATCCATGTAAGTCACGCCACAAAGGTCAACCAGCAATTTCTTCGGCCCCAGAGAAGCCGCCAGCAGCCGCCAAGCCTGGTCGAACTCGCTTGCCCATCGCCCAACAACTCGTCCTTCTAGTTTTAACGTCATGGCGTCTGGTTCCGACTCTATGGTGATTCTCAGCGTGATGTCGGCTCGTCCTGCGCCGCATGTGTGCTTATGGCACGCGGGTGGCCGAAGCTGACAATTCCCGTCCGTAGAATCTTCGAAGGCAGGGAAGGACTTAGCAACGAGGCAACAGAGAGTGACCGGGAACACACGGCCAAGTGACGACGGGCACTGGCGGCATATCGTCAGCGACGACTACATGTAGTCGCTGCGCTTGATACCCAGTTTTTTCAATTTGGAATTTAGCGTCGTTCGTTTCAACCCGAGGCGCGCTGCGGCGCCAGCCGGACCGGCAATCACGCCTTTGGTTTCGCGGAGGACATGAAGAATGTGTTCTCTATCGGAGGCTTCAAGTGTTGCGTCTTCCTTGGCCATTGTCTCCTCCGGCACTTCCAGCTCAGCTAGCGGCGGGCGCAAATTAGGCCCTTTCGTGAGGATCACTGCTCGTTCGATGAAATTCTCGAGTTCTCGAATATTCCCCGGCCAGTCCCACTTCGTCAGGGCCTTCATCACGTCTGGTGGGATAGACTCGATTTGCTTATCCATGCGCCGCGCATGCTTCGTGACGAAGTAGCGGACCAGCAGTGGGATGTCTTCCCGTCGTTCGCGCAAAGCCGGCATCGTGATCGGAAAGACCCTCAGACGGTAATACAGGTCGCTTCGAAATTCCCGGTCAGCCACCATCTTCTCGAGATTGCGATTCGTAGCTGCCACCAGCCGGACGTCTACCGGGATCGTGCGCGTGCCGCCCAGCCGCTCGAATTCTTTCTCCTGCAGCGCGCGCAGGATTTTTGGCTGAAGCTCGGCTGGAAGGTCGCCGATTTCGTCCAGGAACAGCGTGCCCTGGTGAGCGAGTTCCAACCGCCCGATCTTTTGAGAGATGGCGCCCGTGAATGCTCCTTTTTCGTGCCCGAAGAGCTCGCTTTCGAGCAGGCCGGTCGGGATCGCCGCACAATTCAATTTGACGAGCGTCCGCGCGCGTCTGGAACTGAGTTGATGGATCGCTCGGGCGATCAGGTCCTTTCCCGTGCCGGTTTCTCCCAGAATGAGAACCGTGACGTCGGTCGCCGCCACTGTCTCCACCTGTTTCAGCACCTTCCGCAGGACGGTGCTCTCTCCGATGATGTCCTCGAACATATGCTCGGTGTTGAGTTCCTCTTCGAGATAGCGCCTCTCTCGCTCTCTTCGCTCCAACTCCTCCTGGATACGAACCTTCTCGGAGAGATCGCGAATCACGCTCAGCACGATTTTCCCCGTGGCGGTTTCGACGGTGCTAAGCATGATGTCAACTGGGAACTCGGAGCCATCTTTGCGCCGCGCGTGGAGGTCCAAACCAATCCCCATCGGGCGCGTGCGAGCCTGGGCGCCGTACTCCTTTCGGCGTGTGGGGTGCGTGCTTCGAAACCGCTCCGGAATCAGCGTTTCCACGGGCTTTCCTATCAACTCATCGCGCGTGTAACCGAAAAATTTTTCAACTTGCGAATTTGTCTCCGTAATTTCGCCTTTCTCGTCGGTCGCAAGGATCGCATCGGGAGAGAATTCGAAAAGCGCTCGGAAGTGCTCCTCGCTTCGATGCAGCTTGGATTCAATTTTCCTTCGGTAGGAGATATCACGCACCACTGCCAGGAAAAGCGTTTCACCCTCCGATTGCAGCGGACTTAACATGACGTCCACGGGGAACTCCGTTCCGTCTTTGCGCCGCCCGTGCAAGTCCAATCCGGTGCCCATCGCGCGAACGCTGGGTTCAGCGCTATAGCTTTTCCTATGCGTGGAATGTGCTGTTCGGAGTCGTTCTGGTACGAGCGTCTCAACTGGAAGGCCCAGCAATTCGGCTCGTTCATATCCAAACATTTTCTCTACTTGAGGGTTCACTTCCGCGATTCGTCCCTGCTCATCGGTTACGACAACTGCGTCAGGGTAGGATTCAACGAGCTTCTCCGCCAAGGCTTGCGAGGAGCGAATTTTCTGCGGTGATTGGCCAGTCATGTTTGCTCGCTCAAATCAGCGGTTGTGTTCCGGCCGATCTTGCTCGAAGCGATCGATCGCTCCGGATATGGGCGTCCGCTATCTGAATTAAGGTGCGAGCATACGGGAATATAATCTCACGCGTGTAACAAGGCAAGCCGCCTTCGGCTTACCGCTGGGGAAGAAAATGAAGTGACTCGCAGCCCCTGCCGGCACCGCCTCATCTGGCGGCAGGCGCGTCGCAATCTAACCGCGCACCATCAAGACTGGGCACTTTGCTTGCGCAACGATTCGAAAGACGCCCGAACGCATCAGATGCTCTTGGAGAGACCCCTTCTTGCCATGTACACCGAGCACGATTAAATCCGCTCCGTGTCCCTCGGCAACTTCCAGGATTTTCCCCGCCGGCGCGCCGTGTTCCACCACGCAATCCGGCTCGCGGCTGAGCTCCGCGCCAAATGGGACCACCTGACGAAGCGTATGCAGCATCGCGGGGACGTTGCCTCCATTCTCGATCGAATGAAGCAAAATGAGCCTCGCACGATGCTCCTGCGCGAGCGAAATCGCGTATGGCGCAGCGGCCAGCGATTCGGCGCTGAAATCGGTCGCGTACAGGATTCGATTCAGCTCTGCAATCTGCTTCGGCTTGGTGGTGACAGCAGGACCTACCGCCAGGACGGGGCAGGCTGCGTTTCGGAAGATTTCTTCGGCGACTGATCCAATCAAAACTTTCTCCAAACCTCTCCGGCCGTGCGTGCTGAACACTAGCAGGTCAATCTGTTTTTCCTTGATGAGTTCAGAAAGCGTGCGCCAAGCCTTACCAGGCTGGAAGATGATTTCGTGGGGAAGCTCCCGCAGTTGTTCCTCCAGATCTTTTTTGCTCTCTTCCCGGAATATCTCTTCCTCCTGAGCCATTTTGGGCCAAGCGCCGGGAGGCACCAGCGGATAGACGTCGGGCTGAATCGCGTGCACCACATGGACGGTGGATCCATACCGTCGCGCGATCTCCAGGGCATAGGGTAGCGCCCTCTCGGCGGCGAACGAGAGATCCGTCGCATAGAGAATGTTCGCAAGTTTCAGCTGGCTCGCAACGCTGGAAACTTTCATAAATAACCTCTTCAATGCGCCCCTAATCCGCCCAGATCCCTGATGAAGATCTCGACGTAAAGCCGCGATTCCATCGTCGCACTAGGTCCTACTACCACCGTTCAGGATGTGCGCATCACATGACAAACGAAATGACAGCGATCACTGGAGTGTGTGACGAAGCTCACTAGAGGGCTGCCGAGCCGGTGCTAGCTTTTCAAGATGACCATGCTTCGCTGTTCGAAGCTCGGTGATTTTAAATCTGTACGGATCTTCTTTCGTGCTCCGAACAGTACAGTTCTAGGACTGGCTGTCCTTTTTCAATCCAAAGGCCAGTCGATTTTTTTTCTCCCGTCCTGCTACCGTGGGCCGTGACAAACGACTACAACTTCAGATTCACTTCCAAATCGCGCGCCGCGGCGCACCATCCCTCAGGCCCTCTCACCGCTCTGGCACTCCAGAATCGCCAGTCAAGAATCACGATTCACGCCTCGCTTGTCACGAATCACTCGCTACTATCTAATGCGTTTCTAATCTACGGTACCGCGATTAGAAATCTCCGCAACCCATTGAAAACATGACTCCGGCACCATTTCTAATCTACGGTAAATGGGGGTCCCGGCGATCAGCTGTATCGAGTCTGGGTGGCCACTACCGCTTGTGGTTTGCTCCACCCGTCCGGCCCGCCGGTGCACCGCCGCCGCGGCCCTGGTCCTCGCAGCGGCCCTCGCCACTGCATCGGCTAATCGAAACATTCGCCCAGTCAGATCTTCGCTCAACTCCTTTCCCGCAAACCAGTTATCGAATTTCTAATCGCAACAAAAATCGCCTGTTCACCCTTTCGCGGTTCGCAGGGTTCTCTGACAGGCGGGAAGTTCTTTTCCCAATAATTCAAATGAGTTGGCGCGGATTAAACCGTCTTGTCCTTCGAATAGCACAGCTTTTCGAGGTTGCACTCGAGGCACTTCGGTTTGCGGGCGTTGCAGACGCGCCGGCCGTGCCAGATGAGTTGGTGGGAGAAGAGAATCCAACGATCCTGCGGGATGATTTTCATCAAGTCGGTTTCGATTTTCTTGGGGTCGGTATTCTTCGTCAAATCCAGCCGGCCCGAGAGCCGCTGCACGTGGGTATCGACGACGACGCCGGACGCGATTCCAAACGCGCAGCCGAGCACCACGTTGGCTGTCTTGCGCGCGACGCCCGGCAGCGTCAGAAGTTCCTCCATCGTCCTCGGCACCAGGCCGTGAAATCCCTCGACGATTTTCTTGCTGGCGCCGATGATCGATTTCGTCTTGTTGCGGTAGAACCCCGTGGACCGGATTTCCTGCTCGATGTCGTTCGGATTCGCGTATGCGAACGCTTCCGGGGACGGGTACTTCCGGAAAAGCCCCGGCGTGACCATGTTGACGCGCTCGTCGGTGCACTGTGCCGAAAGAATCGTCGAGATCAACAACTGGAACGCGTTCTCATGCTTCAGCGCGCACGTGGCCGCCGGATACGCTTCGTTGAGCTTCTCGAGAATCGCGTGGACGCGCGCGGGATTGGCGCCGCGGCCGAATTCGCCGTCTTCCGCCCTCCGTTTCGCGCGGTCCGGTTTCCCTGGTCTCTTCGCACCACGCGCGGATTTCTTTGCAGGTTTCCTCGCGGACTTATTCTTGAGTGTAGCCATCGAGCGCAAAACTATAACACACCGGCATTACTGCTCCACGCGGACGCCTTTCCAGAATGCGATGTGATCTTTGATTTGCAGCGCGGCGGGCTTCGGATCGGGGTAATACCAGGCGGCGTCGGGATTGCGTTCGCCGTCCACTTCCACGTGATGATAACTCGCGGTGCCTTTCCACGGGCAGATCGTATGGGTATCGCTCGGCTTCAGGTATTTTTTCTTCACCGAGCTGGGAGGAAAATATTGATTGCCCTCCACGATCACGCAGCGATCGCTTTCCGCCAGCACCGCACCCTTCCATGTGGCTTTCGGCATCGTATTTTTCCAGCGCGCCTAGGATGCGAAGAAAAGATTCTGCGCGAACTGCCATTCGGAATCGAACCACTGCCCGGCGCAGCGATATCCGGTCCGCTCGCCCATCTGAATCACTTCCTTCGAATCGTACTTGTGCGAGCTTTCGGTCCAGATCGTCTCGCCTTCCCGCAGGTACAAGCCGTAACCGGCTTTGCGAATCGTCACGCGCTGCCACTCAGTCGAGCGCAGATGCATCTCGATGCGCCGCTCGGACTCGTCGTACCGCACCACGTGCTCGAAACGCGAGAGATCGAAATCCGCGGCGAGCTCGCGGTTGATTCGCGCGAGCAAGTTCTTATTGAACGCGGCGGTGACGCCTGCAGGATCGTCGTAGGCAAGCTTCAGCTTTTCGACCGGCTTTTCGAGGTCGGTCGAAAGCAACAGGGCATCACCCTCGCGCAGGATCGCCCGTACTTCGCGCAGGAACTGATCGCCGGCGGGACGGTCGAAGTTTCCGATCGTGCTGCCGAGAAAGAGCAGAAATATCTTTTCGCCGTCGCGGCGGCGGACCGCCACTTCTTGCAGCCCGTCGAGGTACGCGCGCTCGAACCCGACGATGCTCACGCGGTCCATCTGCCCGAGCTCCTGCTGGCAGCGATTCAGCGCGCTCCCCGAAATATCAATCGGGTAGTAATTCACGCGCTGCCGCCGCGAGAGCGCTTCCAGCAGAAGCCGCGTCTTTTGCCCGCTGCCGCTGCCAAGCTCCGCGACGATTACGTGACTGGGCAGCCGGTCGACAATCTCTCCCGCGTGCCCTCGCATAATTCGCATTCCAGCGCGGCTCAGCCCGTATTCCGGCAGAACGCAGATTACGTCGAAGAGCGCCGAGCCCACTTCATCGTACAAATATTTCGACGGCAGCTCTTTCTGTCCCGGATGGCTCAGCCCGATCACCACGTCCGACGCAAACTCGGAGAGCACTTGCGTAGAGAAGGTTGTAGGTACCAATCGCGGAGCACTCGACATGATTTATTCCTCCACGCACCGGAAGGTCGCGTACACGTAGGGGTAGTGAGGTTGAAACCAGTTGCGGAACGATCGTCGCAGCATCGAAGCGTCGGTGCGCGCCGAGCCTCCCTTCATCACGAAATGTTTCCCGTCGAAGAAATCCGCCGAGTAACCTTTATAGAACGGAAACGGGCGGAACCCGGCCAGCGGGCCGAACGGCGTCGATGTCCATTCCCACCCATTGCCGAGCAAATCGTACACGCCGAACGCGCTCGCGCCGGCCGGGTGCCCGTCAACCGGAGCGGCGTGCCAGCTCTTGTAATTAAAATTTCCGCGCGTGCGATCGGGTGGCGCTTCGCCCCACGGATATTCGCGTTCCGTTCCGTGCGGCGTGCCGTATGCCGCTCGGTGCCATTGCGCTTCGGTCGGCAGCTTTTTGCCAGCCCAGCGCGCGAACGCCGCTGCTTCCGCATAGCTCACATACACCGGCCACGATTGCGGCAGCGGAATGATTCCGAACATCGAGCGGTATTCCCACTGCGTATCGGGATCCGTCGCCGCCGAATTCGATCGCGGCAGCCATTGATGCGGGTGCTCGAGGCGCTGCTGGCGTTTCCATTCCCAATCCTGCGGCCGCCAGTAACGCGAATCTTCGTAGCCGCACGCTTGCACGAATTCCATGTACTCGGCGTTCGTCACAGGGTATGCGCCGATCGAAAAACTCGGAACCGCGATTTTCTCCGTTTCGAATTCGTTGTCCCAGCCAAACGATCCCGCGTCGCGAGATTTGCCGAGAGTGGCCGTGCCCGCGGGAATTGTTACGGTTCGTTGCTCGGGCGCTGGACGCGGATCGCTCGCCGGCGCGGGCTGTGGAATTTTTCGTTCGAGCGGCAGATTGTGCAGCAGGTAAGCGAGCGTTTCTGCGTGCATCAGGCGGTGTTCGATCGCCACGTGCAGCAGCGTCCCGTCGGCGAGCAGCGGTTCGCGCCCATCGTGCGCGGCATCCGAATTCCGCAACGCCTGATCCAGTCGCTCGCGCACCGTGATTTTGTACTTCTCGGCTCTCGCAATATTCGGCCAGTCACCGGGCTTATCCGTGGGCAGTCCTCCGCCCACCGGATCGATGCCGAACGCGAAGAGCTTGTCGAACGCCGCGTCACGCGTCTCAAGGCCCAGCGGGCCGCTCAGCAGATTCCAATCGAATGCTTCAAGGTGCCCAAGGTAAAAAATCAACCGGTGGCGTTCGGCGACCGGGCGTTCGTAGAACGAATTGGGCGGCAGCAGTTCGAACAGCGCGTCGGTTTGCGAACGAGCCTCTCCCATTCGCGAGAGTAAAGTTGAATACAGGTCCGGCGCGACTCTGGAGGTTGCCATGAAGTCACCTCGGCGGGCAGGGGTTTCATTCTCTCCCTGGCCGCAGTCTCAGGGCAAGTTATTTGATTGCAGTAAAAGGGAAAAGGATTCTCGCGAGCGCCCTACAAAATGCACCCGCCGAGAAATGCGAGGACTTTGCGAAACGCCTTACCACGATGACTGTATTGATTCTTTTCTTCGCGTGTGATCTCGGCGTATGTGCGGCCGAGCTGCTCGAAGAAAAACACCGGGTCGTATCCAAATCCGTCGGAGCCGCGCGGCTCTTTCGCGATCGTTCCCCTCGCCGAATCCGATATGACCGCGAGCGCCTGTCCGTCGCGCGCCAGCGAAATTACGCAGACGAACCGCGCCTCACGATCGCTGCCTTCTTTGCCTTGCATTTCGCGCAGCAGCTTGCGGTAGCGATCCTCGTCGCTCGCGTTCGGTCCCGCATACCGCGCCGAATAAATTCCGGGAGCGCCGCCCAGCGCCGGCACCACCAATCCGGAATCGTCGGCCAGCACCATCCCCGCCGCGAACCGGCTGTAGTACAGCGCTTTCCCTGCGGAATTCTCGGCGAATGTCGGCGCCAACTCGTGGAAGGGCGGGATCTCGCTGAAATTCGGCAGAAGCGCAAATTCAATTTGTGAGCCGCTTGCGAGAACGCGATATTCGCGCAGTTTTCCGGGATTCGACGATGCCAGAAAAATATGAATCGGATCGTGCGGGCTCAAGGCGCCCTTATCGCGCGCGGCTGGTGAAATTCATGTGCAGAAGTTCTTGCTGTGCCTCAAGTAGCGTACGAATTCCGCCGGCTGCAAGCTCGAGAAGTTGTTGAAGCTCGCGATCCGTGTACGGCCGCCCTTCGGCGCTCGCCTGCACTTCGACGAAGCGGCCGCCGCCGGTCATCACTACGTTCATATCCACTTGTGCGCGAGAATCCTCTTCATACGCAAGATCGAGCAGAAGTTTATCGCCCACAATCCCGACGCTCGTTGCCGCCACGGAATCGATCAGCGGAACCGATCGCAGCATTCCCGCCGACACCATTCGCTCGAGCGCCAACGCTAGCGCCACGAAGGCGCCGGTCACCGATGCAGTTCGCGTTCCGCCATCCGCTTGAATCACGTCGCAATCGAGCCACGCTGTCCGCTCGCCGAGAGCCTTCAAGTCCGTAACCGCCCGCAACGTTCGCCCGATCATTCGTTGAATTTCCAGCGTGCGCCCCGATTGACGGCCTCGCGCCGATTCGCGCGGCGTGCGCTCTTCCGTCGAACGCGGCAGCATTCCGTATTCGCCCGTCACCCATCCTTTCCCCGAGCCTTTCCGAAACGACGGCACGCCATCCTCGATCGTCGCCGTCACAATCACGCGCGTGTTACCTTCCTCGATCAGCACGCTTCCTTCGGCATTGGGAATGAAATCTGGAGTGATTTTTACCGGGCGCAAATCATCGGCTGCGCGTCCATCTGCTCGCACAAACAACTCCTCTCAGGGCCTAGGGCTTCGAAGGGAAGAAAGCTTCGCAACACAGTGTGCCGACTGCGAGGGCGAGTGTCAACAATCGCGGTGAAGCTGAACAGCCCTCGCTTGTTCAACGCGGTGATCTTGGTCCCGACCCCGCCGGTGGCAGAGTTTTCAGCGGTGCCGGACCGCTGGGCGCCGCAATCGAAGCGGGCGGCGCGCTCGGTTGCGCACCCGGCGCAGAACTTGCTGGCGCCGCACCGGGAGGATTCAGATCGAAGAACCCGGTAAGGTCCACGTGCCCGGCGAGAGTGTCAACTTCCTGCCCGTGAATCAGGATCTTCAGCCGCCGCACCACCGGGACATTATTCTCGAGCGTCCGCGAAATCGAGTCGACCACTACCTGCTCGCTTTCGATACCGGAAGGGGTTTCCGACGTGAGTGGAGCGGAAAAATCGGCAATCACCGTTCCGTCTGGGAGAATGTAAAAACCAAGGAGCGCGGCATCGGCTGGAATCGTTCGCTGTTCCGGCGTGGGAACATTCGCAATGAGCGCTTGCAAGACCTGTTTGCCTCGCTCCACCGGATCGGCCGAGAGGGCAAGGTCCACGGTAGTCGCCGCCACTCGATCTTCTCCTGCGGCCCAATAAATTTTCGCTCCCACCGTGACGTCGCTGGGCGTCGAAATCGCTGGAGCCAGCACTTCTCGGCGCGCTTTCTCCTCGGACGATTGCGATTCTGCGAGCCCTTTCATCCGCTGGTGCAGGCCGCGAAGACTGATGAGTCCCACCGCTACCGCAACGCTCAAAATTCCCAGCGCGAATTTCAGGTTGCGCGGCATTACGGTTGCCCCGCCGCGCTTATGTTGATCGGCCGAAACGCCGCTACGCCCCTCGATACAGAAACTGCCAGCGGCGCCGCGAGCGAAGTGAGTGCGACAGGATCGGACACCGCCACGCTCGATATCTCCACCGCAATGGCGGAAGCTGCCACCGATCGCAGGCTGCGGACCGCCACAGGCGACGGCGCATTCGGCGAGTCCGTAAAGCGGTGCGTCAGCTCGATCTGCACCAGATTCGCCAATCGCCGGCTCGGCTCCGCATACGGTCGCTGTGCTTCCTCCCAGGGGACTGCCGCACCGGAAGGCGGTGCTGGCGCACCCGCCGGCGTCACGGAAGCGGGCGACTGCAACGGATTCGGAAATTGATAGAAGTATGCGCGGGCTGTGCCGATCGCTCCGGTGGACGCAACATGCAAGCTCACGAAGATCGGATCGCGGTACGCGTTCGCAATCGCGGCACGATCGTCGTAGGAAGGATTGGAATCGTCGTTGCGCGTCATCACCACGCGATAGCCCAATCGCTCGAGCTCCCCGCGCAGCACCCTTGCGAACTGCAGAACCACATCCTTTTCCACGATGCTGCTGGCTCCGCGCGCTCCAGTGTCTGTTCCGCCATGCCCGGGATCGATCACCACAACGGGCCCCAGGTGCACGGGCGCGGCTGACTGCGGCGGAATCTGATCGGGCGAAGCCGGCGGCGATGGCGCTGCAC
>JBARFX010000010.1:0-41557 GCA_049797655.1 Candidatus Acidiferrales bacterium | reverse complement strand
GCCTCTCACAGAGTGCCAATGTCGTGTGATCCACCCTGCGGATTTAGGGGGCACGTCACCCCCACTCGGCACATCTTTGGATTCCGGAGCTAGCTTGCAGGAAGGCTCAGGTGTCGTATGATCCTCTGCGCAAAGTGCGGGGGCAGGTCATCCTCTTGCGCCGTGCAAGTTGCGGCAGATATACGCACCAAGTGTATATGCAACTGCCCCACCAAAGACCAACGAACAAGATCACGAACCAAACCCGTTTGGGCCAAGTGCTTGAGTTATCCAGTTGAATCCAATAGCACCACATTCCAAGCCATAGAAAGAAGATTGCGAAGGGCCCGGCAAATATCAAGATGATGATCACAACTGTGATCGATGCTGAAGGGTGTGTAGTAACCGTTAGTCCGAGAAACAGCGGCGTAAATGCGAGCACCACTACACTTGAAATGAAAAAGAGACTCGCCGCTTCTCGAGTTACTAGTCAATCCCCTGTGAAACGGCTTATGAGACGCCACGGCCCGAGCTGGTTTAGGCGCATTGTATCAAGGCAATTTCATTGCCGGGTGCCCCACCTTTCCCCCTCCGCATAAGTGGTTTCCACAATTGACGGCGCTTCCACGCGCATGATACCACTCGACACGTTCACTCTGAAGTTCAGCCTCCGCTTTTGCGGGTGCCCCATCCTTCGCCGTCTTTGCGAAGGGTGGGTGGTTTGACTCATGCGGCTTACGTATTTCGTGCCAAGAAATCTCGAACGCCGCTACGGCACCACCAACCTTCACTTCATCACCTTCAGATATGGCCCTGGAGCAGCTACCGCTTCTACCAGTACGGCGAAACCAGCCTGTGCACGCCGGATCGCTTGAAGGATTAGGGCGGAACAATTCGGAACAAAAGGATCGAAAACACCCACCCTTCGCAAGACCAGCGAAGGAAGGGGCACCCGCAAAATCTAAAGGCCCCGACTGGATGGCTGGGCCACCGCCCCACCTTTCGAAACGCGCGAAAGATGGGGCACCCGAAAATTCTAAAGCAAACCGAAAGGAGCTTCGTCGTTAAGGGTGGGTCACCGGCCTGTAGGCCAAGCGGATTGAGCGCGCTGCGGGTGCGGGCGGTTGCTAAAAGCTGCCGCTTGCTAAAAACTGAAGGATGCTTGCAGGTAGATGAGGCGGCTTGCTGTGTTCGACGAGAACGGGCCGCCGGCCAGTTGGTTCGGCTGGGCAAAAAATGGCGAGGCGAAAGCTTGCGGGACATCCGTTGTGGGGGGACTGAGGACGCCGCTCGGAGTCTGGGCGTTCACGTGATTGAAGATGTTTCGCGCGTTTACGCTGAAGGTGACGTTGTAGCGTTTGTTCGTCCCGCCACCGCCGAACAGGCCACCCGGACCTCCGGAGAACGGACCTCCCGGTCCGCCGTGCCCGCCGTGTCCACCTCGCCCTCCGCCGCCTCCCTGCGGCCCGCCCGGTCCCGAGGATTCTTTGCCGAAGCCGATTGTCTTGCTCAAGCGGACGTTGAGGGTGAAGCGGCTGGGGCCGGTGAGGAAATCAACGGGGATCGGCGTGGCGTTCGGCGCAGGAACCGTATTGAACGATCCGATTCCCGGTACGGTAACGATCGCGGGCCCGGTGGCGCCGTTCGCGAACACCGGCCGCTGATTGAATTGCGCGGTGCCGATCAGATCCTGGCTCAGGGAGATGTTAAAGGGCGTGCCCGAGCTCACGATCATGAACGGGCTGAGACGGAAGTTATACGGGAGGCCGATCGTGCCACCGAGGAAGTAGCGATTGCGAATGTCGAAGGGAGAGCGGCCGTAGTCCTGCATTAGATTCCGAGGGTTCGACGGGAAATTCGTAGCGGAGGAGGTGTCGCTGTTCGCATACGTGAGGGTGTAGTAGCTGAAAAGAGTGAGCTTCGAGCCGGCACGCACCGTAGCCTGGACGAACATCTGGTTCTCGCGGAAGATTCCTTCCGACTGAAATTGGTAGACGTTTTCGAATCCGCTGAGCGGGCGGACGCCGGGGGTCGCGCTGGTGTAGAACGGATAGTCGAACGTGCCCGGAATCGGGCTATTGATGTTGTTGGTGAAGAGCTGGTCCCAGCCGCGGGAATTCAGATAGGAAACCGAGACGTTTGCAATCTTCGTCAACTGGCGCTCGAGGCTGACGGCGGTTTGCATCACGTAGGGAGCACGCAGACGCGAGGCTTGTTGATAGACGCTCGGATTTACGGTGGAAGTGGGAGCGACGAGCGGGAAAAAATCGGGATTCGTGAAAATGAATTGCGATTGGCGGATTCCGTTGAGCCTGTCTTCCTGGAGGGCGTAAGAAGAATTGAAGCGATCGTAGAAAATGCCGAAGCCCGAGCGGAGCACCGTCTTCGGCGCGCTCTTGCCGCCACCGCCGATTCCCCAGGCAAATCCGAGGCGCGGCGCCCAGTTCGCGTGATTGCTGATTTCGTTCTGCGATTCGAAGCGCAAGCCGTAGCTCAGCGTGATGTTGGGACGAATGCGCCAATCGTCTTCCGCATATAGGCCGACGTCCACCTGGCCGACGCTCGCAAAGGGATTGCCTGGCACGGTAGCGACAGGCCCGGCTGTGAGTAAAAACTGGCTTGCGGTCTGGGTCCCCGACGCCAGCGCAGACTGATACGCTTCGATCGAAGGAAAAATGTATTCGCCGTTGAAACCCTCCGTGGAGGAACTCGAATCCAGGACGCCGCGCAACCGCCCGCCGAATTTAATGAAATGATTACCGTGGGAGATGGAAGTGTAATTCTGCAGCTCGTAATGATTCGAGGTATCGAGCAGAGTTCCGAGATTGCTGCCTCCGCCGTTGAAGGCGCCCTGCACGAGCAGTGTGACGTCTGCGCTCAGCGGATTCTGGTTGTTTGTCTGGTGGAGGTATTGGAAGCGAGTTTCGTTCACGACGTTCGCGCCGAGCGTCTGGGTATCGCTCAATTGGAGCGTTTGTTCGGTGGAGCGAAGGTTAAAACCCTGCGTTGGGAGCGAGAAGCCGCCGATGCCGTCGTTCTTGACGTCATCGCGATAATACTGATAGCGGACCGAGAGGGTGTTCGTCGGGGAGAGCTGGTAATCGAGGCGAGGCCCGATGTTGTAACGCTTGTGGGGGGTGGGGACGGCGGCGGTGAAAGGGACAATCGGAAAAGCGGAAGAAGTGGTGTCTACGATTTGCGCGTTCACGATCGAGAGATCGTTGATGTCGCGGATGTCCGTGTTAAAGAAGAAGGAGGCCTTCTTGCTGAGCGGGCCGCCGATGTTTCCGCTGTATTGGGTGGTGTAGTAGCCCGGATAGGAAGTGCCGGCGCTGCTCTGGTGAAAGAAGGGGTTCTTGGAATTGAACGCGGAATCGTTCGCGTTGACGGAAATCTGTCCGTGCCATTTGTCCGTGCCGGGCTTGGTGAAAATTTCGATGCGGCCGTATCCGACCTTGTCGTACTCCGCCGAGAAGGGATTCTGATTGATGCGGATTTCGCGGATCGCGGATTTGGGAGGCAGTTGTCCGGCTGTAAAGCCGTCGATGTAAAACTGGCCTCCGTTCGGCCCCGCCGAGGGCCCCGCGAGCGCGGTGAGATCGCTTTGCAACTCATCGGGATCGTCCGGGAGCGCCTCGAGCTCCTTGCCCGAGATTACGATCGCGCCAGCGTTGCTAGCGGGGTTGACGTCCACGGTGGGCGCCAGGTCGTTCACGACCACTTTTTCCTGCTGCTGCTCGATTTCCAGAGTGACTTTGAGCTGCTGAATCTGTTCTGCGGCGATCTCAACGTCCTCGTTCTTGTAAAGCGCGAAACCTTTCGCGATCACTTCGACCGTATATTTTCCCGGCGCGAGGCCTTTCCGCTCGAACACGCCTTGCTGGTTTGTGGTGGCCGCGAGGGTTGCTCCCGCGGGTGTGGTTAAAAGGATGGAAGCGCCCGCGACCGATCCACCCGAAGGATCGAGGACCTGGCCGTGGAGCGCGCCGAGTCCCGTCTGAGCGTTCACGCGAGACGAATTCGACAGCGCCAAGAGAGTAAAAATTGCGATGCAGATGAATTGTCGCCGGTACCAGAATTTCATGGTGTCCCTAGACTAAGATTGAGCCTGCGGCCGCCTGACGAACTACGGAGTATCGCCTCCAACTGCAGGCACGCCGCCCAAGCTCCATGGAGAGAGAGTCATCGCCTGGCTACCCGCCGGGGCCGCGGCGAGAATCGACTCGACGCCGCCGAGCACAGTGATTGCGGTCACCTGACCGGAGGCGGTGCCCTCCGTGGCAACGATCATCACGGCATCGTCTTTCTTGAAGTCCGCGAGCGTCGCCGCCGGCATCCGGTTCACGATCTGCTGAAAGTCGGCCTGACCGCCGGCGGCACGGCCGCTGCCTGCGTCTCCTGGGCATTGTCCGCCTCCGTTCGCACTTACGGATTCTCCATGCGATTTCGCTGCGCCGCCCTGGGGCGCGGCCGCTCCCGTCCCCGGACCTTTCAATCGAAATGCGATCCGCTGGGCAGCTTCAGCCGGCAAGCGGCGAAGCTGAGATTGGCGCGTTATCTTCACCGCGAAAGGCTTCTTCGTAATCAGGTCCATCACCGACATCGTACCTGCATTGCTGTCGATCGCCGAAATGGTTCCAGCGATATTCCGGAAGGTTCCGGAGACAACTTCTTCAGCTGCGAAATCGTTGCCGTCTGCGCTGCGAGCGCCACGGGCACGAAGCTGGTCACCCGGCTTGATTTGGTCAAGCGGAGCGGGTTTGGCGTCGTCAAACAGAATCGAATCCGGAGCGTAGCGCCGCAGGATCGTGGCTTTAGTGGAGTGAACGGCAATTGTTTTCGCGCCGCCCGGCGAGGTTACGGAAATTGCAATCGTCCCGGCACCCGGGTCGACGGAACTCACTAGGCCGCCGATGCCGCGCTTCTGCCAGTCTTCGCGGTCGTGCTGCTGCTTGGCTTCGACGTCGGAGCGGCTCATGGCGATCACTCCGGCGGCGACAAACGACTTTCCATCGGGGGAGGCCTGGCCTCGGACCAGAATCCGGTCGGCTACATGCAGGTCGGAGAGTTGAATTGCGGCGGCGCTTTTCAAGTCGGTCTGACCTGGCGCCACGCGCACCATTTTCGCGTTGCTGACCACTTGGACAGAGATGTCTACGCCCGCATCGGTGGTCAATGTGATCGTGTTCCCCTCGATACTCTTGATCACGCCTACTTGCTTGGCGACGGGCGCTTGAGTGGCCGCTTGTGGGATCTTTACGCTGGCGGGATACGCCGCACAGGGAGGCTGAAGGATGCCCGCCGCGTCGACGCTCAGGGCGATCAAGAAGAGGCAGATCGCCAGGCTTTGTCTGGAACTGTGTCTCGATATCTGCGTCGACATTTGCCCTATCGGGCGCATGCAGCGCTCCTACCTGCCAGTATACGCGCGAGATCGCCAAGGCTCTCTAACTGGGAGCATCGCTCATCTTTAGACGCATGCCATTTGGCTCCGCGTTTCATTTCTGGGGCATGCGTCAGCACTATTGCCGGTGAGTGGCACCGGCCGGCTGATGCCGCCATCGAGGAGCGCGAGCCGCAGTTACAGCAAGCCCTTCTCCTAAGTAATGGTTTGCACCTATGTTCACGCCCCGCTTCGATGCATATCGTGGGAGCGGGTTCCGGGATTCTACGGTCGCAGCGCTCGTTGTGATTGAAACAGGAGGCGGTGATGCTTGCTGCAATTGGAGCAGTTTTACTTGTGTTGTGGCTGTTGGGATTCGTGGCTTTTCACATGACATTTGGCGCGATTCATCTATTGCTGGTGGTCGCAGCCGTGCTGTTCCTGGCGCATTTGCTCACCGGGCGCAGCGTCGCGATATAGGTGAAATCCAATGGTTACTCTACTGGTGCTCCACCCGGCGTTGCCAATCGTGGCGGCGATCATGATTTGTGCAGCAGGCTTCACCGCTCTCTTCACGTTCGCGATCTTATACTTTGAGTTGTACCGGTACACGAACCGGCTCGCCATGCGCATGGCCCAGTCAACATCAACGCGCGAAGAGTTTCAGCCCGAGGCGATGAGAGATCGTGATGGAGCGCTGCGCCGAGGAACCGGTTGTTTCGCACGGGAAGGCGAAAAGTTCGAGGATGGCCGTGTTCCATCCGGTCGCGTGGTCGAGGTGATTGGATCGAACAGCGCACGGGGAGCCGCTCAAGAATTTTTGGTGTGAGCGTTAGCAGTAGCGCCGGACTCGTCGGGGCTGGGGTCGGTGCTGGCGACCGAGGAAGGAGGACCGAGAAGCGCTTCAATCATTCCGACCATAGGGAACGCGTTGGTTTTCGACACAACCGACCGGATACCAACTTCCCGAGCATGCCTCTCCAAATCGGCGCTCGCATGCTGGGTAAACAACACAATCGGAACAGCGGGAGCGATCTCCGCCATGCGGCGGGCCGCCTCAATTCCATTGATGCCGGGCATCTGGAAGTCCAGAATCACAATGTTGGGATGCAGATCCTTGAACATTTCCACCGCAGTAACGCCGTCAGGGGCCTCGCCGCACACTTCCCAATCCGGATTGGCCTGCAATACCGCGCGGAGGGAACGCCTCACGAGTTCGCTATCGTCCACGATCAAAAACCGGGTGCGCATTTGAACCTTTTTCCAACTCCAGCAAGATTTCGAATTAGGTGCGCCGCGAGAAGTATCAATCGAACAAGTCGCGACGCCGCGGTCACGCGTTGATAACCATCATACTAGCAACCGGCAGGAGAGCGGTGACGGTGGTGCCTGTTTCGCCGGACTGAATTTCGAGTGTGCCTCCCAACTCCCTGACACGTTCTCGCATACCGCTCAACCCCACACCGTGATTGGTACCCACAAACATCGATGAGCGATGGGCTAAAGGTATCCCTTTTCCTTCATCGCAAACCTGCACAGTGAGGGCCTTGTCCGGGGAAGGCCGAATCTTGATCAGAGCTGTCTTACTGCCCGAATGGCGATAGACGTTGGTGAGGCACTCCTGGACGATCCGGAAAATCGAAATCTCCGTCGTGGGAGGAAGGCGGCCGATTTCAGGGGAAAGGTCCACGGTGACTTTGACGTTGCTGCGTTCTCCAAAGCCCTCTGCGAACATTTTAATTGCCGGCAAGAGGCCAATCTCGTCGAGAAGAGGAGGATGGAGCAGGTGCGAAATCGTGCGCGTCTCCTTGGAAAGCTGTTCCACTAGCTCCACATTCTGGCGCACGGCATCAGCAGACTCGGGAGTCAATCTCTCCGCTTGCTGGAGCACCAATCCGTTGTTCATTGAGAGGGCCGCGATCAACGGACCAACGCTGTCGTGCAAGTCGCGAGCGATGCGGCGGCGTTCCTCATCCTGAGTCGCGATCAAGCGAGCGGAAAGAGAACGCAGATTGCGATTCAGCATTTCGAGCTGGTGCGTCTTGCGGTGCAGGTCGGCGAAGACACGCACTTTCGCGCGCAACAATTCGGGAACAATCGGAACGGCAATGTAGTCGACGGCGCCCCGCTGATATGCCTTGAGGCGATCAATGTCCGTGAGGTGTACGGCGGAGATGAAGATGATCGCGGTATTTTGAAAGCGCGGGTGCTGGCGGATCATATCCGCGAGTTCGAATCCGTCGAGTTCCGGCATACTGACGTCCATCAGCACGACAGCGACATCGGTCTTCAGCAGGTGATCGAGCGCTTCCTTGCCGGAGCGGGCCTTAATCAAATTCTCGTTCAGTTCATTGAGAATCGCTTCATACGTAATCAACTTGCCCGGCTGATCGTCCACCATCAAGATATTGACTTTGTCGTGCTCGCCCATATTCTTTGCCTCACCTCGCGCGGCTTGAGTCCGCGTCCGCAAACAACGAAAAGCGACTATCGAAGACCGGGAACTTACGTTACCGATGGAACCACATCCGTAATGCGGAGAGGAGCTGCTCGGTATTTACAGGTTTTGCCAAATACTCCGATGCACCCGCCTCGAGGCATTTTTCGCGATCGCCTTTCATGGCTTTCGCAGTCAACGCGACGATGGGCAGGCGCCGGAACGAAGGGTTCCGGCGAATGATTTGCATCGTCTCGTATCCGTCCATGTCCGGCATCATGATGTCCATCAAAACGATGGCCACATCGGGAGTGGACTCGAGCGTGGCGATCGCTTCCCGGCCGGTTCCAGCAGTAAGGACCGTCATACCACGGCGTTCAAGGACGCTGCTGAGAGCGAAAATGTTTCGCACGTCGTCGTCGACCACGAGCACCTTCTTGCCAACAAGCGCCTCATCTGAATGGTGCAAGAGGTCGAGCATCTTCTGTTTTTCCGGCGGAAGGTCGGTGACAGTGCGATGGAGGAAAAGCGCTGTTTCGTCGAGGAGCCGTTCCGGTGATTCGACACCTTTGACCACGACGCTGCGCGCCAGCACGTGAAGACGAGCATCTTCCTCCGGCGACAGATCCTTGCCGGTAAACACTACGACGGGCAAGTGGCTGAGAGAGGGAGTATCGCGGAAGCGTTCCAATATTTCGAAACCCGACATATCCGGGAGTCGCAGATCGAGCACAACGCAGTCAAACGGCTGCTCGTCAATGGCGGCGAGGGCCTGCGCGCCAGTGGAGGCCAGTTCAACGTCGATATCGTCATAACCGAGAAGTTCGCGGATGCTGAGCTGCTCGGCAGGATTGTCTTCGACGACCAAGAGACGTTTGCGGTGCGGCATCGTATATTCTTTGATGCGCGCGAAAGCCGTGTCCAGTTGCTTCGGTGTCGCCGGCTTGGTCACGTAGGCGAACGCGCCTCGCGCCAAGCCGTGTTGTTTGTCTTCATCGAGCGTCAACATTTGAATCGGAATGTGCCGCGTCTGGGGATCCTGTTTGAAATGGTTGAGGACTGTCCAGCCGAGCATATCCGGCAAGAAAACATCGAGAGAAACGGCGGTGGGCTGGAACTCATGAGCCAATGCCAGAGCGTCCGCGCCGCGAGTGGCTACGAGAACCTTGAAACCCTTTTCGTGAGCCAAGTCGCGGAGCATGGTGGCGAAGTATGGGTCGTCTTCGACGATCAGAAGGATTGCATCGTCCGCTTGCAAATCCGCACGGTCGTCTTTGACCGTGATGTGTTCGATGGCGCGTTTCGATGCCACAGCCGTAGCCATCTGGCCGGGAGTAGGTCCGGCCGAAACTTTGGCGTCGGCGCCGGCGGCACCAGTGGAAGGACCGACATAGGTTTGAGGCAAGTAAAGCGTGAAGGTGCTGCCCTCATCGGGCGTACTGCGCAATTGAATCTCACCGCCCAGCAGTCCGGCAAGTTCGCGGCTAATTGCGAGACCGAGACCGGTACCGCCATATTTGCGGCTGGTGCCGGCATCCGCTTGTTGGAAGGCTTCGAAGATTATTCGCTGTTTTTCGGATGGGATGCCTATTCCTGTATCGGTCACTTCGAAAGCAACGACGGAGGCTGACCTTCCGAGGACCGGGTGACCTTCGCTCCAACCGCTCTCAGCCGCGAAGACGGAGAGCTGCACGCCGCCCTTTTCGGTGAACTTGAAAGCATTGGAGAGGAGGTTCTTCAGGACTTGCTGCAGGCGCTTCGAGTCGGTTACGAGGCTGCGCGTCAAATTCGGATCGGTGTGGACCTCAAAATTAAGCCGTCGGTTGTCGGCTTCATGGCGGAACGGACGGGCGATCATATCGAGCAAGCTCGCGAAAAAGACTTCCTCGGCTTGGACGGAGACGGTGCCGGATTCGATCTTCGACAAATCCAGAATATCGGTAATCAGATTCAACAGGTCGGTTCCGGCACCGTGAATCGTGCGTGCGAATTCCACCTGCTTGATGGTCAAGTTACCGTCGGGGTTGTCAGTGAGCTGCTGGCCGAGAACGAGGATGCTGTTCAGAGGCGTGCGCAGTTCGTGAGACATATTGGCAAGAAACTCTGACTTGTATTTCGAGGTGAGAGCCAGCTCTTTGGCCTTTTCTTCGACGGCGCGGCGTGCCTGTTCGATTTCCTGGTTTTTGCGCTCCACCTCGACGTTTTGCTCGGCAAGCTGCTGCGCTTTTTGAGCGAGCTGCTCGTTGGTCTGCTGGAGCTCGGTCTGCTGCGTTTGAAGTTCCGTAGCCAATTGCTGGGACTGCTTCAGAAGCCCTTCAGTCTGCATCGTTGCCTCGATGCTGTTGAGCACGATGCCGATGCTGGAAGTGAGCTGTTCGAGGAACGCGAGATGCGAGGCCGTGAACACACGGAGCGATGCCAGTTCGATGACCGCTTTCACGCGGTCTTCGAACAAAATGGGGAGCACGATAATGCTGCGTGGGACAGCCTGGAATAATCCGGAGCGGATGGGAATGGCATTTGAGGGTATATTCGTAATGAGCATGCGCTGCTTTTCCGCGGCGCACTGCCCGACCAGTCCCGTCCCAACCCGCAGACGATTCGGGTGTCCGTCCTGGTCGCTATCCGCGAAGGCCGAGAGCAAAACCATCGTTCCAGATTCTTCCGTCTCCATTTGATAGATCACGCCCTGTTGTGCGTTGACGAGCGGAGCGAGTTCGGACAAGAGCATACGTCCCACGGTCGTCAAATCGCGCTGCCCCTGTAACATTCCGGTGAACCGCGCGAGGTTTGTTTTCAGCCAGTCCTGCTCATTGTTGCGATCCGTGGTGAGCCGGAGGTTGTCGATCATGGTGTTGATGTAGTCTTTCAGCTCGGCTACTTCGCCGCTCGCTTCGACTTGAATCGAGCGGGTGAGGTCGCCTTTCGTCACGGCGGTTGTAACCTCCGCGATGGCGCGCACCTGATTCGTCAGGTTATCAGCGAGAAGGTTCACGTTGCCGGTGAGGTCCTTCCACGTGCCGGCGGCACCCGGAACGTTCGCCTGTCCGCCGAGCCGGCCTTCGACGCCAACCTCTCGAGCAACGGTTGTCACCTGATCGGCAAAGGTAGCGAGGGTGTCGGTCATGTTGTTAATCGTGTCGGCGAGCGCTGCCACTTCACCTTTCGCGTTAACCGTAAGTTTCTTGGTCAGCTCTCCGTTCGCGACGGCGGTGACGACCTTCACGATTCCACGCACTTGCTCGGTAAGATTGGCGGCCATCACGTTTACGTTGTCCGTAAGGTCTTTCCATGTACCGGCCACGCCGGGAACCTGCGCTTGGCCGCCCAACTTGCCGTCGGTACCGACTTCGCGAGCGACGCGCGTGACTTCGGCAGCGAATGCGTTGAGCTGGTCCACCATCGTATTGATCGTGTTTTTCAGTTCGAGGATTTCGCCTTTCACGTCGACCGTGATTTTGCGAGACAGGTCGCCGCGTGCGACGGCGGTGGTTACCTCGGCGATGTTGCGCACTTGCGCGGTCAAGTTGCCGGCCATCGCGTTCACCGAGTCTGTGAGATCTTTCCAGGTTCCCGCCACGCCGGTGACGTTGGCTTGTCCTCCGAGCCGGCCTTCGCTGCCGACTTCACGGGCAACCCGGGTCACTTCGGCAGCGAACGAACGCAACTGCTCGACCATGGTGTTCAGGGTTTCTTTGAGCTGGAGAATTTCTCCGCGGACGTCCACGGTGATTTTACGCGACAGATCGCCGCTGGCGATCGCCGTAGCGACTTCGGCGATGTTGCGGACCTGGCCGGTGAGGTTGCTGGCCATGAAATTCACGTTGTCGGTGAGATCTTTCCACGTTCCACCGACACCGGGAACTTCGGCCTGGCCACCCAATTTACCTTCGGTGCCGACTTCGCGAGCGACGCGCGTGACTTCTCCAGCGAACGCGTTGAGCTGGTCCACCATCGTATTGATCGTGTCCTTCAACGCGAGAATTTCGCCTTTCACGTCCACGGTGATTTTGCGCGACAAGTCGCCGCGCGCGACGGCGGTGGTTACTTCGGCGATGTTGCGGACCTGGCCGGTGAGGTTTCCTGCCATCGAGTTGACGGAGTCGGTGAGATCTTTCCAGGTGCCCGCCACGCCGGGGACATTGGCTTGTCCGCCTAGCCGGCCTTCGCTACCGACTTCGCGCGCGACACGCGTGACTTCTCCTGCGAAGGCGTTGAGCTGGTCCACCATCGTGTTAATGGTTTCTTTCAGCAGGAGGATTTCACCGCTCACGTTTACCGTGATTTTCTTTGAGAGGTCGCCGCTGGCGATGGCGGTCGCTACCTCGGCGATGTTGCGAACCTGACCGGTGAGGTTGCTGGCCATCGAGTTGACGGAGTCGGTGAGGTCCTTCCAGGTTCCGGCGACGCCGGGTACCTGTGCCTGACCGCCCAGCTTTCCGTCGGTGCCGACCTCGCGAGCGACACGCGTGACTTCGGACGCGAATGCGCGTAACTGGTCGACCATCGTGTTGAGCGTGTCTTTGAGTTCGAGAATTTCGCCTTTCACGTCGACCGTGATTTTGCGGGAGAGGTCGCCTCGCGCCACAGCTGTGGCAACTTCGGCGATGTTTCGCACCTGGCCAGTCAAGTTGCTGGCCATGAAATTGACGTTGTCCGTGAGGTCTTTCCAGGTGCCTGCGCCAGGAACTTGCGCCTGTCCGCCCAGCTTACCTTCGGTGCCGACTTCGCGAGCGACGCGCGTGACTTCTCCAGCGAAAGCGTTGAGCTGGTCCACCATCGTGTTGATGGTGTTTTTCAGTTCGAGAATTTCGCCTTTCACGTCGACCGTGATTTTGCGGGAGAGGTCGCCTCTCGCCACTGCGGTGGTTACTTCCGCGATGTTGCGCACCTGGCCGGTGAGGTTTCCTGCCATCGAGTTGACGGAGTCGGTGAGGTCTTTCCAGGTGCCCGCGACGCCGGGGACATTGGCTTGTCCGCCTAGCCGGCCTTCGCTACCGACTTCGCGCGCGACACGCGTTACCTCACCCGCGAAGCGGTTCAACTGGTCGACCATGGTGTTCAATGTTTCTTTGAGCTGCAGAATTTCTCCGCGGACGTCGACGGTGATTTTGCGTGATAGGTCGCCGCTCGCGATGGCGGTCGCCACTTCAGCGATGTTGCGCACTTGGCCAGTCAAGTTGCTGGCCATGAAGTTCACGTTATCGGTGAGGTCTTTCCACGTGCCGCCCACGCCGGGAACCTGCGCCTGGCCGCCCAGCTTTCCTTCCGTACCGACTTCACGAGCGACGCGCGTCACTTCTCCTGCGAAAGCGTTGAGCTGGTCCACCATCGTGTTGATCGTGTCCTTCAACGCGAGAATTTCGCCTTTCACGTCGACCGTGATTTTGCGCGACAAGTCGCCACGCGCGACGGCGGTGGTTACCTCGGCGATGTTGCGCACTTGAGCGGTCAAGTTGCCGGCCATCGCGTTCACCGAGTCTGTGAGGTCTTTCCAGGTTCCCGCCACGCCGGGGACGATGGCCTGTCCGCCGAGCTTGCCGTCGGTACCCACCTCGCGCGCGACGCGCGTGACTTCTGAGGCAAACGAACGCAACTGGTCCACCATCGTATTGATGGCTTCCTTCAGCTGGAGAATTTCTCCGCGGACGTCGACCGTGATTTTGCGCGACAAGTCGCCGCTCGCAACGGCCGTGGCCACTTCAGCGATGTTGCGGACCTGACCCGTGAGGTTGCTGGCCATCGAATTGACGGAATCCGTGAGGTCCTTCCATGTGCCGGCAACGCCAGGAACTTGAGCCTGCCCACCGAGTTTGCCATCGGTGCCAACTTCGCGAGCGACGCGAGTCACCTCGGCGGTGAACACGCCGAGCTGCTGAATCATTGTGTTTACGATTGTGGCCGAACGGAGGAATTCGCCTTCGAGAGGACGCCCGTCGACGTCTAGTTGAACCGTTTGGGTGAGATTGCCCTTTGCGACGGCTGCGATCGCGCGCGTCACCTCGGTAGTTGGCCGGAGTAAGTCGTCCACCAGAGTGTTGACTGACACTTCCATCTCGCCCCAAGCAGCCTTCGGCAGATGGAATCGCATGCGTTCGCGCGTTCTTCCTTCCTTGCCCACGACTTGCCCGACGCGTTTCAGCTCGCTTGCCATTTGCTGGTTGGCCGCGACAATCTCGTTGAACGTGTCCGCGATTTTTCCGGCGAGTCCGGTCCAGTTGCCGGGGAGACGCACGGAGAAATCGCCGTCGCGCATAGTCCTAAGGCTGGCGAGGATTATGCTCATGTCCGCCGTCAAGAGCTCCGCCCCGGCTGCGTTTTGCCCGTTACTTTTGGCCGCCTGCTCGACGTCCGTGCCAGGGGATGTGATTGACTTGCCAGGATCGGTTCTTTTCATACTTGTCTCCACACTCGAACGGCGGCAGGTACGATCGATTCGTTCCCGCTTGGGCGCAGCTGATCAACTTCTTATGACATGACGACTCATCATGGCGACTACGGAGTTTGCATTTTGCGCAGCGAAAGTAGCCGATTTCCCAGGGGGGAACATCGGCATTTCCATGCATCTTGCCGGAAAGTAAACCGCTTTCTTACCATATTCCGGCGCTCTGCTACCTACAGTGATTAGTGTATATTCGAGAGGCCGTGACGATTTGGGCAAAAGTGGAGCGAAGAGAATGCGCCGTGAGCCGTCGGGAGACAAGCCGGACAAAACCTCTTGTACGCCAGCATACACTTTCCTCGCTCCAGGAATGATATACCGTGTGCGCAGCAGAATGAGGACAGCCTAGTGTTAGTCACGGTGCTGTTAGCAGACGACTCGGAAATCATGCGGAGAGCGATTCGGAACCTGCTACGAAAAGCCTCCGAGATCCGAATCGTGGGAGAAGCGGCGACGTTCGCCGAAACGATTCGTATGAGTGGCGAGCTAAAGCCCCATGTCGTCATTATGGACGTACATATGCCTGATGAAACTGTCGTGACGCCATCGCAGCTCAAAACCTGCGTGGAGAGCCTCGGTTCGCAAGTGCTGGCAATTTCGTATTCGGTCGATGACGATACTGCAACCCTGGCAGCGAGCTTCGGAGCGGTGAAATTACTGGACAAGATGAAGCTCGCCGACAATCTGATCCCAGCAATCACGCACTGTGCTGGTGGCGCGGCGAAGGAGTCACCACTGTACGGCGCCTGATGAAGCGGCCCGCACAGTGCAGCCACCTAAATGAAACGAGTTCGCCGGCCGCCTTTCTGGGAACCTCAGTAACCTTCCGCAGTGTCGTCCCGCCGGTGTGCACCAATGAAAAGTCCCCGTTCGGAGTAGACGAGCGACCCTACCAGACACGCCAGACTCACACTCACTACGGTAAAGACGCCACTTTTGTACAAGCTTGTGCCGATTGCTGCGCTGGATTGCCCGCTCTACTTTTCAAAGGCGGGAGCCCTTTACCTTCCACGCAAACGAAGGGTTGCGCCGCGCCAGGAAAGTACAGCAATCGCTGTAGCCGGACTCCGGACCAAAAAATAATCTCCTCGTATCTGGCCACTCTTCCGAAGCCATTCAAGACCAAGTAAATCTTTCCAGTAGAGATAAATATAGCCATCCGGACTTTTGCACCTAAATATGCAAGGCGTGCATTTTCAATAGTTTGCGAGGATATCCGCATGGAATCGGACGTGCATTGCACAAGGCGGTCAGGTAGAAGAATAGCTAAGGAGCTCGTGACGGATGAACGTACAGCCCAGCGAGAATGCCCCGCAATCCCTCCACAAGTGGCGAGAACGAATTCAGGCGTTGAGAAACATTCCACCGCTATTTCGAATGGTGTGGGAGTCTGCGCCGAAAGCTGTGGGCGCGAATATTGCGTGCCGTTTGTGTGCCGGCGTTGTGCCGCTGGCGATGTTGAAAGTGACGCAGCTCATCATCGATGCACTCTATGCGCTGAAATCGAACGGAACTCCGCTTCCCGGATTTTTCTGGTGGCTGATCGTACTCGAGTTCGGGCTGGCAAGCCTACTGACGATACTGGCGCGTCTCATCGATTTTTGCGACAGCGTCCTCGCTGACAAATTCACGCGACACATCGGCACGCGGATCATGGAGCACGCTTCGCGGCTCGATCTCACCCGCTTCGAAGATCCCGTGTTTTGCGACAAGATGGAACGAGCGCGATTGCAGGCGAACGATCGCGTGCTAACGATTCAGATGGCCGGCCGCCTCATTCAAGAGGGGATGACTACGGCGAGCCTTGCAGCAGGCATCTTTTTCTTTTCACCCTGGCTTTTGTTTTTTCTAATCGTTTGCGTGATGCCAGCATTTCTTGGCGAGACACACTTCGCTTTCCTGGGTTACTCGTTGAGTTTTGAGCAGAGCACCCGGCGCCGAAAGATGGAATACCTACGACTGCTGGGCGGGAGCAAAGAGAGCGCCAAAGAGTTGAAACTTTTTGGACTGGGTCCTTTCCTCGTTGAGCGCTACAAGAACATTTCGGACGAACTGCACGGGCAAAACGTTGCACTCGCGCGACGCAAACTTCTGTTCGGATCAATTTTGACGTTTCTGGGGACGCTCGGATATTACGGCACCTACGCTTACGTGGTGTACGGAGCGGTGATCGGCAAGCTGTCGCTCGGGCAACTGACGTTTCTCGCAGGCGCAATCGCCGGCGCGAGCACAAACATCCAGGCGCTTTTCTCCACGTTCTCCGGAATCGCAGATCAGGCTTTGTTCATGACCGATCTGCTGGAATTTTTCCACGTGCAGCCGCGGATTGCCGCCAAGTCCGGCGCGCTGCTTGCACCGCGTCCGATGCGCCGCGGAATTGAATTCAGAAACGTGTCGTTCGCTTACCCGGCGAATCCCAGCCCGGTGCTGCGCGGTATCAATCTCCACATCGAACGGCACGAGCGGATCGCTCTCGTGGGAGAAAACGGACAGGGCAAGACGACGATCGCAAAGCTTCTCACCCGCCTTTACGATCCTACTGAGGGCGAAATTCTGCTCGATGGCGTGGATCTTCGCGATTACGACCTTGAATCGCTTTGGAACGAGATTGGCGTGATCTTTCAAGATTTTATGCGCTACGACATGACGGCCGCCGAAAATATCGGTATGGGGCGGATTGAGAACGCGACCAATATTTTCCAGATTCGCTCTGCCGCAATGAAGAGCTATGCGGAGAACCTAATTCGCAAACTCCCGAGAGGTTATGACCAGCTTCTCGGATGCCGATTCGAAGGCGGCATGGAACTCTCCGGTGGTGAGTGGCAGAAAATAGCACTGGCGCGGGCACACCTGCGGGATGCGCAAGTGCTCATTCTAGACGAGCCGACCGCCGCGCTCGACGCCCGCTCCGAACGCGAGGTGTTCGAACGCTTCACCGAACTAGCTCACGGAAAAATGACGCTTTTGATCTCCCATCGATTCTCCACGGTCCGAATGGCCGATCGTATTCTCGTCTTGGAGAAAGGCACGATCGCTGAGCAGGGGCCGCACGACCGGCTCGTGAAAGATGGCGGTCGCTATGCGGAAATGTTTGAGCTGCAGGCTGCGGGTTACCGCTGAAAGTGTGATCTGACTTCTAAATGGCTACTACACATCAGTCCCCTTTCGATTTCAGGCTAGTCGTACCTTTGGCGCCGCCTAGAGGTTCCTCGCCATGCCAGGGCGTTTCCCGTTCTGAGCTGGGTGGCGCGGACCGAACTCAGTTTCACGGGCGACACCTGAACGCTGTTCCCGAGTTCCGGCGGTGGAAGCTCGTGGAGCGCCGAGACTCTTTCCGCGACTTGGAGGCAAGGCGGACA
The DNA here is from genome assembly GCA_049797655.1 of Candidatus Acidiferrales bacterium. Lineage (GTDB taxonomy): Bacteria > Acidobacteriota > Terriglobia > Acidiferrales > UBA7541 > Palsa-295. Next base: position 23,957 of record JBARFX010000010.1, on the reverse strand, counting down.
TGTGCCGCTGAGCGGATCGACGATGTGGCCGAGGCGCTGCGAAAGGTGACGTCGAGAGGCATCGTACTGACGGGAGACGCGAAAACATTGCTGGATTCGCTGCCTGACATACGGCTGGCGCTGCTGGAATCCAAAGCTGGAATTCAGGCGGCGGGCAAGCTCCCCCATATTGAACGGCCAGCATCGAGTGCACCGGTTCCGCGGTCATTTGCACTCGCAGCGAGCTACCTTGAATCCGAGGAATACGCGTTTGACGGCCGTACCTTTGCAGACTTCATCGCCGGTGTGCAGGAAATAGTCCCGCTGGAGATGTTCGAAGTATGGAACCTAAAGCCATTTCTGGAGCTCGTACTACTTGAGCAGATAGCGCGCTCCGCTTCGAAGCTACCGATTCACGAACGGCTCGATGGAGATTCGCCGAGTGCTGCGCAAACGGATTCGGTCCCGCTCACGTGCCTTGCGAATTGCCTGCAGAGACTTTCGGAGCTGAATTGGAAACTTTTCTTCGAAGCGATTGCAGAAACCGAGCAGACTCTCCGCACCGACCCGCACGGCGCGTACGAAAAGATGGATTTCGAAACCCGCGAGGCTTATCGAGCAATCGTAAAAGATCTCGCAGCACATTCGAAGTGTTCCGAATCCGAAGTCGCACGCAAAGCAATCGCATGCGCGCGAACGGCTCAAGAAAACTCGCGTGGAGGTTGGGGAGACGCTGAGCGAAAAGCCCACGTCGGTTACTTCCTGACGGGGGCAGGCCTAGCCGATTTGAAAAAGATGCTCGGCTACCATCCGTCGTGGTCTCAGCGAGTGCGAGAGACGGTGTTGAGGTGGCCCGACTACTTCTATTTGATTGGAATCGAACTCATCACGCTGGCCACCGTGATTCTGCTGATGACGCTCTTGCACGTGGAGACTGCCGGCATGGTCGCGGTGGCACTTTTTATTGTCCCTGCGGTGGAATGTGCCGTGGCAACGATGAACTTGCTGGCGGCCGCTCTATTTCGTCCGAAGAGGCTTCCGCGGCTCGATTTTTCGAAGGGAATACCCAGCGACTGCACCACGGCTGTGGTGGTTCCTGCCTTGCTGTCCAGCGAGGAGCAAGTACGGCGCGCGGTAGAGGGGCTGGAGATCCGGTTTTTAGCCAATCGCGATGCCAACCTTCATTTCGCGCTGCTCACCGATCCTCCCGACTCGACGCAACAGTTTGATGACAAGGATGCGCTCGCCGGGTTGTGTTCGAATTTAATTGAACAACTGAACGAGAAATATCGCCGCGAACGCAAAGGATCGTTTTCACATTTTCACCGGCATCGGACTTACAACGCTTCGGAAGGGTTGTGGATGGGATGGGAAAGAAAGCGCGGCAAGTTGCTGGAATTCAATCGCTTTCTTCTGAACCAGGGGGATTCATTTCCGGTAAAAACCGGGAATCTCCCGGCGCTTGCGAACATCCGGTACGTGATCACGCTGGACTTGGACACTCAATTGCCACGCGATGCAGGACACCGGCTCGTCGGAACATTGGCACATCCACTGAATCGCGCCGTCATAGACCCGGCCAGCAACATGGTAGTGGAAGGCTATGGGATCTTGCAGCCACGGGTGGACATCAGTGTTCGCTCAGCGAGCCGGTCGCGGTTTGCGTCCCTACTTTCGGGCGACACCGGATTCGACATCTACACGCGGTCGGTCTCCGACGTGTATCAGGATCTGTTTGGCGCAGGGATTTTTACCGGCAAAGGGATTTACGAGGTTTGGACGTTTCAGAAGGTTCTCGAGCACAGATTCCCGTGCAATGCCGTCCTGAGCCACGATTTGATTGAAGGGGAGTACGCACGCACCGGTTTGGTGTCGGATATCGAGGTCGTCGATGATTACCCATCCCACCTCGGCGCGTTCACTCGAAGGAAGCACCGGTGGATGCGCGGGGACTGGCAAATCATTTTCGGGCTGCTCCCGTTCGTTCGAAATTACTTCGGGCAGATCGTGAGCAATCAACTGAGTCACATATCGCGGTGGAAGATTGTCGACAATCTCCGGCGGAGTTTGACGGATTTCGCGATTTTTCTGGTTCTGATGTGCGGCTGGTTCTGCCCGCCACCGATAAGCGTTTACTGGACTCTGGCGGCCGTGGCGATACTTGCGTTTCCGGTTTACTTTCAGTTGGTATTCTCACTTCTGACGGCCGGAGAAGCATTGTTCACGAGGGCTTTCTGGATAAATCTGCGCGCGGACTTCGTCGGCGCACACACCACCGTCCTGTTCAGGCTAGCTTTTCTGTGCCATCAAAGCCTGGTGGCCGTGGACGCCGTTGTTCGCACGCTTGTCCGCATGACGTTTACCCGCAAGAAATTGCTTGAATGGGAGACGGCCAACGACGCCGAGCTAGGGGAGACAGCTGGGAGTCATCTCGTCGACACGTATCTGAAATGGACTTTTCCGCTTTCACTTGCGATCGGTGTGATTGTTTTGTTTGTCCAACCATCATCGCTGCTGACCGCATTGCCCTTTCTCATGCTGTGGGGCTCGTCGAATCTGATTTGCAAATGGCTAAATGAACCGCAGAGTGCGGGCAAGGAGCGAATTGGGGCCAGCGACAATACTCTCGTTCGGAATGTAGCGCTGCGAACCTGGCGGTTCTTCCGTGAGTTCAGCAACGAGGAAGAAAATTGGCTGATCCCGGATATCGTGCGCGAGAAGCCTCCGCTGATCGCGCACCACGTCTCCCCTACAAACCTAGGACTGCTGCTAAACTCCCGGCTCGCGGCGCACGACTTGGGATTTCTATCTCTCAGCGAGTTCATTCGAGATACAGAAAGAACCCTCGCCACCATAGAACGGATGCCGAAATTCAGAGGACATCTGTACAATTGGTACGAAACGCGCACTCTAAAGCCCGTCGAACCGCTTTTCATTTCAACGGTGGACAATGGCAATCTGCTGTTCTGTCTGTGGACCCTGAAACAGGGCTGCCTCGAGGCCATCAAACAACCGTTGCTTCGCCCGGCTCTCTGGCAAGGAATCCTCGATCACGTTGATCTGCTGGTTGAGCTCGTTACCCTGCAGGAGGGCGGTCGGGAAATCATCTCTGCTGCGCGAGACTTGCGACAACGAGTGGTTGCGCTTGCCGGACCCAACCTGACGCACTTCCACCGACTTCCTGCACTTGAGCTTGACGTTGCGATCTTCCTCAGGAAGCTATCGAAATGCCAGCCGACGGAAGAAATCACGTGGTGGGGCCGCGAGTTAACGTCGCGGGTCTCGAATCTGATGGAGTTGGCTGGGGACGTAGCACCGTGGGTTCATGGAGGGCTTTCTAAGCTCTTGCCAGCCGAACTCCATGACGGGAATCTCCCCGAGGGCTTCAGCTTAGAAGCCGCCCGCAGCGTCCATAGCGAGTTTGCCGAGAGAGTGCGAGTCTTCACTCGAGACGCCGCCACGCCGGAACCAATCACAGAAGTGCTACGCGAGGTGTTGGCGAACGCCACTAGGAACTGCGAGCAATTAACGGGTCGGATCGCCACACTCGCCGCGCGCGCTCAGTCGATGATAGACGAGATGAACTTCGGGTTCCTTTATAACCCCGGGAAGAAAATGGTTTCGATCGGTTATGACGCCGGCGAAGGCCAGCTGAGCAAGTACCACTATGACCTGCTCGCGTCGGAAGCTCGGGCGGCGGTTTTTGGCGCGATTGCCAAGAACGATATCCCTCAAGAAAGCTGGTTTGAATTGCGACGCACTTATGCGCGATACGGGCGCGAGCGGGTGCTCCGATCCTGGACCGGAACGGCCTTCGAATACTTGATGCCAAGCCTGTGGATCAAGACGTATCCAAATACACTGCTCGACAATGCCGCTTGGGCTTCGATTCGCGCGCAGCAGAAATTCGCGCGCAAGAATTCGATCCCGTGGGGAATCTCCGAGTCATCGTGTAACGAGCGGCTTCCCGACGGCCACTATCGGTATCACGCATTCGGCGTGCCAGGATTAGCGATGAATCGAGACGACTCTACCGGGGATCTTGTTGTTTCGCCGTACTCGACGTTTCTGGGGCTACCCCTGGATGCAAAGAGCGCGATGAAGAACGTGCGAAAGATGCGAAAGCTGGGCTGGCTCTCGGCCTATGGATTCTACGAGGCGGCTGATTTCACTCCGCGCCGAGTCAGCGATGGGAAGCGTCACGAAATCGTCTTCAACTACATGGCGCATCACCAGGGCATGATTCTTGTGGCCGCAGCAAACGTGCTTTGTGACTCGGCGATGCAGCGGCGCTTCCACGCCGAGCCCTGCGTGGCTGCGACGGAGCGCATCCTTCATGAAAAGCGGCCGCGAGTAATTGCACTCGAGGAAGACGGCGGAAAAATCCGAGAGCGCGCTCCGGTGTTGGTCGGTCACGTGGGTGAAGCGATGCAGCATCCGGAGTTTCGCGATCTGGTCCCGAGACTCTCTTGAACACGGAGAGTTGGCGCAATTTCCGGCCGCAACGCTTCACATTGATGGAATTGCGAAGTGGGCGAGTCAAGCCGCGCGAACGACTCGCCGACAATCCGGTTTAGGCCGTCTCCGCCGGTTTTGCAGGCTGATAACTTTTGAACCCGGCGCGCTCCATCCCCCGCTGAGCTTCGGGATTTTTCATGAAGGTCTTCCAGACGAATCCACTGCGGGCATTTTCCGCCATCAGCATCGTAATTCCGGTGTCGATGCCTACGACGTCAGTGTCATACCAGTTGGTCAGGGGATTGAAGGCATCGACGAACCCGTATCGCGTCCACGCGCGCTGTCCGTAGCGGTTTTTAATCGTTTGCAGTACCCGGACGGTCGCTTGCGGAAGAAATGGCAGCGATCCCCCGGCGGCGCAAGGCACGACAGTTCCGTCGATCGGACCTGTCGCCGGCGGGCCTCCCCACACGACATACCCTCTTGCTGAGTCCGAAGCCGTGATTCCCCAGAGGTCGTCAGTGTAATCTGGAAACTGCGAAGCCAGATCGAGGCAGAAACGGCGATGCACATCCGTGGCGATGATGGAATTCTGGTAATAGTCGGCGTATTGGTCGCGCTTGCCGCGAAAATCAAACCAAGCTTGTGAATATTGATGGACGAACAGAGGTGCGAACGAGCCGATATAGCGGATCCCGTCGTATTCGAAAGTGACTCGTTTCCAGGCAGACCAGGATTCCGCCGGCAAGGGATGAGCCGAAGAGCCCAAGCCGAGCAAATACATCATCATCATTTCGCTATAGTTGTCCCAGCGGTACTGCAAGAATCCGTTTTCCGGCGTCCACCCGTGTGGAAGGATGCGCGTGTCTTCTGAAAGCCAGGTCCAATCAACGCGATTGAAAATCGAAAATGCCAACTGGCTGATCTCGGAGTGCTGGAAGTGAGCGCGGCACATTAGAATTCCGCATAACAAAATGGCGGTGTCAACGGAAGAAACCTCGGAGTCCCAGAGCCTCTCGCCGGTGTTTATATTGGCCCAATGATAAAAAAAACCTCGATGGCTCGGAAGTTTTTTCCAGATAAAGCGCATTGTATTTAAGGCGCGAGAGCGCGCTTCGACGTGCGATACGTATCCTCGTTCGTCGCCGATACAGAGAGCAGAAAGACCAAAGCCAGTGGAGGCAATGCTGCCGAGGTCGCCTTTGTCCGGATGCACGGCGTTGCAGCGGTCTCGCACAATACCGGTGTCCGGATTGGCTTGCTCCCAGAAAAAACGGAAATTGGCGTTCTCCAGTTCCTCGAGAAGCGCTTCGTCCACTTGAAAGAATGTAGGATTATCTGGGGGCTTACTCTGCTGCCCCACATCTGCATCCGGGCACGGCGCGGCTCCCAGAATCGCGGAGTTTGCCAACGGGAGAAGGGCACTCGCACGAAAACCCTGTGCGAGCAGTTCTCTGCGCGTGAGTGTTCCCCAATTCGTCCGTTTAGCCGCCATGGACGAATTATAGAAGGTCTTGCGACAGCGGTGAAGGCCAGCTTAGCGAATAAAACATCGTCCACGCGGCTTTCGCAGCCATTTGCTAAAATCCATGAAGGATGGGCTCAGTCCGCAATCACGGAAAGGTTCGGCTTTGGGTTGTTGCCATTGCGGCACTCGCCGCAATCCTCGCGATCGTTGTCGCTGTCGTAGCAATGCACTACATCAATAAACCCATATCGCTGAGGGGCGCCGTGATCCAACAAGACGACGACCCGAAGAAGCAATCGCCGATTACGGATGTTCAAATTAATGCGGGCAACCACCTGGGCAGCGATGCAGTGAAATCAGATTTTTCCGGCTACTTCAAACTCACTCTGCGTCCCGGCGTGAAGCGGGGCCAGCCGATTACAATTCAACTGCGGCACCCTGATTTCCAACCGGTCGACGTGAAGGATGTTGTGTCGGACAAGGTATATGTCGTACGGATGGTCCCGCTTCATCATGATGACGCGGATGAGAAACCGGACCAGCCGCAGACGATCGTGTCGAATATTTTTGTGAGGTACTCGATCGAAACAACAGCCTCGGTGAACATCGGAACAGGTGTGACGACATTCCAGATCGTCAATACCGGTAATATTCCTTGCGATCACCGTACCCCGTGCTCGCCGGATAACAAGTGGAAGGCGGCGATTGGCGGCGCAGCTCTGGATGCCGGCCCGGGCAATGTGTACGAAAATGCGCGCCTGTCTTGTATTGCGGGGCCGTGCCCGTTTACAAAGGTCGAATCGGACAACTTCTCTCACGGCGGACGGAACATCGGGGTGACGGTTCGGGGCTGGTCGGACACAACTACCTTCCTTTTTCAAGCTGAAGTGTTCCGGCAGCAGATCAACGATATCGTTCGCGAATCCTACCCGGTGATTTTTGGCCGCGCGCTTAATTTCAGCTTGCCGGCTGCAGCACAAGGACCGAGCCTCGAAGCCGAGCTCGACGGGACGAAGATCATATTTCCGCTGGGGCCCGCGCCGACGCTGAGTTGGGCGGTCTGCAACGTGAAGGTCGGGAAAGATCAATCGAAGAGCTATCGGTGCGAGCTTAAACAAACGTACCGGTTCCGATGACTTAGCTCGGTCGAATCAATACCATACGAATCAGTGTTCCGGCACCTTTCAATGAAGCTCAAACCCGTTTATCCTAGGACGGGGTAGGTCGGAGCGCGTGGTGTGTCCTAGGCTGTGGCGCTTATGCCTTCTGTCTTCACTGCCGATGGCAGCGATCCTGAGCTTGGTGATTCGTTCGGGTAACGCGGACAGCACCCGGCTACAAGCGCAATCATCACCAACCACGGAGGCCTTCCAGTCATTGGACGATCTTCTGCGCTATATATCGGTTGATTGGGACCGTTTGACGCGCTCACTCAGCGACTGTGCGACCTATCCGGACAGAAAGACCGATGGCGGCCAGATCCTGTACTTCCCAGCCGGCGCGACCATCCCCGCTAGCGTGGCCGAAATACAGATGAAGTGCTCCGTTCGAGTGGAGCATCTCCCGGCGAAGCTGCATCTCGGCGATGCCATTCGCATTCCTCAAACTCCCGAGCACGGGCTTCTCTACCTGGAGAATCCTTATGTCGTACCGGGCGGGCAATTTAATGAGATGTATGGCTGGGACAGCTACTTCATCATTCGCGGCCTGCTGCGAAGCAATCGAGAAGATCTTGCAAAGGGAATGGTCGAAAACTTCTTTTACGAAATTGAGAATTACGGCGGAGTCCTCAATGCGAACAGGACCTACTATCTCGGCCGTTCTCAACCCCCGTTTCTTACATCCATGATTCTGGCTGTCTATCAAGTGGATCAAGCTGCTGGAAAAGCGGACGTCGAATGGCTCAGGCGGGCTTATAAATTCGCTGTGACGGATTATTCCCAGTGGACGCTACCTCCTCATCTGGCTGGCGACACCGGCCTCTCCCGCTACTTCGATGAAGGCGACGGTCCCGTACCAGAAATCATGGGAGATCCCGTGAATTATTATCGCGGTGTCGCGCACTACTTTCTGATTCACGAGGGCGAAGATGGCCCACATCTTGTGCGCGTTGATGCAAATCATCCGGTGAATTCCATCCTGGGGCCGGTCTTTCAGGTTCCCGTCTGCGATCCCGGCGCGAATCAAAATCGCGAGCCTGGCTGCACACCCGCGGATCGCGTGGGATTGACACCAGATGATTACAAAGGCGACCGAAGCATGCGCGAATCCGGCTTCGATGTTTCCTTTCGTTTTGGCCCCTACGGAGTCGATACGCACCAGTTCGCCCCCGTGTGCCTGAACAGCCTTCTGTATAAAACAGAAATGGACTTGGCCGAAATGAGCCGTTTACTTGGGCAGCCGAATGACGCAGCGAAATGGAAGGGGAAGGCCGCGCAGCGTCGAGAAAAAGTCGTCAAGTATCTCTGGAACGAACGCCGTGGCTTCTTCTTCGACTACAATTTTGTAACGCACGCTCAATCTTCCTACGAGTATGCAACCACGTTTTATCCGCTGTGGTCGGGACTGGCGTCGAAGGAACAGGCGCGCGCTGTTGCCCAAACCCTTCCGCTTTTCGAACAGCCCGGTGGGCTCGCCATGAGTCGCTATGAGAGCCAAGCCCAATGGGATTATCCTTATGGCTGGGCACCCATCCACCTCCTGGCCCTGGAAGGGCTGCGCCGTTACGGATACAGTGGCGATGCGGATCGCGTCACGGGTAAATTCCTCACCATGATCCTGGAGAATTTTCGACGCGATCACACGATTCGAGAAAAGTACAATGTCGTCACGCGATCCTCGGAAACTCACATCGCCGCCGGATACGCGCAAAACGTAACCGGATTCGGATGGACGAACGCAGTGTTTCTCGAGTTGTTACATGCGGCGCCGCCGGCGGTAATCGCTCAGATCCGAAAAGACTAAGCGCGGCGGAGCTCGCAGCGCAAGCCAGTTTGTGAGATCCAAATTCAAGAGTAATTCGGCGGTCAGGAGGGTAGTCGTGCTCGACCACCTTTGCGCTTCGCAACAACTGGGTCTCACGCGATGAGCGCGCAAGTGCCACCTCAGAGTGAGTCCGCTCCCATTCGCACAGGAGGCCGGCGATTCGTCTATCTTGCAGCAGCGTTTGCAGGCCTCGGGGGCCTGCTCTTCGGTTACGACACGGGAGTGATCTCCGGCGCCGAGCTTTTCTTCAAGAACGATTTTACGCTCTCGGTTTTCGCGCTCGAGGTCATCGTGAGCGGCGTACTCGCCGGAGCTGCGGTTGGCGCGCTCGGTGGCGGCCGCCTAGCGGACATTTTTGGCCGGCGGCTTCTGCTGATTGTTACCGCGATCATTTTCGCAGCGGGCGCAGTGCTCTGCGCCGCGGCCACATCACCCGGGATGCTGATCTTCGGACGAATCATCGTCGGTCTGGGGATCGGGTTGTCCTCCGGAACGGTTCCGGTCTACATCTCTGAAGTGTCTCCGGCTGATGCGCGCGGCTGGACCGTCTCACTTTTTCAACTCGCGATAACTCTCGGAATCCTGCTCGCCTACATCGTGGACTACGCTTTCGCAAAGTCTCAAGCGTGGCGTTGGATGTTCGGTCTGGCCGTGGTTCCAGCGGCCGTCTTCATGATTGGGATGATCTACTTGCCGGAATCGCCGCGATGGCTCGCAAAGCGCGGGTATCACGATCGCGCCCGCGCCATCCTCGCTCGCATTCGTGACAGCGCTGATGTCGACGCCGAACTGCAAGAAATCGAACAGACTCTCTCTCAGTCTCAAGAGCATGGCAACTGGCGCGATTTGCTCAACCCCGGCCTCCGCCCGGCGCTCATCGTTGGCATTGGCTTGGCGGTATTCCAGCAAATTACGGGAATCAACACAGTCATCTATTACGCGCCGTTGATCATTCAATCCGCTGGAATCTCGTCCGCTTCCGGTGCGATCCTCGCGACGGCTGGGATCGGAGTCGTCAACGTGTTGATGACGATCGTTTCGATGTGGCTGATCGACCGCATTGGCCGCCGCCCACTTCTGCTTACCGGAATTGCAGGGATGGTCGTAACGCTGGGCGTGCTCGGGTGGGCCTTTAGTTCAGGAGCCCGCACCGGCGCGGTTTCCTGGCTCGCTGTGATATCTATGATGGTGTACGTGGCCTCCTTTGCGATCAGCCTAGGCCCAATTTTCTGGTTGCTGATTGCCGAGATTTACCCGTTGCGAGTCCGGAGTTCCTCGGAGGGTCTCGCGGCAACCTTCAACTGGGGTTCAAACCTACTGGTAAGTCTGACGTTTCTGACGCTGTTGCAGGAAATAGGCGCCACGCGGACGTTCTGGCTGTACGGAATCTGCGCGATCGGAGCCTGGTTCTTTTCCTACCACCTCGTACCAGAAACGAAAGGCCGCACGCTCGAGCAAATCGAACAGTTCTGGCACAAGTGAAGGAGTTCCGCTCGTTGGCGGTGTATCAGGCGCTGCAGCTATTCCCAGTCGCACTGCTATTTACGTGTAGCGCGGATAGTCAGAAGCTGTGGAATTCTGTGACGCGAAGGAAGGCAAACGCATTTTCAAGAATCTTTCACGTGCTAATCGTGTGGATACGCGGTTTTCTTGCAAGTCTGCGCTGCATCTCACAGGACTGTTGGCCGCTATCCGCTTATCTCAGGATTTTGAGCGAGAACGAGAAAGGACCAAGGATTTAAGGAGAGCTGCAGTTCGCCGCGTGACTGAAGCTCCGCAGGTGCTTGACTGCCTGTGCCACCCCACAGCTCGTCGGAGGAATCAAGGGTCCTATGCCAGCGCCCTCGTGGAATCGGGAGGCTGAGTTTGGCAGGAGCCTGATCGAAGTGATACGCAAGAAGAATTTGACTGGAAGCGTCCCATCTCCTGATCAACAGCACCTTCTGGTCCACGAAGGGCGTGACATCCAAAGAGTTCTTGTCAAGCTGCGCCAAGGGCGATAGGTCACGTCGTAGGCGAAGCAGCTCCTTGTAGAACTGCCAAAGAATGTGGTGCCTTCCTGCGGAATGCAAATCCCAGTTCAACTTGCATGCGACGAAGGTGGCCTGACTCTGAGGGTCGGGAATGTCTCCAGTCCAGCCGAACTTAGCAAATTCTTCTTTCCGCCCCCGGCGTACGGCGTCGATCAGGGTTGGGTCGGTGTGACTGACGAAATATTGAAAGGGTGCATATTCGCCGTACTCCTCACCCATGAACAATAGAGGCATGTATGGCGAAAGCAGAATAGTCCCTGCAGCAAACTTCAACTGTTCCAAGGACAGCGATTGGGACAGCCGGTCGCCGACGCGTCGGTTCCCAATCTGATCGTGATTCTGCGCATAGACGACGATGCGTTTAGCCGGGATATGCTTCGACGAATTTCCATAGCGTTTTTGGCGGAACTTGGAATATTGCCCCGCGTACAAAAAGCCCTCTCGATAGCTGCCGGCTAGATCTTCGACTCCGCAATAATCTTCGTAGTAGCCATTCTGCTCTCCGGTTAAGAGTACATGCAAAGAATGGTGAAAATCGTCATTCCACACAGCGTCGAACCCAAGTCCAAATGCCTCAGGAGGGCTAACCACGCGAGCGTCGTTTCGATTGCTCTCTGGGATTAGATAGACTTCCCGATTGAGTTCGCTCCCCCGCGAATGAACGGCTGCGCTGAGGTCTTCGAGGAACGTTCGCGCGGAGGGATCGACAATCGCGTGAATTGCGTCGAGACGAAGCGCATCGATGTGAAAGTCCGAGATCCACTGTAGTGCGTTCTCGATGAAGTACCGGCGGACCTCGTCGCTCCCAGCGCCGTCGAAATTGATCGCCTGCCCCCACGGGGTCGTATAGAAATCCGTGAAATACGGGCCGAAATCCGCAAGATAATTCCCCTCGGGACCAAGGTGGTTGTAAACCACATCGAGTGCAACCGCGATTCCGTGCTGATGGCACGCGTTGACAAGTCTTTTCAGCGCCGCAGGCCCGCCGTAAGACGCTTGAACTGCATAAGGGTAAACTCCGTCGTAACCCCAGTTGCGGTCTCCGGGAAACTGAGCTATCGGCATCAATTCGATCGCAGTAACCCCGAGATCCTGCAAGGTACTGAGCCGAGGAACGATCGCATCGAAGGTTCCCTTTGGAGTAAATGTGCCCACATGAAGTTCGTAGAGAACGTACTTTTCGAGAGCTAGGCCGTGCCATTGGGAATCGTTCCAGCTAAACCGATTGTCCACAATTTGGGACGGCCCGTGGACACCTCTTGGCTGAAGTCGGGACGCCGGGTCAGACCTTTCCTTTTCACCGTTGAGTCGATAACGGTAGAGATCGCCATTAGAAACACCTTGAACAACGACGTGAAAATATCCACATCCGACAGCTGCCAAGGAGACTGCGCGCTCCCGAGGTTCAATGAAGCACACGTCAACTCGGTCGGCCCGCGGAGCCCAGACGAGAAAGCTGCATGTATCATCGCCAAGGAGAGAGCTGCCTAGAGTTTCCATGCGTGCCAAAGTCACAACTTGATTCCTTCACGCGGCGATTCTCACCAAACTGTCTTATAATATCTTACCAGCCCAAACGGGCTTCACAGGCCCGCCGCTTTTGCAGCAAATCAAGCCCGCTAATTGAAGACTAATACGCAGCATGTTTGCGTCACGGGGCGCCTTGCACCTGCGCCGATAGATCCCGGCGAACGAAGTTACCGGGAAATGGGGAATTAACTTGATTGCCTAGGCGCTCTGTAAGGGTAGATATTTGAATCATATTTGATGGGCTCGACGAATGGTTGGGTACCTTGGAGCGTCCCAATCGTAGTCGGCAGTCCCAGGAGCTAGAGGCTGATGGCGGAACAGAAAGCGGACGGAAGAAATCGTGTCGTAGTCGAACGGGTTTCACCGGAAATCGACTGTGGACGCTTTGCCATCAAGCGAGTGGTTGGGGAAACTGTGCTTGTAGAAGCCGACGTGTTTGCGGATGGCCACGACCAAGTCGCATGCCAGATCCTGTATTGGCATGAAGGCGGTCCAGTGCAAACAACCCCAATGAAGCCCCTAGGCAACGACCGCTGGCGTGGCGAATTTTCGCTCGAGAAGCTCGGTCGGTATCAATACACCGTGGAAGGGTGGATCGATCGTTTCCAAACCTGGCGCGGCGCGCTCGTGAAGCAAGTGGCTGCTGACCAAGACGTACAGGTTGAATTGCTCGTGGGAGCTGATCTGATTGACCAAGCCGCTGCGGAAGCCGCGAGCGAAGATGCTGAAGTTCTCCGCCTGTGGGCAAAGAGGCTGCGTGACGCCAAAGACAAACCGCAGGGAGCAGTGTTTGCGCTCGAAGAAGAACTGCTAGGCATCATTCAACGCTACCCGGTGCGCACGCTTGCCGGCCGCTACGAAAAGGAGTTGACCGTCACGGTCGACCGCGAAAAGGCACGCTTCTCGACTTGGTACGAAATGTTTCCGCGATCGTGCTCACCTCGAGCCGGGCATCACGGAACATTCCGCGACTGCGAGCTCTGGCTTCCGTACATCGCATCCATGGGCTTCGACGTAGTTTATCTTCCGCCGATTCACCCGATCGGGCGAGCATTTCGAAAAGGAAAGAACAATTCGGCGGATCCCCAACCGACGGATGTCGGCAGTCCGTGGGCCATCGGGTCGGTGGAAGGCGGGCACAAGTCCATTCACCCAGAACTTGGTACGCCGCAAGACTTCCAGCATTTCCTGTCAGCGGCGGAAAAGAATGGGCTCGAGGTCGCACTCGATATTGCGTTTCAGTGCGCGCCAGACCATCCGTATGTGCGTCAACATCGGGATTGGTTCCGCACGCGACCAGACGGGACGATACAGTACGCCGAGAACCCGCCGAAGAAATATCAGGATATTTTCCCACTGGACTTCGAGATCGGGGAGTGGAGGGCATTATGGGAAGAATTGAAGAGCGTTTTTGATTTTTGGATCGAGCAAGGTGTTCGGATTTTTCGAGTGGATAATCCGCATACGAAGCCCTTTGCCTTCTGGGAATGGACAATCAGCGAAATTAAGGGACGGCATCCGGAAGTACTGTTCCTTGCGGAGGCGTTTACGAGGCCTCACGTAATGTACCGGCTGGCCAAACTGGGCTTTTCTGAGTCCTACACCTACTTCACATGGCGAAACACGAAAGAGGAACTCACCAGCTACTTCAACGAGCTTACGCAAACAGAGGTACAAGAGTATTTCCGTCCAAATCTTTGGCCAAACACACCGGACATCCTTTCGGAATTTCTTCAGGTAGGCGGCCGTTCCGCATTCATGGTCCGGCTGATTCTGGCAGCGACGCTCGGCGCCAGCTATGGAATCTACGGTCCTGCGTTCGAGCTGTGCGAAAACGTTCCGCTTCGACCCGGCAGCGAGGAGTACCTCAATTCAGAGAAATATGAACTCAAACACTACGATGTAAATTCTGCGGGAAGCTTGAAAGAGTTCATTGGCAGGATCAACCGAATTCGCAAAGAAAATCCGGCACTGCAAAGCAATCGCAGCCTTCGCTTTCACCGCACGGATAATCCAGCGCTGCTCTGTTACAGCAAGGCGACCGAGGATCTTTCCGACGTAATCGTGGTCATCGTCAATCTTGATTGCATCCACCCGCAAACCGGGTGGGTCGATCTCGATCTCGGCTCGATTGGGCTCGACGCAGATCAAGCGTTCCAAGCTCACGACTTGCTCGGTGATGGCCAGTATTTGTGGCAGGGCCCCCGAAACTATGTGGAGCTGACGCCGGAAAGTCTTCCGGCTCACATTCTGCGTGTGCGCCGCTGGGTTCGAACAGAACGGGATTTCGACTACTACCTCTAAGCCGCAAGAACCGCGGTCATGGCGTTTCGAGTTCGGAATGGGAACAAGGGAGCGCGGACTTTGCAATCGGCTCTAAGTGAATTCGACCTGTACTTGCTTGCGGAAGGAACCCACTACCGCGCATACGAAAAGCTGGGGGCCCATTTGGCTGAACGGGATGACCGGCGTGGCGTGCAGTTTGCCGTTTGGGCGCCGAATGCAAAGCGTGTCTCGGTAACCGGCGACTTCAATAATTGGAATCCGGCGGCGACCATCTTGCGCCCGTCCGCAGCAAGTATTTGGGACGGCTTCGTGCCCGGTGTCGGTCAAGTGGTTTATGGCAAAGGTTCGATGTTGAGCAAAATGCCGGGGGACAATTGGCAGAAATTTGCGAATTTGCGGCTCCTCTACGGTTTCATGTTTGGCCATCCTGGAAAGAAGCTCTTGTTTATGGGCGACGAATTCGGCCAATGTTCGGAGTGGAATCACGATGCAAGCCTCGAATGGCAACTGTTACAGGATCCGTTTCATGCCGGGCTGAAGCGCTGGGTTCGCGATCTGAATACTTTGTATCGCGGCGAGCCGTTGCTGCACGAGATGGACTTCAATTCGGCCGGCTTCGAGTGGGTGGACTGTAAGGATTTTCAGAGGAGCATCATTAGTTTTCTCCGACGCGGGCGAAATCCGGGCGATCAACTACTTTTTGTGTGCAATTTCACTCCGGTAGCCCGCCACAATTATCGCGTGGGAGTTCCTGCGGAAGGCTACTGGAGGGAAATCTTGAACAGCGACGCGGATTTGTACGGCGGCTGCGGCCAGGGAAACTTAGGCGGCCTAACGGCGGTTCCGCTTCCGATTCACGGCCGCCCTTTCTCATTAAATATGACACTTCCGCCTCTCGGAATTGTAGTTTTTCGGCCGGAGTCTCGCAGCGTTGCGTGAGGAGCGGGGACAAGCGACATGCCAAAACTGCCCGGCAGTGCATCGGATCCGCTCTGGTACAAAGGCGCGATTATTTATGAACTACACGTCCGCGCGTTCAAGGACAGCAACGGCGATGGTATCGGTGATTTTCCCGGCTTGATTGAGAAAATGGACTATTTGCAAGATCTTGGCGTCACCTGCCTCTGGTTGTTGCCCTTCTTCCCGTCACCGCTCAAGGACGACGGCTACGATATCTCTGACTATCTGAGCGTTCATCCGATGTACGGCACGATTGAGGACTTTCGTGCTGTGCTAGCCGCGGCCCACGAGCGCGAGTTGCAGGTCATGATCGAACTTGTGGTGAACCACACGTCCGATCAGCATCCCTGGTTTCAAGCGGCCCGTCAGGCGCCTGTTGGATCGCCCGAACGCGATTTTTACGTCTGGAGCGACACCGAAGACAAGTACAAGAGCGCGCGAATTATTTTCTCCGACAGCGAGAGGTCGAACTGGACCTGGGATCCGGTCGCCAACCAGTACTACTGGCACCGCTTTTTCTCGCACCAGCCGGATCTGAACTATGACAATCCGAGGGTCGTCGCCGAGGTTCTAAAGGTGATGAATTACTGGTTGGACATGGGAGTCGACGCCTTGCGGGTAGATGCCATTCCTTACCTGGTGGAGCGGGAGGGGACGAGCTGCGAAAATCTCGCGGAAACTCACGCAGTGATCAAGACATTGAGGCGCGAGATCGATGCCAATTACTCAAACCGCGTGCTCTTGGCAGAGGCTAACCAATGGCCCACCGATGTCCGCCCGTACTTCGGCGACGGAGACGAGTGCCACATGGCGTTTCACTTTCCGCTCATGCCGCGTATCTATATGGCATTGCGTCAGGAAGACCGGCTGCCTATCACCGACATTATCGCGCAAACTCCCGAAATACCTGACACGTGCCAGTGGGGTCTCTTCCTCCGAAACCACGATGAGCTGACGCTCGAGATGGTCACGAACGACGAACGCGACTACATGTATATCGCGTACAGCGCTGATCCCAGAATGCGCATCAACCTCGGGATTCGCCGGCGACTTGCCCCTCTCGTCGATAACAACCGCAGGCGCATCGAGTTACTCAACAGCCTGCTGCTTTCCTTTCCCGGCACGCCCATTCTCTACTATGGTGACGAAATCGGAATGGGGGACAACATTTACCTCGGTGATCGCAATGGCGTTCGCACTCCAATGCAGTGGAACGGCGACCGCAACGCCGGGTTTTCCACGGCCACACCCGCTCGTTTGTACAGCCCTGTGATCATGGATCCAGTTTGGGGATATGAAGCGATCAACGTGGAAGCTCAGCAGGGCGAGCCTTCTTCACTATTGAACTGGATGCGAAACATGATCGCCTTGCGGAAGCTGTTTAGTGTGTTTGGGCGCGGGAATATCGAGTTCCTAAACCCATCGAACCGCAAAGTACTGGCTTACCTTCGCACCTATCAAGACGAACAGGTACTTTGCGTGGCCAATTTGTCTCGTTTCGCGCAGCCGGTCGATTTGGATCTATCAACGTTGGAGGGCATCGTTCCGGTGGAAATGCTCGGGTATGTCGAGTTCCCGGGCATCGAGCGCCAGCCGTACCGCCTGACGCTGGCTCCCTACAGTTTCCTGTGGCTGGAACTTCAACGAAGAGTCGATCGGGCAGAAGACGCAGTGGACCTTGCGGAGCAAACGCCGTTGAACGTCACCGGAGGATGGCGAAGCATCTTCGAGGGAATGGCGCGCCAGCGCCTGGAGACAGTAAACCTCCCCGAATATCTACTGAAGCAGCGGTGGTTCGCGGGAAAGTCTCGCTATATCAAGTCGACTCGCATCATCAGCTGGACGGCGATAAACGGGCCCCATTCCGCCTTGGCGTTGGTTGAAGTCCGGTCCAGTGACGGGGCTCCTGACTTGTACCTCGTGCCCTTGGCTATGGCTTTCGGAGAAGCGGCCATCGAATTGCGGCACTCCGCACCCAACGCAATCATCGCCTCGATCGTATCAGCGAAACTATCCGGCCTGTTGCACGACGGGATCTTCGACGACAACGTTTGTCTCGAGTTGCTCTCACTGATCGAAAATCAGAGCGAGCTGCGCCCGCCGGATGGGCACATCCGAGGCGTGCGAGGCAAGATGTTTCAGGAAATCCTTGGACCAGCCGAGATGCCATTGCCCGTGCGGCGCAGCTCAGCGGAGCAAAGCAACACTTCTGTTGTGTTCGGCGACCGCTTCATCTTGAAACTGTTCCGCCGCCTGGAGCCCGGGCTGAATCCGGATGCCGAGATCGGGCGATATCTCACTGAGAAGACGGCCTTCTCTCAGATTCCCCCGTTCGCCGGCGCCATCGAACTCGAGCCAGATACCGACACGAATGTTGAGCCCACGGTCCTGGCACTGCTGCAAGGTTTAGTCGCCAATGAAGGAGACGGTTGGAAATGGACCGTCGAAGAGCTTGACCGCTATTTCGAGGCCTCTGCGCCGCAGCGTTTCCCGGAAAACGCGAACGCTGAGTTGGCTGATCCGGTAGAGCTCTCCGAGCATCCCGTCTCCCAAGTGGCTCGAGACCATCTCGGCTTCTATCTTGATGCCGCATCTACTCTTGGGAAGCGAACGGCCGAGCTGCACATGGCGCTGGCTGCCCCATCGGACGATCCGGCTTTCGAGCCAGAACCCTTCACAGATGGGGATTTTCAGACGATGTTACTTGATTTTCACCAGCACGCCTCGCGCGTGCTCGATGCTCTGAAAGAGCGCGTGTCGTATTTGCCAGACGAAGCCGTCGAAGTTGCAGCTACCGTGCTCAGCCGCCGCCGGCGCATTCTGGATCACTTTGCCGCGCTGAAATCGGCCAGTTTTCGAACGCAACGAATCCGAATTCACGGAGATTACCATTTGGGCCAGGTGCTGCGGGTGAAGACTGATTTTGTGATTCTCGATTTTGAAGGCGAACCAGCCCGGCCGCTGGCATCCCGGCGTAGCAAACAGTGCCCTCTCAAGGATGTGGCTGGGATGTTGCGGTCTTTCGGCTATGCCGCCTACGCAACCCTAATTACCTATACCGCCCGACATCCCGAGGATCTCGCTCGCCTAGAACCGTGGGCTCAGCTGTGGGAACGATCAGCAGCCGCGGCATTCTTGCGCGCGTATCGAGAAACTGCCAAAGAGGCGGAATTCCTGCCGGCCGATATCTCTAATTTCCAAAAACTCCTTGATGTGTTTGTCTTGGACAAAGCGCTCTATGAAGTGCTGTATGAGCTAAACGCTCGTCCGTCATGGGTGCGCATCCCATTGATGGGAATTATGGTGCTCCCACTATGAAACATCCTTGCCGAATCGCCGTCGCAGTGAGCTTTGGCGGCATAACAAGAACAGGCACTCGACGTTTGCTAGTGAGGAATTGAACTAGAGGACCGAACGTTGGAAGTTGAACCTATCCCGCAGCAGGTATCGGAACGAATCGACCCAGTTGATAGCGCCGATGTGGTACTGGGCGTTCTCGCTGACGTCGATCGAGAGAGTCTAGTCACGCTGTGCGACTCTCTGCGAACGCTTTCTGGAACCCCGCGCATCGCGGCACTGCAAGATGCTCGCGGTGTCAATACAAGCCAAACGAATTCAGAGGCGGCTGACAAGAGCCCGTCGCGGTATCTGATTCCTTGGCCTCTCTCGGGGCCAGATACTCCCGGCCCGCCGGTCGTCAGCATGGCCACTGCATACGAGTCTGTCTTTACAGCAAGTGAAAAGCTCGGCGCCCGAGCCTGCTGCCTCATCGCTTCCACGATCGAGAATGCGACGCCGGCGTGGGTTCGCCAACTGGTGCAGCCACTGGTAGAAGACGATTTCGATCTCGTGGTTCCGCAATACGCTCTTCGAAAATTCGAAGGATTGCTGAACAGCAGCATTCTCTCACCGCTCATACGATGCCTCTACGGCAAACGCATCCACAACCCGATGGGCCCGGACATGGGCATTTCGCAGCGGCTATTCAAGAAGATGCTGGCGACAGAACGGGGTGCCAGGGCCGGCGGAAATCGTGTTCATCCGCTGGCGTCCATCGCGCCGGCGGCTCTTTGCGACAATCTAAAGATTTGTGAGGTCCACATCGGACCGCGAGTTTATCCGCCAACAGATTGGACGAATATCAGTTCCCTGGTAGCCCAGGTGATGAATCCTATCTTTCTTGACATGGAGCGAAATGCAGCGTGCTGGCAGAGAACGCGCGCTTCCGTCCCTGTGCCGGCGCTGGGCGAGCCTGTCGTCGTAGCTCAAGACACCGGAACTGTGGATATCAGCCGGTTGCTGGAGTCGTTTCAATTGGGAATTCGGGATCTCCAGGAGATCTGGGGTATGGTGCTTCCGCCCTCCACGTTGTTTGAGCTTCGGAAACTCTCGCGGCTACCGCTCGAGGAATTTCGCATGCCCGACGAGCTTTGGGTTCGCATTGTCTATGATTTTGCGCTGGCGCATCGACTTCGAACCATCAATCGCGATCATCTTCTGAAGTCGATGACTCCGCTCTACCTGGCATGGATCGCCTCTTATGCCCGCGACTCGGAGACTGCCGACGCCCCAGCATTGAGGCGGAGGCTCGAGCGCCTATCTCTCGCCTACGAATCTGACAAACCGTATCTTGTGTCTCGATGGCGGTGGCCGGACCGGTTCAACCCGTAGTGCTCTGTGAGTTGTAACGGAGGTACTTATGTGGGATCAAGTCAAGCAAGCGCTGGCACAATCCAGCACGCGATTCCTAACCAGGTTCGCAGATCTGCTGCCCGGGACGGCGGCCCTACTCGTGGCGCTTCTAATCTCGATCCTATTGGGTTGCATTCTTGCGGCTATCGTTCGGCGATTGCTTGCCAGCATGCAGTTCGATCAGCGAGTGAGTCGGTGGGGCTTTCCCACTTTTACAGAGTGGTCGCCGATGAAGAGTCCATCTCTGCTCGTGTCGCGGGCGATCGCCGCGCTGGTCATCCTAGCTGGCTTTCTCATCGGCATAGCAGCATTCGATGCCGAATGGACTTCTCTGCTGGCACGGAGCGTTTTCGCGTATATCCCCAACGTGCTGGGGGCGGCATTGGTGTTGTTGGTTGGCAGTGTGATCGCTCGATTTCTTGCACGCAGCGTGCTGATCGGAGCCGTCAATCTGAACCTGCATTACGCGCGCCTATTGAGCGTGGGAGTGAAATGGTTGGTGGTGGTTCTGGCCGTCGCGATGGCTCTCGAACATCTAAGAATCGCTCCCGGCATTGTGGAGCTTGCTTTCGGCATTCTTTTTGGAGGGATTGTCCTGGCCTTGGCGCTCGCGGTCGGCCTGGGATCGAAGGACTTGGTCAGCAAGTCGCTCGAGCGAGACGCTCAGAAAGTTTCCGGCGAGAATATCGACGAACCTTTTCGTCATGTGTAGACTCATGCGTACAAACGGCGAGGCCATTGATGAAGCAGAGATTCCCGGCGAACTCTGACAACGGAGCCCCTGGCGCTTTCTTGCTAATAGCGATTCTCGTCGTGGTCTCGCTAATGATCGCGGGTGCTTGTCTTGCACAGGAGCAATCGGTCAAACATACAATCAGCGTGAAGTTTGACTACGACTTTAAGTTGAATCACGCGTGCTCTCCTACCGTCACAACCAACTGCGTTATGCAGTTCAACGTGTACGACATCTCATCCAAACCGCCCACGAAACTCTTCTCGATCCCAGTTCCCGCCGGTGCCACCGGTCCAGTCAAGGGCATCACGGGTGAGAGCCAACCACTCGTCTTCGAGCCAGGAAAACACCTCCTCGCAGCCAGAGCGGAGCTGGCAAACGGCAAGGAATCGAAAAAGCACGCCTGCGAAGTCTGGATCGAAATCCCGTAGCTGCGGCTCCCGGTATACCTCAAAACGACACGGCCTGGACACGAAACCGTCGCACAGGCGTGAACACGGCAAGAATTGTAGAGTTTTGCGCGCGGATTCTTTTCTGAACCTTCTCACGACGGCCGAGGGCCAGCCGTTTTCAGATGGAAAAAGAGGACTCCGTTTGCTGTACCTGAGGCCTCATCCTCCGCGCCCAATTTTTCTATAAAACATCTCGGAACTCAGTGACGCGGTCTGCAATGCTACGCAGCTTCCGGTGTGTCCTGCGGAATGATATTGAATCACCCACTCTCCTTCAACACGATCACAATTCGGAGCAGCCTTGCTCGTCGCCAGCCTTCTAGCTTTCTCAGCATCGAGGTCGTGACCGTGCAGTTGCCACGCGATGGGAGGGGAACCATCTAACTTCCAATACAAGTCGGCCTTGTTGTGACTCAACTTAGATTCACAGCCGCAAACTCCTGGCGCCTCAACTAAACCGTTCCGCGCGGCGACCCAGAGTTCGTCTAAGGAGTCGGCTTCACTTCAAAGGCCAGTTGAAATGCCGCTGCCAGTGCACGAAAGTAACGATTTGCTTACGAGGTAGATGACAGCAGTAGTAGAATTCCGCGCAAAAGAGGTTCCGGTCATGAGCACCCTTCGTACAATCTGGAAATGGTTTTCCCGCGTCGGTTTTCTCTTGATCTTACTCATCGTGCTGGCGTGGGTCGGCATACACATCAAGCGTGCCTACTACCTGAGGACTGCTCAGCAGCCTCCGTCAGCTTTCATTGTAGAAAACGCGTCTTTAATCGCGCTCACCCACGCCCGCGTGATCGACGGCAGCGCTTCGCCAACGCAGGAAGATCAAACATTGATACTCAACAACGGAACGATCGCCGAGGTCGGTTCGTCTTCGTCAGTTTCCGTACCACCGGACGCGCGAGTCATCGACCTCTCTGGCAAGACCGTGTTTCCCGGCCTTGTCATGCTCCACGAGCATCTATACATGACCTCTCCCGACAGTACACCGAGAAAACCCCTGCTAGTAGAGCAGCCTGTTTCGTTTCCTCTGATGTATTTGGCAGGCGGGGTGACAACTCTCCGCACCACGGGGAGCATCGATGCGCAGGCCGACCTCGCCATCAAGCACGCCATCGATTCCGGCCAACGGCCGGGGCCAGACATGTTTCTGACCGCGCCCTACCTGGAGGCCGAGCCGCTTCTTTTTTCGCAAATGCATCCCCTCGCGAGCCCGGACGAAACACGTCGAGCCGTTGCCGAAGGCGCTGTTGAGGGCATGACTTCATTCAAAGCGTATATGCACCTCACGCCGGAAGAACTCAACGTCGCTATCGATGAGGCACACAGCAAGGGTCTGAAACTTACGGGGCATTTATGCTCGGTGGGATTCACCGAAGCTGCCGACATGGGAATCGATGGGCTGGAACACGGATTGGCGGTGGATACGGAATTTTTCCCAGGCAAACAGCCGGGCGTTTGCCCTCCAGACGGAGCCGCTACCAAAGATTTCGACGAACGCCTAGACGTGGACAGCTCCGAAGTCCAGCGAATGATTCATCACCTGGTTGATCGCCACGTGGCAATCACATCGACGATGGCCGTTTTCGAGGATTTTGGAGGCGATCCGCAGCCGATGTCGGCCCTCGAAGGTCGCGAGATGCGCGCCATGAGTTTCAAAAGTGAGCTAATTTACCGGATTATAAGAAAGTTTGTCCTGCCAAAAATATCGCTGCACCATGCCATGGCCAAGGAGATGCAATTCGAGCGCGACTTTGTCGCTGCGGGAGGGCTTCTCCTTGCTGGTTCCGATCCAACGGGCGACGGCGGAACACTAGCAGGTTACGCGGATCAGCGTGAGATCGAGTTACTGGTCAAAGCGGGTTTCACGCCTGTGCAGGCGATTCACATTGCAACGGCCAATGGCGCGGAGTTCTTGGGACAGAGCGCGCGCATCGGCACGATTGCGAAAGGCAAGCAAGCCGATCTCGTTATCGTCCGAGGCGATCCATCCAAGAACATCTCCGACATCCGCAACGTAGAGATCGTCTTCCGAAAGGGCGTCGGCTACGATTCAGCAAAGCTCTTCGACGCGGTCGCTGGCCTCGTAGGCGTGCAATGACGCCTATCCCTAATGAGGGAATGCACGATTAGCGTCAACCGGAAATTGGCTTGTTTTCAGATTGGTGGTGAGAAGAGGAGTGGCTGTTGAAAAACTCTTCGTGAATGCGAACTGAAGTGTTGGCAGTGACGTCTATATGAGCAAGCGTTCTGTCGATGCTCTTTTTCATCACCATTCACGGAGGCTTGCTGATTATGATGGGACAACACTCCCGTTCCGAGTCGCTGTTCTACTACTTTCGCATCGAAGATCAGGTTCCTGAAAACCACTTACTCCGTCT
>JBARFX010000009.1:0-130111 GCA_049797655.1 Candidatus Acidiferrales bacterium | reverse complement strand
AGACGGAGTAAGTGGTTTTCAGGAACCTGATCTTCGATGCGAAAGTAGTAGAACAGCGACTCGGAACGGGAGTGTTGTCCCATCATAATCAGCAAGCCTCCGTGAATGGTGATGAAAAAGAGCATCGGCAGAACGCTTGCTCATATAGACGTCACTGCCAACACTTCAGTTCGCATTCACGAAGAGTTTGTCAACAGCCACAGGGTTTATGCCCATCTATCTCAGAACGAGATTCGGCGTTGGCACATGTCCTACTAAGAATCTTCACCGGTTCGGTAGCGCCCAGGTTGCGGTTTTTGCCGGATCTTTCGTTGCTTTGCGGGGCTAAGGTGCTTATCTTCTTTCGCGGCAGAGGGCTCCTGAGAACTCATCATTCGTTGGCCTAGGTTCGAATCTTAGCGGGCCCACCAACCGTTTCTGAGTCAAAATGGAGTTGTAACGCGGAAACTCGGCGTACACGTCGAAATAATGACTGACCTCTTCCCCCCGTCCGGCCGGGAACACCTGGAACAGAACTCATAATCCGTCGGTCCCGAGCTCTAGTCCTGGTGGCCCGCAATTGAATCCAGACGGTGTTTAGGTCAGAGCTTTTCTCAACCGCTTGGTCGTCTTCTGAAGTTGCTTCTTTAGCGATTCCACCTGCTTCGAAATTTGTTCGAGTTCCTTTTTCGCCATAACGCCGGCCTTCGCCACTTTATGAGCGGTTCGATTCGCCTTGCCCATCGCGGATCCAATCGTTTGCGCGGCCTCTGTCAATCTGCCCTTCTTCGCCATCTTGTCCTCCGTTTGATTCCGCGGCCATCGTATACGCCGCAGGATAGATCGTCAATTGGGTTCGAAAGCCGTGCAGCCATACGAGCAATCAACGCGGCGTGGATCGCCGCCTACTGCGCCGCTGTCTCCTGGCTGGCCCCAGCCTCTTCGTCCAGATACTTCACGAATACAACTTCGTTTTGCGCTTCGTTGTACAACAGATCGTCCACGTTCGCCTTCGCGAGCAGCAGTCCGAAACCTCCCGGTCGCAGGCCTTTCTGCTGGCGTACCTCATCGTGCTTCGTAGGTTCGTCGGGCCGGTGGCTGATCGCCGCATGCTCGAGTTCGGCGAACTTGAATCCCGGGCCGGGATCTGCAATGCGATAGAGCAGCATCCGTTTCCCTCGAAGATATGAAATCCGGACCTTCCGGCTCGGATCGAGCTTCCCGCCCCATTCGATCCCGTTCAGCAGCAGTTCGTGAAACGCCTGCCCCACCGACCGCTGCACCTCCTCGGACAATCCCGCCTTCAGATGGGCCATGAATCCCTCGATCCGCTCAGCCGCTTCCAGCGAACAGGGCACTGCCAGTTCGACCCACGTGGGACGCGCCGAAATCACCTCGATGGGCAAAGTTTTCGATGTTCTCGCGAGAGTCTCGCGAATCAATCCGATCAGCGACTTTGGATCGATTGGCTTCGCCACATACTGATACGCTTCCTCTCGAATGGCGCTCAACAGAGTTTCCGGCGTATCGTCTGATGTCATCACGATCACCTTCGGCTTCTTGTTGGTCTTGCGCAGCGCAGCCAGCACCTCTAGTCCATTCTTCTTCGGCATCCAAACGTCGAGCAGCGCCAAGTCGAACTTATCCTCTTTCAACTTCTTCAGAGCCGCCGCGCCGTCGGGGACCGCCACCACCGTGTATTTCCCTTCGCGCAGAATTTCGGTTAGTAGCAAGCGTGTTGTGCGGTCATCGTCAGCGACAAGAATGCGCGTCATCATTTCCTCCGCAGTGAATGCTGCAATCGGCTCTTTTGTTCCGGCCCGCTCTTCCTTGTTTTCGTGCCCTTCGCACCCTGCGGGTCAACGACGGTCTGCAGCGCCGGCAATAGCTGCGCGAGGTCGTCTTCCAGGGTGGCGTACAGCTCCCAGGCGCCGTCGAGTTTACCCTGTCGGCTCGTTTTTTCCATCTCCCGCGCTGTCCCAAACGCTCTCGAGGTCCCGAAATTTCCTACCGAGCCTTTCAGCGCGTGCGCGGCATCTGCCAGGGCGCGCGGATCGCGCGTTGAAAGCGCGCTGCGAATTTTTGCCATCATCTTGGGACAATCGTGCCCGAAAGTCTTGACCAACGATTGCAGCAGCTTCCGATTCCCGCCAAAGCGCGCAAGTAGCGCGTCTCCGCCGATCGCTCCATCCGCTCTTATATCGTCGACATTCGCCTCATTGCCACGAGCCACGCCCGGCGTGGCCGGCAATGCTCCTGATTCAATAATCTGTATAAAAGACTTCGGATCGAGCGGTTTGGGAATGTAACCATCCATCCCAGCCGCCAGGCATCGCTCCCGGTCGCCCCTCATCGCGTGAGCCGTCATCGCAAAAATCGGTACGTGATTGCCGCTCTCTTTCTCTCTCCGCCGAATTTCTTCGGTTGCTTCGATACCGCCCATTTCCGGCATCTGGACATCCATCAACACGAAATCGAACTTGTGTTTTTCCAGGGCTTCGATCGCTTGTTTTCCATTCTCGGCTACGATTACAGAATGCCCTCTTCGCTCGAGCAAATGGAGAACGAGTTCCTGGTTTACCGGATTATCCTCCGCGACCAGAACTCTCAACCGGCGATGCGCTCCACGTGCTGGCCCGCGCGCCGCCGATGGCCGCGTCTTCAGGTGCGCTGGAACATGCAGCGCCGTAACGATTGCGTCCCATAATTCCGACTGCTTTACCGGCTTCGTCACTGCCGCCACTGCCCCCACACTCCGTGCGCGCGCTTGATCTTCGCGCTTCCCGGCAAACGTCAGGAGAATCACCGTCGCTCCGCGGAGCTGCGGATCTTTCTGAACACCCGCGGAAAGATCGAATCCATCCATTTCCGGCATGTGCCCATCCGCTAGAACAAGCTGAAACGGTTTGCCGGCTTTCGCTCCGCGTTTGAGCGCTTCCAGTGCCGCCTGGCCGCTTTTGGCCACTACAGCCTTCATTTTCCAGTTCGTGAGCATTTCTTCGAGTATCTGCCGGCTCGTTGAGTTGTCGTCTACTACCAGCACACGCAGGTCGCGCAGTTTCACGGGAACTGCCGCTGGCGTTTCGATCGCCGTCCGCTGCAACCCTAACCGCGCTGTGAAGTGGAATGTGCTTCCCCGCCCCGCTTCGCTCTCGACCCAGATGCGGCCGCCCATCAGCTCCGAGAGTTGTGACGAAATCGACAGGCCCAGCCCTGTGCCACCGTATTTTCGAGTCGTCGAACTGTCACCTTGCGCGAACGCTTCAAAAATGCCCTTCTGTTTCTCCGGGGGAATTCCAATCCCCGTGTCCGTCACCGAAAAATGTAGCACCACATCCGTACCCGCCCTGGATTCCACGCTCGTCTTCAATACAACCTCGCCACTCTCAGTGAATTTGATCGCGTTCCCCACCAGGTTCACCACGATTCGACGCAGCCGTTCCGGGTCTCCCACCAGCGCATCGGGAACATCCGGCACCACGTGGCAGGCCAGCTCGAGCCCCTTTTGCTGCGCTCGCACGGCCAGCACTCTCACCGTGTCCTCCAGCAAATCACGAACCGCGAAATCAACGTGGTCGAGTTCGAGCTTCTTCGCTTCCGCCTTTGAAAAATCCAGAATGTCGTTGATCAGGTTCAGGAGCGAACCGGCGGAACTCTTTACGGTTCCCAGATACTCGCGCTGTTCCGGCGTGAGCTTGGTTTCAAGCGCCAGCTCCGTCATCCCGATCACAGCATTCATCGGAGTACGAATTTCGTGACTCATGTTCGCAAGAAATTCGCTCTTCGAGCGCGTTGCCTCTTCCGCATGCTGCTTCGCGATCTCGAGCTCCTTCACTAGATCCGCCAGCCTTCTCGCGTCCGATTCCTGCGCATGCCGCGCCGCTTCCAGATAATCTGCGTACAATTTCAACTCGTTCTCGGCGCGCCGCCGCTCCATGAACTGCCCAATCTGGCTGCCGATCGAATCAAACATTTCGAGCAACTCGGCTTCCGGCTTCCGGATTTCGCGGCTCACGAATTCAATTACTCCCACAATATTTTTCCCGATCCGTATCGGAAAACCGAACGCCGAATGCAAACCCTCTTTCCTCGCGAATTCTGACCGCGGAAAATTGTGCTGCTCCGGCACGTCGGGAATCCATGCGGATTGCCCGGTCGCCCACACGTGCCCCGGAACACCTACACCGCGCTGGTACGTGAACTCTTTTGTCGCCCATTCGAAGCTCGGAAATTGCAGCGCTGGCGGGTGCCACAGATCCACGCAACGCAGCACCTTCGCGATTTCGTCCAGCCGCCAGAACGCGCCGAGCTCCCAGCCGAGCCCCTCGCAAATCGATTTCAGGATCAAAGGCGACGCTGCTTCCAGCGTTTCCGCCTCAGCGAGCACCCGCGTCAGTGCGTAGCCGACCGCCATCCTTCGCTCGGCCCGTTTTCGCAGCGTGATGTCCCGCGCCACCGCAAAAATCAGTTTCTGGTCGCTGCTCGGCGTCGCATTCCACAGCAACCAGATGTAAGTGCCGTCGCCACATCGGTAGCGGTTTTCGAAAGAAAACGTCACGGTCCCCGCGCCCATGCTTTTCGCTTCTCCGAGCGTGGCTTCACGATCGTCCGGATGTACGAAATCAATGTAGGGTCGCGAGAGCAATTCAGCCTTCGGTATTCCGAGCGTCATCTCCCACGCGGGATTAATTCGCTTGAAATATCCGTCGAATCCCGCGATGCAAAAAAGATCCAGAGATAAATTGAAAAGCTGGTCGACTTCGCTCTCGATCAGCCGCCGCTCTTGCATCGCCTTCGAAAGATCCGTCACGCTTCGTCGCAATTCGAGTTCCGTCACCACCAACCGGCTCAACGCTTTTAATGCTTCCAGCTGTTCCGCCGTAAGCTCGCGTGGCACGCGATCGATCACACAAAGCGTCCCAAGCGCGTGCCCTTCTGGCGTCACCAGCGGCGCGCCGGCATAAAAACGCACATTCGGATCGCTAGTGACCAGCGGATTCGATCGGAACCGCTCATCCTGAAGCGCATCCCGCACGACCATGACGCCGGGCTCCAGAATCGCATGCGCGCAGAAGGCAATGTCGCGCGGCGTCTCCGCGGCATCGAGTCCCACTTTCGATTTGAACCATTGCCGGTTCGCATCAATCAGGCTCACGAGCGCGATCGGTGTGCCGCAGATCAACGCGGCCAGGCGCGATAAATCGTCGAACTCCTGCTCCGGAAGCGTGTCGAGGATTGCATAGCGATGGAGACTTTCGAGGCGCGCCGCTTCGTTTTCGGGTAGAGGCGCTTTCATGGGGGGTGGGGCCCGAGGGCGAGCCCGGCTGCGCGCAATCTTATGGCGGCTGCATCGCGCAAGTCAACGAACCGAATCTAGCGGCGCGTTTCGTTCATCCAGTCCGCAATTCGCGATAGCGCTTTCTGCAGGTGCGCCGGATCTCCGCCGAATCCGAATCGCACGAATGAATTCATTCCCAGCTGTTCACCCGGCACAATGAGTACGCTTTTCTTCACGCGGAGCTCTTCCGCCATCTGTGCGGAATTGCCGCCTTTTCTCAATCTGGCCCACGCGATCGCCCCCGCCTTCGGTGCAACATGTGAAAACCAGTCCCCGTGCGCGTCGAGCCATCCGCGCAATGCTGGATAATTTTGCCGCAGAAATGTCCGCGTCCGGTTCAAGATCCATTCTCGCCGCTTCGGTTCGAGCGCGACAGATGCCAGCCGGTCCGTCAGCATCGTGGGGCCAATGCTCGTGTAATCGTGATAGCTCCAAAGCCGCTCGATCATGTCGTCCGGACCAACCACCCAACCCGTGCGCAGCCCCGGCAAGCTGTATGCTTTCGAAAGTCCTCCCGTGCAAAGAATTCGCTCGTAGCCGCCCCAGAAAGTCCGCGTCGTCGTGCCGTCCATCTCTGCGCCGCGATACACCTCATCCGACAAAATCCACGCCCCCACCGTCGCTGCGGCTCTCACGATTGCCTGGCGCTCTTCGTCGCTCAACACGGCGCCAGTGGGATTATTCGGATTGCAGATCGCGACGAGCTTTGTCTTCGTCGTGATCAGCTGCTGCAACTCGTGGATGTCGATTCCCCAATCGAGCTCTTCGCGCAGCCAGAGCGGCTTCACCGTCGCGCCGAATGCAGTCGCCAGCCCCGAAATCTGCATATAGTTTGGAAGCATGAATACAACTTCGTCTCCCGGTTCGAGGAGCGCCCACGTAGAAATAAAATTCGCTTCTGAGCCTCCGCAAGTGACAAGCACGTTGGGAACCCGCGCTCCTGGGTACAATTCCGCGATCCGCGCACGCAGTTCTTCGCTTCCGTTCGTCTGTGGATAGCTTTGCGACACGTCGAGGATTTTTCGCAGCGCCTCCTCATCCGCCACAAGTTCCGCTGTCGTCAGCGGATGCACTCCGCTTTCGGAAATATTCAGCTCAACTTTGTTTTCCCAGACCGACTGCCATCGTTCGAGCTCGAACGGCTGCACTTTCATCTCGATTCCCTCGCGCACAATTCCGCGCTTCGATCGCCGCGGACGCTCGAGAAATGTACGCGACGCGGCCGCCGATCCCCAAATGAATTTCCGAATTTCGTAATTGCACTTCCACTCAGCATCGCGAGAAAATGACGTTTCAACCCAAGTTTGCCGGATTCACAGAACGTTCCGCCGCGGAGGAAACCATGGCCACACCAGCAGGACACACGCAACCCAGTCCGGAACTGATCTTTGAGACTTTGAATGCCCATCACAGAACCGCGGCCCTCAAGGCCGGAATCGAACTTGACGCCTTCACCGCAATCGGCGAAGGCGCGAACACTGCCGCGCTCTCGCGAAGCGCTGCCAGGCGTCCGAGCGGGGCATGCGCACGTTGTGCGACTACCTCACGATTATCGGCTTCCTTGCGAAGAAGGATCAGACCTACGCGCTGACTCCCGATTCCGCGACGTTTCTCGACCGCCGCTCGCCTGCCTACGTTGGCTCGATCGCAGGATTTCTTACCACGCCCGAAATGATGGATCGGTTTGGGCATTTGACGGCGGCGGTTCGCAAGGGCGGCTCGCTTGAGGAAGACAAGGGTACCACCGAGGCGAACAATCCGATCTGGGTCGAGTTCGCCCGCTCGATGGCCCCAATGCAAAGGCCCGTTGCCGAAGGGATTGCAGCCTTGGTCAACGCAGATGCCGGCGAGAAGTGGAAGGTGCTCGACATCGCAGCCGGTCACGGCGTGTACGGCGTTGCGATCGCCAAGCACAACGCGAACGCGGAGATCTTCGCTGTTGACTGGCCGAGCGTTCTCGAAGTTGCCAAGGAAAATGCGCGCGCAGCGAAGGTTGAGAACCGCTACCACACGATTCCGGGCAGCGCCTTCGAAGTCGATTTCGGCTCCGGCTACGATCTCGTTTTGCTCACCGGTTTCCTGCATCATTTCGATCCGCCCATGATCGAAAAGCTGCTCAGAAAAATCCACGCCGCGCTCGCACCGGACGGAAAGGTCGTCACCGTCGAGTTCGTACCGAACGATGACCGCGTGACTCCGCCGATTCCGGCGGGTTTCAGCCTGATCATGCTGGCTTCGACAAGGGCTGGTGATTCGTATCCGCTGGCCGAATACGATCGCATGTTCCGCAACGCTGGTTTTTCCTCGAACGAACTCCGGCCGACGCCCGGACCGCAGAGCCTAATCATCTCCAGAAAATAAGTCTGGAAATAGATTGCGGCCTGGTTCGTGATTCTCATTTGCTGACGGGGCTTGCGAACGCCAGCGTCAGCAGAGTCTTCTGCTCCATCTCGTGAGCTTTGTGCGACCCGGTTGCGGGGCTCGCGCTCGCTGAGCGTTTCACGGACAGCACCGTGCGGCCTCGCGCGAGCCGCTCGAGGCGCGGCGCAAGGAACGCGAGCGCGCCCATATTCGCCGGCTCTTCCTGCACCCATACGAATTCGCGCGCGTTTGTGTGCCGGTCCATTTCCGCGGCGAGTTCCGGCTCTGGAAACGGATAGAGTTGCTCGAGGAAAATAATCGCTATCGAATCGTCCTTCCGGCGCTTCCGTTCGGCTTCGAGTTCGTGGCCGATTTTTCCCGTGCACAAAAGTATGCGAGTTGCAGTGCCGTCTCCGCGATCGGGAATCACGGGCCGGAATCGCGCTTCGGAAAGTTCCGCCAGACTCGATGACGACGCAGGAGTCCGCAGCATGCTTTTCGGTGTGAAGACGACAAGCGGCTTGCGCCACGCGCGCAGCGCCTGGCGGCGCAGTAGATGAAAATACTGCGCGGCGGAGGACGGCTGGCAGATTTGAATGTTGTCGCGCGCGGCGAGCTGCAGGAACCGTTCGATGCGCGCGCTCGAATGTTCCGGTCCCTGCCCTTCATATCCGTGCGGCAAAAGCAGCACGACGCCCGAAAGCAAATTCCACTTATCCTCACCCGCCACCACGAACTGATCGATAATGATTTGCGCTCCGTTCGCGAAATCGCCGAATTGCGCCTCCCACAGTACGAGCGCTTCCGGAAAATCGCGGCTGAACCCATACTCGAATCCGAGCACTGACGCTTCAGAAAGCGTCGAGTTGATCGCTTCAAACCAAGCCTGCTTCGGCGCCACGTGCTGCAGTGGGATGAATTCGTTTTCCGTCTCGATGTCAATCAACGCCGCATGCCGCTGGTTGAATGTGCCGCGTTTGCTGTCCTGCCCGCTCAGCCGTACGGGCGTGCCCTGCTTCAAAAGCGTGCCAAATGCGAGAGCTTCCGCCATCCCGAAATCGAGCGGGCGTTTTCCGCGCGCCATCTCGAGCCGCTGCTCCAAAAGCTTTTTTACCTTCGGATGAATGTGAAATCCGCCCGGAACGCTCGCGAGCGCTTCTCCGACAGCGGTCAATTCGGCTGCAGCCACGCCCGTGTCCACTTCGAGCGAAGCGTTGTAACGCCCGCCGCGATACGCGTCCCAGTACGCCGGCATTTTTCGCATCGGCGGATTTTTTTCGAGCTCTTCGGCTTCTTTTTGCGCCGCGTCGAGTTCCTGCCGCACCCGTTCGACAATTGGCGCGGCATCCACGCCGGTTTTTTCCGCATAGATCTGCCAAAGCGGCACGTGCGCCTGGATTTTCTTGTAACGCAGCGGCTGCGTGATCGTGGGATCGTCCACTTCGCTGTGCCCGTGTTTGCGGTAGCCGATCAGATCGACCACCACCGGTGACGCGAAGGCGTAGCGATACTCGAGCGCAATCCGTCCCGCGCGCGCGACTGCGTCAGGGTCTTCCGCGTTCACATGGAAAATCGGAATCGGCAGCCGCTTGCCGAGATCGGACGAAAACCGCGAAGAATGCGATTCGCGCGGCACTGTGGTGAAGCCAATCAAATTATTTACGATGATGTGAACCGAGCCGCCTACCGAATATCCGTCGACCCCGGTCATATTCAGCGTCTCAGCCCAAACGCCCTGCCCCGCAAACGCGGCGTCGCCGTGCATTACGATCGGCACGATTGCTTGCTGTCCACGTTCGCCGATTCGCGTCTGCTTCGCCCGGGCGCGTCCGATCGCCACAGGATCCACGGCTTCCAGGTGGCTCGGATTCGAAACGAGATGAATTCCCACGCTCCGTCCATTCGCCGCGGCAAACTGGCCTGTCGCGCCCATGTGATAC
Source organism: Candidatus Acidiferrales bacterium (assembly GCA_049797655.1). Taxonomy (GTDB): domain Bacteria; phylum Acidobacteriota; class Terriglobia; order Acidiferrales; family UBA7541; genus Palsa-295. The sequence continues at coordinate 120,493 of JBARFX010000009.1, read as the reverse complement.
TTCACATCGCCGCCTCCCAGAACGCTCCGGGGGTCCACATCTTCGAACCGCGCGAAGACTTCCGCTGCCGGACGCCCAACCACATGCACCATTACGTTGAGCCGCCCGCGATGGCTCATCGCCAGCACGGCCTGCCGCAAATCGTGCTCCGACGCGGCATCCAGGATTGCATCGAGCAGCGGTAACAGCGCCGCTTCGCCTTCGAGCGAATATCGTTTCGTTCCCAGGTAGCGCGTTTGCAAAACCTGCTCAAAAATTTCCGCGCGCACGAGCCGTTCGAGAATTTTTGCGCGATCCGGGTTTCGATCCGGCGCGGATTCTTCCGATTCCATCCGCTCCCGTACCCATCGCCGCTGCTCGGGATCGGGGATGTGCATAAATTCTGCGCCGATGGTGCCGCAGTAAATTTTGCGCGCCGCTTCCGCTTCGGGGCCAGACTCCGCAAGCTCGGGAAGCTCGACGGGCTCAAGATCGCCAAGCGGATCGAGATCCGCCTGAAGATATCCCCAGCGGCGAAACACGTCCCAGATGCGCGCCTGCGCTTCTTTTGACGCCGCCGATTCCACGACTGCCTGTTGCCGGCTCATAGATGTCCTCGCATTCAACAATCTATTATAGCGAGGTGGCGCCCGGTGGGTAGTGGCGAGGTGGCCGAAGCAATCTGAAAAAGAGGCGTTTTGAATCGCATCACGGCCGGGTGCGGTGTGGCGCGTCGCCCTACCCGCCGACGCAGTAGGTCCCTAGGGATGACATTTAATTTCGATGCGAAGGCTTGGAGGGCCTTCCTGAACACTGCTCTCCGGCTTTTCGACAACCTCTATCGAGTGCATCGGCTCCGGTTTCATCCACTGAACACTCCAACTGCCGGGATGAACCGGAACTGCCCTGCTCGGATTGTCCTTCACGCTGCCATCCGGACGACGATAGCGAATGTGGGGCGTTGCGCCGCCTGTATCCCAATCTAGAAAGAAACTTGGCCAGCGATGGTGGTGCATCGGTATTGTGGTGCCCGGCGGCGGTACCGTCACTTCGAGCACACGAACAATTTCGTTTTCGAAAACAACTTTGTGAGTAGCGGGAGCGGCTTCGACGGCATCGTAGCCGTCGGGAAAATCCGATCTGTTCTGTCCGTAAGCGTAGAAATGCCAGGCGAACAGCATTAGAGAACTAACGATCGCGGCGGCAATAATTTCCCGCCTTCGAGCGTGCAGGAAACGCTTTCTTTGATTCATGTCGCGAAGTATAGTGACTTCTTTCTGAGTGCAAAGAATATTCGTTCAACGCTTGATTTCATTCCGTTTTGATTCCTCCTGGCTGAAAACCATCGGGAGAGTCGAGCGGTTTCCCGCTAGACCAGAGGCAGCCTTCTGCTACAGCGGGGTTGAAACGCAAGGACCGAGCACAGTGTGTTCGCGTCTACGAAGCCGTGGCCTGGCCTAAAGCTATCGAGCGATACACTTCGCTTTCGCATCTTCGAACAGAATATGATGTGCGCGGATTTGAAGCTAAGGAGCGAGCTATGTCACGGATTAGTTTTTCGCGGCGCGAATTCTCGCGCGCGATCGGCCAGTCTCTGGCCTTTGCGCTTGCCGGCCCGAGGCTGCTAGCCGCCTCCAGGACGGCGCCGGCTGATGACACTCCGTCCGGCGGCCCGATTCACCTCAATTACAACGAGAGTCCTTACGGCCCTTCGCCCAAAGCTCGCGAGGCATTCACGGTCTGTGCAAAAGCGGCTGCGCGCTATCCGGATGACGCGCATGTGCAGGTGCAGGGTGCGCTGGCGCAGCTTCACGGGGTCGCGCGGGAGAATATTTTGCTTGGCTGCGGCTCAACGGAAATCTTGCGCGTAGCGGATGCGGCGTTCTTGGCGCCCGGGAAAAATCTTGTCGCGGCCGAACCTACCTTCGAGGCTGTTCTTGAATACGCGCGCGTGACGAAGGCATCACCGGTGAAAATTCCGCTCACCGCCGATTTTCGACACGACTTGCCGCGTATGGCGGCCGCTTGTACATCCAAAACGGGCGTTGTCTACGTGTGCAATCCGAACAATCCCACCGGCACGGTTGTTTCGCGCGACGAACTAGGCGCGTTTTTCGAGCGCGTGCCGCCGGCAACCTTGATTCTTGTAGATGAGGCCTATCACCACCTCGTTGACGATCCTTCCTACTCGAGCGCGCTCGATTGGCACGGAAAATATCCGAATGTCCTGGTGGCGCGCACGTTTTCGAAAGTGTACGGGATGGCGGGAATGCGATTGGGCTACGCCGTGGGTGCGAAAGAAACGATTGCCGCAATGGACGAATACTGCACGCAAGACAACGGCAATTCGGCCGTGCTCGCGGCAGCCCTCGCAAGTCTCGCGGACCAGCAGCACGTCGTCGAAACTCAGAACAAACTCATTCAGACGCGGAAATGGACGAATGCCCAGCTGGCGAAAGACAAGCGGCACTTCATTATATCGCAGGGAAATTTCGTGATGATCGATATGGGCGCGGACGTAAAGCCCCTCATCGCTCAGTTCAAGGAGCGCAATATTCTGGTGGGCCGGCGATTTGCTTCGATCCCGAATTTCATGCGTGTGACGATCGGCACGCAGGCTGAGATGGAAACATACATGGCGGCGTTGCGCGAGATCGTACCGGTCGGTGCTGCGAAAGCAGCCTGATGGAGTTGGTTGGCTTCGATACGGCGAGACAATCCCGGACGCCCCGAGTCCCTACTCGGCCCGCCCCGCCCCTGCAGGGCACCACCTGGTTCGCCTCAGTTCCGCGGCGCTGCTGTGACGCTACGCCGTTGCTCCGGCCTGCGTGCCCATCGTTCGCCGCTGCTGGAAACATTCGCGGCAATAAACGGGACGCCCTTGCGTCGGCCGGAACGGAACTGTCGTTTCCTTACCGCACTGCGAGCAAACGGTCTTGGTTTCGACCCGCTGAACGCTTCCCGAACCTGCGCCGTTGCCCGGTGCGCGGCTGGCTTTGCATGCTTTGCACCGCTTGGGCTCGTTCTTGAAGCCCTTGTCGGAGAAAAACATCTGTTCGCCGGCCGTAAAAACGAACTCGGCGCCGCATTCCGCGCACTTCAGGACCTTATCGTGGTATTCCATTGCGCTGCTCCACCGTGCTGGGAGAGGACTGGCAGCGAGCAGCTCACGCCAGACGTTCGGCCGGATACGCCCGCGAAATCTGCGGATCCCGCTTCCCGTCTGACGCGAACTGCTTTAATGGGCCCAATTGATTTTCGCCTAATCCTGCTCACGACGTTGCTTCTTACGGAGACGCTTACGCGAGAGAGCTTCCTTGGCGCGACGCTTCTCCCCGGGCTTCATGTAGTAGCTGTGCTTCTTGATTTCCTTGATGATGTCTTCCGACTGCACTTTCCTCTTGAAGCGCCGGAGAGCATTCTCCAAAGATTCACCCTCTTGAATGACAACTTCTGCCACGCGTATTCACCCCCGTCCCTATTGATGTCTGAGTTTGTCTTGCTGGATTCACACCAGTGTAACCGGTCAACACCCTGACCGGCAATCAGCAACTTCTATCCAAGGCTGCTGCGCAAGTCAAGGGATAAATTGTATAAGCGGCGGGAAGGTTCGTTATGTAACTACATTGTAAATCGTTATCGGAATCGAACCGCACGGGATTCCTCGGCGCCGCGTCTTTTCTCGGGCATCGCTTAGATTTCCGCCGCCTCGAAATTTCTTGCTGTAGAATGAAGCGTCGACTGATCTTGCGTGAGGAATTTTTCAATGCCTCTGATGCGCAACGTGCTTGGTGTCCTGCTCGCTGGTGGCCAGGGCGAGCGGCTTTGGCCGCTCACTCGCGATCGCGCCAAGCCGGCCGTTCCGTTCGGCGGCGTCTATCGGATCATCGACATCACGCTCTCGAACTGCCTCAATAGCGATCTCCGCCGCGTTTTCGTTCTCACCCAGTACAAAGCTCTCAGCCTCAACCGGCACGTTCGCCGCGGGTGGTCCGTTCTGATGGGACTCGGCGAATTCATCGAGGTGCTGCCGCCGCAAATGCGCGTTTCACAGCACTGGTATCTCGGCACGGCCGACGCCGTCTATCAGAACATCTACTCGATCGGCAGCGAGCAGTCGAATTACGTTTTTATTTTGTCCGGCGACCACATATACAAAATGAATTATCAGAAGATGCTCGAACAGCACCTCGAAGCCGGTGCGGACGTGACCGTCGCCACAATCGAGATGGATATTGCGCAAGCGGCCAAACGATTTGGCGTGATCGAAACGGACAAGAATTGGCGCATCGTCGGCTTCGAGGAAAAGCCCGCGTATCCAAAGCCTTCGCCGATTCATCCGCACAAAGTGAATGCCTCCATGGGCGTCTACCTCTTTAATACCCAACTGCTCGTCCCGATTCTTATCGCCGATGCGGAAGATCCCACTTCCTCGCACGATTTCGGCAAGGATATTCTCCCGCGCATCATCGACAAATATCGCGTGTTCGCCTACAACTTTCAGGACGAAAACAAAAAAGAAACGTCCTACTGGCGCGACGTGGGCACCATCGACGCTTACCATGAAGCCAACATGGATCTCGTCTCCGTTTCCCCGGTCTTTAATCTGTACGACAAGAGTTGGCCGCTGCACACCTGGCAGCAGCAGTATCCTCCCGCGAAATTCGTTTTTGCCGATCCCGAGCGCACCGGCACCGCGATTGATTCGACGGTTTGCGGCGGCTCAATTATTTCGGGTGGCCGCGTCGAGCGCTGCATCCTCGGGTACGATGTGCGCGTGAATAGCTACAGTGAAGTGGAAGATTCGATCGTGTTCAATCACGTGAACGTGGGCCGCCGCTGCCGCATCCGGCGCGCCATTATCGATCGCCACGTGAGTATTCCCGAAGGCGCCGTGATCGGATACGACGTCGAAGCGGACCGCGCGCGCTATTCCATCAGCGAAAATGGCATCGTCGTCGTCGTCCGTCCTGAATCCATGCTGGAAGAGCCTGAATAATTTTCTAATCTGGTTGGCCGGAACAAGAGTTTTTCGTAGACTGCAGTCCTTTGCCCATCGTTCCTTCAACACTCGGAGGCTACATTGTCCGCTAAAATCATCGCCGTGCACGGCCGCGAAATCATCGATTCGCGCGGCAATCCCACTGTGGAAGCGGACGTTCGACTCGAAGGCGGCGCGCTCGGCCGCGCCGCCGTGCCTTCCGGCGCTTCCACCGGCGAGCACGAAGCCAACGAACTTCGCGATGGCGACAAGTCGCGCTATCTCGGCAAAGGCGTCTTGAAAGCCGCGGGGCACGTGAACGCGGAGATCGCAATGGCTGTTACCGGCATGGACGCATCCGACCAGCGCGCGCTCGATCGCCGCATGATCGAAGCCGACGGCACGCCAAACAAATCGAATTTCGGCGCGAACGCGATTCTGGCCGTATCAATGGCGGCAGCCCGCGCTGCGGCGGCTGCCGCAGGCCAGCCGCTCTATAAATATCTCGCTCGTTATTCGACTGACGCTTCCGCGGACACGCTGCCAGTCCCGATGATGAACATCCTGAACGGCGGCGCACATGCCGATAATTCCGTCGATGTGCAGGAATTCATGGTGATGCCGCTTGGCGCACCGAATTTTCGTGAGGCGCTGCGCTCGGGGGTTGAAGTCTTCCACAATTTGAAAGCTGTGCTCAAAAAAAATGGCTACTCCACCGCCGTCGGTGACGAAGGCGGCTTTGCGCCCAATCTCAGATCGAATGAAGAGGCTCTCGAGCGCGTCCTGGAAGCCATCACCGCAGCAGGCTACAAACCCGGCGAGCAAATCGCGATTGCGCTCGATCCGGCATCCAGCGAATTCTACGATCGCGCGACCAAGAAATACATTTTTAAGAAATCCGACAAATCCGCGCGCACGTCCGAGCAAATGGTCGCCTTCTATGAGAACTGGATCCGTCAATATCCGATTGTTTCTCTCGAGGATGGGCTCGCAGAAGACGACTGGGACGGCTGGAAAATCCTTACGCGCGACGTTGGCACAAAGCTTCAGCTTGTCGGTGACGACATCTTCGTCACCAATCCGAAAATTTTTGCTCGCGGCATCTCCGAGAAGATCGCCAACGCTATCCTCATCAAACTGAATCAAATCGGTACGGTCACGGAGACCATCGAGGCCGTCGAAATGGCGCGCAAAGCCGGCTACGCATCAATTGTCTCCCACCGCTCCGGCGAAACCGAGGATCCCTTCATCGCCGATTTCGTCGTCGCCATGGGCACAGGCCAAATCAAGACCGGATCCGCCTCACGCACCGACCGCATCGCAAAATATAATCAGCTTCTCCGCATCGAAGAAGAATTGGGCTCCGCCGCCCGCTTTCCCGGCCGCAAAGCTCTCGCAGTGCACTAATCGTGTCGGAAAGGACGTTCGCCATTCGCACTTACAATCTCGCGATGATTGGATTCGGCAACGTGGGCAAGGAATTCGTGCGCCTACTCCTCTCGAAGCGCGCCGAACTCCGCGACAAATATGACATCGACTGGCGCCTTACGGGCGTCGCCTCCCGCCGCATCGGCTGGATCGCCGATCCCAACGGGCTTGATCCCGGCGCGCTGCTCGCGCACCAGTTCCCTGCGATGCCCGTCTGGAAAATGCCGCAGAGCCTGCATCAATGGCTTGCCACCGCCAATCCCCAGGTCTTTTTCGAAGCGTCCTCTCTCGATTGGCGTACGGGACAACCCGCGATCGACCACTTGAAAGCGGCGCTCGAATCGTGCTCGCACGCCGTCAGCGCCAACAAAGGACCCATCGTGCACGCTTACCGCGAGCTTCGCGATCTCGCGAAAGCGAAAGGCCGCAAATTCCTTTTCGAATCTACCGTCATGGACGGTACGCCGATCTTCTCGATGTTTCCGCATTCGCTTCCGGCGGTCGAACTGCGCGGTTTCCGTGGCGTTCTCAATGCCACCACCAACGTTGTCCTCACCGAAATGGAAAAGGGGCTCACGCTCGAGCAAGCTGTAAAAAGGGCGCAAGAAATCGGCGTCGCGGAAACCGACCCGTCCGACGACCTCGACGGCTGGGACGCTACCGTAAAAGTCGCGGCGCTCATCATCGTGCTGATGGGCGTCGATATCAAACTCGACCAGATTGACCGCACGGGCATCCGGGATCTCACGTCCGAACAAGTTCGCTCCGCCCGCGATTCCGGCATGCGCTACAAGCTGGTTTGCCGTGCCGAACGCACTCCGGCCGGAGTTCGCGCCAGCGTCAAGCCCGAGCCGCTGCAGCTCACGGACCCGCTCGCGCTTCTCGACGGCACCACTTCCGCCGTCCGCTTTGACATGGACGTCTTCGGCCTCTCGATCATCGAGCACAAAGCAACTGTGATCGCCACCGCCTACGGACTGCTCGGTGATTTTATTCGTGCTGTCGCGAACCCGTCGTAAACTACAGGCGCCAGTATGAACGCACCAATCACTCAACCCGCGTCCAGCGCACAATTCGACACGAACTGGGTCCGCGCGCAATTTCCGTCCCTCAAGCTCGCCGTGAACGGCCAACCTGCCGCGTTCCTCGACGCTCCCGCAGGCACGCAAGTGCCACAGCGCGTGATCGACGCTTTCCGCGACTACTTCGAAACTTCCAACGCGAACAACGTGGGACAATTCCTCACCAGCCGCCGCACCGACCAGGCAATCGCCGCCGCGCGTGTTGCGATGGCTGACCTCTTCAATTGCACCTCCGACGAAGTTTTCTTCGGCCCCAACATGACCACGCTCACCTTCGCGCTCGCTCGCGGCATTGGCCGCGACCTTACGCCGGGCGATGAAATCGTCGTCACCACACTCGACCACGACGGCAACGTCGCTCCCTGGCGCGCTCTCGAAGATATCGGCATCGTCTCCCGCCAGGTGGATATCCGCGAAGAAGATTGCACGCTCGACATGGACGACCTGCGCCGGAAAATCACTTCGCGCACGAAACTCGTCGCCGTGGGCTACGCCTCGAACGCCGTCGGTACAATCAATCCCGTTGCCGAAATCGTGCGTCTCGCCCACGAAGCAGGCGCGCTCGCGTTCATCGACGCCGTTCATTACGCTCCCCACGGCGCCATCGACGTGCGCGCTCTCGATTGCGATTTTCTCGCCTGCTCGCCCTACAAATTTTTCGGACCGCATATGGGCTGCATTTACGGCAAGCGCGAGCTCCTGCTGCGCTTCCGCCCGTACAAAGTTCGCCCCGCCCCCGCGTATCTCCCCGATCGCTGGGAAACGGGCACGCAAATACACGAGGGATTGGCAGGTGTAACCGCTGCGGTGGATTACCTTGCAGACTTGGGCCGCCGCTCGGATCCGGCGGCGCCGGAAAATCGCCGCGCCGCGCTCCTCTGCGCTTATCGCGCAATCCGCCAGCACGAGCTAGCTCTGGCCAAGCGTATGGTCGCGGGCTTGCTCGAAATTCCTGGCGTCCGATTCTATGGGATTTCCGACCCCGCCCGATTCGCCGAACGCTGCCCCACTGTCGCCGTCCGCGTGAAAAATCTTACGCCACTCGCATGCGCCAAATTTCTCGGCGATCGCGGCATCTTCACCTGGGACGGCAATTACTACGCGCTCAATCTAACCGAGCGTCTCGGCGTCGAAAAAACTGGCGGCCTGCTTCGCATCGGCCTGGTGCATTACAACACCGCCGAAGAAGTAGACCGCCTCTTGGCCGCGATGCGCGACCTCTCATCATCGGCATAGAAACGAATCTGCCGTCACTTGTTGATGTCTTCTTTCGCTTCGAGCTTCTTGAGCTGTGCCTCGAGGAACGGCTTCGTTCCGCCGTCATCGGGAGCTCCGGCCATCGCTGCCTTGCCTTCCTTCGTTGCGTTTTCGTAGTCGCCCTGCGCACTATAGACACGCGCCATTCCGAAATGGCTGATCCAATCGTTCGGAAATTTCTTGGCATTCGCGCGATACGCGGCAAAGGACTCATCCAGTTTCTTGTCGCGCTGTAGCTGCCGCGCATATGTGTACGACTGAATCGCATTCGCTTTCGCCAGAGCTTCAGTGCGGAATTTCGCCGCTTCTTCCTTCCTGCCCAGCGCATCGAGGACCTGCGATTTTGTCATCAGATTTTCGTATCGCTCTTCGACCGCAATCGACTTGTCGGTATAGTGAAGCGCTTCGTCGAGGTCCACTTTGCTGGCCACAAGATAATCGGCCGCATCGTTCCACCCGTCCCACGTGTACTGCGCCAATCCGCGAAGCTGCTTGTGCAGGCTCTTCTCCACCACTTCATTCACGTTGACTGCCACTTTGAACGGCACGGCAATCTTGTCCCACCGCATCGACACGACGGCTGAATCGGGCTTGAGGTCGTCAAAATCGTACGTCAGCGCATCGTGGAACTCGGCCGGCTGCGTTTTCACCGTCACTCGCAGCGCATCTTCGGCCTGGTCGTAGCTGAAACTTCCCCAGGACGTCGCGGCCTTCGAAAAAATAACGGTCCAGTCGCCCTCGGCCGGAATCATGTGCAAGCCGTACGTGCCTGCATCGAGCGCTTTCCCCTCAATCGTCACAGGATCGGTAAACGTAATCGTGGTGTTTTCGTTCGCTCCCGCGCGCCATACCTTCCCGTATGCTTCGAGTCCGCCAAAGACTTTGCGGCCGTTCACTAGGGGCCGATGGTAGTTGATCGTGACGTCCGTGATTCCGATGCGCTGCGTCACCACTGCATGCTGGCTCGGCCTCGGCAGCACAATCTGTGCGGATTGCGCGTGGCCTGCCGATACCGATAGCAGAGTGCCTAGAAGCAAACCGATACACTGAACTCTCTTCACAGGAATCTCCTCTCGAAGTAGCCAGATCCGAAATCTCTCCGAACAGTCCCTCACGCTTCGCAAAAACCGCTCGCGCCCCGCGCGAACCACATTCCACTGCTTCCCTTAGACGCAACGACGCGCCGCTTTGTAAGCATCCCTGACAATTTCTTTGTCCGCCCCGGGCCCTTGCATTCATCTCTTCCCGTGCTAGCCTAGCTTCGCCGACATGTCCACACGCCCGAAACCGATCGTTCTCACCGTCCTCGACGGCTGGGGCTTTCGCGCCGAAACCAAAGGCAACGCGGTCGCCCTTGCGCGCAAACCGAATTACGACCGCCTCCTCTCGGATTTCCCCAACACCCTCATCCACACGTCCGGCCCATTTGTCGGGCTGCCCGAAGGACAGATGGGAAATAGCGAAGTCGGCCACCTGAATATGGGCGCCGGCCGTATCGTGCACATGGACATCACGCGTGTTGACGCGCTCGTCACGAGCGGCGAACTATTTCGCCAGCCTCTGTTTCTCGAAGCCATGAAGCGCGGCCGCGAGCGCCAGCTCCATCTCATCGGCCTCGTAAGCGACGGCGGCGTCCACTCGCACATCCAGCACCTCTTCGCGCTCCTGCGCATGGCGCGCGAAAATAAAGTTGCGCGTGTTTTCGTTCACTGCTTCATGGACGGCCGCGACACGCCTCCCAACAGCGGCATCGACTTCGTTCGCCAGCTCGAACAGAAAATGCGCGAGTACGGCGCCGGCCAAATCGCCACCGTCATCGGCCGCTATTACGCCATGGACCGCGACAATCGCTGGGAGCGCATCGAGAAAGCCTATCGCGCGATGGTTCATGGCGACGCCGAGGCGAAATTCAGCGATCCGATTGCCGCCATTCGCGCGAGCTACGAAAAAGGAGTCACCGACGAGTTCATCGTTCCCGCCGCGATTACCACAGAAGAAGCGCCGGGAAAGCCCGCAGTTCCTCGCGGCCTGATTCGCGACAATGACGCCGTGATCTTTTTCAATTTTCGCGCCGACCGCGCTCGCCAGATTACGCGCGCTCTCATTGAACCCGGCTTCGACAAGTTCTCCGATCCCGCGCGGCCGAAGGATCTGAACTTCGTCGCCATGACGCAATATGAAAAAAACTGGCCATGGCTTCGCTACATCATCGCTCCCGAAAAGCTCGAGCACATCCTCGCCAACGTTTTTGCCGAGATGCAGTTCAAGAATCTGCGCGTCGCCGAAACGGAGAAATACGCGCACGTCACCTATTTCTTCAATGGCGGCGTCGAGAAGCCGTTCCCCGGCGAAGAACGCGTCCTCGTGCCTTCGCCCAAAGTGCCCACTTACGACCTCAAGCCGGAAATGTCCGCCGCAGGAGTTGCCGACGCCGTCGTCCACGCCATCGATAAAGGCGGCTTCGACGCCATCATCATGAATTTCGCGAATGCGGACATGGTCGGCCACTCCGGCAAACTCGAAGCCGCGATCAAAGCTTGCGAAACCGTTGACGCTTGCCTAGGCCGGATTTTTCAGGCTCTGCGTCCGCGAGGCGGCGCCTGGATTATTACTGCCGACCACGGCAACGCCGAAACCATGATCGATCCCGTCACCGGCGGCCCCCACACGTACCACACTACGAATCCCGTGCCGTTCATTCTCGTCACCGAAGACGGCAAATTACAGCTCAGCCCCAACGGCTCGCTTCGCGACATCGCCCCCACTCTCCTCGGCGTCCTCAGCCTCCCGTCGCCAAAGGAAATGACCGGCCGCGACTTGCGCGTCTTGCAACGATGACGCGCACCGAACCAGCCAACACGAAGCTCCTCATCTGCGTCTCGCACCCTTTCGCGCTCTGGAACCCGCCGCCGGAATTGCCTGAACGCGTCCGCGCTCGCTGGCCGGAAATGCGCGTCGTCCATTTGCCGAACTACAACAACCTCGTCGCGGAACTTCCCGGCACGGACATCTTCGTCGGCTTCTCCCTCCGCCCCGAACAGTTTCCCCTTGCGCGCAATCTCAAATGGCTCCACTCGACGGCCGCCGGCGTCGGCCAGCTCATGTACCCCGAACTTCGCGAGAGCGGCATCGAGGTGACGAACGCGAGTGGCGTTCACCGCATCCCGATGGCAGAACACATCCTTGGCACACTGATCGCTCTGGCGCGCCGCTTCCCGGACTGCTTCCGCTTTCAGCAGCGATCGCACTGGGCCCAGCACGATTTGTGGAACGCGCCGGTTCGGCCTCGCGAGCTGCGCGGACAAATTTTGCTTTTCATCGGCTTCGGCGCGATTGGGCAGGAAGTAGCCAAAATAATTCGACCGCTCGGAATGCGCGTGTGGGCCGTAACTCGTTCCGGCCGCGCCGAAGAAGGCCTGGCTGAACAGGTATTCCCCGCATCGAAACTTGCAGAAGCCCTGCCGCAGGCGGACTTCATCGTCCTTGCCGCGCCCGAAACGCCCGAAACGCGAAAGATGATCGGCGCGCCAGAACTCGCGCTGATGAAGCCCTCGGCTTATTTCATGAATGTGTCGCGGGGAGCGCTGGTTGACGAGCCCGCGCTTATTGCCGCGCTGGTGCAACACAGAATCGCCGGCGCGGCGCTGGATGTCGCTTCGCAGGAACCTCTGCCGCCAGAAAGCCCGCTCTGGAAACTCGACAACGCGTTCATCACCCCGCACATGAGCGCCGTCAGCGAACACCTGTGGGAGCGCCAAACCGATTTGCTTATCGAGAATCTCGAGTACTGGTTCGCTGGAAGCGAGTTGCTCAACCGGGTGGATTTGAAGCGCGGCTACTAGAAGGTATTTCCCTCACCGCGACAGGCGCCCTTGCCTGCCCTGACCTTGCGAACGGACTGTCCTCCCACACTCAAAGCTTTGCAATCAACTCGAACACCGCATTCCTGCCGTCGGTGAACCCAACTCGTCGGCTACTTTCCAGGCGCCGCTCAGCGCTTCTTCACCGCGCAGTAAGCCCTCACTGGCTTCCACCGCCCGTACCCGCCATCACCTTCGGCGTATAACCGTTCCGCGCGTACACAATCGTTTTCTTCATCTTTCCTTTCTTATCGGGCAGCTGAAGCAAATTGCCGCCGTCGTCCACCGCTTCCACTTTCAGCTTGTGGAATTTTCCGTCCGCGGGTGTCGTCGGCGCAAATCCCAGGGAATACTGGCTTCGCAGGAACGCCGCCACCTGTCCAAATATCTCGGGCATTTCACCTTGAAACCGCGGAAACCAGGCATATCCGCCCGTCATCGACCCGAATTGCGTCAATTGATTTTTCGCCTGCAGGTAGCTCACCCCTCCGCCGGTTGGCGTGCGCAGATCGATGTCTTCTCCCATCCCCACCGCGAAAATCGGCACATCCGCTTCCTTCAGGCGCTTGTACGTCTGATCGAGCGTGTGCTTACTGAACGTATCAAACCCTGTCGCGAGGAGCAGAATCGCCTTCTTCCCTTTCACGCCATTCAGCTGATCCAGCGTTTCAAGCACCGCGTCGAACAAACACGCCTCGTGGAATCCGGGAACGAACAACTGTGAAATCGCTTGCTGAATTTCTCCCTTGTTCTGCGTGAAGTCCACCGTCACTTCCGTCTTGATGTCAAACGTCTTGAACGCGATCCAGTCTTTCGGGTTCAGCCCCTGGAGAAATCCCCAGGCCCAACTCTCCCCTTTGTAGCCAAAATACCCCCAATAGCGCGCGCTGAATTCCAGCAGCATCACTACCGTGATCGGCGCCTCTGTGGGAGCGAAGTTCGTCACTTGCTGCGGCTGGCCGTTGTCCAGGATCCGGAAATTCTCCTTCTTCAACCCTGTAACGATATTTCCTGCGTTGTCCGTCACCACCGCATCAACATTCACCACGTTTGATTCGACCGCGATCGACACCTGCGGCGCTTGCTGCGCTTGCCCCTGCGGACCGTTCTGCTGTCCAGTCGGCGGCTTCGCTGGTTCAGACTGTTGCGCAGGCGGAGCTTTTGTCGGGCCTTCCTGCTGCTGCGCGTGCGCCGTCCACGCGCCCGGAGGCACACCCAGCACCGCGATCAAGCTCGTTGCCAAAACTGCGCGCACCCACACACTCAGTCGCATAGGCCACCTCTTTCCGATACCTAGGATGCTGCCACGGGCTTAGTTGGATGGTCAATTGCAATCCAGAAAACCGCCTCTCAGCCGCTCCCGGGAGCCATTCCACCCCCATGCTAAGATAAATGCTTCGCTGCATCACTGGGCGGTTTCACACTTCTTCGGAGGCTATCGGATGGCGCGGACGGCTGCTCGAATTTCTCTGTTGGTGCTCGCAGGTGTCGTCTGTCTTTCAAGTTCAAGCTTCGCCCAAAGTCGCCGGCAAGCTCTTCCCACTCCCGCTCCGGCTAAGGCACAGGCGCCTCAAACCGCTGCTGCGCCGGCTTTCGATCTCCCCAAGCTCGAAAGCGAAGCCCTCGTCTGGCTCGAAGGCTTGATCCGCATTAACACCACGAATCCGCCCGGAAACGAAATCGTCGCCGCGAAATACGTCGCGGACATCCTGAAGAAAGAAGGTATCAACGCCGACATCGTCGAAACCACTCCCGGCCGCGGATTTCTCGTCGCGCGCCTCTCCTCGAGTGCTGTCCCAGACCCCTCTCGCGCTCTGCTGCTTATGGGACATCTCGACGTCGTCGGCGTAGACAAATCCAAATGGACCGTCGATCCCTTCGGCGCCGTCGTGAAAGACGGCTACCTCTACGGCCGCGGCGCAATCGACGATAAAGCAATGACCGTTGCGAATCTCGCCGTTTTCATCGCACTGAAACGCTCCAGCGCGCACCTGAATCGCGACGTCATCTATTTCGCGGAGGGCGATGAAGAAGCCGGGGGCACCTTCGGTATGAAAGTCGCCGTCGAGAAATACTGGGACAAAATCGCCGCGGGCTTCGCCATCAATGAAGGCGGGTACAACGTTTTGAAAGGCGGCAAACTTCAATACATGGCCGTGCAGGCCAGCGAGAAAGTCTCCGTCAACGTGGACGTTATCGCCACTGGCGTTTCCGGCCATGGCTCGCTGCCTCGAAAAGACAATCCGGTCACACATCTCGCTGCCGCCATCGCAAAAATCGGAACCTTCGAAACTCCCGTGCAGATGAATTCCGTCACCCGCGGGTATTTCCAGGGCCTGGCGCAGGTGGAAGACGAAGAAACCGCCAAATGGATGCGTTCGCTTGAAACCTCCGATCGCGGAGACCACGCTGGTCGCTATCTCTCCGGCGAAAACCTGCTCTGGAACGCCATGCTGCGCGACACGATTTCGCCCACCATGCTCCAGGCTGGCATCCGCGCGAACGTGATTCCCACCGAAGCGCGCGGCGTCCTTAATATCCGGCTGCTGCCCGGAAACATGTCCAGCGCCCTTCTCGCAAAACTGACCCAACTCGTGAGCGACCCGCAAATCCGTTTCGAAGTGCAACCCGGCGGCGGCGAGGCGGCTCCTTCATCGTCGCTTACCACCGATCTCTACGGCGAAATCACGCGCGCCGCGAAACAGCAGTTTCCCGGCGCCGCAGCGATTCCCTTTATGTCTCCCGGCGCCACCGATTCCTATCCCCTCCGCATGCGCAACGTCCAGGCCTACGGCCTGATGCCTTTTCCGCTCACCGAAGGCGATTTCCTGCGGATGCACGCCGACGATGAGCGCATCCCGCTCGAATCCTTCCGCAAGGGCGTCGACTTTCTTTACACCATCGTCAACGATTTTGCGGTCTCGCACTAACCCCATGACGGAACGACGGGCCAAGATCGTTTGCACTCTCGGACCAAGCAGCTCCACGCCCGAATTAATCGATAGCCTCGTCAGCGCCGGAATGGACGTCGCGCGCTTGAATTTCTCGCACGGCACGCCGGAAGAGCACGCCGCGCGCGTCGCCGCCGTCCGTCGCGCCTCCGGCCACTATGAAAAATCCGTGGCCATCCTCGCCGATCTCCAGGGACCGAAGATTCGCACCGGCGCCCTCGAACGCGGCGTCCCGGTTCTATTGCATTTCGGCCAGAAGTTTACGATCACGACCAAAAAAATCGTCGGCACTTCCGAGGGCGTCGGTACCACGTTCCGCGAACTTCCTCACGCCGTCCACAAAGGCGATCGGATTCTGCTCAGCGACGGCAACATCGCTTTGCGCGTGGTCTCCACTCGCGGCGAGGAAGTCGTTTGCCAGGTGGAAAACGGCGGCGAGCTTCGCGAGCATCAGGGAATCAATCTTCCCGGCGTCAAGCTGAAGATTCCATCCCTCACCGCAAAAGACCGCCGCGATCTTGCCTTCGCTCTCACGCTCGGCGTCAATTACGTCGCCCTCAGCTTCGTCCGCACCGCCGCCGACGTTCGCGCCGGAAAAGCCGCGATCCGCCGCGCCGGCAAGAACGTTCCCATCATTGCCAAGCTTGAAAAGCCCGAAGCCATCGACAATCTCGCTGAAATCCTCGCCGTTGCCGATTGCGTTATGGTCGCGCGCGGCGACCTTGGCGTCGAGATGAGCCCGGAAAAAGTGCCCGTCGTGCAAAAACAGATCATCATCCGCGCTCGCGACGCCCTCGTTCCCGTCATCACCGCCACACAAATGCTCGATTCCATGCAGGAAAATCCCCGCCCTACCCGCGCCGAAGCTTCCGACGTCGCCAACGCCATTTTCGACGGTAGCGATGCCCTCATGCTCTCCGGCGAAACGGCCGCCGGCCATTACCCGCTCGAATCCGTCGTGATGATGGACCGCATCATCCGCGAAGCCGAAGCCAACGCCACCGAATCCCTGCGCCCCGCTCGCTCCGGTGATCTGAACATCAGCGAAACTGTCGCCGAAGCAATCTGCCACGCTGCCGAAGAGCTGCGCATGAAAGCCATCGCCGTTTTCACCGAAACAGGCGGCTCCGCCCGTCTTGTTTCGAAATATCGCCCGCGCGCTCCCATCATTGCTTTTTCGCCGGATCAGGATACGCGCCGCCGGATGAGCCTGCTCTGGGGCGTTCTCCCCCGCAGCATCGCCCAGGTTCAGGATATCGATCAGCTTTCCAAATTGGCGGAGCGCCGCTTGAAACAAGAGCACCTCGTAAAAAACGGCGACATTGTCGGCGTAATCGCCGGCACTCCGATCGGCACTCGCGGCTCCACAAACCTCATGCGCCTCATCCGCATCGGCGGCTAACAACTGGCGATTGTTCGGCTGACGAATGTTCGGCGCTTGTTCAACGGTCGTTCAGTAGCGGCGGCCCTAGACGCGCGTCTTGTGCGTCCCGGATGATCCAGCGGGGCCCATCCGCGTTGAATGCAGCCACCGCTGACGTCGCGTGCTCTCCTTCAACCCCTCCACGATTCCCACTTGAACTCGCCCCCGCTCGCCGCCTACCATCTTCGCGATGCCCAATAACACGTTCGAAATGTCCGCTGTCCTCGACGCCCGCAAATTCCTCGCAACTTACCTCACGCCCACGCGCCTCGTTCGCGCCGCCTCGCTCGACGCCGCTTCCGGCGCCCGCGTCTCCCTCAAACTCGAAATCGAAAACCCCACCGCCACTTTCAAAGTCCGTGGCGGGCTCAACGCCCTTCGCCGCTGCACCCAGCAATCCCGCATCGAAGGCGTCGTTACAAGCAGCACCGGAAACCACGGCGTCGCCATTGCATTCGCCGCCCGCGAAATGAATCTCCGGTCGCGAATCTACCTCCCCGAAAATCCCAATCCCGTGAAACGCGACCGTATCGCAAAACTCGGCGCAGAAATCGTCGAAGCAGGACGCGACCTCGAAGAAAGCCGCACGCACGCTGCAAAGTATTCCCAAGAACGCGGCTGGCCCCTGATCGTCGACGTCGACGATCCCGCCATCGCCGCCGGAGCCGCCACAATTGCTTGTGAAGTCCTCGAGCAAGCTCCTGCCACCGACGTAATCGTCGTCCCTGTCGGCGACAGCAATCTAATCCGCGGCGTTGCATTCGCCGCCAAACAAATTCGCCCCGCCGTCCGCATCATTGGCGTGCAAGCCGAAGGCGCCCCCGCCTACTACCGCTCATGGAAAGAGCACCGGGCGCTCGATACGCCTAACGCCGATACAATGGCTGACGGCCTCGCCACTCGCACAACCACCGAAGACAATGTCGCCCAGCTCAACGCGCTCGTAGACGACATCCGCCTCATCTCCGACGGCGAAATGCTTCGCGCCATCGCGCACCTGATCCTCAACGAGCACACGGTAGCCGAGCCGGCTGGCGCAGCCGCAACAGCAGCATTATTGAAATCCGCGAAGGAATTTGCAGGTAAGAACGTCGTGTTGCTCGTCACCGGCGCCAATATCGCCCCCGATATTCTGCGCCGCGCCGTCGAATCCAATCTCTAGTTTCTAGTTTCCAGTTCCCAGTCTCTAGTCAATTCACCCAGCTATCGGGATTCGAAGGCGGCTTTTCCTTGTGCTCCCGCACGTACACCTCAAACTTCCTTTTCAGCCGCCGCCGCTGCCAATCCGACACCTGATTGCGGAATCCATATAAATACGACCCGCGCCGCAAATAGATGTAGCCCACCAGCATCCCGCCCAGATGACAAACGTGGCTCACGTTGTCCCCGCTCGCCCCAATCGTCCCGAAAAACTCGATCGCGCCCATCACCGCCACAAATATCCGCATCGACACCGTTACCGGCAGCGGAAACACCCAAACCTGCCTGTCCGGCATCACCACCGCCACCGCCAGCAACACTCCGTAAATTGCGCCCGAAGCTCCGATCGTCGGCAGCTTCGCAGTCCCGTCCAGATGCGGATCGAGAATTATCTTCACGATCACGTTGATCAGTCCCGCTCCCACGCCGCAAAGAAAAAAGTAGGTATAAAACTTGCGCTTCCCCCACATCCGCTCCAAATCCGCGCCGAACATGCAGAGGTACAGTAGATTGAATAAGATGTGCAGGATACTGCCGTGCAGAAACAGATACGTGAAGGGCTGCCAGATGAATCCGTGAACCACCGACCGCGGCACCAGCCCGAACCACACGAGCCAGAAGTTCGCTCCCTCTACGCCGAAGAGAAGCCCCGAAAGCTCCTGCACCACAAACACCGAGACGCACGCGATGCAAATCGTCTTGATTGCTGGCGGGAAATATTCAGTCAGGTCGAACCGGTGCCCATATCCGCGGCGGAAAACAGGACTCACAGCTGTCAAGTCTAAAGGCTCAGCCCACCGGAGTCAAAGCTCAGCCGGAGTTCCCTACGTGCATCTCAAATAACCATACGGCGGGGTTAAGGGCCTCGTGGAATTTAGGCTGCCTTTAATTTCTTTTAACAATGGTAAATAAATAATTAGAATATTCGCAGGCTGAGGTAGCCAGTGACAATCCCAGTTCTCACACCTATCTCAGCACTCGCCTCTAAGATAAAATGACACGTGCCCAAACCGCGAACTCTCTGCTTGGCAATTTCCCTCTGCGCTTATTTCTGTGCGCTACGACCCGCTTTCGCACAAATTGAACCTACCCTGGAACTACACCCCGAGATTCAATCGAGAACGCACAGCACTCTTCCTGATCAGAACCCGCTCGTCGGTTTCGATGCGATCGCTCATCAACTTGCCGCAGTCCTGGCCAAGGCGGGTCAGAAGAAAGTTATTTTCATGGACTTTCGCGGGCCTGACAAGTATTGGTCGCCCTTCGCTGCTTGGCTCGCAGATCGATCCGCTCTTTCCTTTGGCACAGCGGGCTATCCCTTGACCGTGATCGAACGGGCGAAGCTCTCCGTCTACGAACCGATTGAAGGCTACGTGTTACGGGCCGGCACAGCGAAGTCTCGCGTCGCCCTGGAATTGGGAGCGGACACCATTGTGGAGGGATTCTACAGTCCTGCAGAAAATGGCATCGCTGCCAGCCTCAATGCGTATCGGGTTTCGGACTTGGAGAATGCCACCGCCGGAGCACCTTCAATCGCTGCAGTCCATGGCAATATTCCG
Organism: Candidatus Acidiferrales bacterium; assembly: GCA_049797655.1. GTDB lineage: Bacteria > Acidobacteriota > Terriglobia > Acidiferrales > UBA7541 > Palsa-295. The sequence goes on along the minus strand of JBARFX010000009.1, from coordinate 100,773 downwards.
TTCACCAGGGAAATTGGTCCGGGCGTGTATCTTCCGCTTGACGCTCTACTACCAGTCCATCAGGAATTCGCACTGGCAGGCCAACGTGTCAAGGGTCCGATCTGCCTTTACTGTCCCAATCCTCAGTATTCGAGCGAGGCGCACAAGCAGATGCTAGAGGGGACGGTTCTGTTGAGCGGCGTGATCACGGCTGATGGCCGAGCGATTCAGGTAATAGTTGTCAAGGGCCTCGGTTCCGGTCTTGACGAGCAGGCGATCAACGACGTAAATACTTGGAAATTCAAACCCACGACCGATGCCGACGGTCGGCCAATTCCGGTGTATTGTCCAATCGAAGTAACGTTCCGCCTTTACTGAGCGTTCAGATCCGTGTCGATGAATTCTCGTCCCGCCACCAATCCAGGATCGTCGCGCGGCTCGTCAGGCTGCCCTTACAATTTCGACCGAGCACGTGGCATGGCGAGCGACTGCTTCCGAAACGCTGCCCAGCAAGAACCGATCGAGCCCCGTCCGCCCGTGTGAGCCAACCACAATCAAGTCCGCTCCCCACTTTTTTGCTTCCTCTATGATTACGGCTTTGGGGATTCCACTCTCCAGCGCATAGGAACACATTTTGAAGCCGACCGCCTTCAGCGACTCTGCGGCGCGTTTCACCATCTCTGTAGCTTCCTGGCGCCGCTGCGCCATCATTTCCGCGTAGACATGCTGCGACGACCATCGCGCTTCTAGAATCGGCTCAAGAACGTGTAGCACACGCACTTCGGTATCGGGTGGATGGACCCTCTGCAACACACTTTCGATCGCAGCTTGAGAGTATTTAGAATCGTCAACCGCGAGAAGAATTTTCATAACTCCTCCGCTCTTGTTGGACGCACAGCTTGCGTGTGCGCCGAATTGCGCAAGTCACGCTCGGTCGCATGCAGTACCGTCATCGCAACGCCAAATGAGGCAGGGCTCGCTGGAATCCGGGTTCTTATCGCCTCGTCGCCATCTCAGTTGAATCATCCACCGCCACTAACGACGACAACCGGAGCACGGCCGCAGCCGCCATGTACCTCACCGGCGCTTTCTTGTCCCTCATGTGCGGCGTAATTGGGACGATTAGGTTGGGATCGTCGTGACGCCCAATGGCAAATAACGCAGCCACCCGCACTGCCTTGTGCTTGTCGCACGCCGCCCTGGCGAGTGCTTCACCGATCCGGGAATCCGGGTCGTTCGCGAGCTTTTTCAGCGCATTGATCCGCACAGGAGTCGCATAGTCCTTCGAAAGCTCTTGCCACACCATCCATCCGTACCCGGCATAGGGAGCGTAGCTGATTCCAACTCCAACCCCCAGGACCACGAGCGCCCTCGGGTCCGTGATCAATTTCTTTTTGGCGCCGATTAGCCCCTGACCGCTCTTGCGTTCGCCAGTCAGGATTTCGTAATACACTTCATAGCCGGAAGCCTCGCCCATGGAGAGCAGCGAATCAGCGGCGGCGAAAAAGACCCGATTTTCTTTGTCCTCTAGCGCTGCCTTCAACAAGGGGGCCGCGGATTTGGCTCCCATCTGACCCAAGGCGGTAGCGGCAGCCCCGCGTACAGCGGGCTTCTTGTCGCCAAGAGCTTTTTCTGCCGCTTCGATCGCCCACGGCTCATTCTGCAAAAGTCCGAGTGCTGCCACAGCAGCGGCGCGCTTGCCTGTCTCGTGCTCGCTTAGTCCCGTCTGCAGAATCTCAGTGGCTTCTTCCCGCGGTGTCTGGGGATATGCGGCACTGCCCAGGAATAGCCATATGCAACATGAGGCAAATAAAACTCTTGCCGCCCAAAGCTCCTTTGCGCCACTCCCCTTTTTGCGCATAACTTACAACTCCAGGGAGATGTTTACGCGTTTCTAGTAAGCGAGGCTGTGACTTCGGTCACAACGGATCGTGATGTAAGCCACCCCGTCGAAGCGAGCGCTCTTCGCTCCACCTAGCTCAGATCGAGATAGCTGGCGACACTCCCTGTTATCGATGGTTGTCTCTCCCCATTGGTTATGAAAAGGTGTATGAGTTCGCCTACTGACTCGCCAGCTCAGCCGAAGGTTCAAATTGAACGGACTTCGCAGTAAGTGCGGCCACTACGAGGACACTGCACGGGTATTGCGGCTTTCACCGCGGCCACTTCAACGGTGAATCAGAAAAAAAGTGTTGGATAATCGGGAAGTATGCTCGGCAACCGTATCCGCTGCGCCCACAAAATCACCTAAGGCTTATACGGGCTCTCGCTGAGTTTGTTGAAAATCGCGGCGCTGATTCCCCCAACAGCCCCAGTGATCACCACATAAACCAGAATTCTTCGTCGCCGTCCATGCGGCACGCTGCTAGGAACGTCCGCTTCCGTCGTCCCGCTTGCACCTGAATCCTCGATCACCACGCGAACTGCTTTTCCTCCGGCGATCGAGTGCAGTTCGCCGCCATTATCCAGCACCAATCCTTCGCCGTACGCGGAAATCACCATTTCGTTCGGCGCCGTCAGCGCCACTCGGCCCGACGCCGCCTTGCCGTCAACTCCTCGCAGCATTCCCGCCGGCGTTTCCACCTCGAATTGCTCCGGCGCCGGCGAAGAAAAAACCGCCGTTCCCCGCTTCAACACCACGCGCGCCATCTGCGCATCCTGTCCAAACGTCGCAGCGCTGTCCGACAGCAGAAAAACCTGCCCTGTCCCCACTCGCAAGCAGAGTGTGCCGCTTTCTTCCGTGTCGAACGCGTCCCCCGCGTATACGGTCGTCCCCGCCGTTGCTTTCTCGCCCGCAAAATGCGCGTGCTCCGCCACTACCACCACGCCGAGCGGCTTCTCGCTCGTTCCCGCTGCGGGCAGTTCGCACATTCCCGCAACCAGCGCCGCCACCAGGCAGCCTCGCACAATCGCTCGCATTCGCGCACCTCCGGAAAGCTACCCATTGAATGTGGGTCCACCGGGCGCGCCGGTCAACGAATTGGCCGCGCAAGTTGTTGTAGTTGGAATTAACTGGTACGCGACTTCAATTCAGTCGCCGCAAGGGGAGCAATTCGAGGCACTTCGCTCATCACCGGGCAGTCACAACGAGCGCCTCCCCCTCGTCGTGCGTCTGATCAAGAGCCCCATTCACGCTGCAAACGCGCATGGGCATCCGCGTTCAATTCAGCTTCTTCCGCGCAAAATAAAATAGCGACCCCGCCAGCATCAAAAACATAACCAGCCCGAACAAATTGCTCGTCGCCAGCGGCCCCAGTATCCTCGGCCCAAACGCGAATAAGTCCGGCCGCCACGGTAATCTCAGCATCGACGTCACCCAGTGCGGCGTATGCGTCGAAATTTCCGGGTCCTGCAGCAGTGCGATTACAATCCCCAGCAAGCCAAACACGCCCCCGGCTGCAATCAACCCGCTCGAATACAGCGCTCCCGGACTCGCCTCGCCCTCATCCTTTGATTCCTTCGAACTCGCCTCCACCATCCACCGCACCAGCCCCCCGGCAAACATCGTTGCCGTCGTTCCAATCGATAGATATGCTCCCACCGCAAACGCCAGCGAGCGCACTCCCAAAATCTCCACCGCCAGCACCAGCGCCACGCCCATCAGCACCAGTCTCCACGGCAGCCGCTGATTCAAAATTCCATTGATCACCGTCGCCATCAACCGCGCTTGCGGCGCCGGCGCTTTGTCGCTCCCGATTCCCTGCACCCACTGAATCTCGATCTGCTTCGTCGCCGGATCGTAAAGATATTCGCCGTCGGGAATCACGCGCGACCCAAGCGAATTTATCAGCTCGTAATTTCTTCCTTGGTATGTATAGGAAGGCCGTTCCACTTTCACGCCCGTCGGCAATTCCTGCACGTTCACCGGAATCTGCGTGGGAATATATTTCTGCAGCCCCGTGTTCATCAGGTTCAGCGTCGCGCCGATCGCGATTGTGGACACCGTCACGCCGATCAGCAATCCCCACTGCTGCCGCACCGGCGTTGACCCCACCAGGTACCCCGTTTTTAAATCCTGCGAAGTGGCGCCGGCAATCGCCGCCGCCGTGCACACCACTCCCCCGATGATCAACGCCAGCACCGCGTAATTCGGCGCCGTCCATCCCGCCACGAAAAATATCGCGCACGTCGCCATCAGCGTCGCAATGCTCATCCCGCTCACGGGATTCGACGAATTACCCAGCAGCCCGCTGATCCGCGCCGCCACCGTCACAAACAGAAATCCGAACACCACCACAAACACTCCCGCCAGCAAATTCTGATACCACGTCGTGTCCGCTCCCTTCATCGGATGAAACGTCAGCATCACCCACATCATCACCACGATCACCAGCGACCCGATTAGCACCGTCCGCAGCGATATGTCGCGCTCCAGCCGGCTCCTCGCCACCGCCGTTCCCGCGCCTTCCGCCCGCACATCCTTCAGCCCCGCTCGCAGCGCGGAAATAATCGTCGGCAGCGTCCGCAGCAACGTGATCAATCCCGCCGCCGCTACCGCTCCCGCTCCCATCGGACGAATGTATTGCCGCCACATATCGTCCGGCGTCATTTGTGGAATTGGAATCGTCGAGGGATAAATCGGAGTATTTCCTGCAAGCTGCCCGAAGAATTGAATTGCAGGCATCACCAGCAGCCACGAAATCACGCCGCCGGCAAAAAGAATCCCCGCCACTTTCGGGCCGATGATGTATCCCACTCCCAGATATTCCGAAGTAATCGTCGCGCGGAACGACGCGCCCGGAAACCATTTCGGCTGTCCCTCGGGCTGAGCATTCCACGCCTGCACCGTGTTCATTAAAAATGTGTACGCCCCGCCAAGCCCCAATCCCCAAAACACCCGCCCCGCAAACGACCCGCCGCGCTCTCCCGCCACCAGCACGTCCGCGCACGCCGTTCCTTCCGGAAACGTCAGATTGCCGTGCTCTTTCACGATCAGCTGCCGCCGCAGCGGAATCATGAACAGCACGCCCAGCCACCCGCCCAGCAGCGCCAGCGGAAAAATTCGCCAGAATGTAAACTCCGATCCGAATCCCAAAAAAATCAACGCTGGAATCGTGAACATCACGCCCGCGGCCAGCGATTCCCCCGCAGACCCCGTCGTCTGCACGATGTTATTTTCCAGAATCGTCGAGCGCCCAAACGCGCGCAAAATGCTGATCGAAAGCACCGCAATCGGAATCGATGCCGACACCGTGAGCCCAGCCCGCAGCCCCACATATACCGTCACCGCGCCGAACAACAACCCGAACAGCGCCCCCAGCACCACCGCGCGCAAAGTGAACTCGGCAAGCGACTCCTCCGCCGGCACGTACGGCCGAAATTCCCCCGGCGGCGCCGTCGAACTCCAAGCCTTATTCGCAATCGCCAAGCCTCACCTCCTTCAGTTAACCGCGCGCCCTATTCTTGCTGTCATTCTGAGCGAAACGAAGAATCTCAGCTGACATCCCGCCGTACGTTTCTTCCACGAACGCCGTCATGTTCGTAAAAACCGCTCAGTCCAATTTGGCCCGCCACAAGTGCGGGCAACTTAGCACCAGTCGTAAGTCGAGGCAAGCCGCAAACCCCGCAGCCGACTTTCAGCATCCTTCGTAGTGGCACAGCATGTCGAAAATCCCGGATGATGTTGCGGGACGATGGACTCCACCGGAGTCCTGCAATCGCACCTGCCGGCTCCTTTGACTTTTGCGCACTCGCCACCCATCCCACCTTGTCATCCTTCGGCTATCCGATCTGGATGGCGGAAGGATCTCAGCTCCGCCGCCAAACACAACCAACCCGCAAGTGTCCGGCGCACGCGCCCCGTATGTTATTCTTACCATCACTTCGAGGAGAAAAATGGGCTACATCGACCGCATTCAATCCGATCTCACCGCCGCCATGAAGGAAAAGGACGAACTCCGCCTCAGCGTCCTCCGCATGGTCAAGTCCGCCCTCAAACACAAGGAAATCGAAAAGATGCGCCCGCTCGACGACCTCGAATCCCTCCAGGTCCTACAAACCCTCGTCAAGCAGCGTCACGAATCTGCCGAGCAATTCGTAAGAGGCGGCCGTCCCGACCTCGCAGAAAAAGAAAAAAAGGAAATCGCCTATATCGAAAAATATCTTCCCGCCGCCCCCACCGATGACGAACTCCGCCGTGCCATCGAAGAATCCATCGACGAGCAAAGCGCCGATTCCCTTAAACACATGGGCGCAGTAATCAAAGCCGCCCGCGCCCGCCTCGAAGGCAAGAATATCGACGGCAAAGCCCTAAGCGACAAAGTCCGCGACCGCCTGACGCAAAAGCCTTAGTCCGCTACCGTCGCGAAGCCGATGAACGCGAAATAAATTACGAACGCCAGTAGGGGCACGGCATCTCGCGCCCGCGACGTCCGCGAAACAAATCACAAGCGCCGTAGGCGCGGCACAATATCGCGATCGCTCTTCACCCGCCAATTTCCCAGCCCCAACAGACATATTCTCGCTTACAGTATCCTCGTGCCCCTCCCAGACTCCATCCCCGTAAAATATTCCGAAGACGACGCCCAATTCATCAGCATTCGCCCCCTCGTCCGTCAGACCTTTCGTCCCGCCGAACTCATCGACATGATCGTCAGCGTCGCAGGTAAAGATCCCGCGCGCGTCCGCCAAATCCTCCGCTCCGGGACAATCGTCTTCAATTCCTACCGCTACTGGTGGGACGCCCTCGACTCCGCCGAGGCCGAGCTCGAAAATCTCCTCGCCGGCTATCCCGACGCGCAACCCTCGCGCCCCTTCCACGCCCAGGATTGTGAAGCAGTCTTGCTCGAATCCCCAGGCACCCCGCCGCGCCACTCTCTCCGCCTAACCCGCTCGGGCGCTTCCCGCAAACGCCTCTTCCGCACTCGCAGCCTCTGGGATGCGCTAATGGATCTCACCCGCGAGCGCGAGCATCACCCCGCGCCAGCCTATCGCGAATACTCCTACGCCCAGCGCGCCGACCTCTATACCTCGCCCCTCGACTCCGCCGCAATTGCTCACCTCATCCAACAGGCCGCCCAATACGCTCCCCGCCAGCTTCGCCTCCAACTAGCCGTCCTCTCCAAAATCTCCCACGCAACGTTCCTTTGCCCTCGCTATTACGACCGCGCGCACACTCCTAATTCCTAGCCGTTTCTCCTCGGTGGCACAGGCATCCTTGCTTGCCCTGAGAACCGAAGGGCCTGTGCGCTTTGCTTCCCCAATCCGCGCACGGATTTTCAATCGCCGCCCCCCATCGCAGCGCAAATGAATCAATCCGCTCTTGTCTTGGAATCGGCCGCTTCGACCGAGCGGCCCAGGCTGGCTTATCTCTATGCTCAGGGATTCGCGCGACGCAGAATCGCGCTCGAATGTTCGTCTGCGGCAATCTGGTGGAAAAAATCCTTCACTTCGTCCAGCTTCTGCGTAGGTACCATCACATCGGTAATTTCATACGTCCGCTGGTAGTGCAGGACGTTTCCGGTCAAAAAGAACTCTCTCGTTCCCAAGCGATGAAGTGCCCGCAAAGCTACCCTGACCCGCGCCCCGTGTCAATAGCTCCCGTTTCCTCCGCCTACAACACCACATCGGGGCCGCTGCAAGCGTCGCCACATCCGTAGCTCACACGGATATGCACGCTGCTATATCCCACAAATTACTGGACATAAATAGAGGTATTAGGAGGGTTCCGGGCAGTTGCTCGTGAGGGACGCGCAATGCCCGGGATCGGTTTCCACGCCTTCCGCAAACTCGTTCAATTCTCCGGCTCGGGTCCGCCTTCGCTACGGCTTGATGTTCTGATTTACGCGGAACAGGTTCGCCGGGTCGTACCGCTTCTTGATCTTCGCCAGGCGGTCATAATTCTTCCCGTACGTTGCCCGGATCCGCTCTTCGCCTTCTTCCATCATGAAGTTGATGTACGCGCCCCCGGCCGAGTACGGATGAAGCTCGCTCCAATATTCCCTCGCCCAGGCGGTGATTTTTTCTTTGTTCGCCGGGTCGGGATCCACTCCCACGATTACCTCGGCCCACGTCGCGTCGCGATAACACCACGGCGTCGCCCCGTTCTTCACCCGGCTCGCCGCTCCGTTGATCGGATAAAGATGCATCGTCGACTGCATCGTCGGCAGCTTCGCCGCGTGTTTCACATGCAGCGCAATCGCTTCGTCCGGCAAAGTTCGCACGAAATCGGCCTTCCAATACCATTGATGTCCCGGCGGATAGAGGCCATCGAACATGCTCTGCAGCGCCGGATGAGGAATCGGCCCAACCAGGTCGAGCGCGGGCGTTTTGAACTTACGAATCGGTTTGAACACTTTTTCCGCCTTCTTGCTCGATCCGGTGTAGCACCACACGATCCCGCACATCTTCTTGAGGTGCAGATGCTCGGGGAATGGCGGCCCCGGCGGCACGGTTATGAAAGCAAAGAACCCGGAGACCTCACTGGGCGCCTTCACGATGAAGCTTCGGTACCACCGCATTATCTCCGTCGCGTCTTCCAACGGCCACAGCATCGGCCCGCCGTATACGGTGTCTACGGGTTGCGCCCTGAATAAAAACGACGTCGCCACCCCAAAGTTGCCGCCTCCGCCCCGCACCGCCCAGAACAGGTCGGAATTCTCCTTCGCGCTCGCGGTGATGAACCGCCCATCAGCGAGCACCATTTCGACGGCCAGCAAATTATCGATCGTCAGGCCGTACCGCCGCGTCAAGTGACCAATCCCGCCGCCCAGCGTCAGTCCCGCCACGCCGGTTGTCGAAATGATCCCCGAAGGAACCGCGAGGCCAAACGCGTGCGTCGCATGATCCACAGCGCCCCACACCGCGCCCCCGCCCGCCAGCACCGTCTTCTTCTTCGGGTCCACTCGAACGTAGTTCATCGGTGAAAGATCGATCACCAGTCCGTCATCGCACACTCCCAGTCCGCCCGCGTTGTGCCCGCCTCCTCGGATTGCCACCAGCATCTTCTGTTCGCGGCCAAAGTTCACCGCCGCCATCACATCGGCCACGTCCGCGCAACGCGCAATCATCCGCGGACGCCGCTCGATCATCGCGTTGTACACTTCGCGCGCCGCTTCGTAACCCGGATCACCCGGCTCGATCAACCCTCCCCGCAATTTCGCCTTGAATGCTGCTATCGTCTGTTCGTTTGGCATCGTTCCCTCCCTCGCTCTCCGCGGATTTCATCACCTTCATCACGGTTGTGTTCACAGCGCGACTACCATTCGCTCCCACGCAATCCCTGCTTCATCCCCGGAGTCGCTTTCCCTCTCATCAACATCTTCGGCGGCCTCCGCACCTACCAGTTTGGCCGGTCCTTATGAAACCTCATTCGGATCGGCCGCAGTTTTTCCTGCTGCCAGCCGTGTTTGGGGCATTCAAGTCTGCGCGGAAATTGCTTCGCGCCAGGCACGGCCTTGGCGATCAGCGTCGCGCCGCATGTCTGGCACTTCATACCGGTTGAACCTTCCAGAGAGATGATTGTCCTCGAAAATTGGCACTTTTGCGCGCGAAATTTTAGCCCAGGCGCAAGCACCAGGGACCAATCACAGACGCCGGCGTATGGCCGTTTCGACGTTCCCATCGTAGCGAATGTTCGCGCTTCCAGTACCCGTGGCGTGCGGCGCGTGCGCGTTCCTCACCTTCCGGTATGCCGCTGAGCATTCCCGAACCGGTTCTGCGACGCGCGGTCTGCGCAATTATTCCCGTTTTTGGCGTAATCTTGTTTCTGCATCCCGAGTGAGGATGAGGCGCGAATACATGAACTCACTCCTTCAGCCACTTTTCAGGCCTCCGCAAGGCCACGCCGCCATTCTGCTCATCCGGCTTCCCGTCGGGCTCATCTTCCTGACCCAGGGAATCCTGAAGTTCATCGATCCAAACATGGGAGTGATTCGCTTTACCAGAATCGGATTTCTCCATCCCTATTTCACCGCCCACTTTGTGGGAACCTTTGAGATCGCCTGCGGTTTGTTGCTCCTCATTGGACTATGGACGCGAGTCGCGGCGATTCCGCTGCTGATCGTAATCACCACCGCCATCGCAACCACGAAGCTCCCGGAACTATTTCGCGCGAGCCAGGGCTTTTGGTACATGGTGAGCGACGCTCGCACCGATTTTGCGATGCTCTGCTCGCTCCTGTTCCTGATTTCAGCGGGTGCTGGCTCGTGGTCGCTCGACCGATTGCGCGGTCGCGGAAATATTTAGCCAAAATCCAGCGAGGCACATATGGAGTCGCGTCGGCAGTTTCTAAAACTAATGACTTTGGGATCGGGAGCATTCATGCTCCGCCCACCAGACTCTCTCCTCCCAGCCGCCATCGCTACCCAGCATCGCGAATCCGCCATTGCACCGGACGAGTCTCAATCCGCTGACTACACCCTGCACATCCAAAATTCGCCCGTCGAGATCGCACCGAATCGAATTATCTCGGCAACCACCTACAACGGGCAGTTCCCCGGCCCCCTGCTTCGCTTCAAAGAAGGGCAGCCAGTCACACTCGATCTCTTCAACGATACCGATACCCCGGAGCAGCTCCACTGGCACGGTCAGAAAGTGCCAACCGATGTGGACGGAGCCGCCGAGGAAGGCACTCCCTTCATTCCCGCGCATGGCAAACGACGTATCGCCTTCACACCGAATCCAGCCGGCTTCCGCTTCTACCACACCCACAATCGCGCCGGCGCGAATTTGTCTGCCGGACAGTACAGCGGCGAAGTCGGGCCGGTCTACATCGAGCCCAAGCACGACCCGGGCAGTTACGACCGCGAAATATTTCTCGTCCTGAAGGAATTCGAGCCCACCTTCAGCCGCGGCGGCGACATGCCTCAGGATTTTCTAAGTCCCGCCTCGCGCAACCGCTCGCTCGAAGTGACAGGTGAATCGACGATGAAAGCATCTCTCGCCAAAGGGATGCCCCATGGATACGAAGTCGGTTACCAGTCGTTCACCATCAATGGGCGAATGCTCGGCCACGGTGAGCCGATCCGCGTCAAGCCCGGCGAACAGATCCTTTTTCACATCTTGAACGGTAGCGCCACGGAGATTCGCAGCCTCGCGCTCCCCGGCCACTCGTTTCAGGTCCTGGCTCTCGACGGCAATCCCGTCCCGAATCCAGCGCGCGTTCCCGTGCTTTGGCTTGGCACCGCTGAACGTATTTCCGCCATCGTCGAAATGAACCACCCCGGCATCTGGATCATGGGTGATCTCGATAACGACGACCGGCGGCACGGCATGGGCGTTGTCGTCGAATATGCGGGGCGCCCGGGCAAGGCCCAATGGATCGCACCGCCGCCGTTTAAATGGAACTACTCGCGCTTCGCGCAAGCCGGTGCCGCTTCACCGGCGCCCGACGAAACGATCGACATGACTTTTGCGAAGGACAACGCCGCGGAAGATGGCTTCAACCGCTGGACCATCAACGGATCTGCTTATCCCATGACCACCGAAATCGTTCCGGCCTCATTCCACCTTCATCTCGGCAAGCGTTATCGCATCCGCATGCGCAACGCCAGTGACGACATCCATCCGATTCATCTTCACCGCCACAGTTTCGAACTCACGAGCGTGGCTGGAATCCCAACCGCCGGAATATTGAAAGATGTCTTGATGCTCGGCGGCTATCAGGAGGCCGAAGTAGCTTTCATCGCCGACAACCCAGGCCTCACCCTCTTCCATTGCCACCAGCAACTCCACATGGACTTCGGGTTCATGACTCTGTTCGACTATATATAGATACCTGTAACGAGGCTCGCCCGAATCTCGCGTGTCTCCCATCGCCCCTGCGCTCCCCCACCCGTGCCCCACCAATAACGTCTCTACTGATTGATGATTTTTTCCAACCGGAGTAATATGCGCGCACAGGCGGGAACGGTCCATGCGGCAGAGAAAGGTATTCAACAAGTTTGGCAACACGCAGTTTGCGGGATTCGATTCTCGCTTGCATACGCGAATGGAGATTCCGATGAAAACGAACCTACCGAAATTTTCCTGGTTGATCGCGGCGCTGCTGCTTTCGTTTGTTTCCCCTCTCATCACCCACGCGCAAGCCGAAACCGGTGCGGAAGAATACAAGTCCACCACTACTTCGCCCGCCGCCCCCGACCCGGCTGTGAAGACGGATTTTCAGGGCCATTTTTCACTTCCCGTCGACGTCCAGTGCCACGGCCATAAATTGGCGCCGGGCCAGTACACACTCGTCGTCAAGACAGTCGGACAGGACAAAATGGTTACGCTTCAGCGCGAAGGAACCGACGTCGTCCTCCAGTCCCGCCCCATCGCCCCAACCTCCGTTTCCAACGAAGGTCACAGCGCCGTTATGCTAAGGCACGGACCCGGACCGAAGTCGCACACGCTCGAAGCGGTCTACGTCGAAAATCTCAAATTGGTTCTGTTCCTCGACGATAGCGGGCACACCAGATCCATCGACAAGATGTTTGCTAGCCTCAAGCGCCTGCCGATTTCTTGATCTGGCCACTCGATCGGTCCACTTGATCTGATGGATTGACCCAGTCGCTCGACCTGGTCGCTCGACCTGACCGCTCAACGCCCGCCGCCGGCCCGCCCCGCGGTGGTCGCAAAAACGAGTCGGTGCTCGCATCACCGCCGCGAACGGGCATGCGCAGCCCTACCATCGCAAATATTCGGCCACAGAAAATTTCCGGAAACAACGAAGCAAGACGAGGAAATGATAACTACATCTGTAGTTATCGAGAGCGCTATCTGAAAGCCTTGGCTAGCTCTAAACCACGGGCCAAATCGGAAACCGCACGCAACCCCCTACGCACGGCTCGCGCTCCCGCCCCCAAACCGGCGTCGGCCTCGCGCTCTTAATTAACCGCTTTCTTCCGCCGCGCCAGTGCAAACCCGCCCAGCGCCAGCAGTCCCGAACCCACCAGGATCGCGATCCCCGGCTCCGGAACCGGCGCCGGATCGTCGCACTTCTTCGGCTGATTGTTGCTGGGACCGCATCCGTTCTGGTTTCCCGGATCAGCCATCGCCAGCGGCGCCAGTAGCGCAATTCCCAAAATCATCGCAACCGAAAGTTTCTTCATGTCTCTTTACCCCTCAGAACTCGCGATGTGTACGAATCGCACGACACACCGCCCTATATAATCCCTGCAGGTTTCCTGCCAAATGTTTGAAGCTGCGGTTGCCAGATTCCCTGCTGATTCTATGCGCTATACCACACCTCGCCCTCTCACCCTCCGTCACTCAGCGCACTTATTGTCCGTTCGAGTGAACGTAATTCCCTATTCCCGGGCGTCGCCGCACTTCTTATACTGAGCCATGATCCGTCTCGTGCTGCTTTTCGCTCTCTCTGCCCTACCCACCCATGCACAAGCTCAACAACCTCTCACCCAACAGATTCGCACCATTGCTGCCGACGCGCGCGGCAAAGTATCCGTCGCCTGCTCGCTGCCCGGCTCCGCGCTCAATTGCGACCTCAATCCAAACGCGCATCCCCCCATGCAGTCAGTCTTCAAACTCCCGCTCGCTCTCACCGTTCTTCATCAGGTCGAACAAGGCTCTCTTTCGCTCGATCAGCCCGTGCGCTTCCTTCCGCAGGACCGCATCCTGCCCCACGTCTACAGTCTTCTCCAGGATCAATATCCTGATGCCGGAGTTGATGTCCCCTTGCGCGAGCTTCTGCGCTTGACCGTTTCGCTCAGCGACAACGTAGCCGCGGATATTCTGCTGCGCCTCATCGGCGGCCCGAAGACCGTCGACACCTATATCGCCGCGCTCGGCGTTACCGGCTTCCACCTTCAGGATTCTGAAGCCGGCCTTCATCACGATGCGTCCGCTCAATACCGGAACTGGCTTGAGCCCGCCGGAGCCGTCCGGCTCCTTCGCAGGATCAGTGACAATTCACCCCTCACGCCCGCTCATACCGATCTTCTCTTAGCTTGGATGACGCCCGCCCTTCCTACAAAACTCCTCGAAGGCGATCTGCCAACCGGAACTCGCGTCCCTCACAAGACAGGTTCCTCCGGTGTAACCAACGGCCTCGCGTCCGCCACAAACGATATCGGCCTCATCCCGCTCCCCGACGGGCGCCGCATTGCCATCGCCGTTTTCATCACCGATTCCACCGCTGACCAGTCCACCCGCGAGCAGGTAATCGCTCGCATCGCCAAAGCCGCCTACGACGCCAGCCTGCAAAGCGCCACCCCCGCCGCAAGCAACCCCCACTGACGCCCCCGCGCGCGCCGTAGCTCGCACTCTTCTCAAACAAGCCGCATCCGCAAGTCGAATCCGAAGGTCACGCCGCAGCCCGCGCCGTAGCCAGAACGACGTCGCATTGATTTTCTACTTCGCAGGCGCCCCACTATTTACGAGCACTACCCCCTTGCATTCCCTCTTTCTCCGTGGTTATATGAAAAAACAATCAATATAACCTAATAATTATTTTGTGTGCTCCCCGGCAACGGGGGCTGCGCCGACTTGCGTGTCGACGTCGCGTGTAGAAGTCGCGCGTCGAGCTCGCCTCTCGAGGTTGCTTTTCGCAATCCTCCGAGGACGCGCAATCTGCCGCGCCCTCCCGCCGGCTCAGTCGTACTGTGCGCACCGCTTCCCGCCTGCGGGAATGTCGAAAATTAATTTGAGGAAGATTGAGATGACGAAGAAAACAGACCGGATCCAGTCCAGCCAGGCCCTCGAACGGCATCGCCGCAAATGCGTCATCTGCCGCCACCCCCACCGTGACGCCATTGACGAGGAATTCATTCACTGGCGCAGTCCCTGGGAAATCTCCCGCCAGTACAAGATCTCCGACTACCGCTCCATCTACCGCCACGCTCGCGCCACCGGCATCCTCATCCGCCGCCGCGAAAATTTCCACTCCGCCCTCGATAGCCTCGTCGAAGCGGCCGAAGAAGCGAAAGTTACCGGCGACTGCGTCATTCGCGCCATCCGCGCCTATTCCTGTCTCGATTCTCGCGGCCGCTGGGTCGACCCTCCCACCCAGGTCAATTTCTCAACCGCCCCGGCTTCTCGCCCGCTCGCGCCCCCAGCTCAAGCTTCTCCCGTGCTCGATATCGCCGAAACGGAAACCGAGCCCGAGTCCGAGTCCGAGCCAGACCCCGAGCCAGACCCCGAGTCGAATCTCCTCACGGACGATCAATCCGACGCCGGTTCAGACGTCGGCGCCCCGTCCGAGTCCGAACTTGAGCCTGAATTCAGCTCCTCTGCGCCTGAAAATCCGCCCGTTCGAGACCTCGATCTAATCTACCGTACCGCGATTAGAAATGGTCTTAACGCGTTGAAAACATGAGCCCGCCCCCGATTCTAATCTACGGTAAAGGGGGGTCTGCGAGCTCTGGTGGCCCGCATTTTCCCGGCCCCTGCCGCGCGCGGCCTCCATCCTGCCTTCCCCGGCGGCTCCGAGCCTCCGCGGCGGGTAAGCGGCTCGAACCGAGGGACGTATCTCTTCCCCCTCCGCCCGAGCTACTCTATATCCTTGCCTCCGCGCTCGCTCGCGCGAAACTCGACCAATGCCGCGGTTTGACACTGCGCGCCCGCGCCGCTACGCTCATCCGCATGAAATTGCCGGCCCGATCAGTGGTCGGCATCCTGAGGGAACAACGTGACCGAAGGATCTAATCCGGTATGAAAATCGTCGTCGCAGACAAGATTAGCGAACGCGGTTTCGCCCTCTTGCGTGAAGCGGGCTGGGAAGTCGTCACTCCGGCGGCGGGATCGCTCGCAAAAGAAATCGCCGGCGCCGACGGCCTCATCGTCCGCAGCGCCACGAAAGTCACGGCGGAACTCCTCGAAGACGCTCCGAAGCTTCGCGTCGTCGGACGCGCCGGAGTCGGCGTGGACAACATCGACGTCGAAGCCGCAACCCATCGCGGCATCCTGGTCATGAACACGCCCGGCGGCAACGCCGTCAGTGTCGCCGAACACACTTTCGCGCTCATGCTCGCCATGGCCCGAAGCGTTCCGCAATCCAACGCTTCGATTCACGCTGGCCGCTGGGAAAAATCCGGCGCCTCCGGCACCGAACTCCGCGGCAAAACCCTCGGTCTCGTCGGACTCGGCCGCGTTGGCACCGAAGTCGCCCGCCGCGCTCGCGCCCTCGAAATGAAAATCCTCGCGCACGATCCCTACGTCACTCCCGCCGCCGCCCGCGAACTCGATGTCGAACTCGTGACCCTCGACGAATTGCTTAAGCGCTCCGACGTAATCTCGCTCCACACCTCGCTCAGCCCCGCAACCGAAAAAATGTTCAACTCCGCCGCCTTCGCCAAAATGAAACGCGGCGCCCGCCTCGTCAATTGCGCTCGCGGCGAATTGATTGACGAAGCTGCGCTCGCCGGTGCCTTGAAATCCGGCCAGCTTGCCGGAGCCGCCGTCGATACCTTCGCCGAAGAGCCTCCGAAAAATTCGCCGCTCATCGGCCTTTCAAATCTCATCGCCACCCCGCACATCGCTGGCTCCACCGCCGAAGCCCAGGAAGAAGTTGGCACCGCTGTCGCCCAGCAGGTTCGCGACTATCTCGCCGACGGCCTCATTCGCAACGCCGTCAACATGCCCGCGCTTTCCGTCGAGCAATACCGCCGCCTGCGCCCTTACATCGAACTCGGCGAACGCCTCGGAGCCTTCATCGCCCAGGCCGCGCCTTCGCCCAGCTTCAGCCGCATTCGAATCCGCTACGCCGGCGAACCCGCCGAACTCGGCTCGCACGTCGTTCGCAGCGCGGTCCTCAGCGGCGTTCTGAATTGCGTGCTCTCGGAAAAAGTGAATCTAGTGAACGCGTCCGCCGTCGCAGCCGGGCGCGGATTGATCGTCGAAGAAACCACCCGCCGCCGCGAGCGCGGATTCCCCAACACCGTCGAAGTCGCTGTCGCCGATGGCGGCGGCAACGGTCCCCATCACGCCGAACGCGATCGCAAGCATGAATATGACCGCGAGCTCACCGTCGAAGGCACCGTCGTCTCCGACGGCTCGCCTCGCATCCTTTCGCTCGACGGCATCGGCCTCGAAGCCCCGCTCGAAGGTACGCTCCTCCTCACGCGAAATCGCGACGTCCCCGGCGTCATCGGCCAGATCGGAACCGCTCTCGGTAATCTCGGCGTGAATATCGCCACGTTCGCTCTTGGCCGCCGTTCCCCCGTTCACGGCGCGGAAGCCGTCGCCATGCTCCGCCTCGACGGTACGGTAAGCGAATCGATCCTCGAAAAGATTCGCGCGATCCCCTCGATCACCGATGCCCGCCTCGTTCGCCTCCCAGACGCGCCAAAACCAACACCATGAAGCGCGCCAACGAAACGATGAACGCTCTCCGCGAGCTGTGCTATCCTTTTGATTGCGCTCGAATCGTATTTCCTCCTTCGAGCCGCTTTCGGTCGGGGCGTAGCGCAGCCTGGCTAGCGCGCCTGGTTCGGGACCAGGAGGTCGATGGTTCAAATCCATTCGCCCCGACCATTCTTCGTTCAAATCCTCGCTTCGCGCGGAATTTTTCTTCATGCAGTCACACACGAAATCAATTCGTAGAGTTGATAGAAAGAGCGCAGAAGAAAAAACGCGCTAGAAAGAATTCGCGGGAAGATTCACTGCGCGCGCGAGAAGCTCCGGCAGATTTTTCTGCGCGGCGATCGCCTTCTTTCCCAGAAGCAGTTCCACTTCATGGCGCGCGGCTTCAACCGTTTGCAAATTCTCTCCGTCTTTTCCGCCGAGCAGAATTTCCGCGCGCAAATAGCACGCGTATGCCAGCTCCAGCGAAACGCCGCGGCGCCGCAAAAATTGGCCGTAGTTGAACCAGTCAAATGCTTCGCTCCGCGGGTCCGTCACTTTTACGTCGAGCGCGAGGCCGCGCTGAAAGGAATGCGCGGCGCCCGGCGCATCCCCGATTTTTTCCTGGTAATCGCCGAGATGAGCGAGCGCCAGGCTTTCGAGTTGCGTGTTTTTGTCGCGTTCCGCGAGCGCGATCGCCGCAAGGTAGCCCGCGATCGCTGCCTCCTTGCGATTCACGCGAGCTTCGTCGTCCGCGAGTTGCAGCGTCGCCGAAGTCACTTGCGAAGGCGTCACAGCGGGATCGTCAGGATGCGCCGCTGCGAGTTGCAGGAACGCGTTCCAGTGCCGCGCAGCCGCGGCGGGTTCCCGTTTTTGTTCGAGCGCTTCGGCGAGATAGAGCTGCGCGTTCGGCTGGTTCGGCGCCACGTCCACCGCTTTCTCCCACGAATCAATCGCCTCTTCGGGATGGCCAAGCTTGGCCGCAAGCAATCCGTAATTGACCAGCGCATCCGGATCGCGCGGAAAAATCTCGAGCATGTTGCGATAGCGCTCATACGCGTCGGCGTAGCGGCCGTCTTCAATCATCGCGCGGGCGCAGGCGTGCTGCAGCCCGGCGTTGTGTGGATTGATCGCAACGGCGCGCGTCAGTGCAGCGACTGCCGCGTCCCTTTGCCCCGCTTTCGTCGAAGCCGAGGCGATGCGCGCTTCGAGCATGGCGTCGTAGGGGTTCATTTTCGACGCCCGGATCAGCGCGGGAAGATTTCCTTCATCGGTGCCGAGCGCGAAATGAAGCTGGTCCATGCCGCCCCACAAAAACAACAGGCCGACAACGCACAGTTGAAACGCTGGCGAAGTAAGAATTCGGTTTCCTCGCGCGGGCCTTGCCACAGTTTGCTTTGCGGCGGGTTCCGGTTTCATCGGCTGCACATTCGCGCCCGGATCGATCAGCAGCGACGCGACGCGCGAATCCCGCAGCTTCCAGAGCGCGCCATCGAGCAGGAAATGATGGATGTTCACGAGCGCCGTGAAGATCAGAAAGCTGGTCGTGAAATCGTAATGGAAAATGTAGCTCACGAGCCACGGCCCCGGAATGAAGAGCGCGATTCCGCCGGCGATCAGCGTGACGAAATACGCGGCCATGCGCCACGCCGGCTTCCCAGCCGCACGCGCCTCCCGCCGCTGGTAGTAACTCGTGATCCACAGATATTGAGCGGAATGCAGCACCGCGAGAATGCCGCTGCTGTAGCGCGTCTGCGGAACCTGGTACGCGGCGTGCAACTCGAGAAGTGTAGGCAGCACGAACCAGAGAAATTGCGTGAGCATCAGCGTAAGCGGGGCAGCCATCGCGCGTGCACCGCCGCGGCGAATCAGCGGCCGGAATGCCACGAACGCCAGCGCAGCGAAAACGATTCCCAGGACGAGTCGCGCCGGCAGCGTGATTTTTGCGGGCAAGCCGAGCGAAAGAATCAGCGGATCGTTCGAGCCTCCGGTCATGAAACTCGCGAGCAGCATCAGATACGACGCGACGAAAGCGGCGTGCAGCCAGCGCCGCTCGTTTTGCGTCACGGTCGAACCAGCTCTGCGCGCGAACATCATCATCAATCCGTAGTTCTGGCCGGTGTAGTGCCACGGACTCCAGCAAATGTAGAGAGTAAAAACCCATGGGACGAGGCGGTAAGACGCATGGAGCAACACGCCGGTGAGAACTATGAGCAGCGTAAGATGCAGCGTGAAGAACTTATATTTTTCAAATTGTTCGCGCGTGTGATATGCGCGGTAAATCGTAGCCATGAAATGCGGGTAGTTGAAAATGATTGCCAGAAGATAGAAGCCGACGGCCCAGCCGTGCGTGTGCGACGGCGAGAGCCATGCGGCGATCGCCAGAAGCGGAGCGGACCACGCGCCGCATCCCACGACGAGATCGAGCCAGGGACGATAGATCCACGGACTCGCGGACGGTGGCGTCGCGGAAGCGGAATCAGCGGCGATGGTTTTGCTTTTCGTGCTCAACAGAACATCCTCAGGCCGCCAGTCTACTTGGATTGCGCCGTTTGAATTCCGCGCGGCGGTTTCGGCTTGCTGAATATGTAACTTCCGGCGTGCGAAGGCTGCGGGCGCTCACGCTGATTCTTGGTTGTGGGATTTGCCCCAGATGAATGCGACGACGCCGACGCCCAGCAACACGAACGTCAGTCCTACGATTTTCGCTACTGCGAGAACTTTGTGCGGATCGTCGGCGGCCGGCACTGCGGAGAAAACAATCGTCACAAGCGTCGTCGTAAATCCAAGCACGCCGAGAGCGGTGGCGACGGGCCTTCCTCCAGGAATGCGGATCACACCTGATCCTGCCGGCTCGCGCTGAAATCGAATCAACGCGGCGAAAACGAACAGGTAAGGAATGAAGTACGAAATGATGCCCATGCTGACCAGGACTTCGTACGCGCCGTAGACGCTGGTTCCGGCTTGCCCCAGCACGATGAAAATCACCCCACAAAAAGCCTGTACGAGCAGCGCTACATGGGGCGTGCCCCACTTCGGATGAATGCGGGCGAACGCAGGCGGAAGATAGCGGTCGAGACCTGCGACGAACGGCAGCCGCGCGGAAACGGCAAGCCACGCGCCAAGTGCGCCAAGATTGCTGATCGTGATTAGCAGCGCCGCGAGCGGTCCGATTCCTGCGAAGCCCACGCGCTCCGCGGATTTCGACACAGCCTGCATGATCCCGCCCAGGCCGTTCACTTCGCTCGCAGGCAACGACACCAGCACCGCAATCGTTCCGAAGATGTAGCCGATCGTGACGAATGCACCGCCCGCAAGAAGGCCGCGTGGCAGATTTCTTCGCGCGTCATGAACTTCATCTCCGAGGAACGACGCAGATTCGGAGCCTCCCAGCGCGAAGACGATCGTCGCCATAAAAAGCACATCGCGGAAATGCATGTGCGGAACGATGCTCGTTGCCGTGAAGCTAGTGGCTGAGCCAAACCGATGGAATGCGATTGCAGCAATTCCGATGAGAATCGCGATCGGCAGCCAGGTGGCGATTGCACCGAAATTGTGGAGCCATTTGCCGACGGAAAGACCGATGAGATTTAAGAACGTGCCGAGCGCAAGCCCAAACAAAGCAAAGAGAAGAAAGTACGTTCTATTTTCGGCGAGAGATTGCCAGCGCGACGGGCCGATGTAGAGCGCGTTGCTTGCCGCGAAATACAGGACGGCGGGATAGTAAGGAAGATTGCTCGCCCAGTACGTCCAGCCGGTAAGAAAGCCCGGAAATTCGCCGAACGCACGTTTGCTCCAGACGTAGAGCCCGCCTTCCTGCGGGTAGCGCGAGGAAAGCTCCATCACGGAAAGCGCGAGCGGAAGATAAAACGCGCACCACGCAATCAGCCAGATGACAATCGCGCTTGCGCCGACGGTTGCCGCTGTGGCGATCCAGCGGAGGCTGATGCCCGTGACGATGTAAAAGAGGACCAGGTCGCGGAAACCGAGTGCGCGGCGGGGGCGGGGCGAGAAGACGTTGTCCGCGGTCGAATTCATGACATGCCGCACATCATGCATCGGGAAGAGCGAGAAAGCGAGTACCGGCGAGCGCTGGGACTTGCGAACCGCAGGCGTGGAACCCGCGGCCCGAAGGACGAGGAATTTGGTTCGTGGAGGTGTGGGGCAATTTGTGGTGCATGTTACCTGCGGCACAGGCTGAAGCCTGTGCTACCGGGCTTTGGCTTTTTTGTCGTGGTCGTAGTATTCGTAGGCGGACATCGGTTTTTCGCCGCCTTTTTTCCAGATGCGATCGTCGGCAGAAATCTTCCCGAGGGCGCGCGCCATTTCGCGGATATGCGACGCCACGGCGCCGCAGCAAGCACCGATGTAGTTCACGCCCAGGTCGCGCGCTTTCGTGGCGTAGTCCGCCATTTCGCGGCGAGTCAATTGATACGGTTCGAGCTGATCTGGAAATGCAGGGAGGCTCGTGAAATCTCGATGTTCGTGAGTGGTGCGATACGCAACGGGCTGGCTCGCGATGTAGCCTTTCACCGCGCGGCGCATTTCGGCAGCGAGCGGCAGAGTGTGCTCGGGGCTGCGAAGGCAGTTGAGGCCGACGATGTCCGCGCCAGCATCCACCAGGGCACGCGCGCATTCAGCGGCCGTCTTGCCATCCGGCGTGACGTCCTCGTTTTCGAATGACATGGTGACCATCGCCGGCAGTTTCGTGTGCTTCGCGCGTTCGACGGCGAGAAGGGCTTCGCCCAGCCAAGAAAAGGTTTCGCCGATGATGAAATCCACGCCTTCGGAGACTTGCACGTCGAGCTGTTCGTCGAACGTCTTGCGCACGCGATTGGCCGCCGCTTCGCTGCCCGGTTCGTACATCCAGGTGAGGCTGATGTTTCCGGCGACCAGACAGCGATCTCCTGCGGCTTGTTTTGCGATCCGCACAGCGGCGCGATTCAGTTCTTCGACGCGATCGCCCATGCCGACGGTAGCGAGCTTGTCGCGGCTGGCATAAAAGGTGAGCGACTGGAGAACTTCGGAGCCAGCATCTCGAAATTCGCGGTGAAGCTCGAGCAGGGATTCGGGATTGTTCAGCGCCACTTCCGGCGTAAACGGGCCGGCGCGAACGCGGCCGCGCTTTTCGAGTTCGAGTAGATAGCCGCCGTCACCCAGAACGGGGCCTACGGCGAGTCTTTCGAGGATTCCCTTTTTCTTTTCGTTTGCCATCACTGCTCCTTTCAGTCCGAATACTTTGCGAGCGCTTGTGAAATCACGCGACTGCTTTTCTTACGCGGCCACGCTTCAAATCACGGAGCGCCTGATGGGCGGCGTTGTAACCCGGAGCGCCGGTGACGCCGCCGCCGGGATGGGCGCCCGCGCCGCACAGGTAGAGTCCATTCACGGGCGTGCGATATTGCGACCAGCCCGGAATGGGGCGCATGAAGAAAAGCTGTTCGAGCGAAAGATCGCCGTGAAAAATATTTCCTTCGGTGAGACCGTACGTGCGTTCGAGATCGAGCGGCGTCAAAACCTGGCGAGCGAGAATCGACTTCGGGACATTCGGCGCGTACTCGCCGATTTTTCTGACCACGCGATCACCGAGCAGTTCACGGTTTTCGTCCCAGGTGCCCCGGCGCAGCTTGTAGGGCACGTACTGGATGAACGTAGTCATGATGTGCTTGCCTGTGGGCGCAAGCGTTGAATCGACGTTGGACGCAACGACGCAATCCACCCACAACTCTTCCGGGATTTCGCCGAATTTGGCGATGTCGTAACAGCGCTCGGCGAATTCGAGCGAGGGAACGAGCGTAAAGAGCGAACGCTGGGGCGCCGTCCAGTCGGCAGGCATTCCGTTCAGGCGCGGCTCTTCGCTGAGAACGAAATTCACTTTTGCGCACGGGCCGTCCATCTTGATGGCCGCGATGGAAGCGCGAAAATCGTTCGGCAGCTCGAGGGGTTCGACGAGACCGAGAAACGTGCGCTTGGGATCGGCGTTGGAAAGAACGATGCGACCACCAATTTCCGTACCATCCTCGAGGAAAATGCCGCGAACGCGTCCATTCCGCGAGTGAATTCTTGCGACCGGACTGGACGTGAGAATTTCGACACCGAGCTTGCGACCCGCCGAAGCAAGCGACTGGGTGATCGCGCCCATGCCACCCAGCACGTGACCATAAAATCCCTGCGTCTCGCCATCGCCTCCGCTCAGCAAATGAAAGAGGAGGCCGAGAGCGGAGCCAGAGTCGTAGGGGCCGCCGTGTTTGCCATAAACATTATTCGCGAGAAACATGGTTTTGATTTTCTCGGATTCGTAGTTGCGGTCGAGAAAATCGCCGAGGCTGCCGGTGAGAAAAGAAACGAGCTGGCCGACTTCCGCACTGGTCATGCCGCGAAAGCGTTTACCGACGCGGAAAAGCTCGAACCAGCCTTCGGCGCCGTGAAATGCGGGATCGGGCGGCGGCTCGAGAAAAAACGGCTGGAGGTAGCGCGCGAGTTTCTTCAACTGATCGTCGACGCGAACGAATGTATCCGCATCGCGCGGCGAAAGTTTTCTAAATTCCGCGACCGTGCGATCGCGGCCGGCCCACCACGGCAGTACTTGCCCATCGGGAAACGGAACGAGAAGCGCCGGATCGCATGGCACCATCCGCAAGCCGTGAGCGGCGAGATCGAGGTCGCGAATTACGGTCGGGCGAAGCATGCTCGCGATATAAGAAGTGGTGGAAGCGCGGCAGCCGGGCGCAATTTCTTCCGTGACGCAGCAGCCGCCGACGATCGCGCGGCGCTCGAGAACGATCGTCGAAAGGCCGGCTCGCGCGAGGTAGGCCGCAGCCGTCAGACCGTTGTGGCCGGCGCCAATTACGATCGCATCATAAGACTTGCGCAGAGGAGGCATATCAGACTAGAATGACCACCAGTCAAGGCGTAATATCGCTTGCTGTAGATAACATAAGCGGGGAAGAATTCCAATGACAACTTCAGTTAATGACCCGGGGTCAAACCCACGAGTTCGATCGCGGCGCGCGCTGCTTGAGCCGCCGGTGCGATTTCGTCCGGAACCGGGGCCGAGACTAGAAGCGAAACGCGCACGAATCATCGATGCGGCGCTGCGGCATTTCGCGGAGCAGGGTTATCACGCGGCACGGATCGAGGATCTGGCCGCGCAACTGGGATTCGCGAAGGGTTCGATTTTCCAATATTTCGGCAGCAAGGCGGGACTTTTTCTCGAAGCGTACAAGAAGGCAGTGCGCTCATTTCCGGCGTATCTCGATTGTCCGGCGAATATTCGCGAGAAGGGTTTTTTCGAAATTTTGCGCTACTGGCTTCTGCGCACCGAGCGGCTGGTGCGGGAGGACTGGATTCCCTACCGCGTGGCGCTGCTCGGGAATTACGGAGTGGATCTGAGTTTGAAGCGGGAGATTAACCGGTTCCTGCTCGCGGAAGATCCGTACGGAAGCGCGGCGTTTGTGCGGCTGGGGATTGCGCGGGGCGAAGTGCGGTCAGACATCGACACGGCGCTGATCGTTTCGATCCTGGACTGGACGATGGAACGATTTCAGGATGCGTTGCTGACGGAAGAACTCGATCCAGGACTCTTTCCGCATCCGGCGGAACCTGAGAAGAATCAGGTGCGAATCACACAATTTTTGCAAGTGCTGCGGGGCGCGATCGGCGTCTGACGGAATTTATTTTTCAGGGTTCAGGAGCAAAGCGCATGGAACGGTCGGTGCAGGAGATCCTTGCTTCCTATAACGCTAGCGCTCCGCTGGCGGAGGCCTACACGATTCCTGCGCCGTGGTACACCGACGGGCGAATTGCGGAGCTTGAGCGCCGCAACGTGCTTTCCCGCACGTGGCAATTTGCGGCTCGAATCGAGCAATTGGAAAAGCCCGGGCAATACGTGACGACAAGCGTGGCGAACGAGCCGGTGGTGGTGGTGCGCGGGAGCGACAATCAGTTGCGCGCGTTTTTCAATGTGTGCCGGCATCATGCCATGACGGTGATGAACGAGCCCTGCGGACATGCGCCGCACCTGCGCTGCCCGTATCACGGCTGGACTTACAACCTCGAAGGCGAACTGCGCGGCATGACCGAGTTCGAAGGCGTGTGCGACTTCGACCGCGCCAAGAATGGCCTGGTTCCGATTCGAGTGGAGACCTGGGAGAGATTCGTCTTCGTGAATCTCGACCCGCAAGCAGCGCCGTTGAAGGAATTTCTGGGCGAGCTTGTCGATCTAGCGAAGCCACTTGGGTTTTCAGACCTGAAGTTCGTGGAGCGCCGGAGCTACACGCTCAACTGCAACTGGAAAGTGTACGTGGACAATTTTCTCGACGGCGGTTATCACGTACCGCACATGCACAAGGGGCTGTGTAGCGTTCTCGATTACACGAAATATACGATTGAAAATGTGGACCGTTGCTGCGTGCAGTCGAGCCCGGTGACGGTGGACAGCAGTTCGGAAGCGAACGCGGCGGCGACGCGCAAGGGCGATCGCGCATATTATTTCTGGCAGTATCCGAATTTCATGTTGAACTGGTATGAAGGCTACCTCGATACCAACCTTGTGATCCCACTTGCCGTGGACCGCTGCGAAGTGGTTTTCGATTTCTACTTCGGAAATACGGACGCGGCGGAGATGCCCTACATCCGCCAGAGCATCGAGGTGAGCGATCGCGTGCAGATTGAGGACATCGCGATTTGCGATGGCGTGCAGCGAGGGCTCAGTTCGCGCGCATACCAGGCGGGGCGGCTTTCCGTCCGGCGCGAGGCCGGCGAGCATTTATTTCACCGATTGCTTGCCGCCGATCTTAAGGATGGCAAAGCCGTAACGGCTCGATAGGGCAAGTTCGCTTCGCGTGCGCACGGTTTTTGAATATTCCAGGGTCGGCGCCGTTCCCAATGTCGTCATTGCTGATCGAAAAACTTCAGCGCCATAGCGCCGTGCGTTGCGGCGCCTCCGGCGCGCAAAGCGGCGGCGAGAAAGGCAGACTCAGCGAGTTCTTCGCGCGTGGCGCCACTGGCTTTCGCGGCCTTCGCGTGCGCTTCAATGCAGTATGGGCATTGAGTAGTGCAGGCCACGGCCAGCGCGATTAATTCCCGGTACTTCTTCGGAATCGCGCCGTCCTCGCGTCCGACAATATTATTGAGGCCCAGCCAGGCTTCGAAGTCCTTGGGGGCGAGCTTGCGCATGTCTTTGAGAAGGCGCGTGTCCGCAGCATCGTGATAGTGTTCGGTCATAATTTCCTCCGGCGAACTCAGATGCGTCCCTTGAAAAATTGGATTCCGTTTTCAACAACGCCTTTCGGACCGGAAGCTCCGCACTACCGCTACGATTTGCGCTAACCAATTTCGTGGAAGCGGCGTCTAAGCGCAGAGCAGCTCTATATCGCGAGGCGATATATATGAAAATGTGGACGAGTACGATTGCATTTGTATGCGCGGTTCTGATCTGCGCTCCGATTTTTCCGGCAGGCGGGCCGCCGAAAGCGGCATTCAAGCAACTGCAATCGCTGGCGGGCGATTGGGAGGGCAAGGACGAGCAGGGCGGGGCGGCGAAAACGAATTTCAAAATTGTGGCGGCAGGAACGGCGGTGATGGAAACGATTTCTCCAACCGGCATGGGGATGGAAGATATGCTGACGCTGTACAGCGTTGACGACGAATCGATCGTGCTGGTGCACTACTGTCCGACAAATAATCAGCCGCGAATGAAAGCGACGCCGGGCGCTGGCGAAGTAAAGGAGCTAACGTTCGCATTCCATGGCGCGGGGAATTTGCCGACGGAAGCGACTGGTCACCAACATAAGCTTGTAATCCGGTTCGAGGACGCCGACAACATCACGGAGACGTGGACGTGGCGTGCGAAGGGCAAGGACACGCCGATGGTTTTTCATTTCGCGCGGAAGAAGAGCTGACGGGATTTAATTCAAAACCCGCCAGAGCTGAATAGATGCCAGTGGCTACGTGATGCAAATGCGTTAAAGCTGGTACGGTATGGCGTACCCCTACTGAACCCTTCCAAGTTAGTCGAAAATTACGGTTTTGTTGCCGTAGAGCAGAATGCGGTTTTCGATGTGCCAGCGTACGGCGCGGGAGAGGACCACCTTCTCGAGATCGCGCCCCTTCTGAATTAAATCCTCCAACGTGTCGCGATGAGAAATGCGGACGACGTCCTGTTCGATGATGGGGCCGTCGTCGAGCGCTTCGGTGACGTAGTGACTCGTCGCGCCGATCAATTTCACGCCGCGGACAAACGCTTGTTGGTGAGGCTTGCCGCCGATAAACGCCGGCAGGAACGAATGGTGGATGTTGATAATGTGATGCGGCGGATACTGGCGAATGAAATCGGTGGAGAGGACCTGCATGTATCGAGCGAGAACGATGAGGTCGATGCCGTGCGGCTTCAAGAGCTCGATTTGCGTTCGCTCCGCATCAGCCTTATTTTCCTTCGTGACCGGTATCACGTGCAGCGGGATGCCGTAAAAATCCGTCCAGCGCTTCACGTCTTCATGATTGCTGATGACGAGCGGAATTTCGCAGGCGAGTTCGCCGGAGCGCTGGCGATAGAGCAGATCGACGAGGCAGTGATCGTAACGCGAGGCGAAGAGCGCGACTTTCGGCCGGTAGGTGGAGAGAGCAACGCGCCACTGCATGTGGAAGCGATCGGCGACTGGTTGAAAGTGTTTGCCAAAGTCGCGCATGTCGAGGGTGAAATCGGAGAGATCCCATTCGACGCGCATCAGGAATAAATTGCTGCCGACGTCCTGGTGCTCGTCGGCGTGCAGCGTGTTGCCGCCGGCGCGATATATGAATTCATGGACGGTGGCGTTGAGTCCTTTCTGATCGGGGCAACTGATCAGGAGAGTGGCGGTATTTTTCATTGATGATCCCGGGGGATTGTGTCGTTCCAGGTCTTCGCACGGATCGGCGCGCCATTTTCGGTGAGATGACGCTCAAAGTGATAATAGAAGTTCTTTGCGTCACTGCGCAGATCGAGGATGACGCTCCAAATGAGGGTGCGATTGGGCAACTCGACGGTGGTGGAACCTTCGCCGTGAACGACGTTCGTGTCGGGCTTTGAATCCTTCACTTCGTAGCTCATCTGTTCGTGATCTTTCATGCTTCCCCAGGGAAATTCGCTTGAATCATCTCCTGCCCACCGGACGGTGGTCGTTCCGTTCATCAGATCGTGCGTGACGGTCCAATCCTGCGGGGGCCAAGTCTCACCCTTTGATGTTACGGGCTGGAGCATGGGCGGAGCGGGTTCGACGGCTGGGAATTTTGGCTGTGACGCAGATTGGGCCGGGACGATGGGAATCTCAAGGCGCGATGCTTCCGGGCCACCGAGATAGAGAGAACTGGTCATCGGATAAGGAGTGGGCCAAATCATCGGCCAGAGCGCGTTGGAAATCGCGAGGCGAATTTTGTGCCCTGCTGAAAAAACCCAGCTCGTTACGTGCAGTTCGATCGGAATGTTGTACGACCGTCCCGGCACGAGGTCAGCGGGATTGGCTGCTCCGGTGAGTTGTGAGCCGCTCTGACCTGCGCCAGTGATCATCGTAACGGAACCGTCGGGCGCAACATCGGAGAGGCGCGCGAACCAATCCGCGAGAGGCGCACTTGCGGACGCATGCAGGGATAGTCTTGGCCAGCCGAGAATCGCAGTGTCGTTTGCGAGGGGGGCTGAATCGTAGACGAGGCTGTAAGCGTCGATGGGCCGCTGATCGGTTGTGAAATCGCCCCACCAGAATCCCGCCTCGAGGCCGGTGGACGGAACGTACTTTAGTTCTTGCACCGAAGCACCTGCGGCGGCCGGGGCGAGTCTGCTGAGGATGTGATCAGGCTCGAGGAAAAGCGTCTTCGTGGTTGCATCGCGCGGCGGCCAGGATTTTTCGGCGCGCCATTCGCCAGGGACTTCGGCGATGTTTGGGTCCGGGGCGTACCAGTGGCGCATGAAGACTTCGAAGCGCGGCTCGTCGAGGATTCCGTTTTGTTTGCCCTTGAGCCAGTAGTCCCACCAGCGCGTCGCTTCGTCGCGCCATTCGATCGCTGGGCCGGGATCGGCGTCATGAGGGAATGTGTGGTTCCACGGGCCGAGGATCGCTTTTACGGGGGCTTTGACGTTTTCAAAAAAGCGCGGGATGCTGTCGCGGTAGCCGTCGAGAAAGCCTCCGATCAAAAATGTAGGGACTTTGTAGTCCGCATAGCGATTGGGCGCGAGCGACGCGCGGCGCCAGAAAGGACCGTCGCGCTGTTCGCGCAGATACAGCAAAAACCAGGGTGCAGCGTCGAACCGCGGCGCGAGCGATTTCTCGTCGGTGGGAAAATCGGGAGCGCGCGTGAGGCCGAGCTCAAGGTCCATGCCAAGTTCATATTCATCGGCGTGCATCATGCCGTCGATATAGTGGATGTCGTCGTGAAACAGCTCTTCGGTGGCGCAGGCCGCGATGATCGCCTTGAGCGCGGGTGGATGCAGGCGCGCCATCTGAATTGCGTTGAAGCCGCCCCAGGAAATTCCCATCATGCCAACGTTGCCGTTGGACCACGGCTGCTTCGAGAGCCAGTCGATCACTTCGAGGCCGTCCTGCTGCTCTTGATCGGAATATTCGCGGTCGGGCGGATTCCCTTCGCTGGCGCCGGTGCCGCGAATATCAACGCGAGCGGTGACGTAGCCGCGGCGGACGAAATACGAATGCAGACTCCAATCGCGCGAGAGGCTCCAATCGTCTTTGCGGTACGGCAGGTATTCGAGAATAACCGGGAATTTTTCCTCCGGTTTTGCGCCTTCGGGCATATAGAGATTGACGGCGAGGCGGACTCCGTCGTTCATCGGGATGGAGGATTGAACTTTTTTCATCGTTGGGTAGGAAGGCGGAATTGCTTGCGCGGCGACGCTCAGAGCTGCCAGCACGATTAGCCAAAGAGGCACCGATGCACGGAGAACTCGAGAGAGCAAACTTTTGTGGGTGGAAGCGTCATGGCGGGCGCGGCTTGCACGGGCTGAGAGAGGCGGAAGCCTGAGTTTTCCGGTCATTTTGATTGAAGAAAGCTAGCACGAGCCGGGCGATTTGTCTGGAGTGAGCTGACGCGAGTTCGCCGGCCGGCGCGTCCCAAGTGACCGGCGGTTAGGTTTTTTGCAAAGCGGCAACCGTTGGACTAGCATCGGAAAGAGGAGCC
Source organism: Candidatus Acidiferrales bacterium (assembly GCA_049797655.1). GTDB lineage: Bacteria > Acidobacteriota > Terriglobia > Acidiferrales > UBA7541 > Palsa-295. The sequence goes on along the minus strand of JBARFX010000009.1, from coordinate 70,413 downwards.
GGCAGCGCTCGAGCGAGACATGAAAAGAAATTCGATTCTCGCGGAGGGCATTCGGAACAGGCAAGCGAAAGCGATGCACAAACCAACGCGCGCTGGCAGCCTGAAGGCCGCGCGACGAATATTTCTGCTATCGCCTGCAAACGCAGCAGGAATCCGTGCGCGAATGATCGTGAGCGAAAACGCCCGATTCGATCTGGCAGTGCGACTGCGCCAGGAGGGCGCGCCGCTCGGCGAAGTTTTCAGCTTTATAAGCGGACTTTATTTTCGCGGGAAGCTCGCGTACGCGCAGCGATTCGCGGACGCGCGGGCGGGAGTGCCGGGCGCATATGTTATCACCGCATCTGGCGGACTCATTCCACCCGAGTCGCTAATCACGATCGAGCTGCTGCGGGCGATTTCCGCCGCGCCGATTGACGTGACCGATCAGCGCTACCGAGAGCCGCTGGAGCGGGATGCCCGAGCCATCTGCGAATTCGCCGGGCCAAAATGCGAGGTGGTGCTGCTCGGCAGCATTGCGACGCCAAAATACGTGGAACCGCTTCTGGAAATCTTCGGAGAACGGTTGCTGTTTCCGGTCGAGTTTGTCGGGCGCGGGGACATGAGCCGTGGCGGACTCATGTTGCGGAGCGCGCGGGCCGGGGAGCAGCTGAGGTACGTGCCAGTGGCGACGGCGGTACGGCACGGACCACGACCGGCGAAATTGCCGAGGTTGATCCGCGAAATCAAGCAGAGCTAAAACCGAAGCGGAGCGCCCCACTAACGCGCTTCGATCCTCGGAGCAGCCGCATCGAAACCGGCAGAGAGGCTAACTCGCAATGGAGGCAGTGATTTTCGTGGGGATGCAGGGAGCGGGTAAGAGCACCTTCTACCGCGAGCAGTTCTTCGACACGCACGTGCGAATTAGTCTGGACATGCTGCGGACGCGCAAACGCGAACAACAGTTAGTGGCGGCGTGCCTCGATGCAGGGCAAAGCTTCGTGATTGACAATACGAATCCGAAAGCGAGCGATCGCGCGAGGTATCTGGAAGCGGCGCGCGCGAAAGGGTTCCGCGTGATCGCTTACTTTTTCGATGTTCCGTTGCGCGACGCGATGGAGCGCAACAACGAGAGGCAGCTCCGGCAGAAAATTCCCGCAGTGGCCGTAGCCGGGACGCACAAGAAGCTTGAGCGGCCCAGCAAGAAGGAAGGCTTCGATCAGATCTTCACGGTACGCGTGCCGCATCAGGGCGGATTTGCAGTCACGGAAGATGCGTGAGCGATGGCGCAAGAGTCGAATGCGCGAAGGTTGACGACCCATCAGAAAGCGGTGCTGATTCAGGTGCTGCGAGCGTTTCCGAACGAGCGGGTGGAGATCCTGTGTTCAGCGGCCGCCGAGGACGGGATGTCGTACGCAAAGGATTTTATAACGATTTTCAAGGCGATCGGGTGGGATGTGAGTGGACCGAAGACTGCGGAACCACTTGTGAACGGCTCTGGCGGGCTGGCGCTAGTCGGGAGCGACGGAAGCGAGATGCCGGCTTGTGCGGAGGCATTGCGAGACGCATTGAGGATTTACGGGATTGAGGTTGAGACGAGGCGCGGGACGGGCGGAGCTCTGGGGCGGCGTGGGTTTACGTTGTGGGTTGGGCCTGAGGAGTGAAGGGCCGAAAGGCGACGTTACAGAAGTGCGGGCCTGCATGTCTCATGGGTTTCGGTGTGGGCGATCGGCGCGTGGCAGCAGATTTTCTGCGAAGAGAGGCGGGCGCCAGATCGCGCGCCATTGAAATCTTACGACGTTAGCGCTTGGCGGATTCTTCTAAAAGCTTCGCCCAGTGGGAAAGATGATTTAGCGACGGGGTGTGGGTGTGGTCGAGAACCAGCGGAGTAATGGAGATTGCGCCGTCGCGGACGGCGGCAATGTCGGTATCGGGCTCGATGCCTTCCACGAGATGCTGCTCGTGGAGCCAATAGTAGCGCCGGCCGCGGGGATCGGTGCCGGGCTTCAGGAGATTGCGGGTGATTTTGGATGACTGGCGCGTGAATCGCACTTTACCGCCCCACGGTTGCGGAACGTTTACGTTGAGAAGAACGCCGGGCGGCAATCCTTCTTTGATAATGAGTGGGGCAAGCGCGCGACTGAAGTGCGCGGCTGGTTCAAAGTCGACGTCTTTCTGCCGGTAGGAAACGGAAACGGCAATCGCTGGAACGCGGTTGATCGCTGCTTCACGGGCCGCACCCACGGTGCCGGAGTAGTAGACGTTCTCACCCATATTGGCGCCGCGGTTGATGCCTGAGATGACGAGGTCCGGTTTCTCCTTCAGCAGCATGTGGAAAGCGAGGATCATGGCGTCCGCAGGAGTGCCATCCACAGAGTATTCGCGCTCGGCAATTTCATCGCAATAGATCGGCTGACGAAGGGTGAGCGACTGGGCCGCGGCACTGCGCTCCTGCGAGGGAGCAATGACGGTAACGGTGGCGATTTCCTGCATTGCGGCAACGAGCGCGCGAAGGCCCGGAGCGTGAATGCCGTCGTCGTTGGTAATTAATATATTGAGCGTCCTATTGGGCATGACTTCTTTCTCGCAAACCCGCGAACGTGCGGGAGCGACAGCTACCCTTGCAACGCAGGTACGGCTGCGTCTTCTGGCGAGGGCTTTAAGCGAAGGGAGCAAAGCCGAAAATGAATGGTCGGGACGACTGGATTTGAACCAGCGACCTCACGCACCCCAAGCGTGCGCGCTACCAGGCTGCGCCACGTCCCGACAGACCAGCGCTAATCAGCGTATCACTCGCGTTCGAGAAGGGTCAAGACGGCGAGGAGTTCTTCGTGCAAATCGAGGAGGAATTTGCGATGCGCACGGGAAGCAGGCTCGCGGCGCGCGTGCGAAGCGGGGGCTGCCGGGCGAGGTTCGTGTTCGACGGCACTCGCGCTGCCGCCGTTGTGGCCGCTCGCGAGATCGGCGAGGTGTTTGCGGGCGCCGGCGATTGTGAAACCTTCCTCGTAGAGGAGGCGCTTGATTTCGAAAACGGTTTCGATGTCGTCGCGGCGGTAGAGACGATGGCCGCTGGGACTTTTAACGGGCTGCAGAGTGGGAAATTCGGTTTCCCAGTAGCGCAGGACGAACGTCTTGGTTGCCGTCAGACGGCTCACTTCGCCGATGCGGAAGAGACTCTTCTCCGGGATTTCGGACGCAGCTTGCGCAGCAGTTGCCATGTCTTTTGTGTATCGTAGGCCGATTTTGAGCGGTGTCAAGGACTAGACGCTGGAGACTGGAGCATTGCTACGTACCCCGGCGTTTGCCGCTGCGTTTTTCGCGTTTATCGGGCCGGCGTTTTCCGGGGCGACCGGGGCGGTCGTTGCGCTTGCGACGATCCTGGCGGTCCTCGCCTCGAGGGGCGATGTGGGTGGGGCGGGGGGCGCGCTTCTTCAGGCGTTGATTGAAGCGAAGAGGGGTGCCGGTGAAATCGAAAGCGGCGCGCAGTCGGTTCTCGAGGAAACGCTGGTAGCTAAAGTGGAGCGGTTTCAGCTGATTCGTGAAGAGGACGAACGTAGGCGGGGCGACTGTGGCCTGCGTAATGTAGAAGATTTTCACTTCACGATCGGCGGGTGACGTGCCGCGCTCGAGATCGACGCTCGCGAGCCAGCGATTCAATTCGCCGGTGGAAATGCGGCGCTGGCGGGCTTCGGCAACGCGGTCGATCAAGGTGTAGAGTTTTTCGACGCGGTCGCCGGTGAAGGCGGAAAGAAAGACAATCGGCGCGTAGCTAAGGAATTTCAGTTTTTCGCGCACGATCGGCTCGTAGTCGGCGAGTAGCTTGCTTGGGTTTGCTCCGGCGCCTTTTCGCCCGTACTTTTTCTCTGCCGCCGCTTTTTTCTCCGCTTCTGCGAGCGCCAGATCCCATTTGTTCATCGCAATGATAACGGAGCGACCCGACTGTTCGGCGTAGCTTGCGATGGTGGCATCGTGCGAGGTGACTCCAACGGAAGAGTCGACAACGAGGACGGCGATGTCCGCGCGCTCAAGATGGCGGCGAGCCATGATGACGCTGAGCTTTTCGGCGATCAGTTTCGTTTTGCCCTTACGGCGGATGCCGGCGGTATCGAGGAAGCGATAGGTTTTGCCGTGGCGATCGACGACCGTATCAACCATGTCGCGCGTGGTGCCGGGTTCGGGCGAGACGATGGAACGTTCGACGCCGACAAGTTGATTCAGCAACGTGGACTTGCCGACATTGGGGCGGCCGATGATGGCGATGTTTACGTCGGCGCGGGCTTCGGCGGACTCGCCCTTGGGAAAATCGTGCGTGAGCGAATCGAGCAGCACGTCAATGCCGAAACCGTGCTCGGAAGAAATAGGGAAAACTTCGTCGCCCAGTTCGTAGAACGGCGCGGCCATCACGGATTGATTGGGCGAGTCCACTTTATTGACGGCGATCACGGGAGGCTTGCCGGCGCGGCGAAGCAGTTGGGCGAGTTCCGCGTCTAAGGGGACGGGGCCGGTGCGGCCGTCGACGATTTGCACGACGCGCGTGGCGTTCTCGATCGCGACTTTTGCCTGGCGCAGAATTTCCGCAGGGATGACGGCTTTATCGTCGGGGACGATGCCGCCGGTGTCGACAACTTCGAAAGCTCGGCCGTCCCATTGAGCGGCGCCGTAGATGCGATCGCGAGTGATTCCGGGCTCGTTGGTGACGATCGAGCGGCGAGAGCCGGTGAGGCGATTGAAGAGCGTGGACTTGCCCACGTTGGGGCGGCCGACAATTACGATGGACGGCAATTCTTGAGCCATATTGTTGGGATCCGGGAGAGCGTACGCAGTGCGTTTCGGTGCAGCACAGGGCGCGGTCTTCGGGACGGAATAGACATGATACTTTAGCGCGGGTCGAATCGAACGGAGATTCTTCGCAGCAGAGAGAGATGGCTGAATCCAATCCAATCGCGCCGAGCATGGCTCGCGGAAACGTGAGGGAGGTAGCGTCGTTTTTTCTGAAGCTGGGATTCACAGCGTTCGGCGGCGCGGCGGGACACATCGCAATGATGCGGCGTGAACTGGTGGACCGCCGGAAGTGGATTTCGGAGCAGGATTTTCTGGATCTATTCGGGATTATGAATTTGATTCCGGGACCGTCATCGACGGAGACGGTGATTGCGCTTGGTTACTGGCGAGCGGGATGGCCGGCGCTGATTCTGGCCGGAGTTTTGTTCGTGTTGCCGGCGATGCTGATGATTCTAGGGCTCTCGTGGGCGTACGTGCGTTACGGAATGTTGCCAGCCGCGCAATGGATCCTATACGGAATCAATCCGATGGTGATTGCGATCGTGGCGGACGCGCTTTGGAGTTTGGGGCGAACGGCGATCAAGAGCGTGTGGCTGGCGCTGATGGCGATTGCGTCGCTGGTTCTTTATTTTTCGGGCGTTTCGATTGTGGCGATCCTGGTGGGGGCGGCGGCGTTGACCGCGGTCGTAGGATATTCGAAAGCGAGAGGCAAGCAGCCGATGCTTGGGATTTTTCCCGCGTTGGGCGCCGGCGTGGGAGCTGCTGCCGTGGCGGCGAGTGCGATTCCGTTCAGCATGACGCGGTTGTTTCTGACATTTCTCAAGATCGGGGCGGTGAGCTACGGGAGCGGGTACGTGCTGCTGGCGTTTTTGCGCGCTGATTTCGTAGCGCACCTTCACTGGCTGACGGACAAACAACTGCTGGATGCGATTGCGGCGGGGCAGATCACGCCAGGGCCGATTTTCGCGTCTGCGACTTTCGTTGGCTACCTCACGGGTGGGTTAAAGGGGGCGATGCTGGCGACGATTGGGATATTTCTTCCGTCGTTCGTTTTTATCGCGATTCTCTTTCCCTTAATTCCGAAGTTGAAGGGATCGCCGTGGGCGAGAATATTTCTCGACGGGATTAATGCTGTGACGGTAGGGCTGATGGCGGCTGTATCTTGGCAACTGGCGCGCGGAGCAATATTGGATGCGTTCACGGCGACGGAAGCATTGATCGGGCTTTTGATTTTAAGGCGATTCAAAATCAATTCGGCGTGGTTAATCCTGGGGGGGTTGGTGGCGGGATTTGTCGCGAAATTTACGATGAGTTGAGAGCTCTGCTTATCGCTTCTCTTGATTCCTCAGTGGGTGTTCGCGTTTTAGTTTATTCTTGTCAATCTGACGCAAGGGACAGAGACGCCGTCCTGAAGGTCACCGCTACGAAAACGAGTCTAAAAGCAACTCATGGCTAAGAAAGCAGCGGCAACAAAATCGGACGCGGTAAGCGTCGCAGATATCTTCGGGACTGGCGGGCTGCTGGAGAAGCGTCATCCGGGGTATGAATACCGGGCTTCGCAGCTTGAGATGGCGAAGATTACGGATGAGGCGTTTCAGAAACATCAGCATGTGGTGATTGAAGCAGGGACAGGCACAGGAAAGACACTCGCGTATTTGATACCGGCGATTCGCAGCGGGCGGCGCGTGGTGGTGTCGACGGCGACGAAATCGCTTCAGGAGCAGTTGTTTCAGAAAGATGTTCCCTTCCTGCAGAAACATTTCGCACCGAACCTCAAAGCCGCGCTGATGAAGGGGCGATCGAATTTTTTGTGCCGGCAAAAGGTTCATCAGATGGCCGGGCAGCCGGTGCTGAAAGGGATCGACGAGGTAGATTGGTTTTCGCAGATCAGGGACTGGGAGAAACTGACGGAAACGGGCGACCGAAGCGAACTGACTTTTTTGCCGGACGATGCCGAACTGTGGCACCGGATCGACGCGCGCAGCGATCTTTGCGCCGGGAAGAAGTGCGCGGAGTTCGAAAGCTGTTTCGTGACGGCGATGCACCAGCGGGCGCAGGATGCGGACCTTGTTATTGTGAACCACGCGCTGTTTTTTGCGGACCTCGCGATCCGGCAGGACGATTTCGGGTCGATACTGCCGGAGTATTCGGCGGTGGTATTCGACGAGGCTCATGAAATTGAGGACGTGGCGAGCGATTACTTCGGGCGGCAGATTTCGAGTTACCGGTTCGATGAGCTCGCGCGCGATGCCGAGAATACGTTGCGCATGTTGCAGATCCCCGCTCCACAGCTGAGGCGGCATCTGGGCCGCCTGCGTGAGCGCGGGCACAGTTTCTTCGACAATTTCCCGGAGCGCGAAGGACGCTTTCCGTTCGAGCAGATGGAACGAAGATCATTCCGCGAGCGGAACCTCGACGCGTATGAGGAGCTTTCTTCGGCGGTGAAGCGCGTGGAAACGGAACTGTCGGCGCTATCGCCGAAACCCGAGGAAGTGCTAACGCTAGCGCGGCGCGCGGCGGAGATACGACGCGAGCTGGAATTTCTGCTGGAGAGCGAAGAGAAAAGCTACGTCTACTGGTACGAGCGGCGCGGCAAGGGCGTATTTCTTGCGGCGACGCCGATCGATGTAAGCCAAATTCTGCGCGAGAAGCTTTTCGACAAATTCGATACGGTAATTTTGACGTCAGCGACGCTGGCAGTGGGCGGCCGGTTTGATTATATGAAGCAGCGACTCGGCATTCTTCCGGCGATAGAAGAAGTGCTTCCACAGGAGTTCGATTTCCGCGAGCAGGCGCTACTGTACATTCCTCGGGCGATGCCGGACGTGCGCGACGCAAAGTTTTCGGCGAGCGCGGCGGATGAGATCACGCAGATGCTTGAAATATCGGACGGTCGCGCGTTCTGCCTTTTCACAAGCTACGCGCAGATGAAAGATGTGCACGCGCGGGTATCGGCGCGGGTGAAGTTTCCGCTGCTCTTGCAGGGAACAGCGCCACGCACGATTCTGCTGGACCGGTTCCGGACAACGCCGAATGCGGTGCTGTTTGCGACGTCGAGCTTCTGGCAGGGAGTGGATGTGCCGGGTGCACAACTATCGTGCGTTATTATTGACAAGCTGCCCTTCGCGGTGCCGAGCGATCCGATCGTGGCAGCGCGGGTGCGGGCGCTGCAAGAGGATGGGCGGAATCCGTTCGCGGAGTATCAAGTGCCGGAGGCGGTGCTCGCGCTCAAACAGGGATTCGGGCGGTTAATTCGCTCGAAGACAGATCGCGGAATTCTGGCGATCCTCGATAACCGCATCCAGCGAATGCAGTATGGTAGAATTTTTCTCGAGTCCCTGCCTCCGTATAAGACCACGCAGGATTTGGCCGAAGTGGCGCGCTTCATGGAAAATCATCCGAAGTAGGCGGGCGAGGAAGCAGTTCGGATCGGCAGGCTCGAAGCTCAAGGAATAAATCATGTATGAAGTGTATGTGGACGAGACTTTCGCCGCCGCGCACAACCTGCGCGGGTACAAGGGGAAATGCGAGGACCTGCACGGGCATAATTACAAGGTGCGGGTGACTCTTGCCGGAAAAGAGCTTGATGGGGTGGGGCTGCTTTATGATTTCGTTCATTTGAAGCAGGTGATTCAGAGCGTGATCAAATCGCTTGACCATAAATATTTGAACGAACTATCACCGTTTGACGTGGTGAATCCGTCGGCTGAGAATATTGCGCGGCATATTTACGACGAGACTGCGAAGCAGTTGCGACAGACGGCGAACGGGACAGCAGTGGCGAGCATTACGGTTTGGGAGACGGAAGTGACGGCAGCGACGTACAGGCCGTGAGGAGTGGGCGCCGCGTCTCCGGCGCTGATGGCTGTTCGAGGCAGCTTCTACGATGAATCGAGCTTTTTACATCATCGCGGTTCCGGCTTTCGTCACGTCGTTCTGCTGGATCTGGTTCGGATGGGGATGGCGGCTAGCGGCGATCGTAACGGGGGTCGAACTGGTCGTGGCGATTGCGGCCGTCGTGTGGCTGGCCCGGCGGCAGAACGCACAGAAGGCTGCGGCGGAAGCGGACCGCTGAATCTTCTGGGAAACATCGCCAGAAAGCATGCCAGGGAAATCGGACTTGAGTGGGCTTGGGTTTTGACGAAGTCGCGCCATGCTAATCACCGAAATTTTCAAATCCATTCAGGGAGAAGGAACGCGGGCGGGATTGCCGTGCGTTTTTGTGCGGCTGACTGGCTGCAATCTTCGTTGCACGTGGTGCGACACAGCGTATGCGTTTCATGGCGGGACGAAATGTTCGTTGGACGAGGTGATGGAGAAGGTTCGTGAACTTGCAGGAGCCAGCGAGCGGCAGGTTTCGCTGGTGGAGATTACGGGAGGCGAGCCGCTGTTACAGCCTGAAACGCCCGAGTTGGCCGCGCGGCTTCTTGCCGACGATTTCACGACGATGATTGAAACGAGTGGAGAGCGTTTTGTGGGTGTGCTACCGCGCGAGGTGATCAAGATTGTGGACGTGAAATGCCCGGACTCGGGCGAAGCGGATACGTTTGATTATAAGAATCTTGATGCGGTAGATGATAAGGATGAGTTCAAGTTCGTGATTTCGACGCGACGCGATTATGAATTCGCGCGCGACTTCACGCGGAAACACCGGCTTGCCGGCCACGTTCGCGAAGTGCTGTTTTCGCCTGTGTTTCCTGATCCAGCCGGCAAGTGGGCGGGACTCGAGCCGCGCGAACTTGTGGAATGGATCCTTGCAGACGGATTGCCGGTACGACTCGGGTTGCAACTGCATAAATTCATTTGGGACTCCGCGATGAAAGGGGTTTGATCTTTCGCGATGAGCGAGAAAGCAAAAGCGGTGGTGCTTTTGAGCGGCGGGATGGATTCGTGTGTGACGGCTGCGATTGCGAATCAGACGCACGAGCTGGCGCTACTGCACGCGAGTTACGGGCAGCGGACAGAACGACGCGAGCGAGATTCGTTTGACAAGATTGCGGATTTCTATGGAGCGAGAGAGAGACTGGTGTTGCGGTTCGATTCGTTGGCGCAGATTCGTGGATCGGCGCTGACGGACGCAAGTGTTGCGGTGCCCGAATCGGGAGAGGCAGTCGCGGCACACGCGGGAATTCCGATTACGTATGTGCCGTTTCGCAATGCGCACTTTCTTTCCGCTGCTGTGAGCTGGGCGGAAGTGATTGGAGCGAAGGCAATATTTATCGGGGCCGTGGCGGAAGACAGTTCGGGATATCCGGATTGCCGGCCGGAGTATTATCGAGCGTTCGAAAATTTGATTCGCGAGGGGACGCGGCCGGAAACGCAGATTGAAATCGTGACACCGGTAATCTCGATGCGGAAGAGCGAAATCGTGCGGCGAGGGATGGAGCTGGGAGCGCCGCTCGAGCGGACTTGGTCGTGCTATCAATTTGAGGACGAAGCTTGCGGAATATGCGATAGTTGCCGGCTTCGATTGCGGGCGTTCGCGGAAGCAGCGGTGCGGGACCCCATTATTTATCGAGATATGGCCCGAGCCGCGAGCGGAGCGAGAATTGCGCCATAATTGAATTGCGCCATGATGCTGCGGCTTGGTAGATTGCCGCATCCAAATAACTGTAGGAGGATTGACCACATGAGACGACTGATTCCAGCGTGGCTAGCGTTTGTCATTACGCTTTCATTCGCGACGATTGCAGCGGCACAGGGGACTGGACGAATCGCGGGCGAGATTCTGGATACGAACGGGAAGCCGTATCCGGACGTCAATGTGGAGATTAAAAACCCCGACACTGGACAGGCGTATACGACGAAGACGGACAAGAACGGACGGTTCACTCAGCTTGGGTTGCTCAGCGGCGTTTACATGGTGACCGTGACGAATGAGAAGGATCATCTGAATTTCGCTGTGCAATTTCGCGTCCAGCAGGATCAGGAGAATGCGTTCAAGCTCAACCTGAAAGATCACAAGAGCGAGCTGGGGCCGAGCGCTGAGGAAATGAAGAAACGGGAAGATGAGGAAAATAAATTCAAGAACATGAAGGTGCATTTTGAGGCCGGACTGGCGGCGATGAACGATTCGGCGACGCTGCGCCCACAGTTGAAGACGGCTCCAGCCGATCAGCTGGCCGGCATCAAGGAGAAACTCAGCGCCGACTACCAAACGGCGATCACCGAGCTGCAGCAGGCCGAGCAAGGCGTGCCGCCAAAGGATGCAAAGAACCACGCGCTGGTGTGGGCGAATCTGGGGCAGGCGTACGAATTTTCTGGCCGTTACGAAGAGGCGGCAAACGCGTTCGCGAAAGCGATTGAATTGCAACCGCAGGTGCCGTTCTACGAACACCTGAGCACAAATCTTACGAACGCGGCCGCGGCACAGCCGACTCTAGACGCGGCGAAACTGACGGATGCGAGCGCCGCCTGCGAGAAGGCGGCAGCCGCTGATCCGACGTCGGCCGGACGCTGCTGGAAGAACATAGGAATTATTCTCAGCAATAAGAATCACCAAAAGGAAGCGGTGGCGCCATTGCAGAAGGCGACGCAAGCCGATCCGAAGGATGCGCAGGCGTGGTTCCTGCTGGGTGGAGCTCTGTCAGCGTCGATCGAGCCGAAACAGGAAGGCGAGAAGATGACATACATTATCCCGCCGGGAACCGTCGAAGCATATCAGAAGGCGATCGAGGCGGCGCCGACGGGACCGTACGCGGAGCAGGCGAAGCAGATGTTAGACGGGCTTGCGGCGATGGGCTCGGGCGAAGCGACATCAGTCTCGACGAAGAAAACGAAAAAAAAGTCGTAGGACGATTTCAAAGGCACTCGAAAGCGATTGGTAACAGGACTCCTAGTGCGGCAGAGGCGAAGAAGGGCGCGATAGATTCGCTCCGCGGCAGTAGTTCTGCGCTCTCGACCCATTCACGCGAGAGTGCTATGCTCGCTCCATCGAAGCTTCAGGGAAAACGGTGTCGGCAGTGGACTCAACGCAATCCAGCACTGAACGGCGACGCAGCGCGCGTGTGTCCGACTCTCTTCCTCTTCTTATTCGCGGAAGCGACCTGCTCGGGCAGCCGTTTGAAGAACGGACGGCAACGTTGAACTTCAATCTTCACGGATGCCGGTACTCATCGAAGCATCACCTTCCGAAAAACACGTGGCTCACAATCGAGCTGCCGAAAAATTCTGCGCGACGCAATGTCCGGGCGCGAGTGGCGTGGATTCAGCGCCCCCATTCGGTTCGTGAATTTTTTCAGATTGCAGTGGAGCTGGAAAGCCCCGAGAACATTTGGGGGCTCGATTCTCCGCCTGTGGACTGGATATCGGACGTGCCGGTATATCACTCCGCGGTAGATTCCTCCACTGAGGAAGAATTAAGCGCTCCGGTTGAATCAAGCTCCGGAGCGGTTCCAACGACTCTCGCGTCTTACATGGGAAAACTCATGGCTGATATCAAGGACTCGTCTTTCGCAACGTCACAAACAGAATCGGGACCCGGGCCTGAATTCACACCTGCGGCTGATAGCCCCTTCCTGCGAGAACTGCGGGCGGAGCTCGACCGGCACGCGGCAAAAGCCGTCGAATCGGCAGCAGCGCAGGCGCGAGAGCGAATCCAGCAGAGCGCGAGCGAGCTAGAGGAGAAACGGCGATCAATCAGCGAGGATTCTTTCCGCAAGTGGAAGGAAGAATTCGAGAAGACGCAGAACGAGGCGCGCGAACAATTCGCCGAGCACGTGGCAGCGCGGCGGAACGAATCCATAACAGGACTCACGGCCGACATTGAAGAGAACCTCGGGCGCGCGCGAGACCTGATGGCAGATTTCGAGAAGAAAATGAAGGCTCTGCGAGAAGAGGCCGAAGCCGCGCAGGAAACAATCAGCCGGATGGCGCAGGCACGGCTGCAGCTCGAAGGGGCGGAAGCGGTGCGATCGTCGAAGGCGTCTGCGGAGAGTTCGAAGGAGCACGCGGGCGCGACGGAAAGCGAGCTGAGCGCATGGCGCGAGCGCTTGCAATCGGAAATGAATCTCGCGCAAGCGCAATGGAACGAACTGCTGCAGTCGTCGCTCGATAGCAGCCTGCAGCGGCTGGTGGAGGAATTGTCGCAGCGTTCGCAAGAAGCGCAACAGAGCGCCGAGCACAAAATGAGCGAGCGATTTGCCGATTTGATCCAGCCCGTGACGCAGGCGGCGGCAAAGGCGGGCGAGACGCTTACGCAAATTCGAGAGGGCCTTGAACACCAGGTGGCGGCGGCGCGCGCGTCTCTGGAAGAAGTGGAGCGATCGGCGGCGCGCATCCGCGAAAATTCGGCGCAATTTGAAGCGGCCGGCCATGACAGTCTGAACGAACTGCATCGGCGGCTGGAGAACGTACTGGACGCGCAGACAGCGGAGATGGCGCGGCGAATCGAGGTGCTCGGATCTGGGATGTCGCAGCGGATATCACCTGTGATCGAGGCGATGGGAAACCAGCAAGTGGAGCGCGCGGTGGCGCAGATGGAAGCGAAGCTCGCGCCGCACCTGGAGCGAGTCCCTGCGTTGCTGAGGGAGCTGGCTGCGCGCGAAGTACAGGTGGAAGAAGGATTGCGGCTGCATCGCGAGAGGCTCCGGCAGGTTTCAGAGAACAACCAACGCGACGTGGCGTCGCGAATGGTCTTCACGCTTTCTGAGCTGCATCGAGATTTCGAGTCCGCGCGAACGCAAGCGCTGGCGAAATGGAACGAAGAATTGGACGCGAGCGGTGTGCGGGCTTCGCATTCGGCGACCGAATCGCTGAGTCGCGCTTCGGAGTGGTTCCAACAGGAGGCGCGATCGCGTCTGCAGGTGCTTGTGGAGCAGGCTCTGGCGAGCGCGGGCGCAGGCTTGAATGCGAAGGTGGCCGAGGCAAATGAAAACTTCGAGATTCGACTCACCGAGCAAGCCAGCGATCGCATTGCACAAGTAGGCCAAAAGCTCGAAGGGCTAGGCAACGATGTCGTTGTACGAACGCGAACGCAACTCGAAGCTGCGGCGGAGGCGGCAGCCTCGTCGTTTGGTGAGGTGGTGCGCGGGATTTCCGATCAAGAAGTCATCTTGCTCGGCCAGCGGAGCCGCGCGGCGGTGCACGAACGCTCAGAGGAATTCGAGCGGTCGTCGAGCGAACTGCTGCAAAATCTGGAAGCGGACGCGAAGTCGTCGATGGAGCGCTTTCACTCTCAGATCGGAGAGCAACTCGAGAGCCGGATCGCGGAAGGGCGCGGCGCGCTGGCGGTCGAATTTGGCATAGCGATGGATGGTTATCGTGCAGAGCGAGATGCGCACGAGCGCCAATGGATCAACAAGCTCAGCGAATTGAGCGGTGCGGCCGAAGGGAAATATCAGGAGCGGCTCGAGAATGCGTCGGATTCGTGGAGCGTTTCATCTGTGCGCCGGCTCAACGAGCACGGTCAAAACGTGATCGAATCGCTGATGCGCTCTGCCGATCAGGCGCTGCGCGACTCATTCGCGAAGGTATTCGAAGGATTGTCGGAATTATTGCGAGAGCGCGCTCCGGCGAATTCGACGGGTGCCGCAGGGTTCGCTCCGGCGCCCAACCGCGAAGCAGGCGAGCAGCCGTCGCCGCGCCAATAAACCGAAGCTTGCCAACTTTCACGCCGGACTTAAGAACCGCAGAGTAGCCCTATTTCGTTCCCACAATTTCGACCACTGAATTTGCGACATAGCTGACTTGGTCTGTAGTCATGCCAGGGAAAATGGGCAGGCTCAGAACGTGTTCGCAAGCTCGTTCGGCGAGTGGAAACGTACAGGGCGGGTAGGCGAGAGACGAGTAGGCAGGCTGCAGATGCAGTGGTTTGGGGTAGTGGATCGCCGTCTCAATCTCGCGGGCGGCGAGTTGCGAGATGACTGAATTCCGATTGCTGACGTAGACCACGAACTGGTGGTACACACATTCGTCCTGCGGCGGATCCACCGGCATTCCGAGACGCGCGTTCGCCAGGACGCGACGATATTCGCGGGCGATCTCCCGGCGGCGAGCGGTCCAGCGATCGAGGTAACGCAATTTGATGCGAAGAACGGCACCTTGAAATCCGTGCATGCGGTAGTTGTAGCCGACGAACTCGTGCTCGTAGCGGGCGGTTTGGCCGTGGGAGCGGGCGGCTCGAGCGTACTTCGCAATCCGATCGTCGTTCGTTGTAAGAGCGCCGCCTTCGCCGTAGGCTCCCAAATTCTTGGTGGGGTAAAAACTGAAAGCCGCGGCTTCGGCAAGGCCGCCAACCCGGCGGCCACGATACCGAGCGCCGTGGGCTTGGGCTGCGTCTTCCAAGACGAGCAGTTTGTGTTTCTCGGCGATCGCGCGAATTGAGTCCATATCCGCGGGGCGGCCGTAGAGGTGCACCGGAAGAACGGCTCGCGTCCGGGGCGTGACAGCGCGCTCGATGCAAGCCGGATCGAGGTTCGCGGTTAGCGGGTCGATGTCTACGAACACCGGCCGCGCGCCACAATACGTAATGGCCTCTGCGGTGGCGAGAAACGTGTTCGTGCTGGTGATCACCTCGTCGCCGGATTGAACTCCAAGTGCGAGCAGGCCGAGATGAAGAGCGGCCGTGCCGGAACTGAGAGCGACGCAGTGCTTGGCGTCGCAGTAACTTGCAAACTCGCGCTCAAAAAGCTCAACTTCTTCGCCGAGAACGAAGGCAGATTTCTCGCAAACGCGATCGAGCGCCGGGAGAATCTCGTCGCGTAATTCGAGGTATTCAGATTTCAGATCGAGGAGCGGAACTTTCATTGAGCGGCGCCTTCAAGCCCAGAAAAACTGTACTGTACACGGCCGCGATTCACAAGGAGGCCGATACGGCAGCGCTAGATGTGCGTGAGAGTACCAGTGATTTTCGTTCGGCGGAGCGCCCAGGCAAAGGCGGAAAATGAGAGCGGAAGTAGAATTGCGGCGAAGGCAAGTAGCGCGACAATCGAGGGCCAGATCCGGCCCCAGCTAGCGCCGTCGAGAAGAGCAGCGCGCATTCCTTCCAGCGAGTACGTGACGGGTATCAAACGAGAAACCAATTGGAGCGGCCGCGGTAGAACGGCGATCGGATACATCATCCCGCCGAGGAGTCCGGAAATGCCCAGCACGATCCACTTCGCGGGATTTCCACGCTTGAAAAGAATTTGATAGCTGGCTGAAAGAATGCCCAGTCCCGCAAACGCGAGAATCGACGCGAGAAGGACGGCCAAAGCTGCCGGCCAATTGGCCGACCGCGGCGCGAAGCCAAACAACAAAACTCCCCACGCGAGATAGACGCAGGTCCGCAGGGCGAGCGCCACGAATGGATAAACGGCGGAGCCCGCAAGAATCACCGGCAGTGACGTCTGCGTGACGAGCAACGCTTCGAGTGTGCGATTCTGCCGGGCTTCGTCGAGACTCTTGTCGAAGGCATCGATCGAGACGCTTAGGTAATCGAAAAACGCGAAACCCACGAGCGCGAATGCAAAATAGCTGCTGCCGGGAGGCAGCTCGCGAGAGAGCTCCGGAGATTCGACGAAGCGAGAGAGGTAGTAGTAAGTGGCAACGCCAAACAGCGCTTCGAGCGTTTCGAGGATGAGAGCGCCTCGATAGCCGCGTGCAATGGCGAAGTCACGCCAGAAAAACGCGGCGATCTTGCGAAGATCCTGCGCGGCGCTCATTGCAGCGACTCCGCTTGTTCGGAATGGCGCAGCAGGCGCGACAAAGCTTGCTCAAGAGTGCTGGTCCCGGTTGAGGCGCACAATCCGCGCGGGGATTCACAGGCAAGTACGCGGCCGGCGTCGAGCAGAATCACGCGGTCGGCAATCTCCTCGACTTCATTCAACGCGTGCGAAGCGAACAGCAGGGTGGTGCCCTCGCGGCGGACGACGTCGTCCTTTAACAAGCGTCGAAACTCCGAAGCGGCGAGGGGATCCAGGCTTCTGGTGGGCTCGTCGAGCAACAGGATGCCCGGGTCGTGTAGCAGCGCACGCGCCAGACCGAGACGATGCGTCATTCCGGTCGAAAAAGTGCGGACTTGGCGGTCGAGGTTTTCGCGGAGCCCCATCGAAAGGGAAATTCTGGCGATTCGTTCGTTCGCAGCGGAACCGCTGATGTTATTCATGGCAGCGAAAAAAGTGAGATTTTCGCGACCGGTGAGGCGGCCGTAAAACCCCTCGTCGCCTCCGGTGTGATATCCGAATTGTTTCCGGGCGCCAGCGCCATCTCGTTCGACATCAACTCCGCCGAGCGTGGCTCGCCCGTGGGTGGGAATCATCAGGGTGGCAAGAATGCGCAGGAGCGTGGACTTCCCGGCGCCGTTCGGACCAACCAAGGCGGCAGCCTCGCCAGAACCGACGGTGAAGGAAACGCCGGCGAGAGCCGGCTCGGTGGGCCGCACAACCGGCTGGAGAAGGGCTCGCCATCCCGAGAGCGACGGCGGGAAGTACTTTTCGAGGGCCTCGGCAGCAATCACACGCGACGGGGTCACGGGTCCCGTTATACCGACTTTGCCAGAGTGAATCCAGTTCCGTTGTTGATGTAGGGCGCCACTCCCGGTAGAATGTCTTCAGGGCGTGTCGGACGGGCGGGGGTTGGCATATCTGCGGAATCCTTCTCCGCAGCGGCCGCGAATTGCTTCCTGCAGTCCCACGGATCAGCAAACTACGCCACGGGTCGGTCGACAAAATGGACAGCTCACTCTGCGCAAGTTCAATTGTCGTCATGGCGCGCGAACAAGTTTCATGCCCGCTTGGCGAAGAATCGGCTATTTTGAACCTAAAGAACAGCGTTTACTATGGCTTGGATCCGGTGGGAGCGCGGGTGTGGGCACTGTTGCAACAGCCTCGAACCGTCGAAGAGGTTCGGGATACTTTGCTTTCGGAGTATGACGTCGAGGCGGGACGGTGCGAGAAGGACCTGCTCACGCTGTTGGAAAAGATGCGTAGTGAAGGATTGATTGAAGTGCGAGCGGTGTCCGCAGCGTAAAATCAAGCGGAGAGTCTCACAGGCGGTCCTTGTGGCCCTCAAGGACAAGCTTTTACCCCCAGCCCCGGGCCGTCCCTACGGTAGTGCACGACTTTATCTGAGGTCATGGGTTAAAACGATGATTGAGGCGTGGCACAGGTATCGCCGCTTGACCGGCACCGACCGGACGGTTGTGCTCGAAGCTGCGGCAGCGCTGCCAGCAATCTCGATTGCGATTCGGCTTGGAGGCTTTCGGGTTTGCAAGGCGGCGCTCAAGGACTCTCGCGCCAGGTCAAATGCAGACGCGAACGCCGCAGGCACATTAGAAGCGGCGCAAAGAATCGCGCGACTGGAAGCAGCGACCGCAAGAAATCTCTTCTTTCGAGCGACCTGCCTGGAGCAATCACTTGTGCTGCGCTGGCTGCTTCGGCGTCGTGGGATGAACGCTGATTTGCGCATTGGAGCGAGGAAAGAAGCCGATCGCTTCGAGGCGCATGCCTGGGTGGAATTGAACGGAGCAGTTCTCGACGGCGGGGACTCGGAACACTTGCATTTCGTGCCGTTCAAGAATATTGAGACCTCGATGGAGACGCAAACTCATTGAGCGCAATCGTCGGCATCTTTGATCGCAACGGAGCGCCGGTAGAACGGCCGCTACTGCGGGCCTTCACGCAATTTCTCGCATATTGCGGGCCGGACGGCCCCGATATCTGGAACGATGGTCCGATTGGATTCGGAAACGCGATGCTGCGCACCACCCGGGAATCACTGGCCGAACGCCAGCCAGCGAGTCTCGACGGACGGTTGTGGATTACTGCGGACGCACGTCTGGATTGCCGCGAAGAACTCAAAGCGGAACCTGGTGACACCGAGCGACACGATTCGCTATCCCCGACGGATTCCGATCTGATTCTGCAGGCCTATGCAAAGTGGGGTCCGGATTGCGTCCAGCATTTGCGCGGCGATTTCGTGTTTGCGATCTGGGATCGGCGCCGGAAGATTCTTTTTTGCGCCCGCGATCGTTTTGGAGTGAAGCCATTTTACTATGCGGACCTCGACGGCGTCTTCGTTTTCAGCAGCGTTTTGAATTGCGTGCGCCTGCATCCGGACGTATCCGAAGATCTGAATGAGACTGCGATCGGGGATTTTCTACTGTTCGGCTTGAACTGCGATACCGCAACAACGACGTTTCGCGACGTGCGGCGTCTGCCGCCAGCGCACACACTGACAGTCACTGCCGAGGAGTTCCATCTAAAGCGCTATTGGAGTCCGCCGACGGATGGGCGCATTCGTTATCGCCATGCGGATGACTACATCGAGCACTTCAAAGTTCTTCTGCAGGCCGCCGTCAAGGATCGCTTGCGAGCGGAGCGCGTCGGGATTCTACTGAGCGGCGGCTTGGACTCCGGCGCAGTTGCGACGACGGCGCGCACGCTCTCGAAGGAAGCCGGGGAACAGGTCGATTTACGCGCCTACACGGTGGTTTATGAGTCGTTGATTCCCGACCGCGATGGGGCGTATGCAAAAGAGACGGCTGAGTTCCTGAAGATTCCGATTCGCTACGTTGCGATGGATGGTTTGCAACCGTTCGATCGCTGGAATGGTTCCGACTGGACGTGGCCCGAGCCGACGGAGGACCCGTTCGCCGCCGGACTCTTCGATCAATTCCAGATGATTTCGGAAGATTGCCGTGCGGTTCTTTCGGGTGAGGGCAGCGACAACTTGATGCACTTCGAAATGTGGCCCCATGCGAAAGATCTGGCCTGGAGTGGGCACTGGGCGCAATTGTTCGCCGAATCGCTGCAGTATGCGTCGAGGCGGCGGTCACCCTGGCCGGGAGTTCGCCGGCGGATTAAAGGTCTTTTCGGCGAAGATGGGACTGCGCCGCGTTTTCCCGGTTGGATCGCACCTGATTTCGCGCGCCGCGTGAGCCTCGAGGACCGTTGGAAAGAGACAAACAACCTATTCGCATCGGGTAAACATCCGATTCTTCCACAAGCGCACGCGTCGCTGTCGTTACCAAACTGGACATACATGTTCGAGCACGAAAATCCAGGAGTGACGCGTTTCCCAACAGAAGTGCGATACCCGTTTCTCGATTTGCGAATCGTGAACTATTTACTCGCGCTGCCGCCATTTCCGTGGTTCTTTGAGAAGGCGCTACTTCGCGAGGCGATGGTTGGAAGATTGCCGGAAAACGTTCGAAGGCGACCGAAATCCCCCTTGGCAGGCGATCCGCTGGCGGTATGGCTGGGGCGTTCGGGATCCAGGTGGATGACTGAAGCTGAGTGGAGCGGAGAAGTAGATAACTATATCAACCGTCGGGCCATCCCAGAATTGCAGGGGGGGCGTCAGTCCGGCGAACTATCTTCAGTTGTCCGGCCCCTTTGCCTCAACTTTTGGTTGCAGTCGGTTCGACGAGTCCGGTATAACTTAGGAGTGGAGGCCCGCAATGGATAAGCCCGTCAAACGGGGAACCAAGAAGCCGTATCTATCCCCGGTATTAACCGTTTACGGAACCGTTACGGAGCTTACAAAAAAGCGTGGACCTCGGGGCAACCGGGACGGCGGGACTTTTCCAACTTCTAGAACCCATCTCTAACGGTACGTAGTAAAACGCAGCTGAGGTTAATTTCGGATCTCGGTGAGTTCCACCTACTCTGTTTTCGGCTTTAGCCTTCGTTCGAGTGCGCCCGTTCCAGGCCTAAATGCTGTCGCGGTCTCCGATGCCGGCTCGGACATCGAGCTCCACTTGGGATGCGCACCTGACTCGGTTAGCGGATGTCCAACCACATCTGAAACCCTGGTTTACGTGAGTTCGTACACCGACCCATCCGGCGCGCCAGCGCTGCGAATTTGGCGGGCCGAACCAAACCATCTACTTCACCTCGCATACTTTGATGGCTTGCAATTCTGGATGAACCAAGAAGGAACCGAGGTTTGGGCGCTCTGGCCCGATCATTCGTCTGTCGAGGACGCAGCTACATACCTACTTGGTCCCGTACTGGGGCTACTACTGCGGCTCCGCGGCGTTACCTGCATTCATGCGAGCGCGGTCGCGTTCGAGGATTCGAGCGTCGCCTTCGTTGGCGCGGAGGGGTCCGGGAAGTCGACCACGGCTGCGGCGTTCGCGCAGTCTGGTTGCGCGGTGCTTTCCGACGATGTAGTGGCGCTTATCGAATACGATGACGGTTTCAAAGTTGCGCCTGCGTATCCTCACGTATGTCTTTGGCCAGACTCAGTAAGAATGCTGTACGGCTCCCCAGATGCTCTCCCCCCTTTTTCCCCGAACTGGGAGAAAAGGCGCCTTGGACTTGGAAACGGCGAACTGCGATTCGGGGAAGGCGCGTTGCCGCTTCGCGCGATTTATTTGCTCGATGATCGCCGCAGCGAACCGGGCCCTTTTATTGAAGCGATCCCTGCTCGAACAGCATTCCTGTCACTCGTCGCCAATAGTTACGCCACCAACATGCTCGATAGCGAAATGCGCGTGCAAGAATTCAAGACGTTCTCCAGACTCGTTTTGGGAGTCCCGATCCGCCGGCTATTCACGAGTCGTGGTGATCTCTTGCCAGACGATCTTTGTCGTGTTATCCGCCAAGATTTCGCCGGTCTAGACGTCCGGAAATGATACCCCCCCCTGAAAGACGCCCGATCCTTCTCGTAGCAAATCTGAACCGCACATTTGCGAGCTAGCTTTGTGTTTCATCGGGAAACAAGAGTCGTCTGCGCGATTTCACTCGAACTGTTCCCTTGGAAACCGAAGGGAGAAGATTTGCTGTGTACCGAAGTGAAACGGGATAGAATCTGCCCCGGGACGGGCTAGACGCCCGAAAATAACAGCGACCGGATCGAATCAGGAGGGGCATCCAATGAAGACGAAATTTCGGTGGGTGAAGTTTGCGGGGTGCGTTCTGTCGGCTTCTGTAGTTGTCTCACTATTGCTGATTACAGCCATCCGCAAAAATACCTTCAAGGTAAACAAAATCGCAACTACTCAACAGCGTAACGCTGGAGCGGTGACTCCAAACTGGGACAGTGCATTCGCGAACCTACCGATGGGATTTGAGGAGAACCGGGGCCAAGCCGCTCGCGAGGTGCGCTTCGTCTCCCATGGCGGCGGATACTTGCTATCTCTAGCGCCGCAAGAAGCGGACATCGCGTTGATCCGCCGCAAAGCGATGAGCGCCTCCCCCCTTCACCGCGCCGCGTATCTTCGCGCGTATCGCGAAGCGCGCAGAGCGCAAAAGATCTCTGTTGTTCGCATGCATCTCGAAGGCGCAAATCCCGCGGCTGAGATCGCAGGAACCAACCAACTGCCTGGCAAATCGAACTACTTCATCGGCAGCGATTCGTCGAAGTGGCTGACAGATGTGCCTTCTTATGGCCGGGTGAAATACTCGGGAATTTACCCCGGCGTGGATCTGATCTTTTACGGAAATCAGCGCCATCTGGAATATGACTTCGTCGTTGCTCCCGGTGCGGATCCGAAGGCAGTCACGCTCAAAGTGGATGGAGCACGAAAATTAGCAATCAACTCCCAGGGCGATCTGGTGTTGAGTATTCCTGACGGCAAAGTCGAATTCAAGAAGCCTGTCATCTATCAAATGTCAGGTGGCGAACGACGCGAAATCGCCGGAAACTACGCACTCGGCTCCGGCAATCGGGTCTCATTCGCGGTTTCTGAGTACGACCGGACTTTGCCGCTGGTGATCGATCCGATTCTAAACTATTCGACATACCTGGGTGGCAGCGGGGATGAAACCGGGTTCGACATAGCAGTCGACGCATTGGGCGATGCATTTATCACGGGATCAACCTCCTCAAATGACTTTCCAAACATCAGCACGAACGCCGTTGTGCCCACCGCACCGGCACTTGACAGCGCATTTGTCACCGAAATTGATCCGACGGGAACGACACAGTTGTACTCAACGTATCTCGGCGGGACGGACGACGGCGACACAGCCTTCGCGATCGCATTGGATCCGACAGGCAACATTTACGTGGCCGGAACAACGTTCTCGACTGATTTTCCGACAACTACAAATGCCCTCATCCAGTCACCCATCACCAATCCGGATGGAACCGCTTTTGTAACCAAACTCAACCCGCTCGCCGCATCGGGCGCTGCCTCGCTTCTCTACTCGTCATATGTGGGTGGCACAGCCGGGGACTTCGCCAACGGTATCGCCGTCGACGCTGCGGGTAACGCATATATCGGAGGCATGACACTTTCGACTCCCGGCGCGCCGGGATCAGGAGGATTCGCGGTTACGGCAGGCGCATTTCAATCCGCGCCGAGCAATACATTTGGGACAGCATTCCTGACGAGAATCGACACAACGCAATCAGGAAGCGCTTCGCTAATTTACTCGACTTACCTGGGCGGAAACGGGGCGAACCAGGCGAACTTTATCGCATTCGGCGAGCAGGTATCCGGAGTTGCCGTAGATTCTTCGAACAACGCCTACGTTACTGGAGTAACGAGTTCTACGGACTTCCCGCCAGTTAATGCCTCTCAGGGAACCGCGGTTGGAGCCAATACAGAAGGCGGGGCTTTTGTTTCACGCTTCGACACGACGAAAGCCAACGCTGCGTCCCTGGTGTATTCAACCTACCTGGAAGGCTCAGTTTTCGACGCTGGTTTCGCCATTGCCCTCGGGCCAGCCAATGTCGCCTATGTGACCGGCACGACCAGTTCACTCGACTTCCCCAAAACAACAGGAGCATTCCAGACCGCCGGGGCCACCAGCGGTGTCGCTTTCGTAAGCTTGATCGATACGGCCCTGAGTGGAGGCGCGTCGCTCAAGTACTCGAGCTTTCTGGGCGGTACGGGAGGGGATGATGGATTCGGAATTCGCGCGGACACATTGGGCACCGCCTATGTTGCGGGGACAACCGCGTCGGCGGACTTTCCCGTTACGCCTGGCGCGTTCCAATCGGCGCGAAGCAACCCGAACGGCGATCCATTTATCACAAAACTGAATCCAGGAGGTAATGGTGCAGCCGACCTCGTTTACTCAACCTACTTTGGCGGAAGCGGTGATGGCAGCAATCCGGACCAGTGCTTCGGGATTGCGATCGATTCCACTAACAACGCCTACATTACCGGCTCGACGTTCTCTGGAGATTTCCCGACCACGGCCGGGGCGCTCCAAACATCTTTGAACGGGACATCCGATGCGTTTGTGGCGAAACTGCCTCTTGTAGCGTCCGTGGCCATTTCACCGTTCAGCCTTAATTTTGGCACGCAAGTTGTGAACGCCACGACGCTCCCGCAAACGGTAACGGTAACCAACAACAACGCGACGGCGCTTGCAATTGCGAGCATTGCCGTAGTTGCGGTAGCTCCTCCGGCAGCGGGTGTAGATTATGCAATTTCGTCGAAGACATGCGGAAGCAGCCTCGCCGCCGGCGCTTCTTGCACTGTCGACGTGACGTTTACGCCTTCCGTTGCATCCGGGGAAACTGCGAATCTGGTCTTTACCGACGCAGATTCGACGAGCCCGCAATCCGTCAGTCTTAGCGGAACCGGCACGGGTACCGGTTCGGTGGTGGTACTCATGCCGACGAGCCTGACATTTACGAGTCAGCTTGTTACCACCACGAGTGACGCTCAGACCATCAATCTAAAAAACACCGGAAACGCAGTTCTGAACATTGCCTCGATCACCATTTCGGGTGACTTTACGTTGACGAACCCGTGCGGAACCACGCTGGCTGCAGGATCTACCTGCGTGCTCAGCGTCAAGTTCGCTCCGACCGCGACGGGCACACGCACCGGCAGCATCACGATCACGGACGATGCCAACGGCAGCCCGCAAACAGTCGGACTCACCGGCACGGGATCAGACTTCACCGTCACGGCGCCGTCAACAGTCACCGTCTCGAGAGGTTCCAACCAAATGTTCAATGTGACGGTGACGCCCCTCGGCGGGTTCAATCAGGCAGTCGCACTGTCCTGCACGGGTGCTCCCAATCTGGCGACCTGTGCGGTCTCGCCGTCTCCCGTAACGCCGGATGGCACCAATCCGGTGAACGGGCAAGTGACGATCACGACGAAGGGTGATCTTGTGCCGTCTACGCCGACGCGAACCCCGCCTGCATCGACGCGTGAAATCATGTTGCTGATGCTGGCGCTCGCACTCGGGTGGATGGCATTTGTCACGCGAGGACGGAGGATCCGGTTGGGCCTTGCGAGCGCAATGCTAATCGTCATCGCTCTAGCGGGATGCAGTGGGGGCGCCGGGACGCCAAAAGGCACGAGTACTCTCACGCTGACCGGAAGCTCGGGCGGAGTGAGTCACACGGCTACCGTCTCGCTGACAGTGAATTAACCGCCACACCGAAAAGAATGAGGCCGGGCGCTTGGTTGCCCGGCCTTTTTCTTTTCATGGAGGGCTCCACGTAATACTTCCATCCCGGCGTGTTTCCAATTACTCTTGCGTGCCGACGTTCGACAGGAGACCCTTTGCTGGGGGCCGACATCATAGAGGGCTCACGGGAAACCACTTCGGAGGAGGAAGTTGCGGATGAAGAGACTGTTAGGCTTAATTGCGTTACTTTCCATTTTTGCTTTGCCGGCTGCCGCGCAACAAACACCTTCCTTCGACGTTGAAGGGGCGTATCTGTACCGATCATTCTATCCGCCGAATGCGCCGCGTTTCGCCATGAACGGATGGAATGCGTCGCTCGATCATAACGTGAAACGCTGGCTAGGGATCGCGGGCGACTTAAGCGGGACGTATCGGAATCAAGGGGTGAATGGGAATACGCAAATATACACATTTATGGCAGGCCCTCGGATCTATCCCTTCGGACACCGCCACAAGCTGATCCCGTATGGGCAGATTTTATTTGGAGTGGGGTACGACAGGCTCACCTATCCGTTGAATTCGGGTTTTCCTGAAACCACATTTAGCAGCACGGCATTTGCATGGGCTGGTGGCGGCGGCGTGCAGCTAAGGATCAATCCGAAATGGGCTGTCCGCCTGTTGGAATTCGATTACGAACAAACACGCTTCTCCAATTATCCAAATCAGCTCCTCGCCACGCAGGGGAATTATCGTATCTCCGTCGGAATCGTCTATCACATTGGCGAAAAATAGCTGCCGCCCTCGCGACCCAGCGTTTTGCTTTTGATCGGGTAGCCGCGTTTGTAAAAATCGTTCAGACATTCCGCACCCGCGTGCCTTCAGATATAACTTGCCGAAGGGCCGATTTCCGTAGGAGATTACGCAAGGCATGGAAAGTCCCTCAGAACGCGCAAGTCCGCGGTGGGCGCTTCGGTTTGTCTGTCTAACGCTCGCTGCGACTATCTCGTTTCAGGCGGTTCGGATCTGGTTGGCCGATTATCGCGTCCACACAGACCGGATCGACCAGATGGAACGTGGTGTCTCCCTCGAGCCCGGAAATGCTGCGGCGTGGGATCGGCTTGGACGCATTCGGCAGACCGACTTTGAGAATCCCGATCCTGGCGGAGCCGTTCGAGATTTTCAGAAGGCGGTGCAGCACGATCCGCTGTCCGCGGACTACTGGATGGACCTAGCCGGTGCATACGAGTCCACAGGAAACGTTCCGTTGGCGCGTGAAGCCTTCAATCGAGCCAGAGCCGCTTATCCCGCGTCCGCACAGGTTGCCTGGATCTACGGCAATTTCCTTCTGCGTCAAGACGAGACTGGCGAGGGCTTTGCCCAAATTAATCAAGCGGCGCGAACGGATCCAAGCCTCGTGCCGCTTGCTATTTCGCGGACATGGCATTCGAGTCAGGATGTAAATCTATTGCTGGACCGAGTTCTGCCCGCGAACGTTGATGCGTACTTCCAGGCGATCGATTTCATGGCTTCTTCCCGCGAGGCTGCACCTGCGCTCGTCATCTGGCAGCGAATTCTTTCGTTAGGCAAACCCATTGCTCTGCCGCGTTCATTCCCTCTACTTGAGCTGCTGATCCAATCCGACCGCGCCGAGGATGCAAGCCGGGTTTGGCGCGAAGCCCTGGGTGCAGCGGGACTTCCGCATGACGAACCGGCGAATCATTCCTTGATCTGGAATGGAGATTTCGCCAGGGACTTTGAAAACGGCGGTTTGGGCTGGCGCTGGAACTCTTCGTTCGGCGTTGCGATCGATTTCGACGCGGCGCCACCCACCGGCGGCCGATCCGTACGACTGGATTTTGGCGGAGGAGCAAACCTCGATCTGACGCAGCCACTTGAATTCGTTCCGGTCGAGCCCGCCCGTTCGTATCATTTTCACGCGTCCATCCGGACGGAAGGAATTACGACCGAGAGTGGAGTCTTGTTTGCGATCACAGATCCCAATCATTACCGCGCCATAAATGTGCTCACCGAAAATCTCACAGGTTCGCACGTCTGGACTGCGGCGGACACGGATTTTTCCACCGGACCGGAAACACATTTCGTACTGGTTCAGCTGCGCCGGTTTCAGAGCCGCCTTTTTGAGAACAAGCTTGGTGGAACAGCCTGGATCGGCAATCTTTCGCTCACACCATCGAACGCAGAGGAACACCCACCAGCCAAATGAAAGCCCTCCGCATCGGACTTTGCGTTCTGTTCGCCTTCAGCGTATTTGCCCACGGCGTGGTCGAGGTATGGTCGGAATCGCTCCTTGAGATCGTAGCCTCGATCCTTTTGATCTATTGGGCGGCCGTGGCGCATCGGGACACCCAGGAGGCGATCCAATGGAGCGCGCTGAATTGGCCGCTCTTCGGGTTCGTCGGAATCGGCGTCGTCCAGCTTGCTTTCCACTGGAGCGCCAATCCATTTCTCACACGCACGGAATTGCTGAGGCTGTCCGCATATATCATTATTTTTTTCCTCACCGCACAGGCATTTCGAGAACGAGCGGACCTTGTGAAGTTGGCCTGGTTCCTGATTATTCTGGGTTTTTCGGTGGCCTTGCTGGGGATTATCCAGCACTTCACTTCCAATGGAACGATCTATTGGGTCCGGCGGCTCCCACAGGGCGGCGATGTGTTTGGCCCATACGTTAATCGCAACCATTTCGCAGGATTTGTCGAATTGGTCGCGCCCATCGGGATGGCACTGCTCGTGTTTCGCGGACTGCGCCGGGACCTTTTCCCTTTGGCCGGCCTGCTGACGGTTCTTCCTGTGGGAGCGCTCATTCTTTCCGGCTCTCGAGGCGGGATCGTGTCCTTCGCATTTGAGGTCGGTGTGCTCGTTCTTCTGGCGCGCACGCGAAAAGGGCCGGAAGGTCCGACGATGATCGCGATAGCGTTCGTCGCACTTGCTGCATTCGCGTTGATCGCTTGGCTAGGCGCTGGAAAGGCGATCGAGAGATTCTCAAAAACCCGAGTCGGCGATGTAACCCTCAGCCGCCGTGCCACGATGTTTCAAGGTGCAGGACATATCTTCCTCGCTCACCCCGTCAAAGGGGTCGGGCTCGGTGCGATTGTTAGCGTGTTTCCCCGGTATGACAATGGCTACGACGGGCTTGTCGTGGATCATGTTCATAACGATTACCTGGAGGCGTTTGCCGAGACAGGGCTTTTGGGTGGATTGTGTGGGCTCGCGTTTCTGTGGGTTCTATTGCGAGAAGCACGAAAGTCCTTCAGGGCCGAACAGGGACATTTCTCTCGCGCGCTTCACGCGGGCGCGATTGTTGCCGTCTGCGGACTTTTGCTTCACAGTTTAGTGGATTTCAACCTACACATCCCATCAAACGCCCTGCTCTTTCTGCTGCAGGCCTATCTCGCCACTTCGGCGCCGCTGTCCTCTGAGAGCGCCACGCCGCGGAGGCGAACCCGCACGGGCGAACATGCTTTCGCTGCGAACTAGAAATAGCGGCGGGTCTCTGTTCGTGAAAAACCTCGATGCAAGAGTGGTCGGCCCGCGCCCACACCGTTTTCGTTTCAGCGGCGACGCATGCCGAGAACGCTCAGAAAGAAGCTCGAGAGTACGATCTCAATACCCAGCGTGAGCGACACCAGGCCCGGGATTACGATTCGAAGGGTCTTGCCGGGGTCGAGCGGTCCGAAGGACTGGCTTTTCCAATAACCCAAACCGAAGACCCACATGCCGGCGCCAGCAAGGATAAGCAGCGCACCTACCGCGAGACCGACTTCTAGGGTTATGTACCGAAAGAGCTGAGTGAGACGGGGATCTTCGGGGAGCAGCCCTTCGGACGCGGCAAAAACCCTGCTGAAGGCAGCGAAATTGACCGATTGAAAGCCAACCAGAATAGCCATCGCGCCGAAAAGCAGGGTGTGATAGTCGAACGTCACCGCTCCAATTGTTTGCGGGCCAGGCAGCAGCCACGCGCTTATCGCGGAGCCCAACAGTAGTAGTGCTATCCCGGGATAGAGAAACAACCATCGCGGACTGTAGAGCAGCAAGAAGCGGAGGTAACGCCACCCGTCACGCCAAGTGCGAAGGTGCGGAGGCCGGTCGCGCCCGTCCGGCGAAAGCACCGTAGGAATCTCCGCAATTCGTAAATGGAAGAGTGTCGCTTTTACAACCATTTCGGTCGAAAATTCCATTCCCAGAGTTCGCAGATCGAGCGCATCAATTGCGTCCTTTCGGAATCCGCGCAACCCGCATTGAAAATCTCCCACCGGGCATTTGAAGAATAATCGTCCGAGCCAGCTCAATCCCGGATTGCCGAGAAAACGATGCAGTAGCGGCATTGCGCCCGGCA
This sequence comes from Candidatus Acidiferrales bacterium, assembly GCA_049797655.1. GTDB lineage: Bacteria > Acidobacteriota > Terriglobia > Acidiferrales > UBA7541 > Palsa-295. Next base: position 41,052 of record JBARFX010000009.1, on the reverse strand, counting down.
GAATTCGGCCCTTGAAGCGGTTCCCCATAACCAGGTCGTAGCCTTCGTCCAATTTGTTGACGAAGTCCGCCAACTGCGTGAAATCGTAGCTGTCATCCCCGTCACCCATGATGACGAGTTCTCCACGCGCCGCAGCGATGCCGCCGCGCAACGCGCTGCCGTATCCCTTTGTCTGGACAGGCACTACACGCGCACCCAACCCCGCGGCAATCGACTGGGAGCCGTCCGTGCTGCCGTTGTCCGCTACGATAACTTCACCGTGAATTCCCAGCTGCTCCATCGTGCGGACCGCTTTCTTGATGCACGTCCCGATCGTAAGACTCTCGTTCAAACATGGCATTACGACAGAAAGCTTTAGTCGGGCCGAGTCAGGTCGATCGAATTCCCCGGCATCGGAAAGGGCATTAACACTAGAATTCATTTTGTCGACGATTCCGTCCTTTTCGGTGCGGCCCAATGCAATGACCTCTCTGATGGTCGCGTTGCGGTGCAGTTCGCAATCTTATCATCTGACTTTCCATATCTCTATCCACGCGAGGTCTCATTTCGCGAAGAAGAGATGCACCCTATCTTGCGGACAACCGCGTTTACAATAGAACTGGATGGACTTGACGTTCAGCGGTCTCGTTGTTTTCCCAAAGGCTCGAAATGAAGGCCAGAACCTCGCGGTTGACAGGAGTGCTGGCCCTAGGCATAGTATTTAGCGGGGTTATCCAACTTATGATTGTGACAGTCCGTTGGGCAATGGACTGGCTGCGGAAGCCTGTTTTTATAGCTCTCATATTCGCTTCTCTCTGCATACAGGCTACTTACGGTCAGAGCAAAGACGAAACGACCCAGCAGACGAATGAAAAGATTCGTCGGCTGGCCAGCCTAGGAAAACCAACCTTCACGGATATCCCTATCGGATCCGGCGACGTCATTCATATCGAGGTCTTCGACATCCCCGAATTGTCCCGCGACATTCGCGTTAGCGTCACCGGGGACATCAGCTTTCCTCTCGTTCATGAGAGAATTCGGGCAGCCGGCGTATCACCGTTTCAACTCGAACAGACCATCCAGGAAATGCTCATTGAGAATGGACTGGTCACACACCCGCAAGTATCCGTCTTCGTCAAAGAGCAAAACAGCCAGCCTGTAACGATCATTGGAGCGGTAGGGCGCCCGATGACGTATCAGTTGCTCCGTCCGACGAGTTTGCTCGAATTGCTCGCGAACGCGGGCGGTATCTCCGACAACGCAGGAACGGTTGTTCTGATCACGCGCCAGACCCAAAAGGAAACGGTGAAGCCTGTCTCCGAGACTTCGAGCGATCGTTCCGATTCTGGAGCGCAGACGATCAAAATTCAGCTGCAAGACCTACTCGAAACCGGGGACACGGCGTTCAACATCCAGGTTTACGGGGGAGATGTCATCAATGTGCCGCCGGCTGGGATTGTCTATGTAATGGGTGGCGGTGTTACGCAGCCCGGCGGGTATGTCATACAAAGCCACGGAGAACAGATTACAGTCTTGAAAGCGGTTGCGCTGGCCCACGGTCTCGGAGGATTCGCGAAACCGGATGACGCAGTGATTTATCGGATGAATCCGACCACGGGCGTGCGTGAAGCTATCCCAGTCCATATCAAGAAAATCCAAAAGGACACGAACGAAGACGTCGCGATGAAATCAAATGACATTCTGTTCGTTCCTGACAGTCTTGCCAAAAAGATTGCTGTGAAAGGCGCTGAGGCACTGGTTACCATTAGCACTGGCGTCTTGATTTATCGCTCCGGCAACTACTAACAAGGATCGCTAGCGAAATGGAAGAACCGTCCAGACTCATTGCTCGCGACCGCAAGGTGGCCGAATCGCTGACGGTGATCCCCGCCCCGTCGCTCCTCCCGTGGGACCAGATGCCCCGGGAACCGCACCTGCTCGACTACTTCATCATCCTGCGCAAGCATCAGTGGCTCATCCTCACTTTTCTTCTGACAGTCGTCACTGTTGTTACGATCGCTTCGTTCAAGATGAAACCTGTCTACTCGGCGGCTGCACGCGTGGAAGTGGATCGCGAGTCACAGAGTGTTCTCCCATTCCAGGGACCGAATTCTTACGACGAAGTTGTCGACATGGAGAACTACACCGAAACGCAGGCAAAGATTCTTCAGAGCGAGACTGTGGCTTTGCAAACGATTAAGTCGATGGATCTCGGCCGGTACCCGGAATTCGGCGGCGCAGCCAATTCGCTGGGCTGGACTCACGGAGGCTCATCGCAGAAGCGTCCCGCAATCCTGAGCGCGTTTCTCAGCCGTTTGACGGTGAAACGAGTTCCGAACAGCCGGTTGATCGAGGTTGGGTTCGAAGCGGAAGATCCTCAGCTGGCGGCGCAGGTCGTAAACTCGCATTTGCAAAACTACGTCGAACAGAATTTTCGCAGCAAGTACGACGCGACTACGCAGGCATCCAACTGGCTCTCTGCCGAGCTCGAAGAGCTGCGAATTAAGGTCGAAAAATCGGAAGACGCGCGAATCGCGTATGAGCGACAAAATCAAATCTGGCGCACCGATGAAAAACAGGACATCACCACCGAAAAACTCGGAGATCTGAGCAAGGCTGTCACGGACGCGCAGACCGCATTAGCAGAGAAGGAAGCTCTTTACCGCATGGCCGTGGGTGGGAACGTTGACGCGCTGCCGGGCGCGCAAACAAATGCCGTGCTTCAAGAACTTCTCAAACACAAGGCCGATCTGGACGAGCAGTATCTCATCGCCGTTGATCAGTACGGGCCAAACTATCCGAAGGTTCTTCGCCTCGCTGCCCAGCAAAAGGAATTGAATACGAATCTGGAGCAGGCCAGAAAGACGCTAATCGAAGGCGTCGAGCAGGATTTCAATACCGCTCGGAGTCGCGTCGAACTTCTGCAGCAGAACCTCGATAAACAAAAGGCGGAAGCAAACGACCTGGCTGAGAAGCTTGTTCAATATCAGATCCTTCAGCACGATGCTGAGTCAAACAAGCAGCTTTACGACGGTTTGCTTCAAAAATTAAAGGAAGCGGGCATTACCGCTGGATTGAGATCAAGCAATATCCGGGTTGTCGATCCCGCGCTTACTCCGTCGAGCCCGTCACGGCCCCAGAAAGCTCGCAACATTCTCCTGGCCTTCCTGGTAGGCCTCGTCGGTGGCGTCGGACTCGCGCTTTTCCGTGAGTATCTCGACAACACGGTCAAATCTCCCGATGATATCGAGTCTCTCACCGGCTTGCCTTCGTTGGCCGTCGTCCCTTCTCTTCCCGGTCTGAATGGACATCACAGCCGGCGCTCGGGGGAAGGAGCGTTGCAAACTGCATCCGGGCCACGGGTTGAGCTACTTTCCTACGTGCAACCGAAGTCCCAGATCTCTGAAGCCTTCCGTGCGCTCCGGACGTCGCTATTGCTCTCACAAGCCGATCATCCACCGCAGGTGATTCTCGTAACCAGCGCCCTGCCCCGTGAGGGAAAAACGACCGCAGCTGTGAACCTTGCCGTCACGCTGGCGCAACTCGGCGATCGCACTTTGCTTATGGATTCCGACTTGCGCAAACCGGGCATTCGTCGCGCATTAAATCTTACAATCGGAAAGGAATCGGGGCTGAGCTCTTATCTCGCTGGCGTTTCGACGCTCGATGAGGTTCTAATTCCTCACCCAACCATCAGCAATCTGGAGGCTCTCACAACCGGTCCCGTGCCTCCGAGTCCCGCCGACCTCCTGTCCTCGCATCGAATGCGCGAGGCGATCGCTGAATTGCGATTGCGCTTCAAGTTCGTTGTGATTGACTCGCCGCCAGTGATGGCGGCCACGGACGCAGTCATCCTCTCAGCTTTGACCGATGGCGTGCTGCTCGTGGTCCGAAGTGGTGAAACTCCAAAGGAAGCATTTACGCGGACGCGCGATCTCCTGGCAGCAGTTAAGTGCCGTCTGCTTGGTGTGGTGCTGAATGCCGTGGATTCAAGTGCGCCCGATTATTACTACTCGTATCGGTATTATCCGTATGCGTATGGCTATGGCTATGGAGAAGACGTGGCAAAAACGTCCCGGTTCCCAGCCAACCAGGGCGATGCAGGAAATACTTAGAGCGAAGGAGCGATCATGCGCTATCTCATAACGGGCGGGGCTGGCTTCATCGGTTCACATTTATCCGAGACGCTTCTTGAGCAGGGTGCAGAAGTATTCATCTTGGACGATCTTTCCACTGGAAGTGTCGAGAATGTCCGCCATCTAAAGTCTAATAGTCGCTTTCATTATTTCTTCGATTCGATTCAAAACAAGCATCTCCTGGCTGAGCTCGTTGACGAGTCCGATGTGGTCATCCATCTGGCGGCGGCTGTGGGCGTGCGCCTGATTGTCGAAAGGCCTGTACACACCCTGGAGACGAATATTCACGGGACGCAATCCGTTCTGGACGCCGCTTCGAAAAAGAAAAAGCTCGTCTTCATTGCCTCCACGTCCGAGGTGTACGGCAAGAGTGACAAAGTTCCGTTCCACGAGGACGCTGACCTGGTGCTCGGACCGACGACGAAAGCCCGTTGGAGCTATGCAGCTTCGAAGGCTCTCGATGAATTCCTGGCGCTGTCTTACTGGAAGGAACGCAAACAGCCGGTAAAAATAGCGCGATTTTTCAATACTGTCGGCCCGCGCCAGACGGGCCGCTACGGCATGGTGCTTCCTGGTTTTGTGCGGCAGGCGCTTGCGGGTGCCCCAATCACCGTTTACGGCACGGGCAAGCAGTCGCGCTGTTTTTGCGACGTCCGTGATTGTGTCGAATCCCTGCTGCGCTTGCTTGCCACCGACCAATCCACCGGCCAGGTCGTCAACATTGGGACCGACGAAGAAATCACGATCGAGGGGCTGGCGCGCGTCGTAAAAGAGCGGACTGGAAGCGACTCGTCGATCACCTATGTACCATACGATCAGGCCTACGAACCTGGCTTCGAAGACATGCTTCGTCGTGTTCCGTCGCTTGAAAAACTCGAAAAACTGACGGGTTTCCGGCCCGCGACTTCGCTGGTTGAAATCGTTGACCGTGTGATCGCACACTCTAAGAATCGAAATGATGCGAGACTCGCTCCCGATCGAGACCATTTGGCGGCTCAAGCTGCGTCTGACTAAGGGAATTCAATTCCCGACTGATGCGATTGCGGCTCGTTCTAAGGTTGGCGAACTAGCGCGCCCTCATGGAAAATTCCGAGCTGCGGAATATAATCTTCTGATAACCCTACAAATGGCTTTGATGTAGTAACCTAATAGAATTGACTCCTAGAATGATTGACGAATCACTAAGAGATGTTTCGAATTCGTCCGGCGGTCGCATCGAAAAAACACGCTGGCTGCGGCGCGTGACCGGCAACGCTACTTACATGGACGAAACAGATCGAAAACACTCAAGCACGACTCTCTCCGTCATCGTGCCGGCGCACAACGAACAGTATCTCGTCGAAGCAAGCCTTGAACGCCTTAAAACCCTCGACAAATCGCCTCTGCTCCATTTGGTGCACGTGATCGTTGTCGATGATGGTTCGAACGACGGGACAGCGGAGGCCATTTCACGCTTTCGAAATTCAGTGGAATCGGAATCTCCAGGCGGCAAGCTCCGATGGACGTGGCTGCGCCACAAAAACAACCAGGGAAAGGGTGCTGCGATTCGCACCGCCTTAGCGTTCGTCGAAACCGAACTCGTCGTTATTCACGATGCCGACCTTGAGTATCACCCTCAGGACCTCCTGCAGATGGTTGAGCTGTTTCTATACGAGGACGCAGATGCCGTCTTCGGGTCGCGCTTCATGTCCGGCGGGTACAAGCGGGCGCTTTTCTTCCGACATGCGCTCGGCAACAAGCTCCTAACTTTCTTGTGCGATGTTGTCTCCGACTTAAACCTCACCGACATGGAAACGTGTTACAAGATGACTCGCTCGGATTTGCTAAAGAGCATCCCACTGGAAAGCTCGACCTTCGATGTCGAACCTGAGCTGGCGATCAAGCTCGCCAAGCGCGGCGCGCGAATTTTCGAAGTACCGATCAGCTACTCGGGCCGTACTTACCGGGAAGGCAAGAAAATCGGCTGGAAGGACGGCGTGCGAGCCCTCTGGGCAATTCTTCGCTATGGCGCGTCCGGTCACATTTACACGGAGGATGCTCGCGGCGGAGAAATCCTGGAAAGAATCAACCGCGCTCCTCGTTTTAATAAATGGATGGCCGACGTCGTTAGACCTCACGTCGGAGATCGAGTTCTCGAGATCGGCGCCGGAATCGGCAACATGTCCGTCAATCTTATGCCGCGTTCGACGTACTGGGCAACAGACGTGAACCCGTTCTATCTGAACTATCTGGAAACCCTTCGCTCCTCCAGGCCCTACATGCATGTCGCCTGCACCGATGGTGTGAAAGCTGAATCGTTTCCCACCGGACAAAATTTCGACACGGTTGTGTGCCTGAATGTGATCGAACACATTCAGGACGACGTTGGCGCGCTGCAAAATATCCGCAAAGCTCTGGCAGACGGTGGAACCGCCATTATTCTCGTTCCCCACGGGCCCAACCTCTACGGAACCCTGGACGAGGTACTCGGGCATTGCCGGCGGTACACCGAAGAACAACTTGCCGGCGTTGCGCGACAAGCCGGTTTTCACGTCGAGCAGATTCTGAAATTCAATCGCCCCGGTGTGCCGGCGTGGTGGCTGAATGGGAAAATACTGAAGCGGAAAACCTTTGGAATAGCGCAGATTCGGCTGCTCAACATTTTGACGCCCATCTTCCGTCGGATCGATGCCTGGCTGCCGCTTCCGCCGCTTTCCATCATCGCGATACTGCGAAAGCAGGATCGCCAAGGCGGAATCTTTCCGCTCGACGCGCAGGCAGCCTCGTAACGCAATCGCATGGAGATGCTAGGGCATGTTTAGAATTGGAAATCATCGCAGGATGATGCCCGTTGGCTAAGCTCTCGCAGTACGAGAGAATTTTGGTTCTTATTTTCGTACTCACCTTGCCGCTTATTAATCCGTGGGTGCGCGGCGATGGCGTTGGATACTACGCGATGGGCCGCGCGCTTCTCATTCAGCACGATCTGAATTTCAAACAAGACTGGCTGATGGCCAATCCCAGCTTCCGTCTGGGGCGAACAGACCCGGACGGAAATATTCTCCCACTGCAGTACACCGTAACCGGACATCTGGATAACCATTTCTCAATTGGACCCGCCATTCTCTGGTCTCCGTTTTTAATTGCCGCTCATTTGGGCGTCCTATCATATGACGCACTGGGCGGGCGAGTGTCGGCCGACGGGTTTTCCAAGCCCTATGTGATCGCCATGGCCCTCGGCACGGCGCTCTATGGATTTTTGGCTCTTTGGTTTTCGTTTCGGCTCGCTCGAAAGCATCTCCCAGAGCAATGGGCCTTTTTAGCAACTCTGGGAATCTGGTTTGCGAGCTCCCTGCCCGTTTACATGTATTTCAATCCGTCGTGGTCGCACGCGCATTCCGCGTTTATGGTGGCTCTGTTCCTTTGGTATTGGGATCACACCCGTGGCGATCGCTCGTGGGCGCAGTGGGCTGGCCTGGGAGCGCTCGGCGGGCTAATGATGGACATTTACTATCCGAATGCGATCTTGCTCCTCTTCCCTCTATTCGAGTCCCTGCCGATCTACTGGAAGAGTTTATCCGGGCACGATGCGAAAACATTTGGCGGACTTTTTCTTAAGAATGTCTCGTTCACAGGCGTGGTTCTGGCCGCATTCACGCCGACACTCATCACCAAGAAATTAATCTATGGCAGTTACCTCAATTTTGGCTACAAGGAACATTGGTTCTGGAATTCCCCCGCGCTACTTAAAGTCTCCTTCTCTGCCGAGCACGGGCTGTTCAGCTGGACGCCGATCGTAGTATTGGCGTTCATTGGGCTCTTTTTCCTTTGGAAGTACGACCGGACGCTAAGCCTGAATTCGGTAGTAGGCTTTGCGATATACGTTTACTTCATTGGGTGCTTCGAAAGCTGGAACGGGGGGTCTTCGTTTGGGAGCCGGTATTGCATTCCGCTGACGGCCCTCTTTGTCCTCGGCTTGTCCGCATTTTTCGATCGACTCTCTTACGCGACCGCCCCGAACCAGAGGCGCGGCACCCTTCTCGCTCGCACCGCCACCGCTGCTTTCGTCCTCTGGAACCTCGGTTTGATTTTTCAATGGGGTACGCACCTGCTACCCGCCCGTGGCCCCATTTCCTGGCGTGAAGCCGCGTACAATCAAGTTGCTGTGGTACCGGGCCAGGCGGCTGGAACTCTGATGCGCTATCTCACTCACAGAAAACGATTGATGCGCAATCTCGAAGAAGAAGACCTACGGCAGCTGAAATCCCGTCAGGCGGACAATTCCGAATGAATACGATCTCTACGACCGCCCATCCCGCGGAAGTCTCACAGCCTCCCGTGCTTCGCATTACGCCTCCGGGCCGTTGGTGGGTACTGCCGTTCGCAGAACTCTGGGAGTATCGCGAACTGATCTATTTTTTTGTATGGCGCGATATAAAAGTTCGCTACAAACAAACCGCCATCGGCGCCGCCTGGGCCGTCCTGCAGCCGTTTTTGACCATGCTGATCTTCAGCCTTTTTTTTGGACGGCTCGCTCATATTCCTTCTCAGGGTTTGCCGTACCCTATTTTTTATTACAGCGCGTTGCTTCCTTGGATGTATTTCGCTTCGGCGTTGCAGAATTCCACCACCACCATCGTTGAGAACCAGCGTCTCGTGACAAAAGTGTATTTCCCCCGGCTGGCGCTGCCCCTCTCGTCCGTGCTGTCGGGGCTGGTGGATTTCGGCGTTTCCTTCTTAATGTTCGTCGTGATGATGTTTTATTATCGTATTCACGTGGGTTGGGCCATGCTGATGTTCCCGGCCTTCCTGTTACTCGCGGTGCTTACAGCTCTCGGCGTGGGTTTATGGCTCTCCGCATTGAATGCCATCTATCGCGACGTACGGTACGTGGTGCCGTTTCTCGTGCAATTCTGGCTGTTCGCTTCGCCGGTCGCCTATCCGAGTTCTCTGGTTCCTGTAAAATGGCGATGGCTCTATGGACTCAATCCGATGGCTGGCGTGATCGAAGGGTTTCGATGGTCACTGGCGGGCCAGGGAACGCCGCCGGGACGGCTGATCGCCGTTTCGTCTGCGGTAGTCCTGGTCGTTCTGCTGAGTGGACTGGCTTATTTTCAAAAGATGGAAACGACGATCGCGGATGTGGTGTGAGACGGATGCGACACAGACTTCACGCTGTCTAAAACGATGAGCGAAGCCGTCATTCACGTCGAAGGCCTTAGCAAGCGCTATCGGGTTGGCGAGCGAGAACGATATCTCGCATTGCGCGACGTACTCACTCGCATCTTCACTTCACCGCTCAAGCGCAATGGAAAGCAGCCTCCCGACTTTCTGTGGGCGCTTCGGGACGTCTCCTTTGAAGTTGCGCAAGGCGAGGTCGTCGGCCTCATCGGCCGCAATGGCGCGGGCAAGACAACCCTCTTGAAATTGCTCTCAAGAATCACTCGCCCCACCGCCGGCTTTGCCGAGATTCGCGGCCGCATCGGAAGCCTTCTCGAAGTCGGCACCGGCTTTCATCCCGAACTTACCGGGCGCGAAAACATCTATTTGAGCGGCGCAATCCTGGGCATGAGTAAGCGGGAAATCAATCAGAAACACGATGCCATTGTGAGCTTTGCGGACGTCGAGCGTTTTCTTGACATGCCGCTCAAGTTTTTCAGCACCGGGATGCAAATGCGCCTCGCATTCGCTGTTGCTGCGCACTTGGAGCCGGAGATACTTCTCGTTGACGAAGTCCTCGCCGTGGGCGATCTTGAATTTCAGAAAAAATGTCTCGGCAAGATGCAGGAAGTGTCAAAAAGCGGCCGCACGATCGTCTTCGTCAGCCACCAGATGAACCAAATTCGACGCCTCTGCGAGCGCGTCATATGGATCGACGCCGGCCAGGTTCGAGAGTCAGGCCCAACCGGGCAGATCGCAGCGAAGTACGAATCGGCGAGCCTCGAACCGATCGAAAACAGTTCTGGCGAGGATCGGTGTTTCCTGGGATGGTCCGTTTGCGGGCACGATAACGTCGTTCGTGATGGCTTGCACGATGTGACGCTACATTTTACAGTCCACCTCAAACAACCCGTTTCTCAGGGCCATTTCGGAATGGCGGTCTTGAGCGAATCGAGTGCCGTGCTGGTGGGATGGGGCTTTGACAATCTGGATATCGATGCGGGTAACCAGGAAATTGTGCTTCGGGTCCCCGCTCTTCCACTGCGGCCCGGAGCGTATTCGCTGACTTGCTCAATCTACGATCGCGGGAACAACCTTACTGGCGGCATTCTCGTCGAGCAGTGGTACGCGTTGCCCCCGCTCATCGTTGACACTCCCCCACTCTCGCATCCGCAGGATCGCTGGGCGGGAGTGCTGAATCTGCCCGCCGAAATCAGTGTACGATCCATATAGACTACGATGGCATCCGGTCACATCGAAAGTTTCGTTCACAAGTCATGGGACAAGAAGGTTGCGACAGCTCGATTTTTGTTCCGGAAAGGATTGGCGAATCTGCCGTATGCTCCAGTCTCAGTTCGACTGCGGTTGTCGGAGAGTGAGCAGATTCGGTTTTGGTGGTCCTACATAGTTCCGTACTTCGATCCGGGCCGGAACTTCTTTGACTACTGGGGCCACGACGTGGCGGATTTGCGCTTCTTATGGAGAAACCTCAAGCCCGGAATGGTATTTCTCGATATAGGCGCACACCACGGGATCTACTCGATCGTAGCGGCAAAACGGCTTGGCGCAAACGGGACGGTCGTTGCGTTTGAGCCTTCCTTGCCTGAGTTTCGTCGCTTGCGTTTGCACGTTCTAATGAATCGACTGCACCTAGTGCGAGCGGAGTCGGTGGCCGTTGGGGCTGCGAGTGCCACGAGAAAGTTCTTTCAAGTGATCGACGGAGATAGCACCAGGGGCGGCCTTCAATCTCCTACCAGCCATGACCGTGTCATGGAAACGTCCGTAGAAACTGTTCGGCTCGATGAGTACGTGTCGCGATTTTCGCTCGACCGGATCGATATCGTAAAACTGGACGTCGAAGGCGGTGAACTCGAAGTCCTCCAGGGCGCTTCGAATGTTCTGACGAAGCTTCGTCCCACGTTCATTTGCGAAGTACTCGATGCGGCCACACAGGCGTGGGGATATGACGCGCGAGAAATTGTCCTCAAGTTTCAGAATCACGGCTTCAAGTGGTTCGAGTTTCGTACGGATGGATCAATCGTCCCGCACGAGATTCGGGACCACTACCCGGACGTCAGAAATTTTTTGGCAGTGCCCGAAGAGAAATGCCCACTGGGCTAGAATAGTTATGACAATGGACAAACCGGCCATCACCGTCCTCATCGACACTTACAATCACGAGCGGTTCATCGAAGAAGCGATCGTGAGCGTCCTCGAGCAGGATTTCCCGGCATCGGAAATGGAAATCCTGGTGGTCGACGACGGCTCGACGGACCGCACCCCTGAAATCGTGCAAAAGTTTGCGCCGCGCGTTCGCTACCTGTGCAAAGAAAACGGCGGCCAGGCCTCCGCTTTCAATTTCGGCATTCCGCAAGCGCAAGGCGAAATTGTAGCGTTTCTGGACGGCGACGATTGGTGGGCGAAGGCGAAGTTGTCGACTGTCGTTGAGTCCTTCGCGGAAAATCCGGACATTGGAACGGTAGGCCACGGATACCATGTGACGGATGAGGCGGGAGTGCTATGCCAGACCGTTTTGCCGGAGCGAAAATACAGGCTGAACTTGCGAAGCCCTGACGAAGCTTCGCTTTTTACCCAGCTTCAGGGATTCCTCGGAACGAGCAGGATGGCCTATCGGCGCGCAATTCTGAAGAGAGCGCTCCCGGTTCCCGATGTGCTTCGATTTGAAGCGGACGAATTTATTTGGACGATGGCCGTGGCGCAGGCCGATACGCTGGTGCTTGATGCGCCACTGTTTTTCTACAGACTCCATGCCGGCAACCATTTTATGGGATCTTCTCGCGACGAGGCGCGCTTACGGCGAAGGCTTGACGTAATGCAAGGTCTACTGGACCACGTCCCGCCCGGTCTTCGGTCCCTCGACGTCCCTCAGGAAATTGTGGACATCGTGACGACGCATACTCGGATTGAAACCAAGCGCCTCCGCCTGATACTTGACGGCGGGATGCCGTGGGAAACTTACTCCGTCGAGCAAGAATTTCTCCAACGAGCCTATCGGTCAACGACGCTGGGGTATCGGATCTACAAACAACTCTCGCTGTTGGTGGCTCTAGCATTGCCACCACGCCGCTTCTATCAGCTGCGTGATTGGTACGCCGGGAACAATCTACGCCGCATCCGCGGAGCATTGGGCGAGCCGAAGCCGTTCGCTCCAATAGTCGAACTACCGCCGCAAGGTTTAGTGAGAGGTGAAAGACATTGATGACGGGCGCGATCGTGAAGACATCGCATGTTGACCCGGTGATCCGGGTTTTGCACGGAACACGCGAGATTGGCCCGCGGACGTTTTTGGTGACAGCGATTTATGGCGTCGTTATAGCGTCCCGATGAAGACGCTGCGAATAAATGGGGATCTTTAACTGCGGGCACAACGCCAAGATGGTGCGGAAATAGCGATGGCCGGTAAAATCGCCTACGATCTAGCATACTACCAGTCTGAAGCCCTCGATCCAGAGCTCCGCTCGCCCGCAGTCGTTGTTCCCTTGGTAGTTTCACTTCTCCATCCCAAAAGCGTTGTGGATGTTGGATGCGGTGTTGGACACTGGTTGAGTGTCTTCAAAGCGCATGGAGTCGAACGAGTGCTGGGACTCGATGGAAAGCATATCGAACCAAAGTGGCTCGTGATTCCCACGGACACGTTTCGTTCCATTGACCTTGCTAGGCCATTCCGGCTGAAAGAGAACTTTGACCTCGCGGTTTGCCTCGAGGTGGCCGAGCATCTCCCGAACACGTCCGCCGCCGGATTCGTCGAATCTCTGGTGCGGTTAGCACCTGCCATACTTTTTTCCGCGGCTATTCCGATGCAGGGCGGAACACAACATGTAAATGAGCAATGGCCGGACTACTGGCGCAATTTGTTTCAAGGATTCGGATACCGCAGGCTTGATTTGATCCGAAAATCGATATGGAAAAACCCCGATGTGAAGTTTTGGTACCGCCAGAACATTTTTCTTTTCGTGTCGGAAGACCTGCTCGCAAAGAATCTCCTATTTCAGGAAGCCGCCCGCGAAGCAGACGATTTGCTTCTTGTTCATGGATCAACTCTTCGTGAACTTTTGGGGCTGCGATCCGCTGCCAGAAATCTATCCATCGGGACTTGGCGGCTCCTGAAAAGAAAGACTCGGGCGCTGTTCGGCAACCGCAGCGGAACTCTACGAGATCTATGACGCTTTCAAAGCCACTTCCGCGAGTGAGTGTGATCGTCAACACTTACAACCATGAGAAGTTTCTCGGGCGCGCGCTCCAAAGCGTTGCCGATCAGGATTTCCCGTCGCAGGAAGTCGAGATCATCGTAGTGGACGACGGTTCAACCGATGCTACTCCACAAATCGCATCAGAGTTCCTTCCGTCTATACGCTACATCCGCCAGCGCAATGGAGGCCAGGTTTCGGCATTTCTGACGGGAATCGCAGAAGCGCGCGGGGAAATCCTTGTTTTCCTGGATGGCGATGATTGGTGGGCGCGCCATAAGCTATCCGGCGTCATGGATGCTTTCGACGCCGATCCGAGCATCGCCGCAGTCGGACACGGCTACTATGAAGTAGATGAAAAAGGTGAAGTCACCGGAACGATGTCTCCCGATAGCCCGGTTCGTCTGAGCCTTGAGAGTCCCGAGAAAGCTCGGCACTCCGCTACGTTCCGAACATTTCTCGGAACAAGCCGCTTCGCGATCAGGCGGATGGTGCTACAGCAAACGTTGCCAGTGCCGCCGGAACTTCCATTCTTCGACAACTTCGTTTTTTCCCAGGCGATCGCTATATCCGGCGCACAAATCCTTCCAGAACCGCTCTGTTACTATCGAATTCATTCCGGGAGTCTCTACGCTGGCGCCTCTGACAGCCGAGCACGTCTCCGAATGAAGCATAAACTTCTCAGTATCCTTCTCGCGAACCTACCTGATCGACTCGCCAAGTTGGGTGTGCCAAAAATGACTGTTTCGGCTTTCCTGGAGTGCGACTTTGTCGATCGGGATCGCCTCAAATTGGTTCTCGAAGGGGGATTGCCATGGGAGACTTTTCGCGTCGAACAATCTGCCTTCCGCATTTCGTATACCAGTCCCTCTGTTGGGTATCGATGTTTCAAAGCCTCGGTGCTTCTATTCAGTTTGATCGTTCCACCCAGGTTTTTTTATCGTGTCCACGATTTGTACGCGAAGCATAATCTGAAGCGGTTGAGAAAGTGGTTCGGCGACGCCTCTCTCGCAGCTCCAGTGGTGACGCGGCAGAACAAAAAAGCTGAATATCGCGCCACACATACCTGATAACTCATGCAGCGAGACGCAGTGGTTTTCTCGACATGGTCCTGGGAGACGTTCAACGTTCCGGAGCGAATCGCACTAGCATTGGCATCGAAAGGAGCGCGCGTTCTGTATTGCGACATGCCGGTTTCACGTTTTCGCCGCGCTGCCGAGCCGCTGCGCGAATTGGCACCAGGCGTTTATCGGTTTTCTCCCTCCTATCTCGGGGCAAGATTGAATTCAGTGCCGATTTTGGGTAATCACCAGTGGGCTGCTGTCGCAAAAGAGATCGTCGCGCAGGTAGATGCCTTGGGTTTAAAAGATCCAGTGTTCGTTTACTCTCATGTGGAACACATCGCTGCCCTATGCCAGCGAATGAAGGCGTCGGGATTTCCACTCGTGCATATTTGCATGGACTATCCGGAGCCTTATCAGTATGAGTTGATCGAATTGTCCGACCTGACTCTTGCAATTCCGAAAGCCGTATTTCGCGAACTCCGCGAAAAGTACGGCGACAAAATTGGGTGGATTCCTCAATCAATTCACTTGCCGCCGGCCAAATCACAAGACAGCGGTTCCAGCGCGGAGCCGGTCGAACTTGCGAATATTTCCCACCCGCGTCTTGGGTATCTGGGCCCGATTTTTGCTCGCCTGAATCTGCCTATGCTGCGCGAAGTCCTGATCGCCAATCCCGACTGGCATTTTGTTTATTTTGGAGACCAAGGCGATCTCCGGCTTCCAAACGCGCACGCGCTGGGTTGGCATCCTCCCGAAACATTGCCAAGCTACATTGCGTCGTTCGACGCGGGGATAATGCCTTATGATTGTTCTGACAGGAAAAATCTGTACTGCTCGCCACTGAAGCTGTACGACTATTTTTTGGCTGGAATGCCGGTGGCCGCAACGCCGATTTTCGAGATGTCGGAGTTTTCAGATCTCGTTTATCTCGGCAGCGATGCCGTCGAATTCGCAGCGGCAATTCGTTCCGCCCTGCAGGAGCCGCCCGAAAGCCCGAAGCGCGGTTTTCGCAAGGCAGTTGCGCAAGCTCATTCAACGAAAGTTCTGGGCGAGCGGCTGGAAGAAGTCCTGGGAATTTTCGAGAACCGCACGGGGAAGATAGTTTGATCAATCTCGGCCTAAATTATTCGCTGATGCACGATTCATCCGCCTGCATCGCTCGCGATGGCGAAGTACTTTTTGCTGTCGCTGAAGAACGCCTCAGTCGCATCAAACACGATGCTCGGTTTCCAGTACTCGCGATTCGCGCATGTCTGGATTTTGCCGGCATTCGCGCGAGTGACCTGGACTTTGTGTGTTTCGGATGGCCCGGCTCGAACGCGCCTATTTGGCACGATGTTAAATGCATGTTGCGAGGATCGCAGCCGATTGATTTGGTTAGCACGACTACGCTCGCCAAGAAATTTGTGAGCGGTATGTCCCAACGCGGAGGCCAAAAGCCATTCGAACAGAATTTCGGGAAAACCAAGACTCAGTTTCGGTTTGTGGATCATCATCTGGCGCATGCGATTAGCGCGTATTCGTACGCTGGGTTTGATGATGCGGCGGTGCTGGTGCTGGATGGGCGCGGGGCGTGGGAGGCTACGTCGCTGTGGCACGGGCGCGACGGACGGCTCGAGCATGTGTGGACGATTCCGTGGCCGAATTCGCTGGGGCTCTTTTACGCGCAGTTTACGCACTATCTTGGATTTCAACCTTATAGCGATGAGTGGAAGGTGATGGGGCTTGCGCCGTACGGCGAGCCGGGAATCAATCTGCGGGATTTTATTATTCCCGACGACAATCCTTACAGGGTTTCGACTCGGCTGTTGCTGGGGCGTAATTCCAAGCCGCTGGCAGGAATTGCGGCGCGGCTTGGGCCGGAGCGCGAGCCGGAATCAGAAATCGAGGCGCGTCACAAGAACCTCGCGTTCGCGGTGCAGGAGGCTTGCGAGGAAGCGATGATGACGCTGGCGCAGGCGGCGGTGAAAAAAACGGGCTCGCGGAATCTCTGTTTGGCGGGAGGTGTGGCGCTCAACTCGAAAGCGAACGGAAAAATCGCGGCGTCGGGGCTTGTGGATAGGATTTTCGTGCAGCCAGCGGCAGGCGATGACGGCGTTTGCCTGGGAGCTGCGCTTGCTCCGTACATGGAGAACGGCGGGAAATTGCCGATGCGGAAAATGCGCCATGCGTACTTGGGCCCGGCGAGTTCCGACGAAGAAATCGAGAAGACGCTGCGAACGTACAAGCTGCGGGCGACACGCGTGGCCGATCCGGCGGCAGCGGCAGCGGAGATGCTGGCGAACGGGAAAATTCTCGGCTGGTTCCAGGGACGAATGGAATTTGGGCCGCGGGCGCTGGGAAGCCGGTCGATCCTGGCAGACCCGCGCGATCCGGAGATGAATGCCAAAGTGAACAACGCGGTGAAATTTCGCGAGTGGTGGCGGCCGTTCGCGCCGTCGATGCTGGCGGAGGTGGCAGACCAATACATCGAGTCGGCGACCGATTCTCCTTTCATGATTTTGACGGCGCAGGTGCGGCCGGAAAAACGAGCGGTGATCCCGTCGGTGACGCACGTGGACGGCAGCGCGCGGCCGCAGACAGTGGAACGCGACGTGAATCCGCTGTACTGGCGGTTAATCCGGGAGTTCGGCAACCGGACGGGAGTGCCGGTGGTGATGAACACGTCGTTTAATTTGCGGGGCGAGCCGATCGTTTGTGCGCCAACGGACGCGGTGCGGACGTTTTTCAGTTCGGGAATGGACGCGCTAGTGATTGGGAGCTTTGTTGTGGAAAAGTAAGAGATTGGCGAGAAAAATCGCCGTTTAGTTACGATTAGAAAATTGGATGTGATTGATTCTGGGGCAGTTGGGCGGATTTCTAATCGCGCAGTTGCGATTAGAAATCTAGTAGCGGGTGAACGATTACCCACCTCGATATTCGTCGGGGGAAACACCCACCGGTTGATGAGGGAAGGATTCAGTGCCGTTGACAGCCGATGGGATAGGCCCGTTAAGAGCGACCTATGGGCGGCGAGCTGTTGGCTTAGAGCAATCGTTGCCGGGAAACTGCTGAACACTCGCGCTGCGATGGGTGCGCGGCGCGCTGTGGTTGATTGGGGCACAGGCAGGAGTGCCCGTGCTACTGCAAGGCTAGTAGTCGCCGCCTGGTTCGTTGAATAGCGGAGTGCACGGGACGAGCTTTGCCTGGGTACCGTCGTGGACGGCGTAGCTGATTCTGCGGCCATCGACAGCGGATGTGGCCCAGAGGCAGCCGCCACCGTGTTCGCCGTTCTTGTTTACCGCGTAGAACTGGATGTGGAAACGCTTAAGACGATCGGGGAACGGCTTGTAGTTGCGCGCAACGCGGTGAAGCGCTTCGAGGCAGGCGTCAGTGGGGGACATTCCTTTTCGCATCATCTCGACGATGGTGTGGCCGCCGGAGATTTTGATGTTTTCTTCGCCGCGGCCTGTGGAGCCTGCCGCGCCAACTTCGTTGTCGACAAACAGGCCGGCTCCGATGATGGGGGAATCGCCGACGCGACCCGCGATTTTCCAGGCGAGGCCTGAAGTGGTGGTGGTGCCGGAAACGTCGCCCTTGGCATCAACGGCGAGGCAGTTGATTGTGCCGGTGGGCGGATTCATCACCACGCGCTCGATGTGATTGCGCCACGCGAGCTTTTCCGGCGTGTCAAGAAGTTGCGCGAGTTTTTCCTTCCATTCGGGGCTATCAAGCCCGGGGCGCCAATTTTCTGAGGATTGGGCTTTCCAGGCGAGCCAGGCGATGCGCGAGCGATCGGTGAGCAGGTTCATCGTCTGGAAGCCTTCGTCCACGGCGAAGCGCTGCGCGCCTGCGCCAACGATGAAGACATGATTTGTTTTGTACATCACGGCTTTGGCCACGAGTGATGGATTCTTGATGCCCTGGATCGAGCCGACGGCCCCGGCCTGGCGGGTTGGTCCGTGCATCACGCAGGCATCGAGCTCGACTACACCATCTTCATTGGGAAGCCCGCCGAAACCGACGGAATCGTCTTCCGGGTCGTCTTCCACTTTTGTGACGACGGCGAGAGCCGCATCGAGCGTGTCGCCACCTGATTTCAGAACGGCCATGCCGCCATCGAGATGGTGGAGACCGTTGGCTGCGGAGATGAGCAACGGGCGGGCGCCTGGAGGCGCGGACGAAGCGGAGGCGATTGGAGGCGCTGCGCCGAAGAGGCGAGCGGTAGTGGCTGCAATGCTGCCCGCCAGAGTGGAGAAGAAGAATTTCCTGCGCGTCCATTTTTCCATGTGGTTCCCTCGATTTATGGCGTGTGCGGAATAGTACGTCAAGCGAAGGGGAAAGAAAATGCGGGAGGGCGCGAAAGCGCGATGCGAGAGACAGGCTGGGATTTGGATTTGTCGGTCCGATCATGAGTTGAGGCTGTTGTTGGTTATATCGTCGTCGGAGCACAGAGAGGAGTGCCTGTGCCATCCAGGGCAGAAGAGCCGGCTGGAAGCCGGCGCTACGAAAGGCGCGGTGCGGTTAGGGTTTGAAGCCTACGCTGTGCCATAGCTCGGCGCAGTTGTACATCGTGCCATTGGTGATGACGAATTCCGCTGTACGGATGTTGTGGATTGAGTCGAGCGGATTTGCGCCGAGGATTACCAGATCGGCGCGTTTGCCTGCCTCGACTGTGCCGACTTCTTTGTCGATTCCCATTGCCCGGGCGGGGACGATCGTGGCGGCCTGGATTGCTTCCATGGGCGTAAAACCGGCCTGGACGTAGAGTTCGATTTCGCGGTGAAGGCTGTGACCGGGAACGGCCTGATCGGTTCCGGCAACGATAGGAACGCCAGCGCGGTGGAGAGCGCCGACAACCTGGATGTCTTTTTCGAAGATTTTTGCGAAGGTATCTGAAAGAGGCGTGGGCGGAGCGTCGAAGGAAAGCTCTTCGGCGAGTTCCGGGGCGACCTTTGCGAGACCGGGCTCGAAGGCGGCAACCGGCTTTGCGGAAGTGGCCGTATACAGCTCCGAGAGGGCGATCGTGGGATCGATGACGGTGCCGTGTTCCACGAGGAACGCGATGGCTTTCAGGGCGTCGGGAGAGCTGACTTCGAGATTGGCGGCGGCTTTCAAACGATCGAGCCTCGAGGCGTTTGGTGGAAGCGAAGGGTGCATGATTTCTTCGACATACTGGATGTGATTGATCTGGTCCATGCCCGCTTCGACGCCCTGGTAAGCGGTGAGGCCTTCGGGGATGTGGCCGGTGACGCTCATGCCAAGACGGTGGGCTTCGGCAGTGACATCTTTCAGTTCTGCGAGCGGAACAGAACTGTAGATTTTGATCTGCAGGAATCCGGCGTCGTGGTAACGGTCCGTCCACATTTTGGCTTGTTCGGGCGAGTCGACGCGCTCGACACCGAGGGAAAGCCGGCCGGTACCGTCGACGATTCCCGCGAGGAGCAAGCGCGGGCCGAGGCCACGGCCATTCGCGACGGCGTCGCGAACAGCGGTGATGAATTCGAATTCATTGCCGCAATCGCGAACGGTGGTGACGCCGGCAGCAAGATAGATCGGCCCCCATTCGACTTGTTCGAAATGCGCGTGCATATCCCAGAGGCCGGGGAGAACGGTTTTGCCGCGCGCGTCGATTTTCGTTGCGCCGTGTGGAATTTTTACGAGCGAGCGAGGGCCGGCGGCGACGATGCGTCCTTTCTCAATGACGACGGCGGAATCGGGAACGGGCGCGCTACCGGTGCCGTCGATAAGGGTGCCCCCGACGACCGCGAGCGTATCGGCGCGGCTGCCTGAGATTTTCTTAGAGATGTCGGCGAGGGCAGCCATGTCGTCGGCGCCGGCAATGGCAATGAGTTTCCCGAGCGCGCTTTCGTAACCTTCGCGGATGGCCTCGAAATGGTCGAATTCCGCGTCGATGGAGACGGCCGCGACGAGATTGCGATTGGAGTCGAACCAGAGAGTTTCACGGCCCCAGATGAGGCCTTCAACAGTGTATCGATGGAGAGATTCGTCTTTACCGCTGACCGTGATTGTGTCGTCGCCGCGCGGCTCGATTTTTACGCGGCCGGTGGGGAGGGTATCGAGCTCGGCGGGCGAGCCGTGGGAGGCCCAGTAGCGGACCATCAGCATTTGCATCGTGGTCGGAGCGTAACCTGCGATGGTGAAGAATCGTGTGGGACGCGGGGCTTCGGTCCATATTTCGCGGTTGCGGAGACGGATTTTTTCTGGCTGGATTTCGACGGCTTCGTCAATGTCGGTGGGGCGGGCCGTTTTGCCTTTGATTTCGAAGGATTGGGGAGTGAGGTCGTCGGAGGTGCGGAGAGTGACGGCGAGAGGGACGACAGTGCCGCGGTCGACGAATTTGAAAGTGATTTTTGTGAGGAGGGACTGAGCGTCGCGAGTGGTTTCGAAGGTTTCTTCGCCGAGAGGCTGCTCCATTTTGTGGAGGATGAATTTGCCGTGTTCGATGACGGATGGGGGCGCGGAAGGCGGCGGGGATTGAGCGATAGAAGGAGGCGCAAATGAGAAAGCGCACGCGAGAGTTATGATCGCTGGAGCGATTCGCGGATGAAGCATTTATCCCCCCGAGAAGTGACAGCGGAGGATAGCTGTCAACGTGATTCGTCGCAAGTCGAGAGTCGGGCATGTTTGTAAATCATGTCCCGGAAAGGAAAAAGAGCCAGCAGGGTGCCGTCCGTACGACAGGCAGGGCGCGCGTGGATGTTGATTGATTTTTGGGGTGGTGCGGCTCAACATGTCGGTTCGCATGGGGCGTGCGGGGCGGCACCGTTGACTGCAGGCGGCCGACAAAAGCGGCGAAACGGAGCGAGTGTGAAAATTACAGCGATTCGAGCGATGAGTATGCTGGCGGCGATTGCGACGCTGGGTTTGTGTGTCGGGGCGCAGGGTGCGCAGGCGACTCAGAAACCAAAATCGAAAGTTGTGCGGGATCAGGCGGTCGAGGCGATGTTCGGAGTGCGCGGATTTTTGCAGGCGGAGATTTCGCCGGATGGGAAGCGGGTGGCGTGGGTTGAGTCGCTGCCGGGAGTTGGAGGTGCGCCGTCACCGAATTCAGCGATTTATGTGGCGGATATTGCAGCGCCCGCGGCACGAAAACGGATTACGGCGGGAGATAGCATGGCGGCGCATGAAGAACACGACATCGCTTGGTCGGGCGACAGCAAGCGAATCGCGTTTCTTTCCGATGCGTCGAGGGCCGGGCAACTGCAAATGTTCGTTGCAGAAGCGGCGGGCGGCGCTGCGAGGCAGCTTACACACTTGAAGGGATTTTTGGCAGGGCCGGGATGGTCGCCGGACGGGAAAACGCTGGCGGTGCTGTTCACGGAAAATGCAACGCGGGCGGCGGGGCCGCTTGTGGCGGAGACGCCGGATGAGGGGGTCGTGTCTGAAGATTTCCTCGAGCAGCGACTGACGCTGGTGGATGTGGCGACGGCGAAAGTGCGGCAGATTTCTCCGACGGATTTATACGTGTACGAATTCGATTGGGCGCCGGATGGGAAGCAGCTCGCGATCACCGCAGCGCATGGGAATGGCGACGACAACTGGTACGTGGCGGGATTGTTCTCGATCGAAGCAGCGACTGGCGCGATGCATGACGTGCAGCCAAAGCCCGGGATGCAGATCGCGGGGCCGCGGTGGTCGCCGGACGGCAAGGAAATCATTTTTATCGGCGGATTGATGAGCGACGAACCGATTCCGGGCGGTGATGTTTATTCGACGGCGGCAGACGGCGGGACGATGAAGAATTTGACGCCGGATGCGAAGTGGACGGCGACGTCGCTCGGGTGGCTGCCGAAGTCGGGTGGGATTCTTGTGACCGGAATCGCGGATGGGCAGGCGTTTGTATCGCGGCTGGAAGCGAACGGCACGGTTACTCCTGTGTGGACCGGGGCGGAGACATTGACGCGTGGGGGATTCGTTCCGTACGTGTCGCTTGCGATCGATGGGAAATCGTCGGTGGTAGTGCGGGAGAGTTTTTCGAAACCGCCTGAGGTATGGGCCGGGGCCATTGGCGAGTGGAAGCAGATTACGCACGTGAATGCGGCGCTGAAGCCTGCTTGGGGCGAGGCGAAAAGCTTGAAGTGGAGTACGGATATTGGAGCAGTGCAAGGATGGCTGATTTATCCGCGCGATTACGATCCGGCAAAGAAGTATCCGCTGGTTGTGTATGTGCATGGCGGGCCTGCCTGGGCGATCACACCGGCGTTTCCGACGCGGTGGCAGTACGCATTCGGGCTTCCGGCGCACGGGTATTTTGTGCTGGAGCCGAACCCGCGGGGGAGTTACGGGCAGGGTGAGAAATTCACGCGGGCGAACGTGAAGGATTTTGGGTATGGAGACTTTCGCGACATTATGGCTGGAGTAGATGAGGCGATCAAAGAGGCGCCGATTGATCCCGAGCGGCTGGGGATTACCGGGTGGAGCTATGGCGGGTTCATGACGATGTGGGCCGTGACGCAGACGAATCGGTTTAAGGCTGCAGTTTCCGGAGCGGGGCTTTCGAATTACACGAGCTATTACGGGGAGAACAAAATCGACCAGTGGATGATTCCGTATTTCGGCACGACGGTATATGACGATCCGGAGGTGTACGCGAAGAGCTCGCCGATCAATTTTATCAAGAAGGCGAAGACGCCGACGTTGATCGTGGTGGGGGACCGGGACGGGGAATGCCCTTCGCCGCAGTCGTATGAGTTCTGGCACGCGCTGAAGACCCTCGGTGTGCCGACGCAGTTCGTGATTTATCCGAATGAGGGGCACATGTTTGCGGATCCGGCGCATAGCCGGGACGTGATTGAGCGGAGCGTGGGGTGGTTTGGGGAGTATCTGGGAGCAAAGTGAGGGGAATGCGTTCGAGGCACGGGGACGACTGAAGAATGCGGTTTTATGGCCGATTCTGGAGGTGACGGAGCTTTCGCCTGTCAATCCGTACAGGCGAGCGGACTAGACCGAAATCTGGCCGCACGTCCTATATCCAGCGGCGCGGTGGGACGGTAGGCTTTCGTTAGCGTCCTCGCAGAAGGTTGCGAGGAAAGGAAGGAGCCTATGTCCCACTGGATTGGAACCACGTCCCCCACCGATGCGGGAATGACCGATTTCAAGGAATGCCTGAAGCATCTACGCGACGGACAATCGGACGAAGCACTGCTGCATGCCCGGCGCGCCCTGGGAGTTGCTCCGAAGAATCCGTTCTACCTTTCGTATACGGGCCTGCTCGCTGCGGTTTCCGAGAAACGGTTTGGCGACGCGGAATCGCTCTGCCGCGAGGCTCTGGGAATGAGGGTGAATCACGCGCAGCTATATCTGAACCTGGCGGAGGTGTATCACCAGGCCGGGCGCACGTCGGAAGCGATTGAAACTCTTGAGAAAGGGATGATTTCAGCGGGGAGGGATTTCCGGATCCGCCGGGCGCTGGAAAGAATCGGAGTGCGGCGGCAGCCAGTGCTGACGTTCCTGCACAGGAGCCATCCGGTGAACCGGGCGCTGGGGCGATGGCGGCACCAGTTAACGGGGCCGTACAAAGCGGCGTAGGGATTTAGTCGCAACTTCTTCTGTTTCCTTTCAGGCTTCTCCAGAGCTGACCGGGACGGATGACCTGGCGGGGGTCGCCGTCCCGGAACGCTTTATTTTTGGAGGCTCTGCGATACCTTCCTGAAATTTCTGCGAGCGGATTTTTATTTTGGACTAACCTTGCCCGAGGGGCAGGAAGTACTGCGTTCCCTTGACAGGCTGGCGGAGGCGACGCAAGAGCTCCTGGAGGTCGTGGTTACGCTCGACGAAATCGATTTCCGAGGTGTCGACGACAAGAAGATTCGAGGCGGAGTAGTGGAAGAAGAAATGTTCGTAGGCGTTGACGACGGCTTCGAGATAGTCGGGTGAGATTTCGGTTTCGGAGGGATCGCCCTTTTTTGAGACTCGTTTCTGCAAGATCTCGGGCTTGGCTTGCAGGTAGATAACGAGGTCGGGCGCGGGGACGGACGGGGCAAGCATGTCGAAGTAGCGCTCGTAGAGCTTCAATTCTTCGTTGTCGAGGTTGATGTAGGCGAACACTTTGTCCTTCTCGAAGAGGAAATCACTGACGACTGGAACGGCGCTATCGTCGAGGTGCGCTTCGAGAAGGCGGCGATGGCGTTCGTAGAGGTAATACATCTGGGCGCGGAAAGCGGCGCCGGGCTTCTCGTTGTAAAACTCCGAGAGGAAAGGATTGTCGTCGCAATCGAAAATGCGGCGAGCGTGCATCTGCTCGGCGAGAACGCGTGCAAGCGTGGATTTGCCGACGCGAATCGGCCCTTCGACGACGATGTAGCGCGGGGGTTTGAACTTGGGGCCGGTCACGGCGCGGGATTATAGCAAAGTCGTGCGATCGGCTGGTGGCACGCTAGGAAGAATGGTTGTCTACGAAGCATCACCGGCTCGTTGGCAGAGCGAGCTGCGCGCCCCACCGCGTTTGGAGCGAGTGGTGAGCTGCGTCGAACGTCCTGGGTGGATGGTCTCAGACGGACAAGCTGACGCCAGAATGTAGCGCGTTGCCGCGAGCGTTGCGGGCGGGTCTATGACCCGCCCCTGCTGGAAGACGCAGCACAGCTTACCAACTGCGCGCAATTGCCGCGACGATGCGGCCGAGGGCTTCGACGTCGCGCGTGTCGACCACCTCGGCCGGCGAGTGGGAATAGCGGAGGGGCCAGCCGAGTGCCACGTCGACTGAACCGTAACGAACGAAAGCTGAGCCATCGTTGCCGCCGCCTGTTACGCCAAACTGAGCCGGGATCTGGTTGGCGCGGGCGATCTTTAAGATTTTCTCGACGAGCGAGTGGGGAACGATATTGGAATTGTCGACGGCGCGGACGACGAAGCCTTTGCCGACTTGTGCGTCGCCGAACCGTTTCGATTCGAGAGGCGAATCGGAGCTGACGAAGGTATCAACAGCGAAGACGTAGTCTGGCTCGCGACCCTCGGCTGCGAGGCGTTTTGCAAGCGCGCCTGCACCGACAAGGCCGAGTTCCTCTCCTGTAGAGAAGGCGAATGTGACATCGCGGTCTTTCAACGGCCCGCCGAGAATCCACAGGGCCGAGACGAGCGCGGTGTCTCCCACACGGTCATCGAAGCTGCGGCCATTCGCGCAAGTGCCGAGAAGCGGCCGGTAGGCTTTGGGGATCGTAATCGAATCGCCGACTCGGATCCCGAGCTTCGCTGCGTCTTCGGGGCTTCGCGCGCCTGCGTCGACGCGGATCGACTTCCCCGCATCGGGCGGCCACTGATATTTTGGCGTGTCCCAATTCTCGGGCAGCTCGACAACTGCGTCGCGGTCTCCGGTGCCGGTGTGAACGAGAGCCGGATGGCCCGAGAAATAGCTCTGCACTCCGCCACCTTTCCATTCGACTTCGAGGCGGCCATCTTTGGCGATCGATTTCACCTCGAAACCGATTTCGTCCATGTGGGCGACAACGAGCAAGCGAGGCATTTTTGAACCTGGAGGCGCCGTGCCAATGCGCACGATCAAGTTTCCGGCGTCGTCTGTTTCGGGAGTCGCCCATGCGGGGAGCAAAGACCTGATCGTTTCGCGCACGCGTTCTTCGTGATCGCTTACGCCATAGGCCTCCGTGATATGTTGCAACACTTCGGTGACGGAAGAACCATTGGCGGAGCTCTTGGCTTCTCGTGTGGCGCTGGAAGGCGTGAGATTCTGGTCCAGCCTGAATGAGGATTTGCCGGACGCCTGGGTGTAGGCCTCGAGAAGTTTCACGACGTCGTCGAAGTCGGCTGCGTTGATGAGTTCGGCAGGGGTATCCGCCCAAGCGGTCGCAACGCCGATGTGAGCCCACTTCGGCGGCATCGGCGGCGCCGGAAGGTAGCTCTTCGGCACGACGGCGGCGGAATAGTCCGTTCCGAACGGAATTTTGTTCGCATCTGCGAGCTGCTTGAGGTCGCCTGCAAAACCGCTGAGAGATGAATTGGCTTCTTCGGCACCAGCCAGGACGCCGCTGCCAGGTTCTTTCCGTGGGGCGCGACGCAGATTCTCCGTGCTGGGGACCGGGCCGCCGGAAAACAGGCGTCCGACGTAGATCATCTCGTCGGGCTGCATTGTGGTGAGAATCCGCTGGAGGCCACGAGCGCCGGTGCGCTGCTGGACGACGAACGCGAGCGTGAGCGTGCCTTTAATTTTTGCGGGATCGATGCTTGCGAGCAGCTCGAGAAATGCAGCGGCACCAAAGCGGTCTCCAACGGCTGCCCCGGCAAATTCGGTATCACCAAGATTGAATAGACGGCGATTGATCGCGATGGGGCTCAGGACATCGACGCCCGCTTTGCGAACGTCATCGGCAGAGGAAGCTCCGATATCGATGTACATTTCGTCGAGGTCGCTCGATTTCGGCGGATTCAGGCGGCCGGGCGCGAGATGAACGGAAAGGCCGGCCACGACGCCGTCGATCCAGGCTCCCGTTGAAGTGCCGATCTTTACGGGCTGAGCGGAGTACAACTCATTAAACATGGGAGTGAGTCCGCCTTGCGGGAGCCGCTGCACGCGGATGTATCCATCGTCGGTGATGGCGCTGACGACGAAACCGGGCTCATCGATTCCCGTGACAAGGAGACGGCGAGGCGCGCCACTTCCGAGCGTGACGACGATGTCGCCGATGTTGTCGACTTCCGGATGAAAGGCAGCAAGCCGGGAAATGATTTGATCGCCCAGCGGCTTTTCGTAGCCGGAAATCGCGGGCACCTCTTCGAGCGATTTCAAATTAGCTACACGGAGCGCCTGCTCATGCGCGGCTTTGTCAAGTTGCGCATGGGCGGGCCTGGCGGCTACGAAGACAAGAAACGAGAACAGACAGCAGAGCATGGCGGCACCGCAACGAGTCATTTTTATCCCTCGATTATGCAAGATGGTCTTACGTCAAAGCTGAAACGCAAACCGCGAACCTACATCAAGAGTTCTACGCCGGCCTTTCTTGCGGCTGCGCGCAAAGGCTGGTCCAAAGTCGCTAGCGGCAAATTATCACGGCGGGCGGTCTCAAGGTAAGAGGCAACGTACGAGGAAAGCTGAAATTCTTGCGCCGTAGCCAACGATTGGCGCACCGAAATGAGAGCCGGATCGGAACCAATCACTTGTGCAAGGAGCTGTTCGAGGTAGAGGAGCGACCGGTCAATGTCGCCAGCTGTCAGGATGCCTCGCCGCTGAGCAACCACCAAGCCATTGGCCATTTCAAGATGCCAGAGTGCCGGGACAACGGCTACTGCCCCGCCAATCAAAAGCTGTTTAACGCGGATCGCGTAGAGTGGCACGGACGCATCCAGAAACCAGCGAAGTGAAACGGAGGCGTCCAGGACGAACCGGATCACTATCTGCCTTCCGCAATCAAGCTCTAGATGTTGAGTCGTTTCGTGCGCCGTGCTCGTTTTCGAACTTGCTCGATTTCATCGAAGATATGCTGCGGAGTAGTTTCAGGACGAGGAGCGATGATGATCGCAGCCAGTTTCCCGCGGCGCGTGATTCCAATCTTTTCGCCGCCACTCGCTCGTTCGACGAGTTCGGAGAGTTTTTGCTTGGCTTCGAAGAGCCCGACCTTACGCAACGGCCGCCTCTAACAACCTAGATTGATGGCCTAGATTGTTGAGGGAGTTCTGTCGAGGCGGAGCGTACGGCACGTGTCGTCGTTAACGGCCCTGCCGGCGGTGTCGGTGGTCTAGGAGGCGCGGGTGAGCTCGGCGATCACGGTCTCACGGCGGCCGAGCGCCACGGCGTCGACCTGTTTCATCACCCGGAGATAGACCGCCCAAGCGACGGCCGCGAGAGCCGCTAAAACCACGGAGGCAATCCAGATTCTGTCGTACGCTCGAGCCACGACGAGGGTGAGCGCAGCAATCCCCACCACGACAATCTGAACGCCGAAGCTGGCGAAGACGGTCGTGTTCGAAGCGCGCTGCCTGCCGAAAGTGCCGTAGTCGATTTTCTTCGGCGAAGAAATCGAGAGCAGATTGCCGACGGCAAGATTGACGGGCCACGCGAACAGGACTCCAGTAACAGTAGCAAGAAAAATTTCGGGGGAGGGAGGCTGATAGAGAAGAATGACGCCGATACAGACGAGAGCTATTTCGAGGGCGAGCACGCCGGTGTGCGCAAGATTTTTTGCCAGCATGACCGATCGAAAGCGAACAGGCGCGACAAAAAACGATTGGATGCCGCCGCCATCGGCCCCGAGATTGTTGTAGACGAGGTTCGTGAGAATGAGCAACGCGTAGGCGGCTCCTACCGGGAACGCCATGCCTGACGACCGGCCGAGGAAGGAGCCGGAGGTTCCGCCTGAGTTCGAGGGTGTGAACCGGAAAATGAAGAGGACAAATACAGGCATGATCAATGTGAACAGCATGGGGCCGCTGCGAGAAAGGTAACGAATTTCCTTCTCAAAGATTGCGGCAACAGAGCCGGAAATTCCAGGCAGATTCCAGCCGAGGCGAGCGGCTCCGCGTTCCCGTGAAGAATTCGCTGGAGCAGCGGCTTCGCTCAAATTTTCTCCGCGAAACTGAGCGCGCAGGCGGACGTTCAGGAGCCAGAAAATCGCCAGGCAGTAGGCGCACAGGATTCCGAGCGCCGCAAACGCCGTGGCAAAATTCGCACTCGCGACACGGGCGATTGCAGCCCCCGCCAGGCCCGGCGGCAGGAAAAACTGAAAAGGCAGAACTCGTTGCGCGAACTGCAACGCCGCCGGATGCGAACGGTTACCGTAGCGACTCATGAGCGGACCGATCAACTGGAAACTGATGATGAAAATGAGAAAAAGAACGCCCAAAATTTCACGGGTGCGGCGCTGGGCCAGCCAGCGTTCCACCCAGGAGAAGATCATCCGGGCGAGTAGGATGTTGAGAGCGGCGAAGAGGAGCAATACGGGCGCTGACCACAAAAGCAATAGGGGAGACGCAAGGCCGATACCCACGGCGATGCCGACTAGCCAGAGCGAGCCAAGCATCGTCGCCGGATCGAGCGAGCCGTACGCAACGCGAATCAGAAAAAAAGAGGAATAGCTCAGGGGGAAACGGAGCAGATTCGAGGAGTCGAAATTCTCCGCGAATGCAGTGGCTACCACCGGAAAAAGCTGCCAGAACAGAAAAATAGGCCACAAGACTGCCGGGAGCCATTCGGCTTCTCGGTGCGATACGAGGTACCAAGCCCCGCTGCCCGCTGCCACTAAGCCGCCGATACCGCCGACTGCGAATCCGAAAGTAATGAAAATGTGCGAGACAAGCTCGAGGCGGCCGTGAAGCGTGCGAAGCGAATTGACGAAAAGCCGCCAGCGGACGCGTGCAATTGCGGCGAGTTGCGCGCGGACGTCCGGGGTAAAGCTCAGCTCAACCACGAGAGTTCCTGCTCGACGGGGCGGGAGCCGCCAACGATGCGAAGAAAAATCTGCTCGAGAGTGAGCTTTTCACCGGGCACGGCGACAGTTCCTGCGCGGATCTCGCCTACCGGCAGTGCGGCAGCGGCTTGCGCTTCCACGCCGGTGCGTAGCTCCTCGAGCGAACCCTGTGCGACGAGACGGCCGCGGTGAATGATTGCGAGGTGGCTGCAAAGGCGTTCGACGATTTCGAGCACATGGGAGGTTAGAAAAATCGTGGCACCGCGGGCAATCATGCGTTGGAGCATCGCTTTGAGCGTGCCGGAAGCGATAGCGTCGACACCCTCGAACGGCTCATCGAGAAAAAGTATCTTGGGGCCATGGATTACGGCGGCGGCAAGGGCGAGCTTTTTCTGCATGCCGTGCGAATAATCGGTGACGAGCTTCTTGGGCTGGTCGGCGAGCTGCATGAAGTCGAGAAGCTCGGCGGCGCGTTTGGCGGCGGTGTCGCGATCGAGTCCGTACATGCGGCCGACGAAATTCAAGTACTCGGCGCCAGTGAGGCGGCCGAAGAGCGCCATGCCTTCGGGCACCACTCCGATCTGGCGCTTCACTTCGATTGCGTTGTTTACGAGGTCGAGGCCGAGGATTTCGATGCGTCCGGCAGTGGGAGCGAGCAGGCCGGTTAGCATTTTGATCGTGGTGGATTTCCCGGCGCCGTTAGGCCCGAGAAAACCAAAAAATTGGCCGGGAGCGACGCGAAGATTCACGTCCTCGACAGCGACGAGTTCGCCGAAGCGACGCGTCAAGTGTTCCGTCGAAATCGCGGGCGCGTCCATGTGAGTTGGGACTCTAGCACAGAGTCGGAAAAGCCCGGAAGCTGGCCGCGGCTAAGGTGAGAAGAAAGAATTTGAGCGTGGACGATGGCGGAGGGGGTGGGATTCGAACCCACGAGACCCTTTCGGGCCTAACGGTTTTCAAGACCGCCGGAGTCAACCGCTTTCCTACCCCTCCGATGCTATCGATTCTAACATTTACCGGTCAGCGGTGGGCTTCACGGTTGCAGATTCGGGCGCGTTTCGTTCTCGGGGGCGCTGCCCTGCCGGATCGCGGCCGCTTTACGGAACGAGGTTGTAGATTTCCCTCACCGACCGCAGAGAATTGCACTCGATGCCATCATTTCCAAGCGGGTCGGTGGATTCGGACGGCTTCGTGCCATCTGAGGTGCGGTTGTAACCGAGAGCTACGTGCACGATTCCTTCCTTCGCGGGCCAGACTCGTGCCACGAATGTCTCGCCGGTGGAACGAGACGCCTGGCGGATGACCGCCTGGTCTTTCGGGAAAACGGCGCACACATTTTGTTCGTTTAGAAATTCGCCAGGCGTCATGATTCCCTTAGCCGCCAGATAGGTGCGCGCGCGCGAAACGAAGTCCTTGGCCCGGTTCGCGTCCCACATCGTTTTCGGGTAGTAGTAGTCAAACAGAAAAATTCCCTGCGTGGGGTGATCCTTCTTGTCTTCATAGCCGCCGGCAAGAACGGGATCGTCCAGGCTGCTTGGCCTCCAGCGCGTCCAGGTTTTCGGACGGCACAGACTCAAGTTCATGTCTCGAAATGGAGATGCTCTCATCGATGATGGCGCGTCGAGAGGCTTGGAGGTCACGTAAAACGGGACGCCATTCAAATAGAAGTCGGCGCGGTAATCACCCGCTGGCAGGCATGCTTCCTGGTCGGTGGCTTCTAGGTAAGATCGAAACTGGTGAATTTTTCCGTCCGGGCCTTGCACGACGTCCTTACCGTTCACTTTTCCGGAAACTTTGGACAGGACTCTCCACATGTCGCTGCCAGGTTCTCGCGTGTACCAGAGAACCGCAAGCGTGGCGTCTCCGTCGTCTGGGTTGAAATTGACAGGCTGGGCCTCCCATCGCAAGCCGCTGGGAGCAACGAGAATCGAGATGTTCCGGAGTTCGATTTTTTTCTTCGCGTTCGTTGACGTTTTCGAAGGAGGCCACGCGGCCGCAGCCAGCTCAAGAGTGATGGCGGCTTCTTTCGACCGAAGCTGCTTGCAGTAGTCCCCGGAATTCAACCCCTCGCAGTAATGAAACAAGGCTTCGAGATCTCCGACGGCACCCGCCACTAGATTTCCGCGGCCTTTCATGCCCTCGTTCTTTGCAGTCTCCGCAAACTTAGCCAGTCCTGTTTCCATATTGCCCGAGGCGAGTTCAGCGACCGCCAGGTTGTACTGGAGATATAGTTCTTCCCCGGCCTTGTCGTGCTTGATTGCTTCTTGGGTGCTCTCGATCCCGCGTTTCAGCCAAGCGCGGTCCTTTTTCATGAGGCCGTAAAGATAGGCGTCAAAACCATAGTTCCCCAGGAGAACCGGCGATTCTTCCAGGCCATCCTTCGCAAATCCGTCGAGCGCCGTTCGTTGATGGATTACGGCTTCGCTGATTCTTTCCTCCGGAATCAGGTTCAGGAAGCCCTCTCCCTCCTGCGGATTTCCCAACTCTTTTGCAGCGAGGGATAGGTACAGATTCGCGAACAGAAACTTCGGGCGGGCCTTCACGGCCTCTTCGAGTTCGTCGACGGCGGATTTGTAATCCTGGAGTTGGAAATCGGTCACTCCGAAGGCGTATTGAACCGCGGCTCGAAGTGCCGGGTCTTTCGAGGTGGCATTGTTGGCGCTGCAGGCATCGGCATCGTAGGCGACGCTTGAAATTTTTCTGACGCTTTGGATTCCCACCAAACCAATTCCGACAGCCACGACGATGAGCCCGAAGAACACGAGCGTCCAGGCTTCCTCGCTGCGCCCCATGCTAAGGGATTGTCCAAAAAGATAAAGTGCGATCGCAAACATAGTGATCC
Organism: Candidatus Acidiferrales bacterium; assembly: GCA_049797655.1. Taxonomy (GTDB): domain Bacteria; phylum Acidobacteriota; class Terriglobia; order Acidiferrales; family UBA7541; genus Palsa-295. The sequence continues at coordinate 8,331 of JBARFX010000009.1, read as the reverse complement.
CGGCCAGATACCAGTGGGCTCGTTTGCGCCATCCGAGGTCCTGCTCGTTTCCGGCGTCGGCGAGCGCGAACCCGCATTCCGGGCCGAATGTTGTCCGCTCGAGCACCCACTGCCGAGGATAGTGCCGGTCGTGCTCGGGGCCGCCTTCACCGTCCAGCATCTCGAACTCGCCCTTGTCCGTGTCGTCGAGCTGCGCCTTTGCGTCGTTCCGATTCTCATCTGCGCTCCGCGAGTCGATTCCAATCGCCGGATCGCGTGACAACTCCACTTGCTGGAGAGAGGCCTGGTAGCGGGCGCGCCGCTCCTCCAGGGATGCGAATACGCCCAGCTCGAAATAGACAGAAGTGGTGTGGCTGCGCTTGAGACCGTTGTTGAGATTCTCGATCGCGTTTCCGGCGCTTTGTCCGGCGAGGACGCTCGCCTTGCTATAGAGGTAGCTGACACCGGCGCTCAACAAAACGGCCAGAACGATCAGCAGAACTACCAAGCACGTGAACGGGCTCTTGACGTGCTCAGCATGCACGCGCACGCCGACGAACTGGCGCACGTCTGTTTCAGGTGGATGCGGGCTCTCGCTTTCCTCCGCGGCCTTGGCCTCTTTCGTCGTCATGAACGCAAGTTTAGTGGCCAGGATATTCGAAACGTGCTGAAGCGGTTTGCACATGCGCTTGCTGACAGGCCAAACCAGACCGAATCCCAAGAAACAAGCCGCGTAGTACCAGAGACTCGAGTGGTCCTTCATCGCCGCGAATGTAATGGCCGCCGCTGTAGCAACTGCCCCTAGCGCCGTTGCCGTGAGCATTGAGAAGCGCCTTCGCCGCCACAGTTCAGCAAGCGATAGGAATCCCAGTGCCACCACGAAAATTACGACCGCCAGCGCCAAATTTAGCAATCTGTTTCGCGATTGGCCAATCTGATCTTCCAGGCTCTTCCAGATCGAGCTCGTCTTCGCTTCGAATTTGCTTCCTAGTCCCGAATCGGCCAGGGTGGACGACACCGCCTGATCGATTACCTGCTCGAGGGTGAGTTCTTTTTTGCTCATGCCCTCGACTTCGGTGAACGCCAGATACGGTTCGTGAATTCGGGCGAGAGAATACTCCTCCTGCGCCTCCACTTCGAACAGCGCCGCCCTTCCCCGATCGCTTGCGCGGACTTTGTCGGCGCGCTCCAGGCACTCTTTGGCGCGCCTAAGGTGTTCACCGCTCGCTCGCTCGAAGCGGCCCCTATCGCTGGTGCGGTCCAACAGCTCTTCGCGTTCCGTCAGCTCGAGGAAGCGGGATTGCGTGAGCTTGCTTTCCTTCACCGAAGCGTCTTCCTCGGCAGTCGCGGTGCGGTAGGCCGTCACCATTCCGAACATGGCTACCAGCGCCATGAAAATGGCGATCGTCGTGTCCTTCAGCAAAAACAATTTGATGTCGTGGAATGTTTTCCGGAACCTAACGCGCCAACGGATGGGACGTGGAAATGAAGTGGAGTGCAAGGCCGTTCACTCGGGTGCGGATTATAACCTTCACGTTGAGGTGTAACAAGGTTGGGCGCCGTCCGGCGCAGATTTTGGCTTTCCGAGCGTGTCGGCACGAAATATGGCCACTGTCCGGGTTCTGCACTAAAGGCCAGTTGAGTGGCCCCCTGAAGTGGCGTAGAGATACAGGGCAGGTCCTCCGCGTCGCCCACCCTCGCGAGACAGCAGGTTAAATCTGTATCCTCAGGAGTCCTACAAATGTGCGCGATCAAATCGATCCAAATTGGAGTCTGCCTGCTGGCCGGCGTGGTGGCAATCCTGCCGGGGGCCAGTTCTTCATCGGCGCAGTCCGCTTCAGCTATCCGATATGTGTTCGGAACGAACCCCTTCACTGATTCAAAGGGCCAACTTTGGTCGCCAGTTCCACATGCCGCTCTCTCGGGGTCGGCCTCGTATCACTGGTCGATTTGTACACCTACGGCCGTCTTCACCGGAACTCCCGATCCAGGTCTTTACCGCCAGCAGATCGTGGAAGATTCTGGAGACATGCTACTGACAGTTCCCGTGCCGAGCGGCTCCTACGTGGTAAATCTTTACTTCGCCGAACCATGCGCCAACACTCTCCCGGGAAGCAGGGTTTTTGGCGTCGCGGTGAACGGCTCGATGATTGCCTCGAGCTTGGATCTCACGGCAACCGCGGCCGTCGAAAAACCAGTCACCGAATCTGCGCAGACGAGCGGATCGCTAGTCAGTCTCGACCTCAAACGAATTACCGATGCTCCCATCATTGCGGCAATCGAGATCCTTCCTGCATCAACCTCAGCCTCGTCTCCGTCTACTACTTCGCCGTCGTTCGCGGTGACTGCAAAGCTTACGTGGGACGACCGCACGCCCGTGGCGGGAACGGTTGTCGTCACTCAACTGGTTTCTACCGGTTCCACGGCAACCAAGTCTCTGGGAAGTTTTCTGCTCAATGCTAAGGGGACGGTCACAGCCAGCCTCACTCCAGATCTCACCCTACCTCTGACTTTTTCATTTACGCTTGTCAGTCCGACGGGCGCGACCGTAAACACGCTCACATTCTCTGCCGACTTGGTAACAATCAAGGTATTCCCTCGAACATTGAATGCCTCGATTGTCCTGACTAAATCGAACGCGACGCTCAAATCGTTTTCGTTCTAGCGATCTGGCCAGCCGGGCAGTTAGAGGGGCAGACGCAGGCTGGCGAGTGCCTGCTGAAACACGAAAGCCGCATGCTGCTAACGATTCGGGACGAGACCGTACAATCCACCGTCGACAAGAATGTTCTGACCCGTGATGGCAGTGGCAGTAGAGCCAAGGAAGAGCGCGACTTCGGCGCATTCGTCAACGGTGGCAAGCCGCTTTAGCGGTGTCGCGTTCTCTTCGACATTGAACGCGGAATCAGAATCAGTACGGCCGGCAAAGTGGGTGCGGATGAGGCCTGGCGAAATTGCGTTTACCCGAATTTCCGGAGCGAGTGCGCGGGCGAGCGACTTCGTCAAGGTAAGCACGCCTGCTTTGGCAGCAGCGTATGCGATCGAACTTCCCACGCCGGTCGAGCCGGCTATGGATGCAATATTGACGATGGATGCGCCGGGCTGTTTCCGGAGCAGCGGGACAGCCGCGCGAACGCAATAGAAAACCCCGCGAAGGTTGATGTCGAACGTCTTGTCCCAGATTTCGTCGGTGAGATCTTCGAGCTTGTGGTGTGGGACGCGCGTGCTCCAACCAGCGTTGTTGACGAGAATGTCGAGGCGGCCGAATTCACGCTCCACGCGTTCAAACATTGCGCGGACTTCGGGCTCAACCGAGACATCCGCGGCAATCGAAATGCCAACGCTTCCGGCCGCGCGAATCTGCGATACGACCTGTTCTGCTGATTCCCGCGAGCTGCGGAAGTTCACCGCGACGCTCGCGCCCTCGCGAGCGAAGCGCTCGGCGATTGCCCGTCCAATTCCGCTGGCGGCTCCGGTAACGAGAACGGTCTTGCCTTGGAGCGTCATTATCGCTTTTGTTTCAATCTTCTTAGTCTCGGCTATTTCTTTTCAATTTGGCCGGCAAATTGGGATGCATCGCGGTATTTCACCGTTTGTAAGTGCTCGCAATACAGGACGAGCTCGCCGGGCATTTTGAAAACTTCATATCTTTGCCTTTGGGAAAGCCTTCGACCGTTGAGCCATTGGGAAGAAATATGTCGGGCCAGCCGTCGTTGTCGTAGTCGAAGACAACGCTGCCGTTTCCCGTTGTCTCGATGATGAATTCCTTGTGAGTGTCGCTGCCATAGAAATTCTGCATGGTGATTCCGGCGCGCTGGGCGATATCTATGAAATGAACCGGAGCGGGTTTCACTGCGGGCACAGAGGACTGTTTTGATTCAGCTTGATTGCCTGATTGAGTGCTTGCCGGCTTTGCGCAGACAAATGCAACGGTGAGAAACAGGAAAACTGCGAATTGCTTCATGCGCGGTATGCTACGACTTTTTGTTGCGATTCACCGAGGTTCTGAATTCCCAGATCCACTACGTCTCCTGGAGCCAGGTATGTGGGAGGTTTCATACCCATGCCCACGCCGGCGGGAGTGCCCGTGCTGATCACGTCGCCGGGAAGCAGCGTCATGAATTGACTGACGTAGCTCACCAAGGTGGGAATATCGAAGATCATATTACCGGTGTTTCCTTTTTGCCGAATCGTGCCGTTTACTTTCAGCCACATGTCGAGCGAACCGGGATCGCGTATTTCATCGCGCGTCGCAACGAACGGGCCCAACGGAGCAAAGGTGTCCGCGCTCTTGCCTTTCACCCACTGCCCGCCCCGTTCCAATTGAAAGGCTCGCTCGGAGTAGTCGTTGTGAAGCGAGTAACCGGCGATGTGGTCGTAGGCCAAGTCTTTAGGAACGTAGCGCGCTTCTTTGCCGATGATGACCGCGATTTCGACTTCCCAGTCGAGCTTCGTTGAGCCCTTGGGAATCATTACGGGATCGTTCGGGCCGACGAGCGAGGAAGTTGATTTCAGAAAAATCACGGGCTCCTTCGGCGCGTCGAGTCCCGATTCCTTCGCATGATCGCTATAGTTCAGCCCGATACACACGATTTTGCTCGGGCGGCAGACCGGCGGTCCCAGACGAACCGACGAACCCACTCGCGGCGCGTTCGACGCGTTTTTTTCGATCCACTGGCGCAATTTCTCAAGGCCATCCGTCGCGAAGAAGGTCTCGTCGTAATCCAATCCGGAAGCGGATACATCCACGCGGTTGCCGTCGTTGAGAAGAACGCCGGGCTTTTCTTTTCTGTTTTCGCCGAATCGAATCAGCCTCATGGTTTCCTGCTTCTACGTTTCTCAGTATCGCTGCATGTTACCTTATCCAGCGCGCGCTACCAGTCAAGGAGATTCCGATCGGCCGCAAATTATTTTATGGGTTGAAACGAATGGGAGCGAAACGCATAAACTACTGGACATTTTCCGCGCCCGGAGTACAAAGTTCTATCTCGATTGTTGGTCATGACATTTCCTGTCGGTTTGATTCCGGAATTATAATCGCTTGCGAATGAGAGTAGCCTTGTTCATTCCGTGCTTTGTGGACCAACTGACTCCCGAAGTCGGTCTGGACATGGTGCGAGTGCTGCGCCGCCTGGGATACGACGTGGATTTTCCACAAGCGCAGACGTGCTGTGGACAGCCCGGATTCAATAGCGGCTATTGGAACGATGCGCGGCCGCTGGCGGAACGGTTTCTCGGAGTCTTTAGCGCCGCCGAAGTAGTTGTGTGCCCTTCCGGGTCGTGCACCACGATGGTTCGTAACTTCTACCCGCAACTTCTTGCGGAGTCGCCTTTGCGCGACAAGGCCGTCGAAGTTGGGCGGAAAGTGTTTGAGTTTACGGAATTTCTCGCCAAGGTGGCAAAGGTCGCCGACGTGGGCGCGTCCTTTCCGCATCGCGTGACGTATCACGACGCATGCCACGCTCTTCGCGAGTTGCGGCTCAAACAAGAGCCTCGCGAACTTCTGCGGCACGTGCGCGGCCTCGAACTGGTCGAGATGCCGTACAGCGAAGAGTGCTGCGGTTTCGGCGGGACGTTTGCCACGAAGTTCACGATGATATCCGGTGCGATGGGGAACACGAAGGCGGGCAACGCCGAATCGTCGGGCGCCGAGTACATTACTTCGACAGACCCGAGCTGCCTGTTGCACATCGACGGCATTCTTCGCCGTCAGAATTCAGCCGTGCGCACGATTTATCTTGCCAGCATCCTGGCTCAAACAGAAACCCATGCGGCAATGAAGGCACGCGATGCGGCAGAAGCAACCCGAAGCGGAACGGGGATCGCTCCATGAGCACTGCCGCCCGGGAATTCCTCCGCCGCTCCATCGAGAAATCCGGCGACCTGACGCACCGCGGGATCATCCGCCGAGGGATCGACCAGTACAACACAGCGAACGATCGCGGCCGCCTTCGATTCGCCGACTGGGAAGCGGCTCGGCAGCGTTGCCATGAGATCAAGTGGGAGGCGCTGAACAATCTCGATCGTTATCTGCTGGAGTTCGAGCAGCGCGTGAAGGAGCGCGGCGGCCATGTTTTCTGGGCCGAGAATTCCGCGGAAGCATGTCGGTACATCACCGAGCTCGCCACCGATCGCGGAGTTCACAAGGTGGTGAAATCAAAATCCATGGTGGCCGAAGAGATCCACCTGACACCTGCGCTCGAAAGGTTGGGAATCGAAGCGGTGGAAACCGATCTCGGCGAATATATCGTGCAACTTCGCAATGAGCCGCCGTATCACATCGTTACGCCCGCGATGCACCTTACGCGCAAGGATATCGCCGATCTGTTCAAAGAAAAGTTGGGCGACGTGGACACGGATGATCCGGTAGAGCTTGTAGCAGCGGCTCGACGGGCTCTTCGCCGCAATTTTTTCTCGGCCGAAATGGGAATCAGCGGCGCAAATTTCCTTGTAGCCGATGCCGGAATGATCGCGATTACGACGAACGAAGGCAACGGGCGGCTGTGCACGAGCGTGCCGCGGATTCATGTGGCGCTCACGGGAATCGAGAAAGTGATTCCGCGGCTGCAGGATCTGGCAATTCTCTGGCCGGTGCTCGCGACGGCCGGCACGGGCCAACCGATCACCTGTTACAGCACGCTGATTGGCGGTCCACGCAAACCAAATGAGGCGGATGGACCTGAAGAGTTTCACGTGATTTTGCTCGACAACGGCCGGAGCGAATTGCTCGCGGATGTGGAGCAGCGCGACGTGCTGCACTGCATTCGCTGCGGCGCCTGCTTGAACGCCTGCCCAGTGTTTCGCACCGTTGGCGGCCACAGTTACGGCACCACGTACCAGGGGCCGATCGGCAGCGTGCTTACTCCGCACCTGCGCGGTCTTAATGAATTTCAACATCTCTCGTACGCGTCTTCGCTTTGCGGAGCGTGCACCGACGCGTGTCCGGTGAAGATCGACCTCCACCATCACCTTCTCGAAAATCGGCGCAACGCCGTGAACGGCTCCGAACGGCCGTGGAGCGAACGAGTAGGATTCAAAATTTGGCAATGGACGATGCAGAGCGCGGCGCGTTTTCGATTCGTGGGAGGAATGGCGCGCGTGGCTTTGCGGGTGGCGCACCGGCTTGGGCTTGACGGCACGCGGCTCGATCCGATGGGCGCGTGGTCGAAAAATCATGCCGCGCCGCGTGTGCCGGACAAATCATTCCGCGCGCTGTGGGGAAAGAACAATGCCGCAAACTGAGAACGCGAGCCGCGAAAAGATTCTCGCGCGCATTCGAACCGCGCTGCGCGAGCCTGCGCCGCGCCACGAACCTTCGGAAGCGCGGGCGATTTTTGCTCCGGTAACGGGCCTCCTCGAACGCTTTCAGAAGGAATGCGAAATTAACATCACCGAATGCGTCGTGACTCCCGATTTGCGGACCGCTGCCGGAGCTGTGAAGCAGGTGCTTGTTTCGATTCCAGACGGGGAAATCTTTGTGCAGGACTCGCCCGACCTGCGCCAGCTCGCAAGCGAATGGCAAGGAGCGCGGGTTGTGCAATGGTCCAGCGAGGGAGCGCCGAAGGAATCTTCGCAGGCGACAATCTCCGCGTGCGAGGCGCTCGTGGCGCAAACGGGATCAGTGCTCGTTTCAGCGGCGTGCGGAGGGCGAGGAGCTTCAGTCGTTGCGGCCGTTCACGTGGTCGTCGCGACGATTGACCAGCTAGTGCCGGACATCAGCGCTGCATTCGCGCGAGTGCAGGAACGGGGAATCGTGGCCCAGAACTCTTTTCTCTGCCTCATCACCGGATCAAGCCGTACGGCTGACATCGAAAAAATTCTGGTGATGGGCGCGCACGGGCCTCGCCGCTTGATTGTTGTTCTGGCGATGAGCTGATTTCTTGTGCCACGCCTCAAGGTGTTTCGAACCCGAAAAATCCTCGCAGCAGCAACGCTAGTGTGCAGCTCCCGCGGCAAATTCCATTTCCATGAATGCCGATGCGTCGAGCCGGGCAGAGATTGTTTTCGCGCTCGTCATCACCGCTTTCGCGAGAAATGGAATCTTGTCCCGGCCGATGCGCGCCACGGGCCCTGCCACGCTGATCGCCGCAGCCACCTTGCCCTGATCGATCACCACCGGAGCGCTGATGCAACGCGCTCCGAGAGTCGCCTCTTCGTCGTCGAGGCCGTAGCCGCGCTGGCGAATGTTCTCGATTTCCCTTCTCAGCCGCAGCGGTTGTCTAACGTCGTTCGAAGAAGAAGAGGAACATGCCACCGTTCATCAGCACCGTCGTAGGGAGCTACCCTCGAAATACGAGCGTGGAAGACACGATGAAGAAACCTTCGCTCAGCCGCGGGGAAATCGACGAGCTC
>JBARFX010000008.1:0-40345 GCA_049797655.1 Candidatus Acidiferrales bacterium | reverse complement strand
CGCGCGCACCTCGCAGTTGCTCCCGCTGCTCCCCGCTCACGTGCGGGAGTCGCCGGCCGTCACCGAGCAACTATAGATTCTCTTGAATGAACCGCGGACTCAGGTGCACATCCACCTGTACCAGCGGAGAATCACCCACCGCCTTGAAACTGTGAACCTCCCCCGCCTTGATCACAAAAATATCTCCAGCGCCGCCTTCAAACGTGCTGCCCTCGACCGTCCATACTCCGCGCCCTTCCCGAATGAATTGAATCTCGTCATAAGGATGCCGATGCGGCCCCGGCCCAGCCCCCGGCTTCCCATGAAACAGAAACACCGAAACGCCCGTGTCACCCTGTTCCGTCCCCACAAACTCATGCGAACTACCAACAAAAGGAAGCTTCTCCTGCCGCACGTGGTGCATCGTCTTCATCCTCCCGGCGAATTGGATGAGTGTAGCAAAGGTAAAGCTTCGCGAATGTCAGTGTTCCCTCGTTCCTATGGTCCGCACGTGATCTCGGAAAATCGTCATCGTCAAGTACGCACAGCAAGTAGCAGAGTCTTTCGAGAGTTTTTATTTACATGATACTATCCCCACCGTTAATAAACTCTCGTAGTATTCATACAGACTGCCGTAGCGGCGCACTATGTAGTCGCCAGCAAGGTCACGGTCGGTACCGCGGAGAATCATGAGATGAATAAGAAACCCGTCGCCGCGAAATCAAAAGGGAGATCGTTACTATTTCCAGACATTAACTACCAGATAGTGCTTCCTTTCGGGGTAGGCGTAACAACCGAGAACTCCTCCTTTGAGTTACGCAAGACCAAAATGGGTATGACCGTAATTGCGCGGCGGAAGAATGATTTGGTGCACGCAACACAAATCTCCCCGACGTATTCCACTATCGATCGGATCCGCGTGGCCGATGGGAAGAGACCCGTTCCAATGCGGTTTTGGGTAGCGCAATCCGATCTAGATCGCCTGCGAGCAAGACAGTTAATCGAGCGTGAGCACTACCTTATGCCGAACTCACGTGGCCTTTTTCTCGTATGTGGATTTGAGGATGGCGCTCGAGACTCAAAACCAAAAATCATCGGCGTGGCTGTGCTTGACGCACTTTTTCACGGAAATCCAAAACAAGGACGCGCACTCTTTGCGACTGAAGCTCTGGGAAGCCAGAACTGGCTCAATTGGCCGAGAAATAAAATCGTTAATCGGCTCAGAATTGCCTGGGCAAGCAGATTTGCCGTAGAATCCAGATATCACAACTGTGGTATTGGTACCCGCCTCGCTTTGCATCTTAAAGTCGTCGCTCGCCGATTCCGATCACCAGGTGCAGATTTCATCGAAGTGATCACAACAGAGCCCCAACCCACGAAGCGCGCAATATTGAAACAGGTAGGTAACTTTCTCCTGAGAGCCGGTTATACTCGCTTAGAGCAGCCAATGAAATCATCGCCACTTCGTAGATTGAACCTCAAGACCGGTTACTTAGATGGAGTTCCCGCGAGGAAATACTATTATTATGCGGATTTGCGCAAGTAAGACTGATACCCCGACGCTGCGATTGTTCGTGCCCCTCTCGAAGGAGCCATATCGCTGGTTCGCAGAAGGGCTCAAGCAATGGGAGCTACGGAAATATGGTCGACAATACACCGAGCGTCATGTACGCGTCGGCCGCAAAGTCGAATTGCGCCGCGGCTACAGCACCCGCGAATCTTTGTGGGGCGTGATCACAGAAATAGTACTTGCTCCGAACCTCCACGACTTTTTCGCCAAAGTGGATTACAAGATCGTCGTACCAGTTGCAACATCTGAGAAGGAAGCGATTCAGATCGCGGAGAAGATCCTCCGCATTCCGAGCCACTCGGGCACGCCTGTCTTTGCCTTCAGGGTGGACATCGCAGCATGACCAACTTTCCACTCGCGAGGGAATTTTTAACGTTGGTTCGGTTGGGCAGAAAAACTTCGACCATACGTCGAGGAATTCGTAACCCGGGGTTGGGCCCAGCGGTCTTGACCTCCGGCATTGACAAAGTACCTGTGGTAATCACTGGCGTCAGGCACATCAAGTTTAATTCGCTCACAGAGGCAGACGCCCGAAGTGACGGTTTTGATTCGCTGTCGGAGCTTGACGCTGTACTTAGACGATTCTATCCAGGGATGACCGAAACCGATCCGGTCACAGTTGTCTATTTTACGACTGTCTGATGCCAGAGTGGATTCACATCTTCGCCCGGGGCCGAGCAACCAAAGAGAACGCCGGGAGCGATTCTCCAGCGAGTCCCGATGAACTCGCCGCGATAGCCCGCCAGATGGCGGCTGATGCCGTTTATGGCTCTTTCGGGGAATTTCGAAGCTCGTACTGGAACGGAAAGTGGCAGACCCCGGCCGACGATCTGGTTACGGTAAAGGTCGATCCGGAAGGCGGCGAGAGCAAGTTTTTTCGTGTGGAACTCAGCGTTAACACGGACTTGTACGACATCAGTAGGGGCGGACTTCAGCACTTCCTCGGGGTCCTCGCGGGAGACCTATTTTCCCTTCGAGTTCCCGGATTCAGTTTAAGGGATTTTCAAGTCATCGAGGTTGTGTTTCCAACCCGATTCCTCGCTGATCTAAATAGCGCGTACCGCGCAGAAGCCTATCCTGTCTCAAAAATACGTGAGTCTTTTGGCCTGCACGACTTGGAGCCCCTGCTTGCGTTTTCATTTAAGCCCCGCGTCGGGCTGAAGCAAGACGCCATCAGAGATACCACCCTAAGTGTGCTTAAAGCGGGCTTCCACATAGTTGAATTCGACACTAGGTATCTGGATCTACGTGACAAGAACACGGACTTCCTGGTTGAACTCGCGAAGGAAGCGGCCGGAATTGGCCGAAAGGGGCGAAAGACTCGACTCTCGCCAAATCTTTCTGTATCGACTCCGCTCGCGCTGGCACTCTGCGAACGCTTCAGTGGAACGTCAGAGCCGCCTTACGTTATCAAGGTGGACGGGGGCTTCGACGGAATCAGCACCGTCCAGGAGGTCAGACGCAAACTTCGCGGGAAGCAGTCACCGATAATCACGTCCTATCCGTTGCTCCGTGAACAGCTAAATTCTAGGATCCCGAGCGACACTTTCGTAAACGCTCTCGTGCAGAGCGGTGTCGATATGATCTACCCAGGAATGAGCCCATCGGTCGGAAGAGGCACCAGAGAATTGGGTACAGCTGAGCGGGGTGCGTTAAGCCAGGCAACTCGGCGATACCACGATTTCGTGAGCCGTGATTGGCCCATGGTGACTCTAGCTGGGGGAGTTTATGCAGGCCAATTGCACGCTCTCTATGAACTAGTGGGGCCAAGGGTCGCCTACTTTCTTGGCGGTGCCGTGTCACTACACAAACAAGGCCCGGCAAAAGGGGCCGACCTGTGTTCAAGGGTGCTACGAGAAGCTGCCAATCACCATCATGCTGACGCCTCCCAGATCAAAGATTTGTCGGGAAGCCTAATCACCGAAATTGAGTCGGCCTACGACAAACCCCCCGGCAGCGCAGAAAACACTTTTCAATATGTTTCACCGAAAGACCTGCTGGCCACGATTTCGGTGCCGAGGTGGTAATCGGTATTCCTTCCATCTCCACCTCGACCCTCGTTAGTGTCTACCGATTTTTAACTGATTACAATATGGTGGAGAGCGCAGGAGTTGGAAGCATGGTGTCTATCGTCTTTGGTCTAATCAAGCTGCCAAAACCGGCCAAACCAATTCTCGACTCGCGCCATCTCCCCTACATTGAAGCGATGCGCGCCCGACGTTGGACGTTTTTTATTGGAATTGTTACTTTCATTTTAACCATCGGGATGCTCTGGGCGCACTCTAGGATCCCTAGTGACACTGGCAAACTGAGTGCCCTCCCTCAAGATTGGAATGATTTGCGTATCCAGCTAAAAACATTCTTCGCCGCGTTCGCTCCGATTCCGCTGCTACAGCTACTTTTTTGGTTGAGGGTAACCAAGGCATCGCACACTTCGTGATTCGTCAGGGTTCGCGGGTGGCCCACCGTTTCCCTCGCGAGACGGCTCGCCCACCAAATCAATCCCGACCGTCTTCGATGTAGAATTGCTCCGCCTGATCAAACACCTATCATCGTGAGGGTGATCAATGAAACCAGTCGTTGCGATCATTTTCTGGATATTTTCATCATCGCTCGCAGTTTCTCCTCCGCAATCGGCTCCCAAACACCAGCCGATAACCATGCCTCTCGCTTGCGTCGCGGATGATTGCCCGCTCTTGACGGGCATCCCGCAAACCGCAGGTCTGCGAAGCGGATTCGTGAGTCTGAAACCTGGCGCGACGGTTGGCTGGCACACCACCGGAAAAAACGAAGAAACGCTCGTCATCCTGAGCGGAAAAGGAGAGGTGCAAATCGACGGAGCCGCCGCCATGCCTGTCGCCGAAAAAATGATCGCCTACGCCCCGCCAGCCAGACGCCACAACGTAAAGAACACTGGTGATTCACAGCTCGAGTATGTTTACGTTGTCGCCCCCGCAGCCGAAAAATAGGGGCCGCAAGCGGCCCACCCATTATTTCCAGAACGCCTTTGATTTTACGGGTGCCCCGCCTTTCGCGCCTTTCCGAAAGGTGGGGCTTTTGATTCGTCAGGGATGGGATTCATCCCCTCCAAAAAACGTCGCGGTTTCACCGAACTTCCGCCACAAGTACTAGCTTGAACGTGGCGAAATGTCGCTCGAGTTCAAAACTCCAAAAAGTTTCACGCGGCTCGCACGCGGGCGAGGACGCAACACGCGGCCCGCGTCCGAATCGCACACGCTACGCGAATGCGCAGGATGCTCCGTGGGGAAACCAATTTCAGTTTCAGTTGTTTCATGGGATCGCGTTCATTTCTGAGTTAGGCGCACACCCGCATTCAGAGACACAAATCTCAGAGGTGGTCCCTTTTTTCCGTCCGTATCCGCTACCACGCTCCGCCGTTGACTTTGCACCGCGCCACTCCTAACATCCTCTCCGATTAACGGCCTCCCGATCGAACTCTGGCTAAAAGCTGATGTCACCTCCCAGCACGCGCTCATCGCCCGTCCTTATTGGAGTTCGTGGCTTTCTGTCGAACCAGGGACTGTACCTCGTCGTCGCCGTCGCCCTCTTCGCAATCCTCCGCGTCACCAATTGGCACGGCGCGGATTTCGGCGCCATCCTTCTCTACTCCGTCGTCACAGGAAATCTCGTCAACCCTGCTATGAAACGCCTCGTGCCTCTCTCTCAGCGCTTTCCTAGCCCGTACGACTGGGTCGCGTATGTGGGGTTCCTCTTTGTCGTGGCGCTTGTGAGTTCGGCGGCTGCCGTTCTCGTAACAATGGCCGCGTTCCGCGTTCCCTTCACGATGTTTTCCACCGAGTTCCGCGGCGGCGGCAGGCTTGGAGTTGTCGTCGTGCTAATCGTCGGCACTATCGTCCATCTCTACGACCAAACCCGTGCAAAACTCGAGCATACCAGCCGCGAGCTAACGCGCACCCTCGAGCTCGGAAAAACGCAGTCCCGGCAGCAGGAACAAGATCTTGACCAGGCTCGCGAAATCCAACAGCGCCTCATGCCCAAGCGCATCCCTCAAATCAGAGGACTCGACATCGCCGGCGCCTGGCATCCGGCCAGCGTCGTAAGCGGAGACTATTTTGACGTCCTCAGGTTCAGCGATACCAAAGTCGGAGTCTGCATCTGTGACGTAGTCGGCAAAGGAATCAGCGCCGCCCTGCTCATGGCCAACCTGCAAGCCAGCTTCCGAGCCTTCGCTTCCGAACCAGTCTCGCCAGGACTCGTCGTCAGAAAATTAAACGAAGTCATCTGCAATAACATCGCCCCGGACAAATTCGTCACCTTCTGCTACGCCCTCATCGACGTTTCCCAGAACACCCTCACCTACGCCAGCGCCGGCCACTGGCCCCCTCTCCTACTTCGCCGCTCCGGACAATCACTCTCGCTGAAAGACGGCGGCCCTCCGCTCGGCTTGTTCCACGAGTTCGCCTACGAAGATGCAGTCCTCCGCCTCGAAGCGGGCGACCAGCTAGTCCTTTACACAGACGGCCTAACCGAAGCCCAAAACTCCAGCGGAGACGAATTCGGCGAGCACAACGTAGCTCGTATCGGAAACCAAAACCTCCGCCTGAGCGCAGCCGCTATGCTGGAGACTCTGCGCCACGAAGTAACCACGTACTGTAACAACTCCTTCAACGACGACCTCACCCTCGTAGTCGTCACCGTACGCTAGCGACCATCGTAGATAGGCGCGATCAGTGCTGAACGACGCTGAGGTCCCACAACAAGCGCCCCACACCCGCAGAGGCCGTTGCTCTTCGCACCGCCAGCATCTTTCCGGCCCCCTCGCCTCTGCCGTTCGTACCGCCGGCATCTTCCCGGCTCTCTTGCCTCGGTTTGTGTCTCTGCTATTGCGTTTGAGTTCGCTCCCACGCTGTCATCCTGAGCAATCCGAACCTCCCCAGCGCCTCTTCCCGCCCACCTATCCTGTCGCGTCGCTGATCCGCTGAGCCTTCCTCGCCCCTAGCTCAAAATCCATACGGGCAGCACCCGGTTGTATCGCTCCCCCCCCTGTGCTACCGTGACCAATGAATTATGACAACTCGCCCAAATCCCGATCACAGACCACTTGGCCCCGCTAGCCTCGCCTCCGATGGTCGCGGCGACACTACCCAATGCGGAGCGCGAACGTACTCGCGGCCCAAACGTCGCGTCGGGTCGCAATCCAGCCATTTTCTAATCTACTGTGGCGCGATTAGAATTCCCCGTAAACCGTTGAAAACATGAGACCGAGACCGATTCTAATCTACGGTAAATGGGGGTCTACAGAATCAGCTCCCGCCACACGGTTTTCAACCGGGCCGCGTCGAGGGCACCAATGTCCGTAACCGAGGAACGCGATCCGGTCTGCGGTATGACCGTCCAGTCCGACCGCGCCAAAGCTCGCGTCGACCATGCAGGCAAAACCTACTTCTTCTGCTGCGAGTCCTGCGCCAATCGATTCTGCGCCGAGCCGGCCAGATACCTGAACCCCAAGCGCTCCCTATCCGCGACGCCTCATCCTCCTGTGCAAATAGTCCAACTCGGCGATACATCCTCGCCCATTCGACCACCGAAGGCGCCGACCGCCTCTCCACGAACATCCGCTTACGTCTGCCCGATGGATCCCGAAGTCCGTGAAGACTATCCCGGCGCGTGCCCCAAGTGCGGCATGGCGCTCGAACCCGACGTTCCGTCGCCCCCCGCCACGCGCGTCGAGTACACCTGCCCGATGCATCCCGAAATCGTTCGTTCCGGGCCCGGTTCCTGCCCGATTTGCGGAATGGCGCTTGAGCCACGCACAGTCGCTACCGACGAAGAAAGGAATCCCGAACTCGCGAGCATGACCCGCCGGTTCTGGACGAGTGTCACGCTCACCGTTCCCGTGCTGATCCTTGGCATGTCCGACCTAATTCCCGGCCAGCCCGTGCAGCGGTTTCTCTCCATGCGAACGATTGGCTGGCTCGAATTGATTCTCGCAACGCCCGCCGTTCTCTGGGGAGGCGCGCCGTTTTTCGAGCGCGGTTGGACTTCGATCGTAAATCGCAGCCTCAACATGTTTACGCTCATCGCACTCGGCACCGGCACTGCTTACGCTTACAGCGTGATCGCGATTCTATTCCCCGGAGTCTTTCCGCCGTCATTCCAAACAATCCCCGGCGTGGTCCCGGTCTATTTCGAAGCCGCCGCGGCGATCACCACGCTCGTCCTGCTCGGCCAGGTCCTCGAACTGCGCGCTCGAAGCCGTACTTCATCGGCGATTCGCGCGCTCCTGAATCTCTCGTCGAAATCCGCAC
Organism: Candidatus Acidiferrales bacterium; assembly: GCA_049797655.1. Lineage (GTDB taxonomy): Bacteria > Acidobacteriota > Terriglobia > Acidiferrales > UBA7541 > Palsa-295. Next base: position 32,506 of record JBARFX010000008.1, on the reverse strand, counting down.
GCCTCGTTCGCGCCGACGGCACCGAAATCGACGTCCCGGTCGAACACCTCCAGCCGGGCGATACCCTTCGAGTCCGCCCCGGCGAGCGAGTGCCAGTCGACGGAGTCGTCCTCGACGGTACAAGCTCCGTCGACGAATCGTTAATGACCGGCGAACCGATCCCCGTGGAAAAAACGAACACGAGTCGCGTCATCGGTGGCACGGTGAACGGTACCGGAACCTTCATCATGCGAGCCGATCGCGTCGGGAGCGAAACGCTCCTGGCGCAAATCGTCCGCATGGTCAGCGAAGCCCAGCGCAGCCGCGCTCCCGTGCAAAGGTTAGCCGATCAAGTGGCCGGATATTTCGTCCCGGCCGTCGTGCTCATTGCCGTGCTCACATTTATCGCCTGGGCCGCTTTTGGTCCCGCGCCAAAGATGGCACACGCCCTCCTCAACGCCGTCGCCGTTCTCATCATTGCCTGCCCCTGCGCTCTTGGACTCGCCACCCCAATGGCCATCATGGTCGGCACCGGACGCGGCGCTCTCGCCGGCATCCTCATCAAGAACGCGGAGGCCCTGGAGATTCTCGAAAAGGTGGATACGCTCGTCGTCGACAAGACCGGCACGCTTACGGAAGGCAAACCGCGCGTCACTTCGCTGATCCCCGTGCCAGAGTCCAACGAGCCTGAGTTGCTCCGCGTCGCCGCCACTCTCGAACGTGCCAGCGAACATCCGCTGGCGGCCGCAATCCTCGAAGGCGCGAAAGAACGTGGCGTCCCCCCTGCTGAAATCTCAGATTTCCGTTCACTAACAGGCAAGGGTGTCACGGGCCACGTCGATCGCCGCAGCGCTGCTCTCGGCAATCGCGCGCTCTTTGTGGAACTGCAAATCCCGCTGGGCCCCCTCGACGACCGCGCCAAGTCTCTCGAAGCCGAAGGCCAAACCGCGATGTTTGTCGCCGCCGATGGAAAAGCAATCGGCATCATCGGCGTCTCCGACCCGATCAAAGCAACAACCGCCGACGCAATCGACCGCCTTCACCGCGACGGCGTCACCATCGTAATGCTCACAGGCGATAGCCGCGCCACCGCTGATGCTGTCGCGCGAAAACTGAAAATCGAAAACGTCTACGCCCAGGTTCTGCCGGATCAAAAAGGCGAAATCGTGAGGAAGCTGAAAGCAGAGGGCCACATGGTCGCGATGGCTGGCGACGGCGTGAACGACGCGCCAGCCCTCGCAGCTGCCAGCGTAGGAATCGCAATGGGCACCGGCACCGACGTGGCCATCGAAAGCGCAGGAATCACGCTACTCAAAGGCGACCTTGTCGCCATCGCCCGCGCACGCATCCTCAGCCGCGCCACCATGCGCAACATCCGCCAAAATCTTTTTTTCGCCTTCGTCTACAACGCCTTGGGCGTTCCGATCGCCGCCGGAATTCTCTACCCGTTCTTCGGCTTGCTCCTTAGCCCCATCCTCGCCAGCGCCGCAATGACGTTCAGCTCCGTTTCAGTAATCACGAACGCGTTGAGGCTCAGGCATGTTGAACTCTAGAGCGAGATCGCTACGTCTCCGGAGCGAGGAGTCCAAGCCCAGCCCCGGAGCTCGGCCAACCTCCGTCAGGTTCTTGTCTGCCGCCATCAGTGTTTATCTGTCTTCATCCGTGGTTAAACCATTTTCGTCCGACGCCGCCACTCGTGCCCAAGCGCGCGAATGCTATAATCCAACCCATGACATTGATGACCGTTACTTACGAGCTACAAGATCGCCTCAAGCCGGCCCAGTTCCGTACGCTCGGCGAATTCTCCAATACTTACGGTCTCCACAAATTCCGCTACGAAGAGAAGACGAATCGCCTTCACTTCGACTACGACGCCTCACGCCTCCGCGAATCCGTCGTCGAACACGTGCTGCGCGAATCGAGAATCCCAGTTCTGCGACGTGTAGAAAACTCCTAAACACTTCGCCACACCGGCACGAATTCCCAGTGCACAACAAGCAGACACGGTCTTTGGTTGATTTTCGATCACTAGCCAGGTGGAGGACTGCGCAGAAGAAAATAGAGGGGGGCTCTCGCTTGGGATCGAGAGCCCCCAAAGGTCGCGTTCCAGTGATTCGACCTAGGCGTGATCGAATCATGGGGTCATCCATCCTAGCTTCCCTCTCAGAGGCAGGTGGGAACGACCCGTTCCTCCCGATGTCTGGGCCCCTTCCTCCCCATTCACCAGTTGGCGCGGATCGTGTAGGAACGCGACCCACACCCCCCCTCATGCAAATACGTGGCCCATTGCAGGGAACCGATTCCGCTCGGGGGGCGTGGGTTTTGAACGAGTTGATGGCGGCTGCCGGCCACCCTCGCCCCATATTTGAAGCCGATTCGGGAATCCCAATCCCAGATTGGAAATCAGCGCTTCTGCCGAGGTTTCCTCGCCAGCGCTCCTCGCATCAGACAGGGCTCACTTTTCGTACATATCTGCGATCGAAACTTGTTCGCAAGATTCCTCTGCAGCATAATGAGAGCCTCAAAGCATGAAGAGACCATTCATCGCGATTCTCGCAATCGTCGCAGGCCTGGCAGGCCTGGCAATCGGTATGGCCGCTTCGCGCGTCGCACACAAGCGCTCGCCCGCACTCGCCGTGCATGAAAATTCAGCACGTGTGTCGAAATCGAGCGCAGAAGCCGCAGCGCCTGCGTCCCCGGCGCCCGAATTGACCGCTCTGATCGACGCCGATGAAGACGCCGTGATCCGCTTTGCCAGCAATCCTCAGCCAGCACCGCCATTTCTTTTGCAGGATCTGGACGGAAATGTGGTCTCCACCGCACAGTGGCAGGGAAAAGTCGTGCTCCTAAACTTCTGGGCTACCTGGTGCCCGCCGTGCCGTGAAGAAATTCCAATCCTGGTGGAGCTCGCGAAGAAATACAAAGACAGCCTGCAAATCATCGGAGTATCGCTCGATGATGCCTCTCCTGACGAGGTGAAGGAGTTTGCGAAAGCATTCCGCGTCAACTATCCGATCGTAATGTGGAGCCACGAACTGGTCGCCGAGTACGGCGGCGTCCCCGCTCTGCCGACGACATTCCTGATCAATAAAGACGGCCGCGTCGTGCAAAAGCACGAAGGCCTTTATCCGCCCGAGGTGTACGACACAGAAGTGCGCTCGTTGATGGGGCTGCCAGTAAACGCGAAGATCGAGACGTTTGAAGATACCGGGCAGATATTCCTGAAAAACGCCGTCCACGCCACCGAACTTCCTGACGTGGATTTTTCAGGGCTTTCGCCCGATCAGAAAAAAATCGCGCTGAAGCGTTTAAATTCTGAAGGCTGCACCTGCGGCTGCCGCTTGACGCTCGCTCAATGCCGCATCAACGATACGTCGTGCGTGCGGAGTAAATCCCTTGCCGCAAAGGTGATCCGGGAAATAACGGACGCGGGGCCCACCCCGCCGGCTCCGGCACCGCCGTCAGCACCCGCCAGCAACTAGGAGCTTTCCTGCATGGAATCTCGAACCGGCTCGCAGCGCCCCGCGTTGGCCCGAGGCGCCGCGAACAGATTCGAAAATGACGGTGCTTCTAGTGGTGCCTGTGCTCTCGAACCTCGAGCGCCGCGTCGGTTTCCCCGATCGCTGCGTCCACGTGCTTCACAGCCTTCTCTCGATGTCCGCCAAATGATCCGGGCGCTGCAGACAGCAGCCCCCGTGCTTGCTGCAACAATTCGCGCGCGTGCCGAACGTCTGATAATGCTTCATGCTTCTCCTGGGCAGCCACAACCGTGACGCCCGTTGCGCCGGGAATGGAACGGGATGCAGCGCCTGCCACGAAAGCCAGAACGAAACCGGCGACGATCAGCAATCGTGATACCTGATTCTTCATCGACAACCTCCAAGTTGAATGTGACGACCCCGAAGGGCGCGATTGCAACCTTGCGGCTTAGCGTGTGCGGCTGGATCGCTTCGCCGGGAATGATAATAATCCAAAGCTGCGCGCAATTCATGCGGGCACGTACTGGATGTGTCGTAAGAGCATTCGGCGGCGAGACGACTTAGACATCCGAGAGATTCGTGAAGTCGCAAGCTCTACTCCATCGGGAGATAACTCGAGGCATCGAAGGAGCGGCGGCAGAATCGCGGACTGCGCGATCCTGGTCACTCGGTTGGTCGACCAGCGTAGAGCCACTGGACACTGAATTTCCTGACGGCGTTTCAATCCCCCCCTAGCTTTGGAGTGCCTTGACAAGCCCCGCCGGGTCGAGGACAAGACGAATATTTCCTTCTCAGGGGATCGTCCCGCCGGCAACGCAAGGCACGAGGCCGAGGTACGAGCCGAGGGGCCGGATGATGGTTTCTTCCTGCCCGATAAAGACGTCGACGACCAGTCCCAGTTTCTCATCGGCGATTGAGAGCACCACGACTCGAATCCAATCGTCATTGTTGGCCGCGGTTTCCGGGCGGTTCAAGACCCGGTTGATTCGGCCGAGCGGGATGATCTGATTCCGGACGCGCTGGATCTCCCCCGATTCGCCGCGATGCACGCTTCCCTGTTCAACGCGAAGAATCTCCACCACCGATCGCAACGGTAGTGCATAGGTCTCGCCGCACGCCTTCACGATCAGGACGGGAAGAATTGCGAGCGTCAATGGCAGTTTGAGCCTCACAACGGAACCCTTCCCGAACTCACTCTCGAGCTCCACAGTCCCGTTCAATTTCTTCAGGTTGGACCGAACCACGTCCATCCCCACTCCGCGTCCGGACACGTCACTGATCGTTTCCGCGGTGCTGAAGCCGGGAAGAAAAATCAAATCGAGGATTTCGCGGGCATTCATTTCGTGAATTCGCGCTTGCATCACGATCCCCTTCACGACAGCCTTCGCCGCGACGCGGCTCCGGTCAATGCCACCGCCGTCATCCGCAACCTGCACCAGAATGAAGTCTCTCTCCGCCTGCGCTTCGAGCCGCAGAGTTCCCTTGCGAGGTTTCCCCTTGGCTTCGCGAGCCGCGGGTGATTCGAATCCGTGGTCCAGCAAATTGCGAACCAGGCGAACGAGCGGATCGGCAATCTGCTCGACGATTGTCTTGTCCAGCTCCGTGCGTCGCGAGAACCCTCTGATAGACGAGAAGTGAGGAAAGAACCATCAGAGCGACCAGGGCTGCAAAACCCAGGCCGACTTTCCGGGCCACGGACAAGCGCATTCTCGGCACTCCTCTTCCTAAGTCTTTGAATGGGCAGACGAAGAGCCCTTCTTTAATTAGGCGTCACGACGGGAGGATTCGGGACCGGCTTCACGGGCACGGGAGGGGCCATATCGGATTGGGAGTTCAGAATTACGAGGTCAATTCTTCGATTCATCGCTCGGCCTTCCGGCGTCGCATTCGTAGCCACCGGATAAAATTCCGAGTACCCGGATGCAGAGAGCCGCAGCGGCGCGATCCCATATTTCGTGATTAAGAGTTTTATAATTTCGGTCGCTCGCGATGTCGAGAGTTCCCAGTTGGACGCAAACCGATTGTTGTGAATAGGAACGTTGTCCGTATGACCTTCGATTCGGACCCGAATCCGGAGCGGCCCAATCACATTCACAAAATCGGCGAGGGTCGGCTCCGCTTCGGGACGAAGCGACGTCGAACCGCTGTCGAAAAACCCTACCTCGCGAAGGCTGACGACGATCCCCTCCTTCGTAGGCGTTACCGAAACGGTTTGCTTTCCGATCTGCGCGGCGAGAGCCGTTTCAAGCTGTTTCTGGATTTCGTTCATGTCCGGCTTGTCGGGAGATTCTCCGAGCATTCCACGCGGCGCGTTTACCAAACGGCCCATCGCCTGCACTCGCTCCTGATTCTCAACCATCTGGACTTTCGAAAATGGCATCGGCTCCGAGTTTGAGACTTCCGGTTTCGTATTCGAGGCATCGAAGATTCCCATTTGCTGAAAGGCTATCTGAATCGCCATCGCGAGTTGCCCAACTCTTCGCTTATCCACCTGCGCCGAAGAATAGTTGATATAGACGTCCACCACGTTCGTCATCGTGTCGTGGGATAAATTCCACACCCGCTCGATGATCTCGGACCGCGTCACTCGCTGACCCGAGTTGCGCATGAGGAATTCGAGCAGCGAAAATTCCTTCGGCGTCAGCTCGATCACGCGGTTTGCGCGCCTCACGGAATGTTCCACTCGATTGAGCTCCAAATCCTCGACGCGCAAGATGCTTTCCACGGACCGGCCGCCTCGCCGCAACAGCGCCCGCACTCGCGCCGACAGTTCAGAGAAGGAGAATGGCTTCAGCACAAAGTCGTCGGCGCCCATATCAAGCTCCCGTACGCGATCGACAACCTGGCTGCGATTGGCGAGGATCATGATAGGCAACTGCTGCCGCGACAAGCGCATGTGCTGCAGAACGGCAAGGCCTTCATCTTTCGGCAGGCTCAGATCAAGAATGGCGAGGTCGTACTCGTTGTCCCGTACCATGACCTTCGCCTGCTCGCCATTCTGAGTCAGGTCCACGGAATAGCATTCCGCACCAAACCCTCGCTGAAGGAAAATTCCCAAAGCTGAATCATTTTCGGCCACCAGAAGACGCATTTGCACTCCAGTGGAAGGGGGCAAACCACGAAAGGATATTGAAGGGGGATGTGAATCTAATGAAGAGTCACAAAGATGTCAAAAGAAATCTGCGATTGAGGCTAAGATTTTTCGAATGAGCTAACGAAGTGTACCGTTGCGAAACGCAGACTGTTTTCCGCCCGCCAATTTGAACCGACGCGACCAGCACACCGTTTCAACGTGACACAATTCTACGGGTGAGTCATTTTCTCCGGACGTACAGTCTCATCGAATTCTTTTTCGGTGAGATATCCGAGTTTCAGAGCCGCTTCGCGCAGGCTCAGATTCTCGTGGTGCGCCTTATGCGAAATCTCGGCTGCCTTGTCATACCCGATCTTGGGAGCCAACGCGGTAACAAGCATCAATGAGTTTTCGACGTTCTCTTTGATTCGATCGCGGTTGAGCTTCATTCCGACGATACAGTGGTCCGTAAACGAGCGGCACGAGTCAGTGAGCAGCCGGACCGAATTAAGAAAATTGTGAATCATCACAGGCTTATAGACATTTAACTGAAAGTTCCCCTGCGAGCCAGCAAAGCCGATCGCCGCATCGTTGCCAAACACTTGCACGGCGACCATCGTCATTGCCTCCGACTGGGTGGGGTTCACCTTGCCCGGCATGATCGACGAGCCCGGCTCATTCTCGGGCAGCGTAATTTCACCGAAGCCCGCTCGTGGTCCCGACGCAAGCCAGCGAATATCGTTGGCGATCTTCGTGAGCGAAGCTCCGAGCGTCTTCAGTGCGCCGCTCGCAAATACGATTTCGTCGTGCGCGGACAGCGCTGCAAATTTATTGGGATGAGATTTAAACGGAAGCGCCGTCAGCTCGGCGATTTTCTTTGCGGCTCGCTCAGCGAATTCCGGATGTGCATTCAAGCCCGTCCCGACAGCGGTTCCTCCAATGGCAAGGTCGTATAATCCTGGAAGGACTTGTTGAAGGCGGGTGATATCACGATCGAGCAGGCTGACCCAACCGGACATCTCCTGACCGACAGTGAGTGGCGTCGCATCCATCAAGTGCGTCCTTCCAATCTTGACGACGTCTTGAAATTCTCGCGCCTTCGCATCAATCGCGTCGCGTAACCTCGCAACCGCCGGGATGAGCGCCTCCGCCACTCTTGACGCTGCTGCAATATGCATTGCCGTCGGAAAGGTATCGTTCGACGACTGCGACATATTCACGTCATCATTCGGATGGATCGGCTTCTTCGTTCCCATCACGCCGCCCGAGATTTCGATCGCCCGATTTGAAATCACCTCGTTGGCGTTCATGTTCGTCTGGGTGCCGCTGCCGGTTTGCCAAACGTGCAACGGAAAGTGGGCGTCGAGCTTTCCGGCTACCACTTCATCGGCCGCTTGCGTAATCAAGCGGGCTTTCTCCGGTGAGAGCTTACCGAGATCCTGATTCACCAGCGCCGCCGCTTTTTTCAGAACCCCAAACGCTCGAATCAGCTCGGGCGGCATGGTGTCGCGGCCAATGTCGAAATGAATCAAGGATCGCGCCGTCTGCGCTCCATAATAGCGGTCGTTGGGGACTTCGATTTTCCCCATGCTGTCGGATTCGATCCGGGTCTGCGGCTTTGGGGCAATCGAAGTATTCGCGTCCACGTTGCTTCCTCCATCATCGAGTCGCGCACACGCTGAGTGAGCGATTCCCGCACATATATAAGGATACTGCGGAAATGGCCTTCGCGCAGCCCTGTTTCGCGCCTCCTGAGACTACTCGGTAGCGATTCGCTGAACTCTCGCAACGAAATCGCGCGAACAGCTGTACGGGAGTTGCACTTTTGGACAGGCGCGATTTCAGAAACCTTGGAGTAGGATGCACGAAGGCGAATCTTGAATCAGACTAAAATTGAAATTGGGAGATGTCGCGCGTTTCGCGATTGCGCCGCAGGTCTATCTGCAAATCGGCTCGTCGGTAGCAAAGGGGAACGAATAAGCTCATGGCTTGGAGATTCCGGCTTGGCTCGCGACAAGAACAATCAAAGGGTTCCGGTGTGGAGATCGCGGATTCCCCGCTAGAAGAGTCCCCGTCCCAGGAACCATCGGCTCAAGAAGCGCTCGTGGCGGACTCTGCCGAGGACATTGCCGCTACCGATCTCCGAGAGTCCGGCGCCTCAGTCGTCGAATCTGAAAAGGACGTTCCCGGGCTACCGGCTGACGTTGAATCATCCGCAACAGGCGACGATCCCCCACCCACAGAGGGTGCTGTAAAGCCTTCAGACAACGCGGAAGATACGCCTCTCGCGCCACAATTTCCGGCGATCGCCAGTGATTGGGCATTTGAGGAAAAGCTCGCGATTCACAAGGAGTGGGTTGAGTCGCAGGGCCGCGCTGGCCAGAAAATTGATCTCACGCGTGCCAAGCTCGAAGGCGCTGAACTCGTCGGTGTCAATTTGCGATTCGCCGACCTTCAAGACGCTGACTTAAAGGCCGCCGACCTTCTTCTCGCCGATCTTCGCGACACCTGCCTCGCTCGCACAAATCTTGAAGAGACTTGCCTGGTTGGCGCGAATCTGGAAGCGGCGAATATGGAAGGGGCGTTGCTCGCTTCCGCTATGGGGCTCGTCCCGCGTCAACTCGCGGGCGCAAATCTTCGTGACGCAACGCTGCCCCCTCAGATTCTTGAGTTTCCCGGCTTGGCGGATTTCGAGCGCACCTCGCAAAGCGCTGTCTGGTTTTTCGGCGCTACGATTTCTCTCAGCCTGCTTTCGTGGCTGATGATGTGGAAGACAAAAGACGTCCAATTGATTTCAGACTCATCGATATTGCCATTTCTACATTCCCCGGCGGCGGCCACCGCACTTCCGACGGCCGAAATCTATTTGATCGCGCCGGCGCTGCTTTTGGCCGTCTACCTCACATTTCAGTATCATCTGCAGCGGCTGTGGGATTCCGTACTCGAGCTTCCCGCCATTTTCCCCGACGGGCGCTCACTCGACGAGCATCGCCCCTGGATTGTCACTGGACTTCTGCGCGTGCACTTCCGTTGGATGAATCAAGATGCGCCCTCGACTCGCTTCATTGAGAAAGCAATTTCCGTTCTTCTTGCGTACTGGCTTGTTCCGGTTACGCTGCTCTGCTACTGGGGACGTTATCTCACTCAGCAGGACATGCACGGCACTCTCCTTCACGTGCTTCTTTTTGCGGCCGCAACCGGAGTCGCTATTTACTCGACGACCCGCGTCGGGCGTCCGCACGAGGTGTGGGCTTCGGAAAGGAAGTTTTCGGCGGGAATTTTCAAGAAACTCAAGGCGCTGAGTTTTTCGCAACTAATTTCCGCTCTCGTCGCAATCCTCGTCTTTTTATCACTCGGCACGGTCAAGGGCGTCCCGCACGATTTCGTCCGGGCTCCGCAGTTTTCAGCCGCGGACATCCGCCGATGGGCGCCAAGCGTCTTCTGGGCGATCGGCTACGACCCTTACGCTGACCTAACGGAAGCTGCCATCTCGACCAAGCCAACGGGCTGGACAGGCGCGGATGATCAGCTTGGGTCTGTGAAGGGCGCGCATCTCAACAATACGAAATTCCGGTATGCGCAGGCTTACGGGGTATTCCTCGCAAATGCGCACCTCTTTCGCTCCGATTTCACCGGCGCCTTTCTTTCTGAGGCCGACCTGCGAGGAGCCGATCTCGGCCAGTCAACTCTCCGCCTTGCAATTCTGGATCGCGCGCAGATGGCTCATACCAACCTCGATCGAGCCGATCTCGATGGCGCGAACATGACTCGAGCCGACCTCCGAGGCGCGAACCTTTCCTATTCGTCGCTCGCCAATGCAACGCTCGTCGACGCGAGACTCGACGGTGCGAGCCTCTACTCGGCACGACTCAGTGGAGCAAATCTCATTCGCGCCAACCTCGGCAAAGCCGACTTCCGCGAGGCGCACATGGAAGGCGCCAACCTCGAGCATGCCGAATTGCAACAGGCATACCTGTGGTCGGCGAAGCTCTCTTCTGCCCACCTCGATAACGCGCAACTTGGCACAGCAATATTTATTGACGCAGATTTGCGAAGTTCAGATTTGCATGGAGCGCACTTTCAGGGAACGGTGCTGAACGGCGCCAATCTGCAAGGTGCGAATCTGGATTTCGCCGATATGCGTGGCGCGCTTGGACTGAGTTCGTTTCAGGTTTGTTCGGCAGGCTCCCGGAACGGCCTGCAGCTTGACGACGCGATGCAAGCCCTAGTGGACGTGCAATGCAGTGGTGGGGTTCACCCACCGCCCCCGACTCCGGCTGTAGTCGTCGGACCGCCTGCGCCAACCGGCTCTCAGCCGAAGTAACAGCCTACTGTTTCGAATCCCGCTTTGCCGGCTTGTCCGAGGCTGCTTTCTCCGCGGGCTTCTCAAACCGGCTTTCGTCTAGCGGCACATTCGCATCCATCTGTTGCCACTTGTACGTTGTTGTGCCATCGACGCGAGCGATGCGCACTGTGAACGGAATCCTTAGTCCACTCACGTCGCGATAGTCCTCGTAATCGGTCTCCAGAGGCAGCCCTCCGAGCGGGCTTTCAATCCGATGAGATATCCGCATCAGCAAACCTGATTGCACGTCGAAGTAAATTCTGTCGGCGCCGCCAGCGGTCCACCAAGCCATGATTGCGTATGCATCGTGACCGCCAATGGATTCAGTTCCTTTCACCTGAAATCGCGCGTAATCCTTCTTGAACTGCTCTCCTGGATAGAACGCGGCCCACTGTTTGCTGCGCGCCAGTTCATCCCCCGACTCTTCCGTTACTTCGCCATTCGCACGCTTTCCCCAGCCGATCTTGCCATTCACTCCTTCGGTTACGTCGCCATTGGGCGCATGCAGTACGGCAAACGCTTCATTCGGCGCTTTACGATAAGTTTCGATCGTCGCATGAAGCCCGCGCGGCCCTTCGACTGTTCCCTTCTCGATCCGTGTGCTGGCCTTTTGAATTGCCTCGGTTCCTCCGATGGCTTGCACGTATTTCGCCAAAATTTCATCCACGCTCGGCAACGCAGCCGCCGAACCGGCACCTGAACTCGAAGGTGCCTCGCTCGGTTCCGGTGCAGAGGGCGCCTTGATTCCTTGTCCTGCGACCGCGGCCGACCCTGCGCTGTTGCCAGCGGCATCGGCGAGACCGGGAGTACTCGCCGCTTTCGCGGCGCCTCGATGGCATGTGTAGCATGTTACGTCCCGGCGCCCGTTAAAATTGTCACTATTGATCGCGAACATCATCTTCATCATGTTGCGAGCCCGCTGTTTCGTGGGCTTGTCGTCGCTGTCGAAATGGTCCGCTTCGTGGCAGTAGTCGCAGCGCACTCCCAGTGCCGCTGTGATATAGCGCATTGACGGAAGCAGTTGGTCCGCGGGAATATCTTTCAAAACCTGCACATTTTTGAAAACTTCGGCGGCACTCTTCGGCGTGCCAGCGTCAGCTTGTTGCGTCGCCGGCTGCCGTGGCGAGGGGGCGCGCGCAATCACTTTCGCAGGTATCCACACAAAAGCAGCAATCGTCATAGCCGACGCAAACCGCACAGCAAGTCTCGTTCGCGCCTTCGACCTCTTATCCATAGCAGCGTGGTTTCCTTTCAGAGTTATCCCAACCGTCGCCCGCTCAGTTCAGCGCCACGCGAACCGGCTTGCGAACATACGTCATTTTCCGCGGAAAATGAAGGGTTCACCATCATGTCCGCTCGGCGGTCACGCGCAGTTCGTTAGGTTCGCCGCTCCGGCTCAGGTAAAATCGTGGGCCTACTGATCTTATGAACAAAATAATCGCCGTCAAAGGCCAGGACGCGTCTTCGCCCAATTCCTTTCTGTCGAGCGCTTCGATGCTGGGGGTCGTCGTCGGAGCGTGGCTCCTCGTGTACGTGCCCGGCCTCTTTCACCCGGCATTGCTCGACGACGCAGACACCGTCCACGCGGAAGCATCGCGAGAAATGCTCTTGAACCACGACTGGGTCACGATGTTTGTGGACGGCGTCCGCTATCTCCAGAAAGCTCCGCTGATGTACTGGATCGTGACAATTAGCTACAAGCTGTTCGGAATATCCGAATGGCAGACGCGCCTGCCGCTGGCGCTTTGCGTGCTCGGCTTGGCATGGGTCGTGTATCTATTCGGGCGGAGATTCTTCGGCAAAGAGGCGGGTTTTTACGCGGCGCTCATCACAGTCACGTCGCCGGGCATTTACGTTTTCACTCGTTTTCTGATTCCGGAGGTGATGGTCGCGCTATTCCTTACCCTCGGATTCTATTTCTTCCTCGTCGCCGACGAACGGGAACGGCCTTCGGTTTGGTTGTGCTGGGGATTGGCCGTCACGATTGCCTTAAACGTTTTGACAAAGAGCTTGATCGGCCTTGTCTTCCCGGCCGCTGTTATCTTTGCGTTCTTGATTCTTACGGGCGATCTGAAAAAGCTGTGGAAGTTTCACCTTCCCTCGAGCGCCTTGGTTTTTCTGATCGTCGCTGTGCCGTGGCACGCCCTTGCGGCAATCCGAAATCCCGCCCAACCCAGCGGGCCGGAGAAAGGCTTTTTGTGGTCGTACTTCGTGAACGAGCAGTTCCTGCGCTATCTGAATAAGCGCGTTCCTCACGATTACGATAAAGTGCCGCTGCTTCTGTTTTATGCGCTCCTTCTGCTTTGGATCCTCCCCTGGTTCGTTTTTCTCTTTCCGGCAGTCAGAGAAATTCCGGTTGGTATCCGCGCTTGGCGCGATCGCCTGGACGAACGCGGGCGTGCCAACCTATTGCTCGGAATTTGGGCCGCAGTGATTGTCGTTTTCTTCAGCTTTTCGAGCCGGCAGGAATACTATTCGCTTCCCGCGGTTCCAGCGCTTGCTTTGCTCACAGCGGGATGGCTTCAGCGGGAAGCCCACTCGCCGGCCGATAGTCGCGATCGCCGCGCGGGAAGATTTGCGTCCAGCGTGCTTCTTGCACTCGGTTTTGTCGTGTTTCTCGCGTGCATGAGCATTTTCGCCCAAACTCACCCCTTTCCGCCCGGGACAGACATCGGCGATGTGCTCAGCTCACGTCCTGGAAATTACAAACTTTCGCTCGGCCACATGCAGGACCTCACGATCGAGTCGTTCGGACTGTTTCGAGCGCCACTCTGGGAATTCGGCGCCGCCATGATGCTCGGAACGGCGTTCAATTGGTTTTTCCGGCGCCGGGGCTCGCCACTCAAAGGCAATCTGGCTCTGACCGCCATGATGGTGGCGGTTCTAGTTTGCGTCCATCAGGGCTACGTGATTTTTTCTCCTGAGATATCGTCGAAGAACCTGGCGCTTGCAATTCAGAAGGAGTACCAGCCCGGCCAGACGATCGTGATCTATCGCAACTACGAGAATGGCTCCACGCTGAATTTTTATACCGGGATTCAAGTGCACGTACTCGACGGGTTGCGTGCCGACTTGTGGTTCGGTTCGTTCTTCCCTGATGCTCCTCCTGTTTTTGAGGACTACGATTCGTTCGCACGCCTTTGGAGCGGGCCGAGCCGCGTCTATTTCTTCGTGCCGGAATCTCTCGTTGATCAAGCGCTGAAAGGAATCGACCCAAAGAGCGTGCACATCTTTGCTCGAAGCGGAGGGAAAGTCGTCCTCACAAATCAGCTGATGGAGATGGCGCCGGGAACGGCGTCCACCCCAAGCCCATAAGCGCTGTCTGCCGTACTACAATCATCCAGCAACTTTACAACCGGAAAGAGAGGCTTTCATGACGCATCCATGGCACGACCTGAGTCCCGGCAACAAGGTTCCGTACGAATTTGACGCGATCATCGAAATACCGCTGCACTCGAACGTCAAATACGAACTCGACAAGGCCAGCGGAATGATTCGAATGGATCGCGTTCTCTACTCGGCTGTGTTCTATCCCGCGAACTACGGCTTTATTCCGCAAACGCTCGCGGAGGATCACGATCCGCTTGATGTCCTCGTACTGTGCCAGGAATCGGTCGTGCCGCTCACGGTTATGCATGCGAGAGTGATTGGCCTCATGACGATGATCGATTCAGGCGATCCAGATCATAAAATCATTGCGGTCGCGACCAGCGATCCTGAGTACAGCGAATATCACGAGGCCGGCGAGCTTCCACCACATCAGATGGCGATGGTCCGCCGATTTTTTCAGGATTATAAGCAGCTTGAGGGCAAGGAGGTGGACGTGGACGAGATCTTGCCCGCCGCAAAGGCCTACCCAATCATCAAGAACGCTCTCGCCGCCTACAAGAAGCAATTTCCGCGCGGTCGCTCCGAAAAAACGAAATCATAACCGCGCCTACTCCGAATACATTAGAAGCATGACGCCTAGCACGATCATGAAGAGCGGCCAGATCTTGCTGAACAGCCCATACAATTTAGAGGTAGTCTCGGCCAATCCCTTCGCAACTGCCGCTCCGGCGCCCGCCTCCGCAAATCGCAGATGTTGATTCTTCACTCGCACCATCGTCTGCATGGCATCGGGGCCATGCATCCCGCCGTGGTGGTGGAACAGCAGCAGGGCTGCCCCAACAAGCGCCACGACCGGAAACACCCACGCGCTCCAAGCCCCCTTCAATCGATCGCTGGCGCGTAGCATCTCGATCACGCCGAGAATAAGAAGAATGAGCGCAAACGTTTTGTGCTGCGCGTCTTCGGGATTGTGGGTGACCGCATAGTAAAAACTTTGATATCCAAATGGCCAGATTTCGGTATCGCTGAACAGCAGCAGGAAAAAGCCCGCAATCAGAAAACACATCGGCCAGGCGTAACGCGCTGCGGGCCAGCGCTTCGATAAACTTCCCTGCCCCAGAAAAAACAATGCCGCTAGAATTACCAACGCGCCAGAGAGGCGGTGATTGAACTCACTATCGCGCTTGTCCTTCGCGTGCTTCGCCTGCAATTCTGGCGTCTCGACGGCGGCAGCACCATGCTGCATTTCCGGCATGTCCGGCATATCGCCCATCTCCGACATATCGTGCATCTCTTCTGGGGGGGGAACAGTTGGATGCTGCGTCCATGCGGGGGCCAGCAAGTACATTACGCAAATTCCCACGAATAGAAATCCTGTGGTAAACCAGAAAATTCTCTCAGAGCGACTTAGTGGCAATTTCCCGACCCTCCGTTCATTGATTGAGAGTAAACAGTCTGTTCAAAAGTCCATCGGCAAGCCAATATAGTTCTCCGCCAACGACTGGGAAGCCGCTCTCGAAGTCGTCACGTAATCGAGCTCCGCCAGCTGGCGTCGCTGCTCAAATCCGTCGTCAGCGCTGAATAAATGCAACATCGTCGTCATCCACGAGGAAAATCGCTGCACCTTCCAGACGCGCCGCAGACAAGTGGCCGAATATTGATCGAGCCGCTCGCGTCGCCCAGAGTCGTAAAAATCAGCGAGTGCTCTTGCCAGAACCTGCACGTCGGCGACGGCAAGATTCAGCCCTTTTGCGCCGGTGGGCGGGACGATGTGGGCCGCGTCGCCCGCCAGGAATAGTTTGCCACATTGCATCGGCTCGATTACAAAGCTACGCATTCCGGTCACGCCTTTTTGCGTGATGGGCCCTTCCGTAAGCTTCCAGCCGTCGTTCGTCGCCAGCCGCCGGTGCAGTTCTTCCCAGATTTGTTCGTCGGACCATTTGTTGACATCCTCGTCTGGCGAGCATTGCAGATATAACCGGCTCACTTGGGGCGAACGCATGCTGAGCAGCGCAAAACCTCGCTCGTGGTAGGTGTAGATCAGTTCGTCGCAGGATGGAGGAGCATCCGCCAATATCCCGAGCCATCCGAACGGATAAGTCCGGTCGAAGAAGGTGAGCGTCCCTTTCGGTATGCTGGGCCGGCAGATCCCGTGATACCCGTCGCAGCCAGCAATGAAGTCGCAGGTGAGTTCGTGCGGCTCTCCGGCGCTCTGAAAATGAATCCCCGGTTTGGTCGCGTCTTGTGCCGCATCAAAATCGTGCACGCTCACGTCTTCGGCTTCGTAAAAGATCTGTCCCCCGGCTTCGCGCCTTGCCTTATTTAGATCCTTGATCACCTCGTGCTGCGCGTAAATCGTGATTCCTTTACCTCCGGTCAGGTCGGCAAAATCGATACGGTGCGTCCGCCGTCCAAACCTCAGATTCACTCCGTAGTGGACGAGCCCTTCTTTCTTGAGCCGCTCGCCGACTCCGGTTTCGATCATCAAGTCGACAGTTCCCTGCTCAAGTACACCGGCGCGCACACGCTCCTGCACGTACTGCTGGCTGCGGTTTTCGACAACGATGGATTCGATTCCTTGCAGATGCAAAAGGTGAGAGAGCATCAGGCCGGCAGGTCCAGCGCCGACGATTCCCACCTGCGTGCGGATTTTTTTCACGGAGCTATTCTAATACCGAGAAGTACCCCGTGTGCTGCGAAGATTTAGGATTCAAACTCGGCTTCCGCTTGACGCTGTCGAACGACCTCCGGTAGCCTCTTTCCCGCAGGTGAATGGCGTTCGCGTCAAAGGAGTGCCCAGAAAATGCTCGTCAACCAGAAGCGCCTGCTTGTGGAATGGGGCGACTGCGATCCCGCCGGGATCGTCTTTTATCCGCGCTACGTCGAATGGTTTGACGATTGCACCACCGCGCTGTTTCTCGCGGCCGGAATGCCCATCCAGGATCTGTTCAAATCGCATGGAGTGCTCGGCGTGCCCCTTGTGGACGTAAAAGCGCGATTCATCGTGCCCTCGAGTTTCGGCGAAGAACTGCTCGCGGAATCAACCGTCATCGAGTTTCGACGGAGCAGCTTCGTCCTGCGCCATCAGTATTTCAAGAACCGCGTCCTCGCCGTCGAAGGAACCGAAACGCGCGTATGGACCGGACTTGACCCCCAAGATCCCAGGCGCATGAAATCCCGGCCGCTTCCGCCGGAAGTAATCGCCCGTCTTTCGGCAGAATTCGTCAAGCGGATCTGAATCGGAGCAAGAGATGCAATCGAATGGTCGAGCACGAAGTCACGGCTCGATCGCTCTGCTGTTTCTGCGAATTCTCTAACTCATGAGCCGGCGTCGATTTCCGCGAAAACTTCTTGCGCGATATGAAAAGCGGTATTTGCCGCGGGCACGCCGCAATAGACCGCGCTCTGAAGCAGAACCTCCTGAATTTCTTCGCGGGTCACCTTGTTGTTCAGGGCGGCGCGGACGTGCATTCGAAATTCGTCATTGCGATTGAGGGCAATCATCATCGCGAGCGTCACAAGGCTGCGCGTGTTGCGCGGCAGTCCCGGCCGCGACCAGATTTCGCCCCAGGCATAGCGGGTGATGAAATCTTGAAAGGGCTCGCTAAAAGCGGTTTTATTTTTTTCAGCTTTGTCGACATGCGCGTCACCCAGGACCGCGCGCCGAACTTTCATGCCCGCCTGGTGCCGTTCGCTATCATTCATACTTTCCCCCGGACATCACTTGCCCTCCGGCTCATCCAGAAAATTAAGCAGCGCTTTGGTGAAATCATCGGCGGCTTCCACGTTCGAGAGATGCGACGCATCGAGCTGCACTAGTCTCGCCCCAGGAATCGTGTCCGTGAGGTAGCGAATATCGGCGGCGGGAATCACCGGATCGTGTGACCCGGCGATCACGAGAGTATGCGCGCGAATCCGCGCGATCGTTTCGCGCTGGTCCATGTCGCGGATCGCGCCGCAATTTGCCGCGTATCCATCGGGAGAAGTATTCGCGATCATCTGGCGCGTGGATGCGATGACGGCCGGGGCTTTCGCGATGAAGGCGGGGGTAAACCAGCGCTGCGCCTGGGTGTCTGCGATCGCGCTCATTCCCTGGGTCCGAACCATTTCGAGTCGCGCGTTCCAGACTTCCGGTGATCCGATTTTTGCAGCGGTGTTGCAAAGCACCAGCCGATGGATGCGGTCGGGAGCGTAGACACCGAGCCACATGCCGATCATTCCGCCCATAGAAAGCCCGCAGAAATGAGCGCGCTCGATTCCAGCCGCATCGAGCAACCCGACGACATCGCGACCCAGTTGCGTGATGCTGTACGGACCCGGCGTCACCGCCGACTGGCCGTGGCCTCGCGTATCGTACCGGAGCACGCGAAATCGCGACGCGAGCGCGGGCATCTGTGGATCCCACATCGAAAGATTCGTGCCGAGCGAATTGGATAGGACGAGCACGGGCGAGATGGCTGGACCGTCGAATTGATAGTTCATGCGCGCGCCATTCGCTTCCGCAAAAGGCATGATCACCGCTTTCTCGAACGCTGCATCAGAGTTTCCGATCCAGGCTTGACAGAACCTTCTTCGCCATCTCTTCCGCTGAACCGGTGTAGTTCTTGGGATCCATCAACCGAGCGATATCTTCGGCGGACAGGTACTCACGGACTTTGGCGTCGTCCAGCAGCACTTGATGCAACGAGCGATTTTCGGCAACGGCGCGGCGGCTTGCGTGCTCGAGCAATTCGTGTGCTTCCAAGCGTCCCATGTGTTTACGGAGAACCATGGCGACGGCCTCGGCAAAAATCAAGCCGTTGGTGGCATCCAGATTCTGCGCCATGCGTTTTTCATGAATCTCAAGCCCGCCGAGAACGTGGGCTATCTGCGCCACTGCCCCGCCAGCTAACATGCAGATTTCCGGCAGCGTTTCCCACTCGGCGTGCCAGCCGCCCAGACCGCGTTCGTGCTCCTGCACCATGCTCGTCAACATGACGGAGACAAGCGCCGGAACGCGAATCGCGGCTGACAAAATCACGGCGCAGCCAACGGGATTCTGTTTGTGCGGCATCGTGGATGACCCGCCGCGGCCCGGCGCGGATGGCTCGGCGAGTTCTCCGATTTCCGTCTGCGTCATCAGAGAAATATCGCGCGCGATTTTTCCGAGCGAGCCGACCAGCAAGCCAAGCGTGGTGGCGACTTCAGCGACGCGGTCGCGATGCGCGTGCCAGGGCAAATCCGGGACAGCGAGCTTCAGATCATCGGCGAGCGCGGAAGCCACGACGGGTCCGCGATCTCCGAGCGCCGCGAGCGTGCCGACGGCCCCTCCGAACTGAATGACCAGGACATCTTCTTGCGTTTGACTGAGTCGCGCGTGATGCCGCTCGATGGCCGCAAGCCACCCAGCTGCTTTCAGTCCCAGCGTAACGGGAGGCGCGTGTTGCAGCCATGTGCGGCCTACGACCAGAGTTGATTCATGAGTTTCCACAAGCCGCACGAGAGCGCCGGAAATTTTCGACAATCCGTTGGCAATCTCTTCCAGAGCTTCGCGAAGCTGCAGGACGAGACCGGTGTCGATGGCGTCCTGGCTTGTTGCGCCGTAGTGAACGAACACGGATGCCTTCTCGTCGGTTTTCGCGACGAGCGCAGTGAGATGCTTCACCATTGGGATCGCGATGTTTCCGGCCAGCGCCGCTTCGCGAGCAAGCCGCTCAATCGAAAACAAATTTGCGTCGCATTGCGACTCGATCGCTGCGACGGCCGACTTGGGCGCGAGACCCACACGGGCGAGCGCCCGGGCAAGAGCAGCTTCGAAATTCAGCATGCTCTGCAGGCGGCGGTGGTCGGAAAAAATCTCGCGCATATCGTCGGTGGTGAACAAAGCATCGAGCAGGTGTATGGGATGTGGTGAGCTCATTGGTGTGGGCGCCAGCCCGGTATCATAACGCGGGAAGCGCCTGGCCAAAAAGAAAAGGCGCAGGCACCGCGAGTGGCGACGCAGAGGATGGGTGGGGCGAACCACCATTTGTAGTGTGGTTTCTGCTCGCAATACCGGAGTTGAAATACCCCCGTTTACCGTAGATTAGAAATGGTGTCGGAGTCATGTTTTCAATCGTTTAGAAGGATTTCTAATCGCGGTACCGTAGATTAGAAATGCAGTGATGAGCGATCCGCCTCGGCCAGCTGGCGAGTGACTGGTGGTGAGCGGGAAAGCCTTTCGCTTCCCCGCGCGACCCGCGGCGACGAGAGGCGAAGCGACAGAAGAAAGATTCGAACGGCGAGCGTGCCACGGTGGATTCGAACGGCAAAGTTCGACGGACGCGGGTGAATTCAAATGACAAATCGCCATCCATTTGCGATTAGAAATTTTTAGTGGGCTTTCTTTTCTGTGAGTTAGGCGAAATTCTAATCCCGCATTTGCGATTAGAAAATTGTCTGTAAGTGCTTTCGGATCAGCGGTAGGATGCGTCGTTTTGCGCCGTAGCATCTCTTTCGGACAAGCGGGCTCCTCCCGCTGTCCGGGGCCTTCCACCGATAGTGTGGTTTTTATCATTATATAAAAACAGGCGATGGTAGCGCGGATTGAGGCGGCTGGGAATTCGTAGAACTACGTAGGAATTGTGGAAATCTGGAAATTGCCGGCGCCGGGCGAAGCGTTGCGATCGCTTCTGGGTGAACGAACAATGGAACCGCCGGGTCAGCCCCTGCCGGTCAGGCTGCGACTGCTTGCGGCTAGATATGACCTGTGATTTTTTTAAGGTCGGCGATAAAGCGATTCATTTCCTGGTGGCGGGTGGCTTCGTCGGGAGCGCGCAAGATTGAAGACGGGTGCACGGTGGCCATGACGATGGGGGCGAGATCGGATTTCAGGAATTCGCCGCGATGCTGTGTGACGCGAAAATCGCGGCCGAGAAGCGACTGCGCGGCAGTGGCGCCGAGACAGACGATGACGTTGGGACGAATGGCCGCAATTTCCGCGTCGAGCCATGGACGACAGGCGGCGATTTCGGCGGCGTTCGGTTTCTTGTGGATGCGGCGTTTTCCGCGCGGTTCCCATTTGAAATGCTTCACGGCATTCGTGACGTACACTTTCTTGCGATTGATGCCGGCATCCTCGAGGGCTTTGTCGAGAAGCTTTCCAGCGGGGCCGACGAATGGTTTGCCTTCGAGATCTTCCTGACTGCCGGGCTGCTCGCCGACGAGAATTACTTTCGGCTTCGCACCGCCGCCTTCGCCGAAAACCGTTTGAGTGGCGTTCTTCCAGAGATCACACGCTTTGCAATTGGCAGCCTGTTTTTGTAGCTCTTCAATCGAAGCGCGGAGAGGAACCGGGGATGCGGCTGATTTGGTTTGGGTGCGTTTCGCCATGCGCAAGTTTAGCGCGTAACGGAGAACGCCAAAATCAGGAACTTACCTTAGCTTGACAAGAGCGGCTTCCGGGAGGAGAATTCCTCTAGGCGAAGAAAAAGCGAACATAATAATACTTCCAACCGCCCCCTTTCTTCTCGCCGCCGGACCGTCATGCCTGGGAACCTCGCTGCTTTACGTTTGCAAGTGGAAACGGCTCTCGCCGGACGCATCTCTGCGCCTTTCACGTATCGCGATCGCAAGCTTGTGGAAATGGTTTCCGCCGGGATTCCGGAAATTGATTCGCTCACCGGGGGGTTGCCTCGCGGGAGCCTGACGGAAATTTGCGGGCCTCCCTGCTCCGGCAGGACGAGCCTGCTGGTTTCAGCGCTGGCTTCGAGAACGGCGCAGGCAGAGGTGTGCGCGCTTGTGGATGGGCGCGACGCTTTCGATCCAAATGCGGCGGCGGCGGCGGGTGTGGAGTTGAAGCAGCTGCTGTGGGTGCGATGCCGAAATATCGACCAGGCGCTGCGTTCGACTGACCTGCTGCTGCAGGGCGGCGGATTCGGGATGATCGCAGTGGACTTGACCGATATTCCACCAGCGACGGTGCGCTACGTACCGCTGAACGCGTGGTTCCGCTTTCGCCGCGCAGTGGAAGATACGCCGACGATTTTGGTCCTTCTCGAGCAGGAACCGAATGCGAAAACGTGCGCTTCGCTGGTGTTGCGGCTGGGGGCTGAGCCGGCGCGGTGGTCGACGACGATTGAGAATTCAGCCGAGGATTTTTGCGCGCACTCATCGGCGTGTTTGCTGGAGGGCGTTGGCGTTCGCGCGGAAGTGGTTCGGTCAAGCGTGCAGCCGATCGATGGAGGGCAGACAGGAGCGGATGGGAGTGCCGAGACTTTTGAAACAAAGGCGAGGTGGGGGTATTGGGGTGTTTTGGAGAATGCGATACGGGGGAAGAAAGGCATTTCAAATTTGAAGTGAAGTCAACCATAGAAGCACCGCAAAGACAGAAGCAGAGCCAGAATCAAAAGAGCCGGCAAGATGCCCTTCATGCCTCCGGGCAGGCCGGCGTTACGGAATGACAGTGGCGGCTTAACAAAAAGGCGAGGTCCGGATCGATTTTCATTTTTAGAGACAATTATTTTTATTTCTGAATATGGGGTTTGCTGCCATTTACGTTCCGGATTTTATGGTGCAAGCCGTGGTGCGCGCCGAACCAGGGCTTCGCAATTGCGCGATTGCCCTGCTGGATGGAACGCCGCCTCTGCGAACTGTGGTGGCTGCGAACGAAACGGCGCTGCGCGCAGGAATCGCGCTGGGCATGACGGAATCGCAGGCCGAAGATTTCTGCATGGTTCAAACCCGGCTTCGCGCTCCTGCGCAGGAGAAGACCGCCCATGCGGCTTTGATGGATCTGGGATGGTCGGTTTCGCCGCGTGTGGAAGATACGGCGCCGGACACGATTGTTCTCGATCTGGCCGGGCTTATTTCCCTGTTTGGCTCCGAAGAAATCATCGCCGAGCAATTGATTGAAGGCGCTTCCCGGCTGGGACTGGCGGCGCGCGTTGGGATCGCTTCCAATCTCGAAGCGACGATCCATGCGGCGCGCGGTTTTCCCGGGGTCACGTTGATTCCCGCCGGTGAAGAATCGAAATGGCTGGGCGGCTTGCCTGTGAGTGTTCTTTTTCCACTCGGCACACTTTCGACGCATGCGGAAATTCTCGAGACGCTCGAGGGTTGGGGCGTGCACACGTGCGCGGCGCTGGCGGCGCTGCCTGTATTACAGCTTTCCGAGCGGCTGGGACAGGAAGGCGTCCGCCTGCATGAATTGGCGAGAGGCGCGAGTTTGCGTTCACTGGCGCTGGCTGATCCAGACATTCATTTCGAAGAGGGGATGGAACTCGAGGACTCTGTGCCGGAGCTCGAGCCTTTGTCGTTTCTGCTGGGGCGCCTGCTCGATCAATTATGCGCGCGGCTCGCTGCGCGTTCGCTGGCTGCATCCGCGATTCGCGTGCGATTCGAGCTGGAGCCTGTCTCTGAAAGCAATGTGCGCTCGTTGAATGACGCTTCGCCTCGCAAGGCTGCACCGCCGACGTACGAGAAAATTCTGACGCTGCCTGTGCCGATGCGGAATTCCAAAACGCTGCTGAAATTGCTTCGCTTGCACTTGCAGTCAGACCCGCCGGAGACGGCCGTGGCGAAACTTTTCATGGCAGCGGAACCAGCAAAACCGCGTTTCGCTCAGGGCGGCTTATTTCTTCCCAGTTCGCCCGATCCGGAAAAGCTCGAACTTACGATTGCGCGTCTCGCGAATCTGGTTGGCGATTCCAATGTCGGCGCACCCGAACTGGCAGAGACGCACCGTCCGGATGAGTTTCGGATGCGACGCTTCGTGGCTCCGCGAGTTGCGCCGGAAATCGTCCACAAAATGCCCGGCGCGAATCGAAAACCCGGTCCGGCGCGAGCGAGCATGGGGCCAGCCGACATGGATGCAATCGATACAGGGATAAATGATTCCCAATCCCGTGCTCACAGGACGCGGATTTCCTTCCGGGTTTTCAGGCCTTCCCTGCCGGCAGCCGTTGAGATGCGTGAAGGACGGCTGGCACGCGTTTCGTTCAGCGGAGTGCGAGGCGAAGTTCTTGCGGCATCCGGCCCATGGCGCACATCGGGAGATTGGTGGCGCGAAGACGCCTGGGAACATGACGAGTGGGATATCGCCGTTCGCTTCGGGCCTTCTTCCTTTTCATCTTCGGGCCGGCGCGAGTCAATCTCGCATGCGAGTTTATTTTTGCAGAAGGATTTGCGTTTGCCTGCACAACGCGGCCTTTACCGGATTTTTTATGACACGGTGCGCGGAAGCTGGTTCGTCCGGGGGATGTACGACTGATGGCAACGTCGAACTACACGGAACTTCATGCGCGGTCGGCATTCAGTTTTCTCGAGGGCGCGGCATTGCCGGAAGAATTGGCGTGCGCCTGCAAGGAAAAGGAAATGGGCGCGATGGCTGTGCTTGACCGCGACGGAGTGTATGGCGCACCGCGTTTTTATCTCGCCGCAAAGAAAATCCCGCTCCAGGCGCACACCGGCGCCGAAGTCACGTCCAGCGAGGGCTGGCGGTATCCGTTGCTGGTGGCGTCGCGTGAGGGTTACCAGAATCTGTGCCGGTTGATCACGCGCATGAAGATGGGCGCGCGAAAAGGCGAGGGAAATGTATCGCGGGAGGAAGTTGCCGACAAATCGCGCGGGCTCATTTGCCTGACGGGAGGAGATGAGGGGCCGCTCGCGTATGCGCTGGCGCAGGAAGGCCTCGCGAGCGGGACAAAATGCGTACGGCAGCTCTGCGAGTTGTTCGGGCACGAGAATGTGTATGTCGAATTGCAGCGGCATTTCTGCCGCGAGGAGGAAGCGCGCAATCAGGCGGCTGTTGCGATTGCCCGGAAATTGAATTTGCCGCTGCTTGCGACGAATGGAGTCTGCTACGCGCAGCCGCGACAACGAGAAATCCTGGATGTCTTCACATGCATTCGCAACCACGGCAATCTTGCGACTGCCGGACGGCTTCTTGCTCGCAATTCCGAGCGGCATTTGAAATCTCCGCACGAGATGGCCGAACTATTCGCCGATCTTCCCGAAGCGATCGCCAATACGCAGGCTCTTTCGGCGCGCTTGCAATTCGCGATGAGCGACCTGGGATACGAGTTTCCACGCTATCCGGTGGCGAGCGGCGAAACGCAGATGAGTTTTCTGCGCGATCGAACGTATGAAGGCATGGTGTCGCGCTATGGGTCCCGCGATGAGCGCGCGCGAAAACAGATCGATCGCGAACTCCGCCTGATCGAGAAGCTCAGGCTGCCCGGATATTTCCTGATCGTCTGGGACATCGTTCGCTTCTGCCGCGAGAAAAACATTCTCGTGCAGGGGCGCGGATCCGCCGCGAATAGCGCCGTTTGCTACGCGCTCGGCATTACGGCCGTGGATCCGGTGGGAATGGATCTTCTTTTCGAGCGATTTCTTTCCGACGAGCGCGGCGAATGGCCGGACATCGATCTCGACCTGCCCAGCGGAGACCAGCGAGAGCGCGCGATTCAGTACGTGTACGAGCGCTACGGAAAATTGGGAGCGGCAATGACGGCAAACGTCATTACGTACCGTGGACGTTCGGCGGCGCGCGAAATCGGCAAGGCGCTTTCTTTCGACCCCGAGACGCTCGACCGCCTCGCCGGGCTTGTGGGCGCGTGGGAATACAAGGATGCGAAGGACACGCTCGATCGCCAGTTCCGCGATGCCGGTCTCGATCCGCAACACCCGCGCATCCATAAGTTTTTCGACCTCTGCCGCATGGTGCAGGATTTGCCGCGCCATCTGGGACAACACTCGGGCGGAATGGTTGTCTGCCAAGGACAACTCGATTCGATCGTGCCGCTGGAGCCGGCGACGATGCCCGGGCGCGTCGTGGTGCAATGGGATAAGGAAGATTGCGCGGACATGGGAATCGTGAAGATCGATCTGCTGGGACTCGGCATGATGGCGGTGCTGGAAGATTCGCTGAAACTTATTCGCGAGGATTACGGCGAGGAAGTCGAACTTGCGCATTTGCCCGCTGATGACCGGCTCGTTTACGAAACGCTGCAAAAGGCCGATACGGTCGGCATGTTTCAAATCGAGAGTCGCGCGCAGATGTCGTGTTTGCCGCGGCTGCGGCCGAAATGCTTTTACGACATCGTCGTGCAGGTGGCGATCATCCGGCCGGGGCCGATCGTCGGCCAAATGGTGAATCCTTATCTGAAGAGGCGGCAGGGGCGCGAGGCGATCGAATGCCTGCATCCATCGCTTGAGCCGGTGCTCGCGCGCACGCTGGGAGTGCCTCTTTTTCAGGAGCAGCTGTTGCGAATGGCGATGATTGCGGCTGGATTCACGGGGGGCGAAGCGGAAGAGTTGCGGCGAGCTTTTGGTTTCAAGCGCTCGGAATCGCGGATGAAAGAAGTGGAAATTAAATTACGGCGCGGGATGGAGCAGAAAGGAATTCACGGAGCGACGCAGGACACGATCGTGCAGTCGATTACATCGTTTGCGCTGTATGGATTTCCCGAGTCGCACGCAGCGAGTTTTGCGCTGCTCGCGTATGCGAGCGCTTATTTGAAGTGCCATTACCTGGCGGCGTTTACGGCGGCGATGCTGAATAATCAGCCGATGGGTTTTTATAATGCCGCCACACTTGTGAAAGACGCGCAGCGGCACGGGCTGAAGGTGCGTCCGATCGACGTGACCTGCTCGGACTGGCTGTGCACGCTCGAAAGAGATGGCGAACGGCTGATCATGCGGCTTGGATTGCGCTACGTGAAGGGTTTGCGGCAGGAGATCGCGCTGGAAATTCTGCGCGAGCGCGCGATGCGGGCATTTGTTTCGATTGAAGATTTGAAGCTGCGCGTGCCTGCGATACAGAAAAGCGAACTGGCAGCGCTCGCTGCAATCGGCGCGTTGAACTTTATTTCCGCGACGCGCAGAGCCGGTGGCAGCCACATTCACCGGCGAGACGCGCTGTGGCAAGTGGAGCGCGCATCGCGGCGGCCAGGGCCGTTACTCGAACGTACTGCAGTTGAGGATGCAACGCGTGAAAGTGAGGAGGAACGTTCTGCTCTGGAGAATCACGGAGTCTATCCGCATAAACGATTTGGCGATGATGCTCGCGGCTCACCGCGACCGGCGTCCGACTCGCGCAATCGCAATTCTCCTTTGCAGCCTATGAGCGCGGAAGAAAGGCTGGTCGCCGATTTTCGCGGGACGGGGATGACGATAGGGCCTCATCCCATGGCGTACCATCGCGCGGAATTGCGAAAGCGAGGAATTTGCTCGGCCATCGAGCTGAGTGCGATTCCCGACGGGACTTGGGTGCGCGTTGCAGGGTCGGTGATTGCGCGACAGCGGCCAGGCACGGCGAAGGGGTTCGTGTTTCTCAGCCTCGAAGACGAGACGGGCATTTCGAATGCGATTATCACGCCGCAGCTTTTCGATCGGGACCATGTAGTGGTGGTGCATCAGCAATTTTTGCTGATCGAGGGGCCGCTGCAAAATCAGGACAACGTGATTTCGGTGAAAGCGGCGCGGGTGCGGCCGTTATCGATCACGCGGGCGGAGACTGTGTCGCATGATTTTCACTGAAGGGTGGTGCGGCGGTTGGGGGCCAGGTGGGTTGAAGTTCGCGGCGGCGTGTCGTAATCTATCTTCCTAGCACCCGCATCACGGCGCGCCCGTAGCTCAGCTGGATAGAGCGTCTGGCTACGAACCAGAAGGTCGGAGGTTCGACTCCTCTCGGGCGCGCCATTCTCTCCCAATGTTCTTCGTTTACATCCTCCAGAGCGAAACAACGAGCCGACACTATATCGGGTTCACAACAGATCCGATCCAGCGTCTCGGGCAACACAATTCCGGAATCACTAAATCGACCAAGGGGAGAGGGCCCTGGATTCTTGTCCACCAAGAGGAGTTCGCAACACGCGCCGAAGCCATGCGCCGCGAGCGATACCTGAAGTCGGGACAGGGACGCGAGGAACTAAAGCGATTACTCAAGTCTCAAGATGGGCGTGGCGATGCTGGATAGAGTCCGCCTGCGGCGGAAACCAGAAGGTCGGAGGTTCGACTCCTCTCGGGCGCGCCACCTCTTACTTTCAAGTAATCTGCAGCTTGACAGCTTTCTTTTTTACCGAGATCAGGCGAGGTCGAAGCGATCGTGGTTCATCACTTTGGTCCACGCCGCGACGAAGTCTCTGACGAACTTCTCCTTCGAATCCGCGCACGCATAGACTTCTGCGAGAGCGCGCAGCTGGGAGTTCGAACCGAAGATCAGGTCGACACGGGTGGCGGTCCACTTGACGTCGTTCGTCTTCCGGTCGCGCCCCTCATATACGCCTTCCGAGCCAGCGGCCGGCTGCCATTGCGTGCCCATGTCGAGCAAGTTGACGAAGAAGTCGTTCGACAGCGTCTCCGGTCGCTTGGTGAAGACGCCATGCGCCGACTTCCCGGCATTTGCACCCAGGACGCGCAGGCCACCGACGAGAACGGTCATCTCCGGCGCCGTCAGCCTCAGCAGTTGCGCCCGATCCACCAAAAGCTCCTCAGCCGATAGGCGCGGCTTGCCATTGACATAGTTACGGAACCCATCCGCCTTCGGTTCGAGCGGCGCGAAGGAATCGACGTCGGTTTGCTCTTGCGACGCGTCCATGCGCCCAGGTGTGAAGGGGAATTCGACGTTGTGCCCTGCGGCCTTTGCGGCTTTCTCGATCGCCGCACTACCGCCGAGAACAATCAGATCCGCCAGCGAAACTTTCTTCCCGCCGGTCTGTGAAGCGTTGAACTCCTTCTGGATCCCTTCGAGCTTCTGCAGAACCTTCGCCAGCTGTGCCGGCTGGTTCACGGCCCAGTCCTTTTGGGGCGCCAGGCGAACGCGCGCGCCGTTCGCTCCACCGCGCTTATCCGAGCCGCGGAAGGTTGACGCCGAAGCCCAAGCCGTCGACACCAGCTCGGAAACGGAGAGTCCTGACGCGAGGATCTTCGCCTTCAGAGCGGCAATGTCCTGCGCCCCGATCAGCGGATGATTCACAGCGGGGATCGGGTCTTGCCACGACAGCGTCTCCTTCGGAACGAGTGGGCCGAGATAACGCACGATCGGGCCCATGTCACGGTGGGTCAGCTTGAACCACGCCCGGGCAAACGCATCTGCGAACTGATCCGGATTCTCGTAGAAACGCCGTGAGATCTTCTCGTAAGCAGGGTCGAACCGCAGCGCGAGGTCAGTGGTTAGCATGGATGGGGCGTGACGCTTTGACGGATCGTACGCATCCGGCACCGCACCCGCGCCCGCGCCATTCTTCGGTCTCCACTGATGCGCACCGGCCGGGCTCTTGGTCAGTTCCCATTCGTAGCCGAAGAGATTCGCGAAGAAGCTGTTGCTCCACTTCGTCGGCGTCGTGGACCAAATGACTTCCAAGCCGCTGCCGATCGCGTCGCCACCCTTGCCCGAGCGAAACTTGCTCTTCCAGCCCAGGCCCTGCTGCTCGATGCTGGCGGATTCCGGCTCTGGGCCCACCAGTGCCGCATCACCAGCGCCGTGGGTTTTGCCGAGGGTGTGCCCGCCGGCAATCAGCGCAACCGTTTCTTCGTCGTTCATTGCCATACGGTGGAACGTTTCGCGAATATCCTTGGCCGCCGCGATGGGATCCGGCTTGCCGTTCGGCCCTTCAGGATTCACGTAGATCAGACCCATTTGCACGGCAGCGAGCGGATTCTGAAGATCACGGTCGCCGCTGTAGCGCTCATCGCCCAGCCACTTGCCTTCCGGGCCCCAGTAGACATCCTCTTCGGGTTCCCACACATCCGCGCGCCCGCCGCCAAAACCGAACGTCTTGAAGCCCATCGACTCGAGGGCGACGTTGCCGGCGAGAATCATCAGGTCGGCCCAGGAAATCTTCCGGCCGTATTTCTGCTTGATCGGCCAGAGCAGCCGACGCGCCTTGTCGAGGTTCACGTTGTCCGGCCAACTGTTGAGCGGCGCGAAGCGCTGTTGGCCCGCTCCGGCACCGCCGCGGCCGTCGCCGATGCGGTACGTGCCGGCGCTGTGCCACGCCATTCGAATGAACAGCCCCCCGTAGTGGCCAAAGTCGGCCGGCCACCAATCCTGCGAGTCCGTCATCAAGGCATGAAGGTCCTTGATCACGGCATGCAGGTCGAGACTTTTGAATTCCTTGGCATAGTCGAACTCCTTGCCCATCGGATTCGACAGGGCGGAATGCTGGTGGAGAATCTGAAGGTCCAACTGCGTCGGCCACCAGTCACGGTTCGTTTGTGCGGTGGTTCCGTGAGAAAACGGGCACTTGGATTCAGTTGGCGCCCCCGTTGAGGTGGTAAGTTCTTTGTCCATGTGTTCACCTTCCTTCGAATTAGTCAAAAAGTGTTACGAACTTCAAACTCGTTCTCGGTTCCCCATTCGCGCAATCGCCGCCGCGCTTGCCCACGCGCCTTCAAAAATTAACGGGAAGCGCGCCGCGGAGCGCACTTCGAGCAGAGCCCGCGGAAAATGAGTTCGCATTCGCGAAGCATCCGCTTACCGAGAGAGCGCGAGGCGGGCCTGGGCACGTCGTACCACTCGAGGTCCTCAACATTGCCGCAGCGGTCGCAGATGAAGTGGTGATGTCGCATGCCTTTCGCATCAAATCGCGCGGCGCGACCCTCGACGGCCACTTCACGTACCAAACCCGCCTGCACCAAGTCCCGCAAATTGTTATAAGTCGTAGCCCTGGAAGAGCGCGGATCGACTCGATTCACAGCTTCGAGGATTTCCGCGGCCGTGGGATGACTGTTGTGTTCCATCAAGAATGCCATGACGGCATAGCGCTGCGGAGTGCACCGCAACCCACTGCCGTCGAAGGACCGTTTGATCGCCTTGGCGTCCATCAAAAAGTTAGACTATGTCTAATGTGAGATTTTGTCAAGACTTTTGCATTCGGTTGCTGCTACGGGCAGAAAACTGGCGGATTCCGCATTGAGTATCACCTGTAGCCATGTTAAACGGTAGCTTTCGACTACGCTGATTTGCATCCATTTGACGTGGGGCGTTGCGTCCGTATTGGGTGAGCTCTCCTGAGGCGAGCGACACTGCCCTTCGCCGGGCTTACAGCAAAGAAATACATCATGCCCAGGTTCAGGAATTGCCATAAGATGCCAAGTCTTTAACCGACGGGAGGAATTCATGGCCACCACAGCGCCGCATCAACAGCCCACTCCGGAGCGTTTCTTCGACTCCATAAACGCCTACCAGCAGACCGAGGCAATCAAGGCGGCCATTGAACTCGAGATCTTCACGGCGGTGGCCGAAGGAAATAAGACCGCCGCAACAATCGCGAAGCGTTGCAAGGCGGCGGAGCGCGGCGTGCGCATTCTGTGCGATTTCCTGACCATTCACGCCTTCCTAACCAAAGACGGAGCAGAATACGCTCTCACGCCGGATTCGGCCATATTTCTGAATCGCAATTCGCCGGCATATATCGGCGGCGCCATCGAGTTTCTACTCACCCTGCGTTTGCGCGAAGGGAACGCGAGGCTGGCCGAGGCCGTGCGCCGGGGAGGCACGGCCCTAGGCGAAGGTACGCTAGAGCCTGAAAATCCCGATTGGGTGAAGTTTGCGCAGGCCATGATGCCGTTGATGCATATGCCGGCCGAGACCATGGCCAGTGAACTGCGCAAAGGGGGCGAGGCGCACAAAATTCTCGATGTCGCCGCCAGCCACGGTATCTTCGGAATTTCGGCGGCAAAACAGAATCCGACTGCACACGTCTATGCAGCCGATTGGAAAAATGTGCTCGAAGTCGCGAGCAAGAATGCGCAGGCAATGGGAGTTGCCGATCGATACCACCTACTTCCCGGCAGCGCCTTCGAAACCGACTTTGGCAGCGGCTACGATCTCGTGTTGATCCCCAATTTTCTGCACCATTTCGATCTCCCCACTTGCGTCATTTTTATGCGCAAGGTGTATGCCGCGCTACAGCCAGGCGGCCGGGCCGCGATTGCTGAACTCGTGCCCAATCCTGATCGCGTTTCACCGCCAACCGCGGCCGCGTTTAGCATGATGATGCTGGCCACTACGCCCACCGGCGATGCCTACACTTTCGCTGAGCTTGAGAGCATTTCGAAAAGTGCCGGTTTCGGGCGCGTGGAACTCGCGTCGCCGGAGATCGGCCTCGATCGCCTGGTCATCGCGTATCGGTAGATCCGATATCCAAGCGGGGAATACCTTCTGTCGAGAACAGAGATGATCACCACCTATCTCGTTCTGAGATTGGTGGTGATAAGAGGAGTGGCTGTTGAAAAACTCTTCGTGAATGCGAACTGAAGTGTTGGCAGTGACGTCTATATGAGCAAGCGTTCTGCCGATGCTCTTTTTCATCACCATTCACGGAGGCTTGCTGA
>JBARFX010000007.1:0-50005 GCA_049797655.1 Candidatus Acidiferrales bacterium | reverse complement strand
CCAGCGGCGGCGTCCTGAACAATACTGGTTCGATCGGAAATGCCTTCGGTGGTGGATTCGTCGTTCAGAGCGGCGGCACATTCAACAATTCCGGTTCGTTCCTCAGCGACTATCTGTCAAGTTTTGGAAGCCAGGCAAACAGCACGATTCTGAACACCGGCGACATGTCGCTTGGCGGCAACACGGTCGCCATCGGCGGCTCCCTGCGCAACAACGGCACCATCACCATGGTGGCCGGCCCCGCGACGGGCGATCCCGCAATCCAGCCGCCGGCGCCGCCTCTGTTGATTACTTCGACCGGAAAACTGAGCGGCACCGGCACCGTGAATCAAGGGCTCTTTGGATTCGGTGTGATCAATCAGGGCGTGATGGCTCCCGGGGATCCTCTCGGCACCTTCACAATCGTTGGGAACTACCAACAGACCGCGACCGGAACGCTGGATATTTTGCTTGGCGGTGTGGGAACCGGTCAATTTGGCCAGTTAGATATCACCGGAGGTGCGGACCTGAGCGGAACCCTGGACGTGGAGCTTTTCGCCGGGTTCGATCCGCAAGCCGGAGCCATATTCGAAATCCTAGAGTCGGGTGGGATCACGAATCTCGATTTCATGAGCATGCTTTTCCCCACGCTTCCCGACGGCCTCTTCTTCAAGCTCGACCAGGAAGGCGGCAACCTATTTCTGGATGTAATGCAAGGTGAGGGTGGCGGCGGAACACCGGTGCCCGAACCCAGCACCGGCGTGCTGCTGCTCGGCGCTATCGCGACTATGTTTTGTGCGTCGCTGCGTCGCAAGAGGCTGTCAACGCCGCGCTCTTGAATTCGAAGCGTGAATTCCATGACGCAATTTGGCCGAACGATTTCGAAAATGTTTTCGCCGGAGCCGCCGATGAACAGCAATAGGACGAAAAATGCGCAAGGATTCGCGCTTCTGCAGCTCGTTTGGATTCTGGCGGGAATCTCGGTGATTGCCGCGGCAACGTGGCATTTCGTCGATCGCTTACGCGACCGCGACGTTCAATTCTCCACGCCCTACCAAGCGGTGCTGCTTACCAACGGCTCCGTTTATTTCGGGCACCTGCAGGGATACGGCAGCCATCAACCCGTGCTGAGCGAAGTCTATTACGTCGTCACGCAGACGAATCCCGAAAGCAAGCAATCGAACAACATCCTCATCAAGCGCGGCAAAGAACTCCACGAGCCGGACCGCATGTATCTCAATCCTCAGCAAATCCTCTTCGTCGAGCCAGTGGGGCCCAGTTCCAAGGTCGCCCAACTCATCGCCCAGGCGAAATAGCCCACTCCCTCCTCTTGGCCTTTGTCGGTCCTGTTCGAACTGTTGAACAGATGTTGGTAAATCCTCTTCGCACCAGGTATCTCAGACTGAGATAGATGGTGATAATCCCTGTGGCTGTTGAAAAAGTCAGTTTTTCTGAAAAAAGTCGAAAATCGGGTGATAGAAAATGTCTAGAAGACTGGGGAAAATCGTTTGTAGAGCTTCCTGACGCGAAGCAATTTCTGCGAATTCGAAGTGAGCGAGTTTTTCAACAGCCACCCCTGTTGGCAACACCTATCCGGAAACGGACTAGTTTCTGATTAAAGCGTTTACGGGACAGGCAACACACGCGGTAAAGATTGCTACTTGATGCCGATGACCATGGAATCGGGGCCGATCAAATGCTCCACTCGTGTTTCGCGGAAGCCGGATTCCTTCATCCATCCGGAGCAGTCAGCGCCGGTGTAGTCGAAGCCGTCGGCGGTTTCGACCAGCATGTTCAGGCTCATTAACAACCCGAATGAGTTTTCCGAGCGGTCGTCGTCGATGATGCTTTCGTAGACGATATATGCGCCGCCATCTGGTAGTGCTTCGTAGGCTTTACTCACCAGCATTCGTTTCGTCTCGAGACCCCAGTCGTGCAGGATGTGGCCCATCATGATTACGTCGGCTTTGGGTAACGCCTGCTCCATGAAACTGCCGGGCGAAAACTTCACCCGCCCTGAAATTCCGTTCGCATCGATGTACTCTTCGAAGATTGGCTCTACCTCCGGTAGATCGAAACCAGTTCCTTCGATATGGGGATTCGCCAACGCCACCTGCGTAATCAGGTCGCCCTGGGCAGTTCCCACATCCGCGACGGTGCGGTATTTGCTCCACGAAAATTTGTGGGCAATCGCGAGGTTCGCGCCGTGGCTCACTCCGGTCATGGCTTTCAGGAACTCTTTGAGTCGCGCAGGTTCGGCGTAAAGGGCTACGAAAGGATTGGGGCTGCCGTCTTTCGTCTCGTTTTGCGGAAGCCCTGTTCGGAGCGCCGTGGTAAGACGGCTCCAAAACGGATACAGCCGGCTGTTGGCCATCTCGAGAATGCCACCGATATAGGAAGGCTTGCGCTTGTCGAGGAACAAGTCCGTGCTGTGCGTGTTGTAGTAGCGGCCATCGCGTCGTTCGAGAAATTTCAGCGAGACGAGCGCATCGAGAAAATCGCGGGCCGATCTCGGATGCAGATTGAGCCGCGCTTGCAGAGTTGAAAGATCCTCGGGGTGTTTGGCAAGTTCTGTGAATAGCTCCATCTCGACGGCGCTCAAAAGCGCCTTGGAAGCCCAGAATCCCAAGCCCACTTGCAAGATGCGATCGGGTTGCGGCTCGTTCATTGCATTCCTCCGCGTTTTAGTCTCCGGATGACCGCGCAGTATAGCAAGTCTGAATGGGCGGGTGGTCGGCAACTCGGAAGTTACCCTTGGTCGATTTTGGGCGGAACGTTGGATAGGTGTTGAGAAATCCTGTGGCTGTTGAAAAACTCGCTCGCCACGAATTCGCAGAAATTGCTTCGCGTCAGGAAGCTCTACAAACGATTTTCCCCAGGCTTCTAGACATTTTCTATCACCCGATTTTCGACTTTTTTCAGAAAAACCGACTTTTTCAACAGCCACTCCTCTTCCCACCATCTATCTCAGACTGAGATAGCTAGTGATAAACCCTGTTCGCAACATCTATCTGGAAATATCCTAGTTTCCGATTACCGCGTTAATCGGGACTTAGGGATGCTCACAGGTGGCGTCGGGCGCTATTCAAATGATTGAACAGGTCTTTGCACAAAGACCGTGTGGTCCTTGTTTCCTGTCCACCAATCCTTTCACTTCTGGATGTTTTCGGGAGTCGCGGGGGCGGTGGAGGGTAATGGAGGATTTTTCACCATCAGCGCGAGCACACGTGGCTTACTATAAATCGCTATTTAGCAAATTGTTCAAATTAATCCACGTCTTCCAGCTTTCTCAGGCACCTTTCTTATGTTCCAATCGAGGACGCCCTCGTCCCACCATCGGACATTCTTGCTCGCGATGCCCCCGTTGTCTCACCGTAAGCCCTTAAAAATGTGGCATGCAACTCGGAAGTGGACTTGCTCTCTTCAATTAAATCACATATGCCTTTGGTAGTTCCGCCTGGACTGTGCCAGGCGGTGAAGTGAGGACGCGTGAATTCATTCCTTCAAGACGTGCGCTACGCCGCCCGCATGCTGCGCAAGTCTCCGGGCTTCACGGCCGTCGCCGTCTTGACGATTGCCTTGGGCATCGGAGCCACGACAGCGATTTTCAGCGTCGTAGATGCCACGCTGTTGCACCCCTTGCCGTACCCAGAACCGGAGCAGCTGGTGCGCGTCGAAGATGATCTTCCGGGCGTGGGCGCGCAGGACGTAGGAATGTCGGTGCCGGAGTGGCACGATCTTCAGCGTTCCGGCATTTTCGAATATGTTTCGCTAGCAGTGTATGGGCCCGTGAATCTTACGGGCTCCTCTCAGCCTACGCGAGCCCGCTACTCCGGTGTCGCGCCGAATTATTTTGCGCTGCTGGGCGTCAAACCACAGTTGGGCCGCACGTTCAATCCCGAGGATCAGACGCCCGGATTTACCCTTGAAGTTCTCATCAGTGACGGACTATGGAAGAGGGCTTTCGCGGCCGATCCGGGGATTCTGGGCAAAAGTTTGCGGCTTGACGATGACTTGTATACCGTGATCGGCGTCATGCCAGCCGGTTATCACGATCCAGGGCGAACAACCGAGCAAAGGAACACCGAAGTTTGGGCCGCGGTCGGTTTTGCCGTCCCGGGCCGCACTCCCCCGCTGCGCAACAGGCGGCGGACGGGAGCAGCAGCAATCGCGCGAATCAAACCTGGACTGACGATTGCGGCGGCGCAGAGCCAGTTGGACGCCTTGGTCGCATCTTTGCAGAAAGAATTCCCGGAAGATTATCCGCCGCAGAGCGCATGGACAGTGCGCTTAGTGCCGCTCAAGGAGACTGTGGTCGGCAATACTCGCCAGTCGTTGATTCTGCTGCTTGGGGCTGTCGGATTGGTTCTGCTGATCGGTTGCGTGAACGTCGCGAATCTGCTGCTGGCACGCGCCAGCGCGAGAGGGCGCGAAATAGCCGTTCGGCAGGCGCTAGGAGCGACGCGGAAGAGGCTGATATCGCAGCTGCTAACCGAGGGCTTGCTACTTTCGCTGGTCGGCGGAATAGTCGGTTTAGCGATTCTTTTCTGGACGAAAGGATTTCTGGTGCGACTCGTGCCGGACAGCCTGCCGCGGCTCAATGACCTATCGATTGACTGGTCCGTTTTGGTTTTCGCGCTCGCCGCCTCTCTCGTGGCCGGCGCGATCTTCGGCTTGGCTCCGGCATTGCATGCCGGTCGGGCGGATTTGACTCACATGCTCAAACAAGAAGGGCGCGGCTCGACAAGCTCCGGGGAACAGGCGCGAACGCGCCGCCTGCTGGTGGTAACGGAATTTGCTCTATCGTTGGTGCTGATGATTGCTGCGAGCCTTCTGCTTCACAGTTTCTGGGAGTTGTTAAATGTGCGGCTGGGCTTCAATCCACAGAATGTAATGGCGGTTCGGACGTGGCTGCCTGAGCCAAATGACCCGAAGACCGACATCTACGGAACCCCTGCTCAAGAGGCGCCATTCCTACGTGAATTACTTCGCCGTGGCAGGACGTTGCCCGGAGTCGAAGAAATAGCCCTCGGAAATAGGGCATCCATTCCCTTGAATCATGATCGAACCCAATCCCCGTTGGTCCTCGAAGGTCGCGAGATCCAGAGCAAGCAGCCTCCGTTGGTCGAAACGTCGAGCGTGACGCCAGACTATTTTCACTTGCTGGGGGTCACACTGCAGCGTGGCCGTTTATTCGGCGAGACGGACAACGAAACCGCCCCGGCTGTCGCGGTGATCAACGAGGCGTTCGCGCGGACGTACTGGCCAAGCGGCGATCCCCTTGGTGAGCGCCTCAAGCTGTCTCCAGCGGACACTTCCTGGACTACAGTGGTCGGCGTGATAGCGGATGCTCGGACTGAATCACTGGTGGAATCGAGCGTTCCGCAAATCTATACGAGCTTGTATCAGGTGCCGTCTGAAGGGGCGTCTAAAGAGCTGGCGATATTTTTGCGTGGACGGCTGGACCCCGCAGCGACTCCAGTCGAGCTGCGCGAGCAGGTGCAGGCCGTCAACCCGGAACTCCCGGTTTTCGGGGCGCAGAGACTCAATGACGCTCTTTCCGCGTCACTCTCCGAGAGGCGATTCTCGATGGAAATGGTTGGTCTGTTCGCTATGACCGCGTTGCTTCTCGCGGGGCTTGGAATTTACGGAGTGATTTCGTACATCGTAAGCGAGCGCACTCACGAGATCGGGATTCGCCTCGCACTCGGGGCGCAAAGCCGGAACATCCTGCGTATGGTTCTACGTGAAGGATTGGGGCTTGCCATTGCTGGTACTGCGGTTGGGCTAGTTTGTGCGCTGATCGTGTCGCGCTTAATGGCGGGACTACTTTACGGCGTGAGGCCGACAGATCCTCTGACATTCGCGGGCGTCACCATTCTTCTCATCGGTGTCTCTCTACTTGCTTGTTATATTCCCGCGCGGCGGGCAATGCGCGTCGACCCCATTGTCGCGTTGAGATACGAATAATTTCCACGGTTTGTTCGGGTTGCATTCCATTCAACACCCAAGTGGACGTATAGTCGCGTAACCGGAAACTAGGCTTTGCGCGTGGGCCAGAACGGTTTGGGCCGGATAGGTGTTGATAAATCCTGTGGCTGTTGAAAAAGTCGGTTTTTCTGAAAAAAGTCGAAAATCGGGTGATAGAAAATGTTTAGAAGCCTGGGGAAAATCGTTTGTAGAGCTTCCTGACGCGAAGCAATTTCTGCGAATTCGTGGCGAGCGAGTTTTTCAACAGCCACTCCTCTTATCACCACCTACGACTTCGGGTAGTCCGCTACACGGGGTCAATATTTACCATCGTGAATTTCTTCCCTGCGTCGAAGCAGCAGGGTTGCGACGGATCACATTTCACGCGTTGCGGCATAGTTATGCATCCCATCTGATCCAAGCAGGCGCTAGCTTGACGTATGTGAAGGAGCAAATGGGACACAGCTCGATTCAGGTGACCGTCGACACCTACGGGCATCTGGTTCCAGGTGCCGATATTGCGTGGGTCGATAAGCTAGACGCCACGACAAATCCGCAACCTTCTGCAACCTATACGCAACCTGAAGAAAATGAGCAGGTCGCGAAAGCGCCGCAACTTATTGATAAGATTGGTGGGCCCGCTAGGATTCGAACCTAGGACCAACGGATTATGAGTCCGATGCTCTAACCAGCTGAGCTACGGGCCCTACACTCACGCAACATATTACACCGAAGAGGGTTATTGCGACGCGTGCCAGCGCTGAATCGTCCGACTTCGCATTCACGAGGGCTTGCTTTGATTGACGCGGCTGTTGCTCAGCACTAGCTGCCGCTGCGGGTCAATCGTCCTCTGAAAAAGTACTATTAACCAAGTTGAGGCGCGCGAAGTCCCTCCCGATTGACACCCACTAAGCGTCTGTCAAACTTGCTCAACCGAACTTCACTCGATGGACACAAGGAGTCTCGCATGAGTTTGTTTAAGCGCTTTACGGCGATGGGGCTGTGCTCGCTGATGATTTGTTTGCCTGCGATGTCGCAGCCAGCGGCTGGCAACCAGGTTGCGGGCCAAATCAACGCATTGATTCCTGCCGCGACGCGCAACTCCCAGACGGCTAAGGTGAAAGAAGAACTGGACTGGAATGACTTGCTCAAGACCGAGAACACGGGGCGCGTCCGGGCCGGCCTGAAGGATGGCTCGATACTGAGCGTAGGTTCCGACAGCGAACTTCGGATCGTGCAGCATGACACCACCTCGCAGCAGACCGAACTGGAAATGGATTTCGGCAAAGTACGCAGCCAGGTGACGAAAGTGACGAAAGCGGGCGGAAAATTCGAGATGAAGACGCCGAATGCGGTGATCGGCGTGATCGGCACCGATTTTTACACGTCCTTCGAAGCAAACAAGACCACCGTCATCTGCTACAAGGGCAAGGTTACGGTCACTCCGATAGGCGGTGCGCAGGCGACGAACAATTCGGGATCTTCGAGTTCAACCTCAAACGCAATCAGTGTCGCGGCCGGGCAGATGGTCGTGATCACATCCGAAATACCTCCCGCCGGATTTCAAGCTACGAATACGCCGCCGGACGTGTTAGAGGCAAGCCTATTTTCCACGAGCGTGAAGGCGGAAGGCTCACCGGCTCACCACGGTCATTTGGTGCGAAACGTCCTGATCGCTTCTGGACTAGCGGCTGGATTGGGACTCGGCTTGTATTTTGGCACCCGAGGAAGCGGGGGCACGCCTACTTGCAAGCCCGGAAGTCCTGCCTGCAACTAGTCCAGCAGAGCAGGATTTCAGTGTTATCTGGCAGGGGTGGACTGCTCCGAATGGATAGGGCGCGGTCGCTGGCGATATGAGCTCGGAGGGAAAGCGAAGCCCCCGCTGGGCGGAGTGGCTCGGAAGATTCGCGCTTCGTCACGTTGACCTGGGGCTTGCGGTCCTCGTCACATTAACCGGCTTAACGCTCTTCGCATTTTCGGGACTGCAGGGCAACTCTCACGCCGGCTACGCGTTCCTTCAAAGCGTGGAAGAGAGTTCGCTCGACCTGCGATTCGAAATGCGCGGCCAGCGCCGCCACGACGATCGCATCGTGATCGTCGGCATCGACGAAAAAACGCTTCAGAAGATCGGTTCGTTTCCGCTGCCAAGAAAAGAGTACGCGCTGCTGGTGAACCGGTTGAGTGCCGGTGGCGCGCGCGTGATCGCGTTTGACGTAACCTTCCCCGTGCCGGAAAGCAATTCGGCGCAACCGGCTCTCGAAAAACTAAAAAACGAATTGGGGGCGTCTGCGTCTCCCGCTTTGCTGGAGCATGTCCAAGCGATTGAAACTGCGAGCGATGAGGATGCGATGTTCGCTTCGGCGATGAAAAACGCCGGTAATGTGGTTCTGGGCCACATCTTTCTCGATTCGCAACCCGATGCGGAATTGGCCGAGCAGTATTTCAACATCGTTTGGGCGCATGCTTTCCCGCAAGTTCTCAAGGTCAATTCGAAAGGCGGGCGCGACTTCGATATGGGCAGCGCCTGGCAGGACCACGGCGGGTTGGTAAAAACGGGCGCTGAGGCCAACATTACAAAACTTGCGGAGTCGGCCGCATCTTTCGGATTCATAAATATTGTTCCGGACTCCGACGGGACGTTGCGGCACGCGTTGCTCGTTGTCCGCTATCAAGACCAGGATTTTTTCCCCTCGCTCGATTTGGAGATCGTACGAAAGTACGAAAACATTCCCGATCAGCAGATTGCAGCGTACATCGCTCCAAACGGACTCGAGCGGATCCAGTTCGGCCGCCACACGCTGCGGCACGCCCGCGATGGCAGCGCGCTCATCAATTACACCGGCCCGTATCGCACCTACCAGCAGTATTCGATGTGGGATGTAATCAGCGGAGGCGTTTCGCCCGGAACTTTCAAAGACAAGATCGTGCTAGTCGGCGGAACCGCCCTTGCCATCGGGGATATCCGGAACACACCCTTTGCGAATCAGGACACCGTGTATATGGGAGTCGAGGTCCACGCGAACATCATCGATAACTTGCTGCACAGCGAGGACAAGGGCCGGGGATTTCTGCAGCGCACCGTCTACGAAGAAATGGGCGATGCGGGATTTATTTTGTTGTTCGGGCTCGGTTTCGGATTCCTATTCAGCCGCGTCACGCCGCTGTATTCGACGATCCTGGTGTTGCTGACGTTAGCGGCTTACGGCTGGTTTGTCTATTTCGGATTCGCGCAAAAGGGTCAGTGGTTCAGTTTTGTGATTCCAGCAGGCACCTTGGCGGCGAACTATGCGGCGATCACCAGCCTGCGAATGATCCGCGAAGAACGCGAAAAGCGAAAAATCCGCAAGACGTTTTCACAGTACCTTTCGCCCGGAGTGATCGAGCTGATCGAAAGAGATCCGGAGAAGTACATCCGTACGGGCGGTGAGATGAAGGAACTCACGGTGCTCTTCAGCGACATCCGCGGATTCACCACAATCTCCGAGCGTTTGACGCCGAATGAACTCGTGCTATTGCTCAATGAATATTTTGGGCAGATGACCGACATCGTCTTCGCCACAGACGGAACGCTCGATAAATATATCGGCGATGCGATCATGGCCTTTTGGGGCTCGCCGTACCCGCAGGCCGATCACGCGTTTCGCAGCTGTTCGTGCGCGCTGCAAATGGTACGCGGCCTCGCAAAGCTCAACGACAAATGGAAAGCTGCGGGACATCCACCGATATCGATTGGAATCGGCTTGAACACTGGGCTGGTGAACGTGGGAAACATGGGCTCGGCGCGGCGGCTTTCGTGGACGGTGATGGGCGACAACGTGAATCTCGCTTCGCGCCTCGAGGGAATCACGAAGCAGTACCACGTGCAACTCATCATCAGCGAGGCGACGTACCGCCAAGTATCGAGCCAATTCGTTTGCCGGGAGCTCGATAAGATACGCGTGAAAGGCAAGAATTTGCCGGTAAACATCTACGAGTTGATGGATGTCGCCGCGGAAAAATCGAAATACCGGCAACTGCTCTCGCAATTCGATGACGCCATGCTGGACTACCGCGCACAGAATTGGAGCGGCGCGGCCGCCAAATTTACCGAAACCCTAGCCAAATTCCCAGACGACGGCCCCACGCAGGTTTTCCTCCAACGAGCGCTGGAATTTGCGGAGACCGCGCCAGAGGGAGAGTGGGACGGCGTTTACGTGATGAAGACGAAGTAAGGCGATTGCGAACTGTTTCTCGAAAAGTGTCTTCAGCCGGGTACGCCAGCTCAGTTGCCACGCGCGGAACTGGAAAGCGTGAAATGCCCTTTGATCGTTTTTTCATCTTTCCAGTCGTGATACGTGTGGCATTCAAAGCAGCGGGATTCCGCCGATTCGCTCCCTTGATGATGGCATTTTTCGCAAGTCTGGATTCCGGGCAGCAGGACGTCCGCACTTTCGTGGCTCGTAAGCGCGCTCGCGTGGCATTCGGCGCAGTTCATGAATTTGTGCGGGTCGTGATCGAAGGCCGCATGCTGAAACCATCGCGCTGTGATATTGGACTTGGCAACGGCGGGCAACGCTGCATTCGGCGTGTTCTTCAGCGCATGGCACTGCGCGCAGGTCTTCCGCCAGAGAAGTTCCTCCGATTCTGCCACCCGCCACGTCACCCACTCCTGAGGGGTGAGCACCCGAACGGCCGGAGGCACCGGTTCGTGCGGGAGGTTCCGGTTTGGAGCCGCCACGCGAAGCTCCGCGGGATGGCTTGGAATGTACTGCTGGAATTTCTGCAGGAGAAATGCATGAATCACGGCCGGCGTATCATGGGGAACGCTCTCTTGAAAACGCGGATCGAATTGAAGCCCGTGACATGCGACGCAATGTTTTGCGTAGGCGATTGGCGACATGTACGCGCGTCCTCGGTTCATTGACGGTGCTACCGCCTCACGGCCAATGGGTGAAGTCGCAGGCTGCGTTGATCCGAATCTCCAGCGATCGTTGGAAGTCGCTGTCCGATGACAATCGTCGCAGTCCATTCGTACGGGTCCATCCGGGCCTTTTAGATTGTGTTTCAGGTGGACTGCATGGTCGAGCTTGATCGTTCCCGGATCAAAGCTGCCGGAACGCACGGCTGCAAATTCGGGATGTCCTCCGTCGAACCGTGAAATGTCGCGTGCGAACTGCGTCGCGGCTCCTGCGGTGCGAAGGTTTGCGTGGCATTGCGTGCAACTGAAGTCCGCCGTTGCTGCAAGGCGGCGCCGTCCGCGATGCTCCTGGTGGCACGAAGAGCAATTCGGCGTGAAGACTTGATTGGCGTGGTGGATCGGGCCGTCGTGACATGATTCGCAAGCCGGGTTGCCGGCCTTGGCGCTGAACGAATTGGCCTCCTTGACGTGGCATGCACTGCATTTACGCGTCAGCACCGCGTGCGACGGGGACATAGTACCGCTGCTGTAGACACGATCGTTGCGTGCCATGGCATACCAGCCCAGCCACAGCACGGCGAGCAGAGGAGCAATAACG
Organism: Candidatus Acidiferrales bacterium; assembly: GCA_049797655.1. Taxonomy (GTDB): domain Bacteria; phylum Acidobacteriota; class Terriglobia; order Acidiferrales; family UBA7541; genus Palsa-295. The sequence continues at coordinate 38,561 of JBARFX010000007.1, read as the reverse complement.
GACAAGACGAACCGCAAGCGCCGGAAAGGATGCGAGCGCTTGAAATACGTCATATCGATGCGCTGCGCGAGTTTTTTTGTTGAGAGCTTTGTTCGGGCCAATGTGTCTCGCTCTTACTTCATGCTTTCAGTAACGCAGCGCCATGATCGCGTGCGCGCATCCAAGAAGCAGAAGCGCCAGCGACAGTGGAACGTGTAGCATCAACCATCCGTGCAGCCAGTGGTGATATGTGATCTGGCGTCGCAACTGGCGCTCCTCCTCGCAAATCTGTTCGAGGTTTCTTATGGTTTCGTGGAAGGCGTCAGGCAGAAGCGTCGTCAACCCCTCAAACATCGCCTTCGCTTTTACTTCATTGGACAGCGAGAGGGGTCGCTTTGCTTCGTTGCGCAGAAACGGGCGGACTTCCCGGCTATAGAATTTCCGCAGAGGCAGCGTGCCGCTCGATGTTGGCGGCAGGGGCGCCCCGCCAACCGGCACTATTCTTGCGATCGCCGGAAGTTCCAGGCTCGCGGGGCCGCATATCGCGTCCACCATTTCGTCTGCCTCGGCGATAAGTTGAGTGCGAATGTTCCCAATCTGTTCGAAAATCGTCTCCATCGGGACTCGCTCCGTAACGACGCTGGGGATGTAGTGCTGCAGTACAGCGCCGAAAATGCCGCTCGCTACAACGATAAGTAAGAGGATCATCAGCACCGTCGTCAGCGCGCCGCCGAATCGAAAGCCCGCATGAAAGCAAATCAATGGAAGGCTCAGCAGTCCCAACCACAGATGGCCGCGCATCCACGCTTGCGCGCGGCCGAGTCTCCACACCGGAACTTTCTTGCGCGCCCCGAGCAAACCTGCAAACACCATGAACGCCGAGCCGATAATTCCAAAGGTGAGCCCAATCGCACTGCCGCCCCTCGGCCCCGACGGTGAGCGGGTGGCGTATACGATATAGGCGGCGGTCGCGACGCCGAGAATGACAAGCGACGCGGCCAGCCATGCGCGATGTGTGCTGTCGATACGCACCCGTACTCTCACCCACGTGACTTAGATTGGCGCTTCTAAGTCTTCTGCGTTCCGTCCGAAGCCTGCTCCAACAGCGTGGCGAAGAATTTCCTCGGATCCACGCGATGAGCTGCGTCGTGCGGACAAGCGTACACGCAGCTAGGTTCTGCGAAGTCCGAGCAGAGGTCGCAGGACGTTGCCTTCTGCTTCACCATCGCCTTTTTCTTGCCAGCCCCTTCCGGGAGATCCGCAAAGACGTTGAACGGATGCATATTGATGTTGCCGTACGGACAGTTTTCGGCGCACAGTCCGCAGCCGATGCACCAATCCTCGATGATCACCTCGAGCGAATTTCTGCGGCGGATCGACCCCACCGGGCACCCGACCATGCAGAGCGGATCGAGACACTGCCGGCAGGACGTAGCGACCAGATAGTGATCGAAGCGCAATCCTTCGCGCACGAGGCGCGTGACTCCGTCGTGGGCGTCGGCGCACGCCCGCACGCAGGCATCGCAACGCGTACAGCTGTCCAGGTCAAGCAGCAGCAGGCTCTGCGCCTCCATCAAACCCTGCGTCAAGAAACTCTCGAGCGGCGTGCTGCTGATCACCGACAGCCGCGTGCGATTCATTTGCGCTCGCTCTTCTTCCAGCGCTTCGAGTTTCCGGCGCACTTCAGGGAAGAGCTTGGTCATGTTGTTGAAATCTTGCGCACTGATTCGCACCACCTCCACGTGGTCGAGCGCCGTGCACGACGCCATGCGTACGTCCCCCATCAGCAGGCCCGTTTCTCCGAAGTAATCGCCGCGCGAGAGATAGGCCAGAACCATCTCGCCGCCCGGATGCGCTTGAGACACTTTCACAAATCCAATCCGAACAAGATAAAAACTGTCTGCGGCATCGCCCTGCCGGCAAATCACCTGGCCTGGAGCGAATCGCAACAGCTCGACGTTCTCTCTCAGGCTGTCGATGAACTCGTCCGTCAAGCCGGCGAACACCGGCACGGCGCGAAGATGGCTATCCAAGGCGCGCTGGCGGTACGAGCGGTCGAGCTGCGCACGGAAGGTTTTGTTGCGCTGCATGATGTCGAGTACGTTGCGCAGCATCTCGAGCATCGTGCAATCGGTTTCGGCTTGGATCGTCGCCGATCGTGGATACAGACTCATGCATGTCATTTCGCCGCAGAGGTCGCCGGGCCCGAGCGTGGCCACCGGGTTTTCGTAGCTCAGGTCGAGCGGCGCGTCGATGTGGATCCAGTGCTGGTTGGTTTCTTCTTCGCGCACGTCGTTCTGTCGCTGCGTTAGCCGGCTGGAAAGTTTTCCGAGGAATTTCCGGACGACGCCTCTCGTCTTAACGTGTGCGATAGGGCTCGCAATCGAAACTCTTGCTTTGCCTGCCACTATGTAAAACGCGGTCGAACCGTATTCACCTTCGCGGCAAATTATTTCTCCTGCCTTGAAATGCCGCCTCACCACGGCATTGCGGTTCAAGCTCAGGAATGTGCCCGAGACACCTTCAAAAAAGGGAAGAACCTGCAACTCTTCGAGCGAGACAGGCTCGGAGTCAGCCGTCCTCGCGATGTCGGTCTGAGCGACGAGTTTGTTTGTGAGCGCGCCGGTGGGGCAAGAGACCATGCACTCGCCGCACGAAACGCAGGACGAATCGCCCATCGGCACGTTGTTATCGAATGCGATGCCTGTCGTCGTGCCTTTGCCCATGCGTCCCAGAACGAAATTGTCGCGAATGTCGCTGCAACCGCGGATACAGCGGTCGCACAAAATGCAGGCGTCAAAATCCACCGCAATGCTCAGCGACGAATCGTCCGTGCTGCGGCGCGTCGAACGAGGCGCGTAGCGAGACGGCGGCACGTTTTCCTGCCGGGCGAGAGCTTCCAGCTCGCAGTCGCCGGATTGTCTTTCGCGCGCGCACGGGCTCGGATGATCGGACATCAGCAACTCGACGAGCGTGCGGCGAGCGCGCTTCACTTTGTCGGAGCCCGTTGTCACTACCATCCCAGGCTCAACCGGCCGGATGCACGAGGCGGTGAATACGCGCGCGCCGACGTCCACGACGCAGACACGGCACACTCCGACGGGCTTTTCATTCTGTTGATGGCACAAAGTGGGGATTTCGACGCCGTTGATCCGCGCGGCGTCAAAAACGGTGGTGCCTGTAGGGACCGCTACTTTGTTTCCGTCAATCGTGAGTTCTACCAGGTGATTGGCGCTCATGCCCGCCCCAACATCGCGGCGAAAGATTCCCGCGGGGATGCGGCGCAGGCGCAAACTCCGGCAGGGCAGGTCCGGCGCAAGAGGTGGGAATCCACTTCTTCACGAAAGTGTTTCAAGACGGATGCAATCGGTGCTGGCACAACCTGCCCTAAACCGCAGATCGAAGTGAGTCGTAAAGCGTCCGAGAGTTCGTCAACAAGCGCGAGGTCCGTGGGGGAACTCTTTCCCTTCGTCCAACCGGTGAGCATTTCCACAAGTTTTTGCGAGCCGACGCGGCAGGGCACGCATTTCCCGCATGATTCGTTCCGATAAAATTGAGTTGCGTTCAGCGCCATATCCAGCATGCAGCGATCTTCCGCGCAGACAACCAGCGCGCCCGACCCAAGCATGGAACCGGCATCTGCAAGCGACTTGAAATCGAGCCGGACGTCTGCCATCGAAGCCGGCAAGTATCCGGAAGATGGTCCCGAAGGGGCGAATGCTTTCAGTTTTTTCCCGCCGAGTACACCGCCGCCGTACTTGAAAATCAGGTCGGACACAGGCGTGCCCATCGGCACTTCATATACCCCCGGGCGCATCACGTCGCCGCTCACGCCGATAAACTTCAGTCCCGCTGCGCCGCCCTGGCCCTGCGCCCTGTACCAATCCACGCCGCGGAGAAGAATTGTGGGCACGTTCGCAAACGTCTCGACGTTATTGATGACGGTCGGTTTGTTCCAAAGGCCTTCCTGGACGGGGAAGGGCGGCTTGTTCCGTGGCTCCGCCCGCTTACCCTCGATCGCTTCGAGGAGCGCCGATTCTTCTCCGCAAATGTATCCGCCCGGGCTGACGAATATCTCGAGATCGAACGCCAGCTCAGTTCCGAGAATGTCCGGGCCCAGAAGCTTAGCCTCTTTGCATCGTTCGATCTCTTCATGCAGAATTTTTTCCTGCTCCTCGTACTCGTGACGAATATAAAGGATCCCGTTCTTCGCGCCCGTCAGCACGCTCGCGAGAATCATCCCTTCGATGACGAGGTGCGGAAGATGAGTAAGGATAAAACGGTCCTTGAATGTCCCGGGCTCGCTCTCATCGGCGTTGCAGACGATGTACTTTTCAGCGCCTGGAGCCTGGCGAACAAGCTGCCATTTCGATTCCGTCGGGAATCCGGCGCCGCCTAAGCCGCGAAGGCCGGACGCTTTCAGCGTCGCAAAGGTTGCGGCCCAATCGCCCGTTTCGACAAGTCGCTTCACCGCCTGATAGCGCTGGCCCTCGCGGTAGGGGTCGGATGCGCAGTTCACGCGATGGTGTTTTGTGAGCGGCTTCGGCAAAGGAACGCCCGCGAGCGCGTTGGCAATCATCGCTTCAATTTGATCTTGTGAGATTCTCGTGTAGATATGTCCATTGATCGCGACCGCCGGCGCTTCGTTGCAGCGCCCCAGGCAAGAAACGCCGCTGATCTGTACGTCCGGATTCGCAGATTTCCGGCAGGCATCATCGAGGCCGGCATGAAACTCACCCGCGCCGCGAAGGTGGCACGACATGTCCTGGCAAACGCGGACGTCTGCTTTGGGTGGCGGCGTTAGATGAAAGTGGGGATAAAAACTCGCGACTCCGTGCACGCGGTACAGCGGCACATCGATTTTCTTCGCGAGGCTCTTCAGCTGATCGGCGGGCAGGTAACCGAACTGGCGCTGAATTTCCCTCAGCTCGTTAAAAATCAACGGCGGGCTTCCTCATCGGGAGAGTATTCATTCTCGCAGCGCCGAAAACAACACTCAGTCTCGATGAGTGTTGCGTATAACGACATAAGCGAGCACGCCGCCGAGGAGTCACCCTGCAGTTATTCTTGCGCGAAACACGGCGAACAAATCCGTTTGAATTCCATTGATTTGGATAGTATCGGGTAGTGAAGGCTCGCACATTCGGGAACTTGCTGCTTTTGCACCCGCACCGCCGGAGACCGCGCTGGCATCCACATTAAAAATTGAATGCAAGACGGGAGTAAATCGTCTGCGTATAGCGCCTGGTTTCTTCTTTCTCATCGCGCTCGCGGTTGCATCCTCAGCTGTCTGTTCCACAACGGAAGCGCAAAATGTCTCCGTCCCTCATTTTGCGGTACCGACTCAAGCCGATCAGGCCCCGCGCTACACAGGTCCCGGCTCCTGCGCTTCCGCTACGTGCCACGGAAGCGTCACGCCGCGGACCGATAACCGCGTGCTGCAGAATGAATACAGCACCTGGATCGTCAAAGACAAGCACTCGAAAGCGTACGCTTCGCTGAAGGGCGACACCGGCGAGCGAATGGCCGCGATTCTCGGCGTGGGCAAAGCGGAGACAGCTCCGAAATGCCTCGCGTGCCACGCGCTCGATGTTCCTTCGGCGCAGCGGGCTCGCACATTCGACTTAAGCGAAGGCGTGAGCTGCGAAAATTGCCACGGCCCCGCGGCGGCATGGCTCGGGCCGCACACCGAACGCGATTGGACGCATCAGAAATCGCTCGCCGCGGGAATGTACGACACGCGCGACCTTACGAAACGCAGCGAGAAATGCCTCAGCTGCCATCTCGGCAACGATGAAAAGTCCGTTGACCACGAAATGATCGCCGCCGGCCATCCTGATCTCTACTTTGAACTCGATTCCTTTTCTGCGGTGATGCCGCGCCACTGGAAAGAAGCCAGCGAGCCTGGCGGAGCGGCGAACACCGACCCGTGGTCCGACGTGCGCGAACTCACAACCGGCCAGGCCGTTCAGCTGAAGCAATCACTGCTGCGCCTCGTCTCGCGCACGCGCGGCAAGCACTGGCCGGAGTATTCCGAGTTGCAGTGCTATGCCTGCCACCACAGCCTCACGCCGCCGGAGGATAGCTGGCGTCAGGCCCGTGGCTATGCAGGGCGCCGCCCCGGCGATCCGCCGTGGAATCCATCGCGCTACACGATTTTTCACGAGCTTGTTCTCCAAGCGGATGTGGACAGCGCGGCGAAACTCGATTCAGAACTTTCGCGCCTCTCTCAACTGATGAGCCAGTTGAGTCCCGACCGCGACGCCGTCGCCGCCTCCGCAAACAGCTCTGCAAAACTCGTCAGCGATCTTTCTTCAAAGATTGGGTCGATGCCGGCCGATTCCGCGTCCACGTTGCGCCTCCTGCAAAAAATCTCGGGTGATGCGGCCGAAATCTCATCCCAGGGAGAGCATGCCGCCGCGCAGGCTGCGATGGCTATCCAGTCACTGTTCGTCGCCTATGAACGGAATGAAAAGCTGCCGCACTCCGCCGAAATTCGCACCGCCATCACTGCGCTCTTTCAGGACCTCCAGTATCCATCGGCTTACGATCCCGCCCGGTTCGCCGCCCGGATGCGACAGGTGAACGCACTTCTTCGCGAGTAATCCGATAACGTTCTTGTGAGATAATTCCGCTGCTCGCTACAAGGAAATACAGCAATCACTGCGCGATGAACTGAGGAGGGTCTTGCGTGCAAAAGTATGACCTCGTCGTAATCGGCTCAGGTCCGGCCGGTGAGAAAGGCGCCGCGCAGGCCGCTTATTTTCAAAAGCGAGTCGCTCTCGTCGAGTGCAGCTCAATCGTCGGAGGCGCGTGCATCAATACCGGCACGATACCGAGCAAAATCCTCCGCGAATCCGCGCTCTATTATTCAGGCGTTCAGCAACGTGGATTGTACGGCGTCGACTACTCCTTGAAAGAAGGCTTGACTGTAGCGAACTTCATGCACCGCAAGGATGTCGTCGTCGATACTCTCCGCCAGAAGTTGCAGGAAAATCTGGCGAACCACAAAGTGGATGTCGTCGAAGGGTTTGGATCGCTCGAAGATGCCAACACCGTCGTCGTGCGTACCCCGCACAATGAAAAGGTAAGCTTGCGCGGCGATGTGATCTTGATCGCCACGGGTTCCACTCCCTATCGCGCTCCCGAAATTCCCTTCGACGACGAAGTCATCTTTGATTCGGACTCCATTCTGAAGATGCACGTAATCCCCCGAAGCCTAGCGGTGGTCGGCGGCGGCGTGATTGGTTGCGAATACGCATCGATTTTTACTGCGCTCGGCGTAAACGTGGCGCTCGTTGACGGGCGCGATCGCGTCCTGCCATTTCTCGATGCCGAGATTTCTGAGTGTCTCCGCGAACGTCTTGCCGATCTCGGTGTTCATTTCCATTTCGGCGAGCGCATGTCGAAAATCGAGCGGCTGCCAGACGGCGTGCGCATCACCCTTCAATCCGGCAAGACTCTCGAGACGGAAGCCGCTCTTTTTGCGGCCGGCCGGCGCGGCATGGTAGACAATCTCGGCCTGGACAAAGCCGGAGTCACACTGAACAAGCGTGGATACGTCGAGGTGAACCAGGATTACCGCACCTCCGCGCCTTCGATTTACGCCGCGGGCGACGTAATCGGCTTTCCGGCGCTTGCATCCACTTCGATGGAGCAGGCGCGAGTGGCGATTTGCCACGCCTTCCGGTTTGAGTACAAGCAACGCCTCGCTTCCATGCTTCCGATGGGCATTTACACGATCCCCGAAATTTCTGCAGTCGGCGAAACGGAAGAAACCTGCAAAGAAAAGAAAATCGACTACGCGGTGGGCCGCGCACATTATGCGAACAACGCCCGCGGCCAGATCACCGGCGATTTGCATGGTTTGATGAAATTGATTTTCGCGAAGTCAGACCGCCGTCTTCTCGGCGTCCAGATCATTGGCCAGGGGGCCACTGAAATAATTCACCTGGGAATGATGGCTCTCGAATCGGGCATGAAGATCGATGTTTTCATTGAATTCGTTTTCAATTACCCCACTCTTTCCGAAATGTATAAGTACGCGGCCTATGATGGGCTGGGCAATCTTGTGGGTTACAAGCTCCGTGAAGGCTAATTTTGCGCGTCGCTGCAGTTCACTCGCACAAGCGGCGTAAATCTAGTCGGTCGGATTTCGCGGAAACTTCAAATAAGGAAGCCGCACGCCGTTGATCACAATCTGATCGGCGCGAATAGACGCCACCGGTTCGAATCCCACCGCGCCGCCCGCCGTGACGAAATCATCCTGATCCACACCGTCGCCGCTTACGCCCAGTCCACCGACGAGCACCCCGTTCTTATACAGCGGTTCGGCACCGGGGAAAAATACGACGCCGCTCTGATTTGCCATCGGCCACGCCGAGCTTGGCGCCTGCAATCCCTGTGTACAAGGGTGCGCAACGTCCATCGTGTACAAATTGAAGAATGGTCCAGGAGGCGACCCGTCGATTCCCGACGGAAAGAACGGCTGCGCTCCAAAACCGATCGTGCGATTCGTTACGGCTGTGCCCACCGGGACGTCGTTTAAGTCCGCAGTCTGCCGCGTAGCTCCGCTGAAATAGATCACGTTGCGGGCTTTTGTCGCCGCCACATCGATGCTGAACACGGTCGAATCTGTCATCCGGTAAAGGCCAATCAGCGTGCCGTCCAGATCGCTCACCGCGATCACCATTTTCGCCCGTTCCCCGATCGGCAGCCGGATCTGCGCACGCGTCTGATTGGCCGTCGCCACCGCGTTGTTGATGATCTGCGTCACATCCGCCGAACTCAGGCCGCCGAGCGGCCCATTCGTTGCCGGTATCAGATTTCCTTCCGGTGGAACACTGGGACTTGCCACCGGCCCAACGGTGAAGAATGCAGAATTGAACGTTCCAGTGGTCACTCCGCTCGGAGCCGTCGTCTGGTTGACGAACGGCAAGGTGATTCCAGCAATCGTGACGATTCCTGGAGAAGGAAACGCGGGAAAGCCGACACCGTCGGTACCGGCGCTTGGCCCGCTCATCGCAATCATTCCCGCAGCTGAGAACGCGACATATTCCGCAACGTTCGTGTCTGCCAGCGCGACGCCGATCCCACCTACCTCCTGCCCGTTCTTGAAAATCGGCACGCCGCCCGGGTTCACAGCCGCCGGTTGCGTGTCGTCCAGATCGGCTTTACCCGTAGTGATTCCGTAGCCGGGGGTCGCGCCGCCAATTGTCGTTGACGGAGGCACCGTCGCGCTCAAACTCGCCGCGAGATTACAGCCTCGATTCGTATTTTCGATTCCGTAAAGCGCCGCGCTCCCAGTATTCATCACGCCCGGCGGAAAATGTATGCCGCTGATGAATCGAACCGTTCGCGATGAGAGCGGAGCCTGATCGTTGCTGAAGTACGCTCCGGTCCGAGCGAGCGACACTGCGAGTTCATCGGCAGGCACGGGCGCGCCAAAATTTCCCGGCAGTGAGGGCGGTGTATCCGGCTGTTTGTAAACCGCGAGAATGCGGCCAAGCCGGTCAACGACTGCGATAGCCATTGCATTAGTCTGCGCAGCTGTCGCCGCAGCTTGCACTAGCATCTGTACGTCTGCCTGGCTCAGGCTCTCCGTCGCGGGAGGTGGCGGGGGCGGCGGACTACTTCCACCTCCACTTCCTGCACCGCTACCACCGCAGGCGGCAAGCCCGATACAGAAAGTGACGGCAAGCCCGAGACGAAGCCCTACGCTGAGCCTCCCTTGGCGGCATTTTTGAAAAATTGATTTTCGGACCTGAATCATGCCGATGCGTTATTCGTATCACACCCGCACACCCTTCTCAATCAATCCGCAATTCAGTTGTTCAATCATGATTGAATGATGCGAATATCCCCGGCCCGCTCGTGGGCACAGGGCGGGGTGAAAGTAGTTGCGAGCATTGAAAAAACTGTGATAGCAACACGAACAAAAGTGTTTGGTAGCAAAATTCGCCGGACATTCGGGGCCTGACAGAGTGCGCGCCGCACTCCGCGAATTCCTTTGGAAACGGACGGCTCGTTGCCTGTCTTTCGGCCTCTCATATCTCGCCTGCGCGAGCATATCAATCGCCAGTTGGGCCGCTGCTCCCCACGGTGGCCGTTCGTCACGTCAGAATATTGCAACCCCGCCGCAACAATCGGCTTCGCAACAGCGTCTTCCCGGTCAATCGGCTGCGAAGAAAGCGGCGCTCCAAGGAGTAGTGCGGCAGGAGAATGGGCGCGCCGTCATCGGCGCTCGCGTCGTCTTGCGCAGTACAGCGACGAATCAAGCATCGGAGAAAACCAGCGACGCGCAGGGCGTGTTTCGTTTCATCGACGTGCCCGTCGGAGCGTATGAGGTTACGATCACCGCAGCGGGCTTTAAAGAGTTCACAAATTCTGAAATTCAGCTCAAAGCGGGCGACAATCTCGTTTTTGATATCGCGCTCATAGCTGTTCCGTCGGCGGCCCCATCCCCCAAGCCGTTTCCGCAGATTCCCGGCGAGATCTCCAGCGCACCATTGAATGCGCAGCCGCCCGCGTCATCTCCGGGCGTCATACAGCGAGTTGGAAATGTGCCAGCGGAGCAGAATCCATTGCCTCAGTCGCTTCCTCCCTCCGATCAAGTATTCCGCACCGAACCCGACCGCTGGCTGATTACCATGCCCGATTGGGATCGCTATGGAACCGGCGGAGAGCATCCTTATGTGAAGGGCAGCAAGTGGGATCCTTTCAATCGCAATAAATGGAAGGGCGATATGCCCATCATCGGCCAGCAGACGTTCCTGAACTTGACCGCCATCAGTGATACGTTCATGGATTTCCGCCGTTTGCCGACGCCCAGCAATATCAGCTCCGCTCGGCCGGGAACCAGCGATTTTTTCGGCAAGGGTCAGCAATTTTTCCTCGATCAGCTCTTCATTTTCTCTTTTGATTTGTTTCACGGCGATACATCGTTCCGCCCGGTGGACTGGCGCATCCGAATCACGCCGGCAGTCAGTTTGAATTACCTCGACGTGCAGGAGCGCGGGATCGTCAACGTGGACGTTCGCCAGGGCACTACGCGGTTTGATTCACACATCGGCTTGCAGGAAGCATTCGCCGAACTGAAGCTTAAGGATATCGGACCGAACTACGATTTCGTATCCGTGCGCGCCGGCATTCAGGGCTTTAACAGCGATTTCCGCGGCTTCCTGTTTGTAGAAGAGCAACCCGGCATCCGTATCTTCGGCAATCTCGATTCGAATCGGTGGCAATATAACGTCGCCTATTTCAATTTTCTCGAAAAGAATACGAATAGCGGACTGAATTCCATGGCGCTGCGAAATCAGCAAGTCATCATCGCGAATGCCTATCGTCAGGATTTCCTGTTCCCCGGATATACCACGCAGTTCAGCGTGCACTACGACAAGGACGACGCGACGCTCCACTACGACGACAACGGCTTCCTTGTGCGGCCTTCTCCCATCGGCAAAGTTTTTTCCAGCGGCATGCTTCGCCCTCACAGTGTTCACGCGGCGTACATCGGTTGGACTGGCGATGGACACATCGGCCCGGTGAATCTCACACACGCTTTCTATCAAGCATTGGGCAACGACAGTTTCAATGGTATCGCCGGAAAACCGGCCACGATCAACGCACAGATGGCCGCGCTCGAGCTCTCAGTTGATAGAGATTGGTTTCGTCTCAAGGGCTCGCTCTTCTACGCTTCCGGATCGGCGAATCCCTCGAGCAGCCACGCGCGAGGATTTGATTCGATCGACGATTTTCCGGAATTTGCCGGCGGTATCTTCAGCTTGTGGAATCGCGAGAGCATTCGCTTGACGGGCTCGGGTGTCGCGCTCACGGCGGGCAATAGCATCCTTCCCGACCTGCGTTCGAGCAAGGACGAAGGCCAGGCCAACTTCGTGAATCCGGGAATTTTCCTCGCCAATATCGGAGCCAATTTCGATATCACCCCCAAGCTGCGCGGTTTTGCGAATGTCAATTACTTGCGCTTCGAGCGCACAGAAACGCTGGAGCAAATTCTTTTTCAGGCGCCAATTCGCCACAGCATAGGCTTCGACTCAAGTATCGGTGTGCGATACCGGCCGCCCCTCACGGAAAATATCGCCATCACCGCCGGCGCCGCCGCTTTGATTCCGGGCCAGGGACTCAAAGACATCTACACCGGACGGGTTATGTATTCCGTATTTACCGATGTCAGGTTCCAGTTTTGAGCGCTCGTTGAAAGGATCGGATGTGAAGGCATCGGCTCACTGCGCCACCACGCGACCGCACCGCGTCCAACGAGCGAGAGTCATCTTCCTCGTCGCTCTCGGTGCGCTTACCGCGTCGCTACTTCTTGAAGGCCGTTCGCGAGCCCAATCGGAAACTCACGAACGCGGCCTGCTCGGTCAATCGCAAGCCGATGTCGATCGCAAAAACTCAGGTTGCGTCTCGTGCCACACAACCACCGATGAGCCCTCGATGCACCCCACTGGCACCGTTCGCCTGGCATGCATCGATTGCCATGGCGGAGATTCCACCGCCACGCTGCCGTCCGGAACGAACGCCAACACTCCCGAATACGAGCAAATAAAAAAGCGTGCGCATCCCCAGCCCAACGATCCCTCGCTCGCCGGCGCTTCGGGAAATGCGCAACGCCTCTACACAAAATGGCTGCGAGAAAGCTACGAATACGTCCGCTTCGTCAATCCGGGCGATTTGCGTGTGGCCGCTGAAACCTGCGGCACAGCGGGGTGCCACGCGCCGGAAGTTCTGAAAGTGAAGACCAGCATGATGACGCATGGCGCCATGCTGTGGGGAGCTGCGCTGTACAACAACAGCTCGTTCCCGTTGAAGAATGCTCGCTTCGGAGAAAGCTACTCAGCTTCCGGTGAACCTCAGGCGATTCACACGATTCCGCCGCCAACACCTGACGAAACCCGCTTGAAGGGCGTCGTGCCCGAATTGACTCCACTCGAGCGCTGGGAAATATCGCAACCAGGAAACGTCCTGCGCGTATTTGAGCGAGGTGGAGAAAAGAAAGGTGAAATCGGCAACCCGAATCGAGAAGAGGAATCCGGCCGCCCCGACGACAAATTGGGCGAGCGCGGCTTCGGCACTCTGCTCCGCACCGATCCCGTTTTCCTCGGCCTGCAGAAAACGCGTCTCCTTGATCCGCTGCTATCGTTACCCGGCACGAATGACGCCCCCGGTGACTACCGCGGAAGCGGCTGCACGGCCTGCCACGTCGTTTATGCAAATGACCGCTCATCGCAACATTCAGGCCCATACGCCGGTTTCGGCCACATGGGAGAAAGTTCGTCTTCCGATCCAACGGTCGCCAAGAACGAATCCGGTCATCCGATCCGTCACAGTTTCACTCGCGCTATCCCTTCCAGCCAATGCATGATTTGCCATGTCCATCCCGGAACGAACATGGAAACCACCTACTTTGGTTTCACCTGGTGGGACAACGAATCCGACGCCGAGGCAATGTATCCGCGCGAGCAGCGCAATCCGACGAACGAAGAACGGTATCAGCTTGCGCTCAGAAATCCGGAAGGCGCGGCAGCGCGGGGTCTGTGGTCAGATCCGAAATTCCTGGAATCGGTCGGCAGCACCGAATTCAACAGTCAGTTGAAAGAAACTCAATTCGCCGATTTTCATAGTCACGGCTGGGTTTTCCGCGCCGTTTACAAACGAGACCGCAAAGGAAATCTCCTCGACGCCGAAAACCAGATCGTTGCTCCCAACGATCACGCGAAATTCAAAAAGGCCGTGCACCTCGCGGATATCCACCTCGAAAAAGGGATGCACTGCATCGATTGCCATTTCGAGCAGGATTCCCATGGCACCGGAAAACTCTACGCCGAACCCCGAGCCGCCATCGAACTCGACTGCACCGATTGTCACGGAACAATCGACAATCGCGCCACGCTGATTTCCTCCGGCCCGGCCGCGCCCGAAGATGGAACGCATTTCGACGCGCTGCGTACCCCTTGGAACGCGCGACGTTTCGAATACCGGGGCGGCAAGCTGTTCCAGCGCTCGATGGTCGAACCCGATAAGGAATGGGAAGTGGTGCAGGTCCTGGACACGATCACTCCCGGCAACGATCACTACAGCGAAAAATCGCGCTGGGCCAAAACCGTTCGCACCGACGGGAAATCCTGGGGTGACGTCCCTGCCGATTCATCGCAGCTCGCTCACGCCAATAGCCGCATGACTTGCTACGCTTGCCACACCTCGTGGACACCGAACTGTTTTGGCTGCCATCTCGCCATGACGTCAAACCAGCGCAAGCCGATGCTCCACAACGAAGGCCTGCTCACGCGCAACTGGACCGCCTACGATTTTCAGGTTTTGCGCGACGACGGTTTCATGCTCGGCATCGACGGCACGGTCACGGGCCACCGCGTGGCGCCGGTCCGTTCGTCTTGCGCAATTTTAGTCAGCTCGCAAAATCAAAATCGCGACTGGATTTATTACACACAGCAAACAGTTTCCGCCGAAGGTTTCAGCGGCACTGCATTCAGCACGTTTGTTCCGCACACCGTGCGCGCGAAGGAAACAAAAGCCTGCGACGATTGCCATATTTCCAGCCGCAATGACAACAACGCCTGGATGGCACAGGTTCTGCTGCAGGGCACAGATCTCCTGAATTTTATGGGCCGCTATATTTACGTCGCGAATGGCGCAAAGGGATTCGACGCCATCGCAGTTGCCGAGCACGACGAGCCCCCTGCAATCATCGGCAGCTATTTGCAGCGTGTCGCCTACCCCGAGGACTATCGGCAGCACATCGCTCGCGATCGCGAACTGAAAGAAGCGTATCACCATGAAGGCGAAGTTCTCGACGTCCAGCTTCGCGGCGAATATCTCTACGCCGCGCTCGGCAAAGGCGGCTTCCGCGCCTACGACGTCGCGAACGTCGACAACAAAAATTTCTCCGAGCGCACGATCACCGCTCCCGTCTCTCCGCTCGGCCAGCGCCTCTACGTGAAAACAAAATACGCAACCGCAGTCGCCAGTCCATCCACGCAGGCCCTTGATCCTGCTCGCACCCACAAACCCGAAAATGAGGAGCAGTCAATCCACCCCCTGTACGCATATCTGTATGTCGCGGACAGATACGAAGGCCTCGTAGTAATCGGCGATCCGGATCCAAAAAGCAAGAGTCCGGGTGTCAGCACGCTTCTCGATGGCGATCCGCGAAATAATTTCCTAAAACGCGCCCTCGCATTTAATCCCGATGGAATTCTGAACGGCGCGCACCGCATCACCATCGCGGGAACCTACGCCTACATGCTCTGCGATCGCGGCCTCGTCGTCGTCGATCTCGACAATCCGCTCAAGCCGCGTGTCGCCGCCGAAATTGGAGCGCCGGCGCTCGCAGATCCGCAGGGAATCGCAATCCAGTTTCGCTACGCATTCGTCGCGGATCGCAGCGGGCTGAAAGTTCTCGATATCTCCGACATGGCTCATCCGCGCGTCGTGCCCAACGCGGCCGTGCCACTCGACGACGCTCGCAATATCTACGTCGCTCGCACCTACGCCTACGTAGCCGCCGGCAGGCAAGGGATGGCAATCATTGATGTCGAAAAGCCTGAGCAGCCGAAGCTCGATCAAATCTTCAACGCCGATGGTAAACTCAACGACGCGCGCGACGTCAAAATCGGCATGGTCGACGCAAGCGCGTTCGCATTCGTCGCCGACGGTCGCAACGGCCTCCGCGTCCTCCAAATTCTCTCGCCGGAAGATTCGCCAAATTCCTACGGGTTCAGTCCGCGCCCCACTCCCAAACTCATCGCCACATATCGCACCCGTGGCCCCGCACTCGCAGTGTCAAAAGGAATCGACCGGGATCGCGCCGTCGACGAAAGCGGAAATCAAATCGCAGTCTTCGGCCGCCGCGGCGCCAGGCCTTTCAATCGCGTCGAAGCCTCGCGTCTCTATCTCCGCGATGGCAAGCCCTTCAGTGTGCCCAACGAACCGGCAAAATGACCCGCCAAAATGTCCCGCCCAGATGACTTCGACCCCGCCGAATAGTATCCTTATATCTCGCCGCTAATCGCGAACCTCAACCGTCTCTCGCTGCGGCGATTGCTTCGATCCGACGTCCATGAATCCTCCGACTCCCGATCTCGCAACTTCGTCATTCGTCCGAACATTGCCGTCTCTTGAGTGGGCGCACCCAATCGTGCGTGAGTGGTTCGTTCGCCGTCTCGGCACCCCCACTGAGCCGCAAGAACAGGGCTGGCCGCACATTCTCGCCGGAAACACCACGCTCATTTCTGCTCCCACAGGTTCGGGCAAGACGCTCGCCGCGTTCCTCGCCTGCATCGATCGGCTCGTTCGCAAGGCGCTCGCCGGCGATCTCACGGATCGCCTCGAAGTCCTCTACGTCTCGCCTTTGAAAGCGCTCGGTAACGACATCCAAAAGAACCTCGAAATCCCGCTCGGCGAAATTCTGCAAATCGCCGCCGAACGTGGCTTGCTGATGCCGGAAATTCGCACCGCGGTTCGCACCGGCGACACGCTCATGCACGAACGCCGCAAAATGCTCGAACGCCCCCCGCACATTCTTGTCACGACGCCCGAATCGCTCTACATTTTGCTCACCGCCGCAAAAAGCCGCGAAATCCTTAAGTCCGTCGAGACTGTCATCGTCGACGAAATTCACGCTGTCGCCGACGACAAACGCGGCTCGCACCTCGCACTTTCGCTCGAGCGCCTCGAAGCGCTCGCGGACAAGCCTCCTGTGCGCATCGGCCTATCCGCCACCCAGAAGCCAATCGAATTGATTGCGCATTTCCTCACCGGCAGCGGCAGGCCCGAACCCGTGATCGTTCAAATCGGCCATCAGCGCCAGCTCGACCTTGCTGTCGAGGTCCCCGCAAGTGAATTAGGCCCCGTCGCGTCACACGAAATGTGGGACGAAGTCTACAATCGCGTTGCCGACCTGGTTCGCCTGCATCGCTCCACTCTCGTTTTTGTCAATACGCGCCGCCTTGCCGAACGAGTCGCTCACCATCTTGAGGAGCGCCTCGGCAAGGACGCCGTCGCGACGCACCATGGCAGCCTTTCGGGCAAATTGCGTCTCGCTGCTGAAAACAAACTCAAAGCCGGCGAAATTCAGGCGCTCGTCGCCACCGCTTCACTCGAACTCGGAATCGATATCGGCGCGGTAGACCTTGTCTGCCAAATCGGTTCCACACGCTCGATCGCCACCGCTCTCCAGCGCATCGGGCGCGCCGGTCACTGGCGGGGCGCCATTCCGAAAGGCCGCATCTTCGCTTCCACTCGCGACGAGCTCCTCGAATGCGCCGCGCTCGTCCGCGCAATCCGTCAGGGCGATCTCGATTGCATCGAAATTCCAGACGCACCGCAGGATATTCTCGCCCAGCAAATTGTCGCCATGTGCTCCGCCGAAGATTGGCAGGAGGACGTTCTTTTCGCGCGCATCCGCCGCGCGTATCCGTATCGCAATCTCGAACGCGCGCAGTTCGACACCATCGTCGAAATGCTCTCTGAAGGCATCGCCGCACGGCGCGGACGCTATGGAACCCACCTGCATCGCGATCGCGTCAACGGGCGTGTCCGCGGCCGGCGCGGCAGCCGTCTCGCCGCTATCACAAGCGGCGGCGCAATCCCAGACAATGCGCTCTACACCGTCGTCGCTGAGCCGGAAGGCATCGTGGTCGGCACGGTTGACGAAGACTTCGCCGTCGAAAGCCTTCGCGGTGACATCATGCTTCTGGGTAACACATCCTGGCGCATTCGTCGCGTCCATATGGGACGCGTTCTCGTTGAAGACGCGCACGGTGCCGCCCCGAACGTTCCCTTCTGGCGCGGCGAAGCCCCCGCCCGTACCGCTGAGCTGTCCGAGCAAGTGGCCGAGCTTCGGGCGCAAGTCGACGAAAGAACGCATGATGTTTCACCCGGGGTGCAGGTAAAAAGTCTGCCCGCGGTGCAAGCCGCGCTCGCGTGGCTCAAAAAAGAATGCGGCTTGGACGACGCGGGCGCCGAACAGGCAGTCGAATATGTAGTTGCAGGCCGCGCCGTTCTCGGCGCCGTCCCGACGCAAAAGACAATAATCGCCGAGCGTTTCTTCGACGAAAGTGGCGGCATGCAGCTTGTAATCCACGCCCCATTCGGCGGCCGCATCAACAAAGCCTGGGGTCTCGCCCTTCGAAAACGCTTCTGCCGTTCGTTTAATCTCGAACTACAAGCCGCAGCCACCGACGACGGCCTCAACATCTCTCTCGCCGAGCAGCACAGCTTTCCACTCGCCGATGTTTTTCGCTTTCTTCATCCCGCGTCCGTCGAGCAAGTGATCGAGCAAGCCGTACTCGCCTCTCCAATCTTCACGGCGCGCTGGCGCTGGGATGCCTCTCGCGCGCTGATGCTCCTGCGCTTTCAGGGCGGCAAGAAAGTCGCCCCGCAAATTCAGCGCATGCGCGCGGATGATTTGCTTGCTGCCGTGTTTCCTGATGCTGCGGCCTGTCCCGAAAATCTGGAAGGCGAGCTGCGAGTCCCTGATCATCCCCTCGTGCGCGAAGTGATGAAGGACGCGCTCACCGAGGCGATGGACGTAGATGGCCTGAAACGCGTCCTCGCAAAAATTCTCGATGGCAGTATTCGCTGCGTTGCGGTCGATACTCCAGTGCCGTCGCAGTTCTCTCACGAAATCTTGAACGCCAATCCCTTTGCGTATCTCGACGATGCCCCGCTCGAAGAACGCCGCGCCCGCGCCGTCGAAATGCGCCGCGTGCTGCCCGAAGCGATTCTCTCCGAAGTGGGCAGGCTCGACCCGGCGGCGATCGCAGAAGTTCGCGAAGAAGCGCGGCTCGACGCGCGCGACGCAGACGAGCTGCACGATGGCCTGCAGACTTTGATTGCGTTGCCGGAACCCGGCGGTGCTGAATCAAAAGCTTTTAATCTCGAAGCCGAAGAATCTGCTGGGTGGCATAGTTTCTTTGCCGAACTGGTGACCCAAGGCCGCGCCACCCGCGTTTTTGCCGGGAGCCGCAATTATTGGGTCGCTGTTGAGAAGGCAAACACGTTCCGCGCGATTTTTCCTGTCGCTCGTTTCGAAATCCCGGTCGCAGCCATCGAAAAAGCTGCTCCATCGCGAGACGACGCTTTCTTCGCTCTCGTTACCGGATGGATGCAGCACTCCGGACCCGTTCGCGCAAGCGCGCTTGGCGATTTGCTCGGCATTCCCGCAAGTGAAATCGACAAGGCTCTGCTGCGCCTTGAAGCGAGCGGCTCGGTGCTACGCGGTCAATTTACCGACCCCTCGTCCCGCGAAACGGAGTGGTGCGATCGCCGCCTGCTCGCGCGAATTCATCGCCTCACCCTTGGAAAGCTCCGCAACGAAATTCAGCCAGTCACTGCGGCGCAATTCATGCGCTGGCTCCTGCGCTGGCAACACGTGGCGCCCTCCACACAGCTCCTCGGCGAACGCGGAACACTCGAAGCATTGCGGCAGCTCCAGGGCTTTGAAGCCCCAGCGAACGCTTGGGAGCGCCAAATCCTGGCGCGACGCGTGGCGAACTACGACCCGAAAACTCTCGACCAACTTTGCCTCACTGGCGCAGTCGGGTGGGGACGTCTTTCGCCTCATCCCGCCTTACTCAATGATTCGCGCGAAGGCACTCGCCGAGTGGTTCCAACGAGCGTCGCACCCATCACTTTCTTCGTTCGCGAAGACGCTGACTGGATGATTCCGCGACGTACCGAGGATGGTGCAGAAGACGCGAAGGGATTGAGTCCGAAGGCAGCCGAAGTTCTCCAATTTCTCAAGCAGCGGGGCGCTTCGTTCTTTCCGGACATCGTGCGTGGCACGGCAAAAATAAAATCAGAAGTCGAATCTGCGCTTTGGGAACTCGTTGCAGGCGGAATCATCACCGCCGACGGTTTCGATAATCTTCGCGCGCTCATCGATCCCAAGCGCCGGAGCGGCCACGGCCATGGACGCACCGCGCGCCCCCGCCACAGCGCCGGCCGCTGGTCCTTGCTTTATCCATCGGAGACCGAAGACCGCACCGCGGCGCTCGAAGCCACTTGCCGGATGCTGCTCAATCGTTACGGCGTGGTCTTCCGCGAAGTGCTCACCCGCGAAGCCATCCTGCCCCGTTGGCGCGAAGTGCTCATGGCGCTCCGCCGTCTCGAAGATCGCGGCGAGATTCGCGGCGGCAGGTTCGTAAGTGGTTTCCTAGGCGAACAGTTCGCTCTTCCCGTTGCAGTCGAATCCCTGCGCGCCACCCGCGACCAGCAGACGACAGGCGAAACGATCACCATCTCCGCTGCCGACCCGCTCAACCTCGTGGGAATTGTCGTTCCGGGCGAACGCGTCCCCGCTATTTCGGGTCGCTATGTTGCGTTCCTCAATGGTGTCCCAACTGACGCCGGCGATCGAACGATTGCCATCGAATCGATCGCTCAGGCGGGCTAGGGGTCTTCATCGGCTCGGCAATAGTTGTCGAATCACCTCCCGGCGTGGAACTTTGTGAAAAAAAGACCGGTGGAAGCTACTTCACGTCGTAGAATGTCCGCATGGCGAGAGGCTGGGAAAGCAAAGCGGTAGAAGGGCAGGTTGAGGAATTTAAGGAAAAGGGCGCCGGGAGCCATAAGAAGCAGTTGACGCCCGAGCAAATGGAATCCAGGCGCAAAAGGGAAGTGCTCTTACTTTCCCGCTCGCGCGTTCAGAAAGACCTTCAGTCGAGCCAGAACCCCCGCCATCGCGACCAGCTCAATCGCGCGCTCGCCGACCTCGAATCCCAGCTCGCCGCACTGAAAGAAAAAGCCTGATCGAAATTTGTCCCGCAACACCTGTCGGAATCTCGAGCTAATCATTGGGGTGGCCGGGTTCGGATTCCTCGATGAACACAACGCCCACACCGTTGTTGCCCTTTTCCCGGCCTAGATCGAAATGAACCACAGTGCCTCGGAGCGATAGGGCGCTCGATCGGTTCTCATCGCCCGCGGCTTCGATCACCACACGCAATTCCGATTGCAGTTTGGGATGGCTCTTCAGTGTGAGATAAGCTCCCTGCAAGCTGATATCGCGGACCGTAGCCTTCTCTTCGAAATTCGATCCATCTTCCGACTGCCCGCTCACCGTCGCGGCAAATCGAATCCGGCGCCGCTGTCCAACGCGCGACTTGGGCAACGCCACGTTGATGCCGCGCTCGCTGAGGGACACCGTCATGCCTTCCGTGCCGGCCCATGTAGCTGGAAATTCGTGACGAGCGGCAGACAGAAACCCGTCCACGGTCTTGTCGGGAGAATCCGGATCGTGGTGGAACAGAATCAAATTCCGGACTTTGCATTCGCGCGCGATTTTCACGCCTTCAAGCCAGCTCGAATGTCCCCAGCCCCGGCGGTCCGTCGCCAGTTGTTCGGGCGAATACTGCGCGTCATAAATAAAGACGTCCGCGCCATGCGCCAGTTCCCGCAGGTTCTTGTCGAATTCCGCTACGCCCGGTTCATTATCCGTCGCGTAGACCACCGAGCCTCCTGACGTATCCAGGCGATAGCCCAGGCACCCCTGCGGATGGTTCAGCCCGCCCGCCGTAATGCGCGTTCCGTTGATTTCCCATTTCTGCCCGGCAGTTACCTCGTGAAATGTTCGCGACGCGGTCATCGTGCTCACGTCCACCGGAAAATAAGGACTCGCGAGTTGCGCCTCCAGCACCTGGCGCAAGCTGTCCGGGCCCAGAAATTTTGATTGGAAGCTGTAGAAATTGAACCGGTTCTGGGATTCGAATAGCGGTCGGAAGAACGGCAGGCCCTGAATGTGATCCCAGTGATAATGCGTTACGAGGATGTGTGCGTGAATCCCGCGGTCACCAGCTCCGTTCGTCCAGAGATTCCCGAGCATCCTCATCCCGGTACCGCAATCGAGGATGAAACGGGTGCCGTCGGGCGCGGTCAGCTCGAGGCATGGCGTGTTTCCGCCATAGCGCCAGGTATCGCGCTCAAGAGTAGGCGTCGAGCCGCGCACTCCCCAGAAAACCAGCTTGGCTGCGTTATGCGTCATCGCTGGGCGAATCGGGGCGCGAGCCGCCCAAGCCCCCTGAGAGCTCCCCGAAACTTCGAGGATGGTGCTCATGGTAGGCGGTGGCGGCGAGGGAAGTCAATTGAGTTTCATCCAGCCCGTTCATTCCGGTGATGTCGCGAAGCGCACCGGCTCCATTCATCGGCTCGCTCCCTTGTCGACAGTGAATTGTGGTTCGAACCACGCGTCTGCAGGTAGAATTCAGGGGATGCATCTTCATTCTCACGACGGTACGGACTCGAGCGGCGGCCGCACCCACGGACACGATCACAATCACAGCTCCCACAGCCACTCGCACATGCACATCGATGCGAGCAAGGGAATGACGTTCATTCTCGGCGGCGCAGTTGTCGCCACCTTTGTTCTCGTCGCTGCGGAACTGATCGCTGGATACGCCGCGCACTCGATCGCCCTGATCAGCGACGCTCTTCACAACATGACGGACGTCCCCACGATGGTAATTTCCTGGCTCGCCACTCGTTGGGCTATGCGGCCGCCCACGGCGGAGAAAACTTACGGCTATCATCGCGCGGGAATCCTCGCAGCATTCATCAATTCGATGCTGCTCACAATCGTCGCCCTTTTCCTGGTCTACGAATCGATCCAGCGCCTTCGCGCCCCGGTCGAAGTGCATTCAGGCGTGATGCTGTGGGTTTCGATCCTGGCGCTTATCATCAATGGCGGCATCACGCTCGCCGTGCACAGTGGCCGAAGCGACCTGAACGTCCGCTCGATCTGGATTCACAACCTTGGCGACGCGCTTTCGAATATCGCCATCATCGTTGGCGCGATCGTGATTCGCCGCACTGGTGCGAACTGGGCTGATCCGTTGATCGGCATTGCGATCGGCGCGATGGTCCTTTGGACGGGAACCGGGATCCTCCGCGAGAGCAGCCACATTTTGCTGGAAGGCTTGCCGCGCAGCATTCACTTGGAAGATGTAGCGGCGGCGATTCTAAAAGTCGAAGGTGTTCAGGAAGTTCACGACATCCACATCTGGACGCTGGGCACTGATCTCCACGCGCTCTCCTGCCATGCGCGCATTCCCGACATGCACATGGAAGACAGTGAAAAAATCCTGAGCCGCATCCATGAGGTTCTCGACCGCGATTTTCAGATCACGCACACCACGGTGCAGCTCGAACGCGCCGGCCTGCCGGCCGAAGCGGGGCCGTATATGCCCCAGCCCGCGCGCCGCAGCGAAAACTAACCGCGTCCCTACAATTCAAATTTAGAGAGGAAGCTGAAGCGGCGTCCCGCGCTCCTGGTTCAAGCGCACGGTTGCGTCTATATCGAGCTCGCTCACCGCGAGAGTTCGGCGCCCGCCTTCGGATGTGATGTAGACAATCTTGTCGACCGCGCGAGTGAAAGCGACAGTCTCGATCTGGTCGCCGCTCAGCAGCACCAGCGTGAATTGCCCGACGTCTCGCAAAGGCGCCGGTTCCTCTTGCGCGCCCTGCCCGCCGTTAGACGCACCGGCAGACCGCGTTCCCGCAGATTGCTGCCCGGCCGGTTGCTGTCCGGCTGGCTGCTGAATGATGATGATCGGCTGCTGTTGCGACGGTTGCTGCTGTCCTTGCTGTTGCGCTTGTTGTTGGCCGGGCTGCTGACCTTGCTGAGGCGCATCTGCCTGATCCGCGTTCAGATCGCCGCCTGAATCGACTGGCGCATAATACGCTCCGCCGCCGTCGAGCAGAATAACTCCCCCGCCTGCGCCTGAAAAATTCCTCTGCAGGCGCTCGGCCACCGCGAGACGTGCCTGCGTAGCCGGATCGATGAAAGCCTTTATATCAATGTCGCGATTAATCGCGTTCAAATGTTCGAAGTCAAACCCGAATCCCGGGTACGGATTCAGCAGCTGCTGCACCGAAATCGGATCCCCCGCGAACCCGAACGTGCCGGAATTATTCGCGCCCACACTCGAGTTTGCCGCCACTGGACTCATAGCCGCCGTCGTCTTCGCGACCCGCCCGCCGCTCGCGCGGTTGCTGGTTCGCGCACGCGCAGGACCAGCGTGCAAAGCCGGTGTCGGCATCGGCGCCGCCCCGCGAGCGCTCATCGGCACACTCGGCGCGGCTCGAAAATTTCCCATTGAATGTTGGGCCTGAGCGAAGGAGGGTATTACCAGCAGCAGAGCGGTGGCCAGCCCGAACTTACCTTGCATCTTCATGGCTGCCTACTTTCTTCCCACCTTATGAGACGCTACCGCCATCATCGCGGTTGCACGATTTTCTCCACTATTCGGGCACAGAACGCCGGGATTCGGTGTCTATCCCCACTTCCAGCCCGCGCATCGGATCTCCTCGGGGCGGTGCTTGACGTTTGCTTTTCCCCATACCCCGGATGTGCTATAAACGACCGTCCGATAGGTGTCCGGGTATGGCTCAGAAAGAACCGGTTTCGCCGGCGCAGTCGGCGCAGGCTGCGAAACCGGTGGCAGACGCGTATCGCGCGGAAGCGGTCCAGCATTCGGAGAATCCGTCCGGCTACTGCCCGCGCTGCTCGGCCCGGCTGGAGCCGCGGAGCTGCAAGCTGCTCTGCTCATCTTGCGGTTATTACATGTCCTGTTCGGATTTTTATTGAGGAGAACCCGCGCGCGGCGCAGGACGAGCGGCGCGGGCATTTTCTCCGGGCACCAAATTCAAATACAAGCTGACAGATTCCAGGAGGCGCGAACGTGGCACTGAGAATGACGGATCGGGAAATTGATGGCGTAACCGTGCTCGAGATCGAAGGGCGCATCGTGCTGGGCGAGGAAAGCAACGCGTTCCGCGAAAAGGTGAAGAGCCTGCTCGCAGCCGGCAAAAAGAAAATCGTTCTGAATCTCGCGCAAGTGGGCTACATCGACAGCGCGGGGCTCGGCACCCTGGTGGCCACCTTTCATAGCGCCCGTTCGCAGGGCGCCACGCTGAAGCTCGCCAATCTGGGCTCGAAGTTCAAAGAAGTGCTGCAGGTCACGAAGCTCATGACCGTCTTCGATACCTACGACAGCGAAGCCCTGGCCGTCGCAAGCTTCGCGAAGTAATTTTTCGTCAAGGCTTCGCATCGCGCGGTCCGGCGCTGCCATTCATTCGGCGCGCCGGATCGCACTTTCTTTTCTGCCCGTCCTCCAGTAGCACAGGCACTCCTGGCTGTGCCGCAAGTATCACGCGCCAAAACTCGCGCCACACCAGCAACCATCCAACCGGCGCGTTCTTACGTTCCCTCGAATTTCGAACGCTGTGCATGTGGCCACGTGCGGCACAGGCAGGAGTGCCTGTGCTACCGAACTTCCACGCACCCTTCCACTTTGTAAATTGTTTCGCCGCTCAGCAGCTTGGGATAGAAGTCCGTCGATTTTTGCGGCAGCACGCCGCCGCCAAGCGCGATCTCCGTCACCTGCTGCACGCGAACCGGATTCAGCAGGCACGCAAGCTGCGCATCCCCTCGATCGACGGCTGCAATCGCCGCATCCATTTCGCGCTCGTAGCTGATGTGTTTTTCCGCCTCCACCGCTTCCGCCCTGATCCCCAATCCTTTTTCGAACAGCACGCGATGCAGCAGCACCACGTCGAGCCCGCGCTGCGCTTCCGATAGATCCGGCAGCAACACTTCGAGATCCACATCCCGCCGCAGCAAAAATAGATAGAACGCGTCGGCAATTGTTCGCGTTGCGCCGTGCTGGCCGCCGCCCGCATAGACGCCAATCGCACGCCGCCCGTGGTGCGTACCTTCGAGATCCCGCCGGAATTCGGCATAGCTCGCCTCGCGCTCCTCCGGATTCTGGAACGGGTACGAGTACCAGTCGAAGTACGGCGAAACGCTTCTGCGAAAGCGGTCGAAATCGAAGCGTTCGAGATTCCGCAGCACGCGATGCGTCGGCAGAATCGTCAGCCCTTTCGAGTGTGTGTTGATGAACGTCATCATCGCGAATTCGTACGCGGCGTTTTTGTCGACAGCGGACGGATCGGCGTGGCCCGGCGCATTTCGTGAAGAAGACTGGCGGCATTCGTTGCGCCCTTCATCACGCGCTTCATCACGCCCTTCATTACGAAAGTTCAGCGCCGTCTCGTAGCGATGATGCCCGTCCGCGATCACCAGTTTCTGCGGCGCCATAGCGGCTTCGACGCGGCGGATCACGTCCACATCCGTCACCGGCCAGAGCTTGTGCGTCACGTCGAATTCATCGCGCATTTCGATCGGCGAGTTCCGGCGCGCGATGTCTTCGAGCAGAGTCTCGATTTTTCGCGACGCGTCGTCATAGAGCATGAAAAGCTGCCCGGTTTGCGCCCGCGTGTGGCGCAGCAGCTCGATGCGGTCGGCTTTCGGCGCCGATAGCGTCCGCTCGTGCGGGAAGACGACGTGTGCGCCGTAGTCCTCCACGCGCCCCAGCGCAATAAAACCAATCCGCGCCCGCCGCGAGTGCGTCCCCGGCACCAAATAATCCTGCGCGTAGACGTAAATGCTGGGCGCCGCATCCTGCACCAATATTTTTTCAGCAATCCACTCGTCAAGCTTCTTCGCCGCCCGCGTGTACACGTTGTTTTCTGCCGTGTCACTAGGCATGACACGGCCCTTTTCGATCGCGATCAGGTTGTAGGGGCTCGCCGCGTAATACCGGTCCTGCATCGCGGGCGTAATCTTGTCGTAGGGCTGCGTGAGGACGTCTTTCAATGCGACGCGATTGGTATCGTACCGGTAAGCTCGAAAGGGGCGAATCTCAGCCATGTGGGCCTCTGCAGGAACGCGTACGCCGCGAAAGACGTTCATTGTATCAAGTTTTTCGCCGCGCCATGGCGTCAGCCGTGTCGCCTTTGAATTTCGGCGGCACCTTTCGTACCGCCGTCCTGCCCTGAGCGTCGAAGGGCATCCCGCCGGCTCTTTTGCCCTTCGGCTGCGCCCCTCGTACCGCCGCCATCCTGCCGGCTCTTTTCGATAGCAATCCTGCGGCACCCACTGCCCACCACAAGATGTTGTGTCCGGCGAAGCTGTATACAAGAGATCAAAAACCCCCCGTTTACCGTAGATTAGAAATGGTCCCGAGCTCATGTTTTCAATGCCTTACAGCGATTTCTAATCGCGGTACCGTATATTAGAAAACCGGTGATAAGTGCCGGGTGACGAGTGGCGAGCGGGGCGGAATTCAAGACGCTGAGCACGGTATCCCGCCGCGAGGAACTGTGGCTTCTGAGGCTGGCGGTCGAATCCCATCTTGGGCGCAGACGACCCCCCGCAGAATTGAGGGGGTGCCACGGTCGCGACTGGCGCTCGTTTTCATAACTCAAGCGTGACGGTAGCAAATTGTCAAGCGGTCCGCAAGGGGGTAGTGCGCGTAGATATTTAGAAGCCGCGTCGACATTCTTGCGACGCCATTGCTGTGTTCTCGTACTGCCGGCATCTTGCCGGCCCTTTTCGGCTACAATTCCCACCATGCCGACTATCCGCACCCGCGGCACACTCAATTCGATTCAGCACTACGGGCCGCGCGTCGCGCTTCCGGTTCGCAATTGCTTTATTTTTCGGCCTTGCTGCGCCTCAGCGTAGAATTGTTAAGAGTTTTCGATTCATACGGACGAGGCTAAAGAATGCGGATTACGATTGCGCACAATCGCACCAAGGATGAAATCATTCGGACGATCGACCGGTCGTTTGACGAGCTATCACGGCCGAACGCGGGTCTTCCTGTGGCGCTGGCGATCAAGCAGAAGAGCTGGCAGGGAGCGGTGATGAATTTCGAGCTGACGGCGAAGATGGGGATCATGAGCACTCCGATCAAAGTACGGTCGAGGTGACGGATCAGGACGTGATTATTAATGCGGACTTGGGGATGCTGAACCAGTTTGTGTCTGACGAAACGGCGGCGGAGATATTTGGCAAGCGGTTTAAGGGCCTTTTGAATTGAAGGCGCACAGCCAATTCACGGGCCAAAAGGCCGCACGATGCTCGATCGGGACTGTGGCTGGCGATTTACAGGTGGTTCAGACTTCGCGGCCGGGGGCGGGGCCGCTGACTCGGGCGATATTGTCCGCGGTGCGGAAAGCCGCGACGAGAAATTCGAGCACGATGCGGACGTAGAGAATCCAGAAAAAGTAGCCGACCAGGGCGAGCAACAGGACGAGCAAGCCCTGCGATTGCGAAATCTGAAAACCGTTGAACACTAATCCAATCGCGACGATCAAGCCCACGAGAAGATGCAGCGCGTAGACGAGCTTCGAGTATTTCGGCGTTACGAAGTGCTGGAACGATAAATCCATCAACGATTGGAAGAAGCCACTGTCTTCGGCCATCGCAATACCCTCCGTGAAATCCCCAGATATGCGCCGAGCCCCGGCGGGACGAACACGTCGATTTTATTTTTACATTAAAAAACTGAATCGCGCGAGGCCCGCCTGGGGAAGAAAGGCGGACCTCGCCGGGAACGGCCGGCTGAGACAGAATCAGGTTTTCTTCACTGGAATGGTGACGGGCCGAACCAACTGGAAAGTTAGAGTCGTTTCCGCCGAGACGCGGACATCTTTCTTGCCCGTGTAGGCAGCGCCTGCGGTGCCGGCTCCGGCTCCGGCCGCGGCTCCGATCGCTGCGCCGACTCCTCCGGTAGCCACGCCACCGATCAGCGCGCCGAGGCCTGCACCGCCGCCGATCAGAATGCCATTCCGCTTGTTGTGATTCTTGCCAACGCGGCCTGCGTCGGCGGTGGCGATGTCGTAGGATTTTCCGTCAACTTCGATTGCGTCGAGCGTCAGATTAAGCCGCGCGACGCCGCGTAGACGGCCGGACGGACGCGCGTCGACGACGTGGCCGGTGACGCGGGAGTTCTGGGGAATCACGGTCTTGTCGTCGATCACAACGGGAGAAGCGAGACTGGCTTCGAATTTATCGCCAGAGCGATTTTGTTGGCTCGAAAGGGTTTGGTCGAGAACGACCGGTAGATCCGTCCCTTCGGGAACGGTGATTGGAATGGTTGAGCTAAAAAGGCCGCTGAGAAAGCCGGGTTTGGAATTCGATGGATCTGCGTCATTACGATTGCTCGCGTGCGAATTTTGCGAGCAGGAAGACAAGAATAGAGCAAGAAAAAGTGAAAGAGAAGACACGAGGAGTCCGTGTCGTCCGGATACGCGCATAGGAACCTCCTTATGAGGATGCACTGATTTGAGGGCAAATTGGTCGCCAGATGGGGCAGCCGTAAGCTGTTGGCTATAAGAGGATTAGAATGAAACTGGCGTAACAGGACTGGGTAAAAATTGCAGAAAACGCTGAAATCCTTCTCGCGGGCAGGATTCAAACGGGAGACTCGGGTGGTTCCAAATTTTGTGCGTCTCTACTGCGAGGGAGAAGCGGAGGCGGAGCCGGCGATAGCTTCCGGTTCGGTTTCGAAGATGGCGAAGACTTTCACGAGGTGGGTTAGTTCGAGAACCTGGCGGGGGCTGCGCTGGAGGCCGAAGAGGGCGAAGCCGGTTTTGAGTTCGCGGGAAAGTTTGAGGCCTTCGACCAGGGAGGCGACGCCGGCGCTGTCGATATATTTAACGTTGGTCAAGTTGATGATGACGCGAGGGCTCTTCTTTTCTTTGAGCAGGCCGACGAGGAGGGCGCGAAGCTCGGGGGAATTGTAGAGGGTGACGTCACCTTCGACGTCGACGATCGTTGCGCTGCCGGATTGGCGAGTGGAAAGATTCACGAAACCTGGTTCATGTAACTCAATCGCGAAACGGCGGGAGGGGCGGGCGCCGCTAGGCTTTTTCCAACATCACTTCCGTCGATTTGATGATGGCGCCGACGGTGTCACCGACTTTTAATTTCATCTCTTCAGCACTGCGGCGCGTGATGACGCTTTCGATGATGATTTCCGCGCCCGCACGGACGACGATGTGCGCCATTATGTCGCCGAGATGAATTTCTTCGATTTTGCCGATGATGCGGTTGCGGGCGGAAAGTCTCATGGGGGGAGATGATACCCGGAGTGGGGACGGATGTCGAGATGGGTGAGGCGAAGCCAAAGAAAATGGCTCGGGCCATCGGCGTGGCCCGAGCCATTCGTGCGAATCGTTGATGAGAGTAGCAATTGCGCCGACTAGTTGCCGTGACCGTTGCCGTTTACGTTCCTGGTGGAGACGACCTGGCCGGTGGAAGGATCGAGGAAGACCAGGTTGCCGGCCGGGCTGTTGAAGTTGAACATATTGAAGAGCGTGCCCGCGAATTGATCGAAGGAGCCGTTGCCGACTTGCGGGAGTTCCCAGTTCTCTTCGATGAAGCGGACGACCGAACTAAAATCCGTGAGGGTACTATCCACGTGGTTCGGCTTGGCGTACAGCGACACGACGAGGAAGGGAATGCGCGGGCCGTAACCGCAGCGGCCCTGAATGGATTCGAGGGCGTTCGCTCCATTGCCGCATGCAGCCGTGCCCGTCAATGCGTCCTGAGCCGTCACGGAGGGGTTCAAGATCGGGCTCATCACGTGATCGTACCAACCGTCGGAGTCGTCCCACGTAATGATCACCGCCGTGCTGGACCATTCGGGCAAGGACTGAAGGAAGTTGATCGTATTCACGAGGAAGACTTGCTCATCGAGCGGCGATGAATTTGACGGATGGCCGTCCTGAGCGCGATTTGCCTTGAGGTAGCTGACGGCGGGGAGATTGCCGGCGAGCGCGGCCTTCTGGAACCAGCTTAAGTCGTACTGATGATTCGCCTGACCGTCGTGACCGATTTCGCTGACGTTCTTTGGCGGAGTGTGGTGCGGATTCGAAGTCGATAGGTAGTACTCGAACGGATTGTGGTGAGCGCTGTAAGCGGTTTCGGGAGTGCCGTCGATGCGATTGGTGGTGGTCTTGCATTGGGCGACGCCATTCACGACCGCCGACGGAGTGAAACCTCCCTGGAACCATCCCCACGAGATACCTTTCGCACTGAGCAGGTTGCCGATGTTCAGATTCGTGCTCTTCATGCCGACGACATCTGTGCTGCTGCAATCGTCGAACGCGCCATCGGGATCGCCGATAACGCTACCCCCGATCACTTCGTCGTTCGCGTTGTTCTTGCTGGTGGAGGGATCGACGCCGCCGGTCATTCCGGAGACGACGTTCAGAGCGCCGGGGGTGGAAGGGCCGAAGTTGGTGCCGAAAAAGTTGTCGTTCAGCGCGAAGTTTTGGGCGTAGTTCCAGAGGCCGGTGACGGTGTTGCCGTCGTAATAGCCCATCACGATCGCGGTGTTCAGGCTCTGCACCGCCGGGAACGAGGAGTTGCACGCGGTTGCAGTGAATTCCGGGAACTTGTCCATCAGGCCGGAGTCAAAAGCCTGCTGTTCCGGCATGTAATCGTGATTCTGGTCGCAAGTGTAGTTCTGACTGGGATCGAGACGGAATGGCTGGACGGCATTCTGATTGTGCTCGAGCAAACCCTGGCTGAGTCCGTTGACGGATGGTGTATTGGCCTTGGCTTTGAATTTAGTTTCGCCGGGGGGATTCGCGGCGTTTGGATAGGTTCCGAAGTAGTGATCGAAGGAAACGTTTTCCTGGAAGATCACGACGAGGTGTTTGATGGGCGTGGTGGTGCTGGGACCGCCGCCGTTGCCGCCTTTGTTGCCGTTTTTGTCTCCATTCGGGCCTGGGGCCGCCACAACTGCGGCGGGGGCAAAAGCCAGGTTTGCGGCGAGCGTGAGAGCCGCCATCCAGCGAAGATTCTTCCGAATCATGAATTCTCCTGTATGTGCAAGTTCGTGTCTGGAACCGAAAATCCGCACGCCATCCCCGCGGCATAATCGTTTGCTCGTGGGGAATTCGGAACCGAACGCGTGCATCGTGGATACGCGGCGGTTGTTATTGTCGTGTGAACGAATCGTAAAAAGTCGCGGCTACAGTGATTATCGGACGCGCGCGCCGGAGTTTGCGGCAGCGTCCGGCGCTGAATCGGGTTCTTTCTTAGAATTTTCTTTCGCATTCTTTCGAGGTTCTACTCGTACTAGGCCCATCATTCCGCCGTCTTCATGCTCGAGCAGATGGCAATGATATGGGAAAGTGCCTATGATCGAGGGATTGCGGAAATCCATGCGCAACTTTACACTCGGATATTTTGTGGTCTTTCCGTCCCAGAAGGGAACGTTGATGGTGTCGCGGAGGAAGGGCTCGTTAACGGCGATGCCAAACCATGCGAGAAGTATGAAATGGATCTGGTGGATGTGAAATGCATGAAGCTCCTGGGAACGGTTCTCGATATACCAATCTTCGACGTCGCCCTGGCGCACGATGATGTTCGGAACCGTAGAGCTGGGATCGAAGGGGACGGGCTGCTGTCCGTCGACGGTTATGTAGAAAGTGGTCGGGCTGTTCGGATCGTTGGGGTCTTGCAGCTTCTCGGTGAAGTAAAGCTTGCGTTCATGAGTGGGCTGAACATTTCCGAGCCAGGCTAGGTTCGAGCGCGGAAGCGGTTCGGGTGCGGAGGACAGTTTCGAGCGCGGCTCCGCGGCATTCTTTGAGGCGACGATTGTGGCGAGCGGTCTGACGGGATCGTTTTCACCGCCCGCGCCGGTGTTGACGCTGCGCGTGAGGAGTTCGGCTTTCACGCCTTCCGCCGGGCCGGTGATTATGAATTCGGCGCGCCCGCCAGGCGGCAGGCCGACGTGGTTTTGGTACACGATGCCGCGGCCCAGGCCGTTCGCGTTGATGGGCACGCCATCCAGCGCGACGACTCCAAAATCCTGCGGGAGACCATCGAAGAGCATCTGCAGATTCAAGTAGGTGATCGCGGAAGCGTTGAGGACGCGCCACAGCTGGCGTTCGCCGGGCTTAATGCAAATGACGGCGCGCTCGTAATTCGGATACGGGACGGGGACAAAATTTAGGGAGAGATCTTTCGCGGGCTTGCCGGTGCCCGAGCCGGTGTTCCGAGCATCGCCATCAGGGTCGAGCACCACGGGCGGGGCGGCAGCGTCCGATAGCGAGGGCGGCGCATTCGGATTGAGCAAGTCCTGATCGCGAATGACGATCACGCGCTCGGCGAGGCCCGCCAACGCGGGGTTCGCGCGCTCGATTCCTTCAACGATCAGCGCGCCTGACGCACCGCCGAGAACTTGCACTTTGCTGAAGCCGTGCAGGTGCGGGTGATACCAGTAGAGGCCGGGCGGCTGATTCGCGGGGATCTGCACCCGATACTCGTAGGCGGAATCGGAGGGAAGAACGGAGGTAGTGAGGACTTCGTCCTGGTGGCAGATGGGCGGGATGGCGAGCCCGTGAAAGTGGAGATTTGTGGCGGTGGCGACCATGGCGCCGCCGCCGGCGCAGCTCTTGGGCATAGCGATGTGATGAGGCGACCCTGCGGATCCGCTTGCGGCCGCTGATATCTCGTTCTTCAGATCAATCGTGAGCCAATCGCCAGGACGGACGCGCAGAGTCGGCGATTCGGCGCCGTTGTCCGCAATGTAGCAGTAGCGGGTGGACCCATTTGAGCCCGGGGTATCGTAGAACGAAAAACGAACGTGCAGCTCGCCGTTCTCGCTGCGCAGATCGGCAGGCTCGGAAACAGAGCTGCCGGCGGCGGGGCGGGGGCATTTTTCGACCTGCGAATTCTGCGCGCGGGCGGGCTGAGAATGAAATCCGATGAGGGCGAAGAGAAAGACTGATCGGCGAAGAACACACACTCGAAAAGTATAGCGACTCAACTGAGGCCTTTCAAAGTTCGTACGGTGACGGACACAAAGAAGCGAATTATTTCTAGCCCGCGGCCTGTTACAGCCAGATGAATGAGCGGTGAATTCCGGCGGGAAGCCGTGTGCGGCGAAGAGCAAGCGGAAGAGCCAGCGAGTGGATGGCGAAGGATTGGTTGGGCGGAGGAGTCGATCCAGAACAGTCGCAGACGTCTGATTGAGATTCATTTCAGGACGGCCGGTTCTGTTTTGAGAATGGAAAAATTGATTTCGACCGCAACTGGTGTGTTGCCCGCGCGAGACAGTGGTCAAGAGATTGCCCCGTAGTGCAGCGCCCTACCGACTAGCCCTTGACGTGTAACAAAACGGGACACCATCGGTTTGTCCGAGGAGACATCCATGCGTTTGATCGGCCGGCAGCAAGCATCTTCGAAGAGCGTAACGATGTTGGTGACGATTCTGCTGGCGGTTGCACTCGTCGTGCCGGAAGCAGCGGCGGGCTTTCCCGCGCCGCCGCCCGTGCCACATGTGGATGCGATCAGTCCCGTTTCGGTGGCTCCGGGAGGGAATGGGTTCACGCTGACGGTGACAGGGGCGGGATTCGTCGCAGCGTCGGCGGTATTTTGGGGAACGACGCAACTGGCAACGACGTTTGTGTCGCCGGTGAAACTGACGGCAATTGTTTCGGCGGCGATGATTGAAACGGCGGGAACGGGCTGGATCACGGTGGTTACGCCGCCAAACCAGTGTATAGGAGGCGGAGGGACATCGAACGTCATGTACCTTCCGGTGATAGAGACGGTGCCGTCGCTGACGTTTGTGGAGTCGCTGAATGCCGGAGCGCCGTCAGCGTGGGGCGTGATCGCGGGAGACTTCAATAAGGACGGAATGCTGGACGTGGTGACGGCGAATCGGGGAAGCAACACGGTTACAGTGTACCTGGGGAACGGCAACGGAACGTTTCAGGCCGGCCAGACCATCACGGTATTCACCGGTCCGTTCTCGCTGGCGGTGGGAGACGTGAACAACGACGGGAAGCTGGATTTTGTAGTCAGCTCTCTATTCGCAAGCGGAAGCGGAGGAGTGGCGGTGTTGCTGGGAAACGGGGACGGAACGTTTCAAGCGCCAACGATCTTTACAACCGACCATGGAGCGTCGGAGTCAGTGGCAGTGGCAGATGTAAACGGTGACGGGAATCTTGATTTGTTGGCGGGGAGCGGGGCGGGAGGAATCGACGTATTCCTCGGCAATGGCGATGGCACATTTGTGGTTCCGGTGACTTACGGCGCGACACTGGGAGGAATCGATCAGGTTCAAATGGCAGACATGAATGGGGATGGAAGGCTCGATATAGTGGTGGCGAATGAAGGTGTGGTAGCCATTCTGCTTGGCAACGGGGACGGCACGTTCCAGAGCCCGGTTTCGGTGAGCGCGCCGGGGTCGGTAGGCGTCGTGATTGCGGATTTCGACGGCGACAACAAGCTAGACGTCGTGGCCTCGTCGTTCAATGGCGCGACTTCCTTCCTAAAAGGCAACGGCGATGGGACGATTCAGGATGGTGTAACGATTGCAACAGAAGCAAATCGCGGCATCTCGATGGGTGACTTCAACGGAGACGGGAAACTCGACATCGTCACGCAGAATGCGACCGGCCAGAAGCTCGATTTTTACATTGGAAACGGGGATGGAACGTTTCAAGAGGCGCAGTCGTTTGGAAGCGACGTGGGCCCTCAATTCACGTTTGCGGTTGGGAATTTTGCGATAGGCGCTGGGCTGGCGGTTGCGGCGGCAGGAAACGGGAGCAACATGGTGCTTTTCCAGACAGCGGTGACAGTGTCGCCGGCTGTTGTGGATTTTGGATCCCTGGCGGTGGGATCGACATCCGACTCAATGACGGTGACAGTGACGAACTCGACGCCAGTGCCGGTGACGATTTCGGGGATTACAATTGTGGAGGCGGGGTTGACCGTGGATTTTCACCAGGTCAGCACGACATGTATCGAAATGCTGGGGGTGAACGCGTCGTGCGTGGTTCAAGTTACGTTCGCACCGACAGTCACCGGAGCGCTTGCGGCGTCCGTCGAGGTAAATGACGACGCACCCGGAAGCCCGCAATCGGCGACCTTGAGCGGGACGGGAGTGAACGCGCCGGCGGCAACGCTCTCGACGCTGACGCTGATGTTTGCTTCACAGGGAGTGGGTATGCAGAGCGCCGAGCAACTGGCGACGCTGACGAATACGGGCAGTGCAACTCTCACCATCGCGAGCATCGCGATCACGGGTGCGAATCCGACCGAGTTCGCGGAAAGCAACAACTGCACGGCCACGATGGCGCCGGACGCTACTTGCACGTTCCACGTGACGTTTACGCCGGGAGCGAGCGGGGCGAGAGCTGCGGCAATTACGATTACCGACGACGCTGCCGGCAGCCCGCATTCGATCGCTTTGACGGGATCCGGAGCGGTGCTGGGAACAGCGAGCCTATCGGTGAACACTCTGACATTTGCAGCAACCGTTTCCGGCTCGTCGAGCGCCACGCAGATGGTGACGCTGACGAACACGGGCGGCACGCCGCTGGCGATCACGAGTTTCACGCTGGGCGGCACGAACCCGGGGGACTTCCTGAAGTCAACCACGTGCGGGGCGACTCTTGCAGCGAACGCGAGCTGCACGATTACGGTGACGTTCAAACCGACGGCGGGAGGAGCGCGAGCGGCGACAATCTTGCTGGTCGACGGGGCATCGGACAGCCCGCAAAGCGTCACGTTGAGCGGCACGGGAGAAGACTTCACGCTGAATGTGACGACGCTGACGCAGACGATTACGTCCGGGGGAACTGCGAACTTCCAGATGTCGGTGACTCCGCAAGGCGGTTTTGTGGGGTTGATAACGCTGGTTTGCACCGGAGCGCCGAGGAATTCAACCTGTATGGTCATGCCGACTTCGTTCACGCCGGGCGGGGCGCCGACCAACGTGGCGGTGTCGCTTGTGACGGAAGCGCAGCTATTCAATCCGCCTTCTTTTTCGCCGCCGCGCCAGGTGGTGACGCGCTTGCCGGCGTTTCCTGCGTTGCTTTGGCTGTTGACGCTTGCGGCGCTGTGGACGATTGAACGGCGCGGCGCTTCATTCGGCTGGGCGCGCACGGTGCGATTCGCAATCCTGGTTGGAAGCCTGACGCTGGCGGGCTGCGGCAGTACGACGGGCGTCATCAAAGGCAGCCACGCGCTGACGATCACGGCCTCGTCCGGATCACTCTCGCACAATGCGGTCGTTACGGTGATCGTGCAGTAGCGCGTCGAATTGCATTGCGGCGCACCGCTTCCCACTGATGTTTGGGCGGGAGGCGCGCGCCCTTCTATTAGGAATTTGTGCACCGCAACGCGAGGGGCCAGCGCCAGCAGCTTCTCTCTTCTCGGCTCGATTGCATCGATGCACCTGATGGTCCCGATAGAAACTCGCCTCGATGGAAATGCAGAAAACTCGCCGTACAATGGACGTGCGTTCACGGCATCCGCCGAGAAGGCCGGCGAATCCGCTCGGGTGCTGCGCGCAGGTGAGGGATGGCGGGAAATCACAAGCGGTTTGCGGAAGTTCGCGTCTTGATCTTCGACCTGGACGGGACGCTGATCGACTCGAAGCTCGATCTGGCGCATTCGGTGAATGCGATGCTCGAGCACATGAAGCGGGCGCCGCTTGCGCACGAGACGATTTACAGCTACGTGGGAAACGGAGCGCCGGTGCTGGTGCGGAGGGCGCTGGGCGAGGGCGTGACGGACGAAGAGGCGGACGCGGGGCTGGCATACTTCCTGAGCTACTATCGCCAGCACATGCTCGACAATACCGTGGCGTATCCGGGCGTGTGCGATGGCTTGGAGCTACTTGAGAAGCATTCGATGGCGGTGCTGACGAACAAGCCGGTACATTTCAGCCGCGCGATTCTGGACGGGTTGGGCCTGTTGCGATATTTCCGGTTCGTGTATGGAGGGAACAGCTTCGAGAAAAAGAAGCCGCATCCGATGGGGACGGAAACGCTGCTGCGCGAATTGAAGGCGGAGCCGCGCGAGGCGATGATCGTGGGCGATTCGGATGTGGATGTGCGGACGGCGCGGAATGCGGGTACGTGGGCATGCGGAGTGAGTTACGGGCTGGGCGCGGAAGGAATGCGGGAGCACCCGCCCGATTTGATGGTCGATAGTTTGGTCGAATTGCCGAAGCGCTTGATTGGAAGTGGCGAATAGCGAAGGCGTGAGTAGTGCGACGAGAAGTCCAATCAGGTGGTGGTGACGATCTCCAGCAGAGCGCGGAATCGCTGGCGGGCATCGAGGAAAACGGCGACAACGACTGAGCCAACCGCGCCCGATAAGCCGTGTGAGCTACGGACTCGCGCTAGATGAAGCGTCCGAGCGGAAGGATTTGACCGCCGCCGGCTCGTCCTTGTGAATTTCCAGGACCTTGTGCAGAGAGGTACCGACGAGCAGGTCATGGATTTTCTGGGTGAGGTTGGCGAGTTTGAATTTGCCGCCGGTCTTGCGGACGGCGGCGTGAGTTCTTACCAGTTCTCCGATACCGGAGCTGTCGAGATGTTCGAGCTCGACACAATTCAGGACAATTCGGTTTTTGCCCTGAGTCACGAGGGTGGTGATAATTTCGCGCAGCATCACGTTGCCTTCGCCGAGCGTGACGCGGCCGACAACGTCGATGATCGTAACCCCGTCGATTTCGCGAGTGGTCATCCGCAATTTTTTCGCGGGGATGCCAGGAGCTGTGGGAGCTGAGCTGTCCAGGACGCTGCAGGCGGCAGCTGCCACTTGCTGCGATTCGGTGCGGACGACAATCACGGAGCGCCCCTGCTTCAGCACTTCGATCAGCGTGGCGGCGTCCTCCGACTTTTCAGAGGCGGCGGGATCGGGCACGGTATCGTCGTGCGCG
>JBARFX010000006.1:0-4548 GCA_049797655.1 Candidatus Acidiferrales bacterium | reverse complement strand
AACTTGACAGATAGTCGCTGAGGAACGAACCGGAATTGTTGAATGTGCCGCCGCTCTGAACGACGAATCCACCACCGAAGGCATTTCCGATCGAACCAGTATTGTTCAGGACGCCGCCGCTGGCGATCTGAACGCTGCCAGAGTTCCCCAAACCGCCGGAATTATTCAGCGTGCCGCCGTTCAGAACGGTGAAGATTCCGCCCTGGGCGTTGCTGATTACGCCTGTGTTGTTCAGGATGCCAGCGGTCGTCAGAGTCTGCGAGTTCGTCAAGGAAGAAGAGTTGTTCAGGATGCCGTTCGACGTGTTCGATAGCTGGCCGCCGTTGCTGAAGGAGCTCTGGTTGTTCAGGATCCCATCGTTATTCAGCGTGGCTCCGTCCTTATTGATAATCTGGCCGGTGATCGTCAATTCCGCCCCAAACGAATTCGTGATCGACCCGTAATTGACCGCCGATCCGGCGAGTTGCATCGTACCGGCGGTGTTGTTCACCGCTGCGCCGTTGAACAGGCCGGTGGCGGTTAGCGTGCCCGCGTTGCTTATCGTAGCGCTGTTGTTAAGGTCGACGGTGGTGGTGAATTGCGCTCCGGCAGAGTTGATTATCGACCCGGCGTTCTCGAGCGTGGCTACCTGGAACGTGCCCGCGTTATTCAGGGTTGTGCTTGCCTTATTATTGAACCCGCTGAAGCCGACCATCTGTGCTCCGGCAGAGTTGGTCACCGACCCATAGTTGAGGATAGAAGCCGAGCCGTCGCTGTTCAGGATGCCCTGATTGAGCAGCAATCCTCCGTTGGAGATCAGGCCCGAACTGGTGACGCTGGTGATGGTCGTCGGGGAAAGGACGATTAGCTCGCCGGAAACATCGATCTCCAAATCGTTGCGATTCATGAAACTGGTGTCGCCCTGCACGGTGCCGGTCGGGATGAGGATATCGGTCGATCCATCAGGGCTCGTGTTCGTGCTCCAATCGCTTGCAGTGCTCCAATTCCCGTTTCCCCCATTCCAAGTGTTCTGGGCCGCTGCGGGTCCCGCGAGACACAATAATGCCATGGCCGGAACGGAGAGTCCCGCGGCTACTGTCCAAGGATTCCTGCGGCCGCGGACGGCAAAGTACCTCTGGAAGATTAAGAAAACGGGCGCCAACGACTTTGTCAACAGTGTCTTCATGGGTGGTGGCCCCTTAAAGGTCGCGAGCACGGCGCTCCTCGCGAGTCACTGCTAGGAGCCTCCGTCCTCAGTGAATTAGTTCTTCCAGATCCGGTGCATTACGTCAATGTAGGCGTGATGAAGAAAGGCTGGTAAAAAACTGAAGGTCCAAACGCCACATAACAGAAGTTTTAACTTGCGCTGTTTAGCCGTTACAGGCCAAAATGCTTCAATTCTTCCCTGTCGTTGTGAGTATGCCGATTCAGGTCTTTCAATTCGGTCCCTTTGAATCGCGCCCTTCCAGCCGCGAACTCTACCGCCACGGCTTGAAACTCAAGGTACGCCCGCAGCCACTCCAATTACTGAACCTTCTTTTGAGCCGTCCGGGCCAGGTGGTGACCCGGGAATCGCTGCGCGAACAGTTGTGGTCTTCCGAAACCTTTGTCGATTTCGAGCAGGGATTGAATACAGCGATAAAAGAACTCCGCGCCGTTCTGGGCGACGCTGCAAGTCACCCGCGTTACATCCAGACGCTTCCGAGGCTCGGCTATCGCTTTATGGGACTTGTGGATGTTGTCGCGCGGCCGGTCACTCTGATTCGCGATATCAATTTACAACCGGGGCCGGGAGCGGCTTCACAACCAGACGGTGGGGAGTCTTCAGCGACGGAGGGGGCTGAATTCGTGGAAGCTGGCGAGGAAGAAGTCGCCGAGACGAAGTCTGCCCGCGGGGCGTGGGCACTCGTCGCGCTAGCGCTGATTGCGACATTGACTGCCGGCGGATACTTCTACTGGTCACGACTCCACAGGCGCACCCAGCCTGCTGCGGCCGGAAGAATGATGCTTGCGGTAATGCCATTCGAGAATTTGACTGGCGACGCTTCGCAGGAATATTTCAGCGACGGGCTTACGGAGGAAATGATCGCGCAAATGGGCCACGCTGATCCGAAGCATCTGGGGGTGATCGCGCGGACGTCCGTGATGCATTACAAACATACCAAGGAACAAGTGGATCAAATCGGCCGCGAACTCGGGGTGCAATACGTTCTCGAAGGAAGCGTGCGCCGCGATGCGGACAAGATGCGAATCACGGCTCAACTGATCCAAACGAAGGATCAATCGCACATGTGGTCGCATCAGTACGACCGGACGCCGAACAGTCTGCTCTCGCTGCAAGGCGAAATCGCCCAGGAAATTTCCGACGCGATCCAGCTGACGATCGGAAACCGCGGACCGATGCAGACTGCGCTCGCGGCCGCTTCTCCTGCGCCGAAATCCTACGAAGCTTACGATTTATATTTGCAGGGCCGCTACTTCTGGAACAAGAGAACGGTGGATGGATTTCACCGTTCGGTTGATTGTTTTGAGCAGGCCCTAGGCAAGGATCCCGGCTATGCTCGCGCCTATGCCGGCCTGGCCGATTCGTACGCCTTGATGGCGGCCTATTCCATCGCCCCTCCAAATGAATTGATTCCGAAAGCGCGGGCTGCCGCTTTGAAAGCCCTCGAACTCGATGGAAATCTGGCCGGGCCGCATGCCTCTCTCGCCGTTATCGCGAGGAATTACGATTGGGACTGGCAGACCGCCGAGAAGGAATTCCGTCGCGCGATCACCCTCGATCCGAACTATGCCACAGGGCATCAGTGGTATGCCGAGCATCTCGCTTTCAGCGGCCGGTTCGAGGAGTCCTTCGCGGAGATGGAGCACGCCCGCCAACTAGATCCCCTGTCGCTGATTATTCAGGTGGACAAGGCCGCCGGCTTTTACTTCGCGCGGCAGTACGACCTTGCCATCGCGCAGTTTCGCGCCGTTGGGACGATGGAACCTCATTTCTCCCGCCTCAACATGGTGACGCTTGCCTATGCGCAGCTGGGACGATTTTCGGACGCGCTAGCAGACGTCGAGACTTGGCCACATCAAAGCGATAAGGATCTGGTCTGGATATGGCGTGAGCGAGCCTACATCTACGGCCGCGCTGGTCAGCCAGAAAAAGCTCGGCGCGAGATGGAGCAATTGCTGCGTTACAGCCGGCGCCATCCTTTGGATCCCATGATGTTCGTGACGCCGTATGTCGGCATTGGCGACAAGGACCAGGCATTTGCGTCGCTTGAGAAATCCGTCACGGCTCATTCCCCTGCACTTGTGACGCTCAGAGTGGAACCGGCCTTCGACCCGCTTCGCTCCGACCCTCGCTTCGACGACTTGCTTCGCAGAGTTGGCCTAGCACAATAGTGCGGTTCCGGAGCGCTGCGAACGATTCGTCGGCGGGAGACCAACCCGCGAAAGGTCCGCCTAGAAGCTGAATCAGCACGCTACTTCAAGCCGCGCTTAGTTCGGTGCCCGATCAACGAGGCAATCGGAAATTGCCGTCGTTCCAAATAACTGTCGATAACATCTCTAACGAAGTCGGCTCCGTCAAGACGTTTTGTCTTCGTTTTTGCTTTTCCTGCCCACACCCGTTTGTCGGCGCAGCAGCGCTTGGTTGATCGCTCGCACGATTTCTATTTCTCTCCATTTCACGTTCACCCGATTGGGTCGGCCCATTCCCTTCATCGTCTCGGTGTTGCCCACCAGTCATCTCTTCGGTCCTTGCTGACCATGATGGGTTCTTCGAATCAGACGGTTGTCTCCGGTCACGGGAGATTTTTCTACAGCGATCGGGTAACCTGCTGTACGGACAACCAATGCTAAGCAGCGATTTCTTTACGGAGTTCAAGCGCGCTACGGAAACGAAGTGGAGCGAGAAATCAATCAATCCAACGCTTTACGGGTTTCAGTTCCAACGGGGTACGCGCTGGAATGCAGGCTTGTCTGATGAAATCGTGGCCGAATACGAAAGCATTCTGAAAGTTCGATTCCCCCACGACTTCAAAGCATTCCTGCGCGAAATGAACGGAACGGACCTCGCGACACTGAATGTCTACGGCTCCTGTGGTGAACCACAGCGGGAATCGGTCGGAGTTTATTCCTATCCGAGAGACATAGAAATCGTGAAAAAACTGGTCGAAGACATTCGCACAACTCGGATCGAGATCGCCACCGACCTGTCCAGACAGGGCTTTGAACTTCCCGCCGAGGCGGGCCTGGTGCCGATCTTCTCCCATCGGTATGTCGTGTGCACGTCAAACCTCAACAGCACTGTTGTTTTGTCCATCGTCACTAACGCCACCGATGCAATTGTTTATGGGAAATCGCTCCGGGAATACCTGGAAAATGAATTCTTCCGGGGTTCACTCTGAAAACTAATCCCAGACGTTCAGATCGGTATTGATAACCGGTGTGGCTGTTGAAAAACTCGCCCACTGGCGGGAGTTCTCAGGTGGAGTGATTTTCCTGTGGTGTTTCGTGCTTTCTTTTTTTATCTCAGATCGGCACCGTGGCTGATTCTAGAGATCTCGATCTTAG
>JBARFX010000005.1:0-32171 GCA_049797655.1 Candidatus Acidiferrales bacterium | reverse complement strand
GCCGTACATGGCCAGAGCGCCAACTACGGGCATCGAAG
Organism: Candidatus Acidiferrales bacterium; assembly: GCA_049797655.1. GTDB lineage: Bacteria > Acidobacteriota > Terriglobia > Acidiferrales > UBA7541 > Palsa-295. The sequence continues at coordinate 32,133 of JBARFX010000005.1, read as the reverse complement.
GGAGAACCGCCATGCACGAATCCATATATGCGACGCGAGCGGGTTGAAGCTAATCTGAACCTAATCTTCGCGGAGCGTTTGACTGATCGCGATTTTCTTGAGCGCACCGCTGCGGAGCTGTACGAACGCACTAACTCAGCGGGAAGCAAATCCGAGCTCTCAAAACTTCAGAAGATGAACAAACGACTCCAGGAAACGAGGGAACGAGTGCTAGATGCATATTTCAGCACCGTCATCAGTCGGGCCGAACGGGACCGCCGACTGGATCGGATAACGGCCGATCAGCAGTTTTGCGACCAGCAACTCCGAAATGTTCAGACGCAGGCCGTTGGTGTCTCGGCAGAAGACCTGGCTCATGTCCTCGCCCCCTTAAAGGAATGGGAATATCTCTCCAGGAATGATAAGCGCCGGGTGCTACAGGCGATCGTTCCTGAAATCCATCTGCAACACTACAATGTCACTAAGCTGGCTGTGCTGGTGCAAGATCCCTATCGCCATGAACTAAACCACACGGACATGGATTCATCGCCGCCGCCAGCATGAACCGCGAAGGAAAACTCACCGAGAGCGCCGCCCGCGCGATCGTCACCGCACCGTCTTCCAGCGGCTGGCGCATCACCTCAAGAACATTGCGCTGAAATTCCGGAAGCTCGTCGAGGAACAGCACGCCGTTGTGCCCCAGCGACACTTCCCCCGGCCGCGGGATCGCCCCCCCGCCGATCAGCCCTGCGTCGCTGATCGTATGGTGCGGCGAACGAAACGGCCGCGTCCCCACCAGCCCCCGCTTGTCTTCCAGCACTCCCGCTACGCTGTGAATCCGCGTCGTCTCGATCGCTTCTTCCAGCGACATCGGCGGCAGTACCGTCGGAATCCGTTTCGCGAGCATCGTCTTGCCCGCTCCCGGTGGCCCGATCAGCAGAATGTTGTGGCTGCCCGCGCAGGAAACTTCCAGCGCCCGTTTCGCCGCCATCTGCCCACGCACGTCCCGCAAGTCCACCGAATACTGGCTCGCCTCCGCAAGCATCTGCTTCGTGTCCACCTCGATCGCGTGAAACGACTCCGGCGAGTTCATCAGATCCACAGCCTGCGGAAGCGATTTCACCGCAAACACTTTCACACCCTCCACCACCGCCGCTTCCCGCGCATTCGCTTCCGGCACCACCACGTTCTTGATCCCGCGCTCGCGCGCCGCTAGCGCCGCCGAAAGCGCCCCTCGCACCGAGCGCACGCTTCCATCAAGCGACAGTTCTCCCAGAAAAACGTACGAATCGAGAATTTTGCCGAAAAACGTTCCCTGGCACCCGAGGATTCCGAGCGCCATCGGCAGATCAAACGCGGACCCTTCCTTGCGAATGTCCGCCGGAGCCAGGTTTACCGTGACGATCGAACTGAAGGGAAAATCAAATCCACAGTTCCGCACCGCGGACTTGATTCGCTCGCGGCTTTCCTTGACGGCAATATCCGGTAATCCAACGACGCTGAAACAACCCTGAAAACCCGGACCGATATCCACCTCGACTTCGACGAGGTATGCGTCGATGCCGAACACCGCCGCGCTGAATGTTTTGAAGAGCATCCCAAGTGGCTGGAAGGGGGTCCGTGCCACCTGTGGAGCCGATAGCGTAACTGAAATTAGAACGTAACACTAGCGATACTCACGCCCGCCCCGGCGGACGCCCTTTTGACTGTGCTATGCTTCCCTCAGCAGCTTCTTTCGCGGAGGCAGGGACCCGTTGAAGATCATTTCAATATGCGTCGGTTGCGTCCTGCTGCTTCCTGCCACTCCCTCGCTCGCAGCAAAGCCCGCCCAATCGCAAGTCGCCGCCCACAATCAGGCTGTCGAATTCAACAACCGCGGCCTCGAGCTCTACAAAGCCGGCAAAATAGACGAAGCCATCCTCCAATTCCGCCACGCCCTCGCCATCGATCCCGCCTTTCCCGAAGCGCTCAGCAATCTCGGTCTCGCGCTCGACGCCAAAGGTCTCGACGACGAAGCCATCGACGATTTCAACAAAGCGCTCGCGCTCAAGCCCACCGACGCCATCACGGAAAGTAATCTGGCCCTCGCTCTTTATCACAAGGGCAAGTATGCCGAATCGCTTGCCACCTATCAGAAAGCGCTCGTCCTCCTGCCCAATTTTCCGCAAGCCTACAACGGAATGGGAGTCGCGCTCTTCGCTCTCGATCGCTCCGACGATGCGATCGACGCTTACCGTAAAGCCATCGCCCTCTCGCCCAACTACGTTGACGCGATGAACAACCTCGCTGCCGCGCTCTCTGCCAAACACGATTGGGACGGCGCGATCAAAATCTTCGAACAGGCCCTCGAACTCGAGCCCAAAGCTTCCGACGTCCGCGCGAACTATGCTTCCACTCTCCAGCACGCCGGACGAACCCCCGATGCCATCGCCGCCTACCGCCAGGTCGTCGCCGACAATCCCGGTGACGCTCACGCATGGTTCGAACTCGGCCACCTCCTTTACACCGAAAATCATCTCGACGAAGCCGTCGCCAGCCTCCGGAAAAGCCTCGAACTGAAGCCCGCCCAGCCCGAAGCCGAATTCAATCTCGCGCGCGCCTTTCAGGACCAGCAAAAATTCCCCGAAGCAATCGCCGAATATCAGAAAGGCCTCGCCCTCAAACCCAAAGACGCCCACGCGCTCTACAATCTTGGCAACGCCTACCTTAGCCACAAAGACCTGCAACAAGCTGTGGACAGCTTCAATCAAGCGCTGGCAGTGCAGCCCGATTTTCCCGAAGCTCAAATTGCTCTGGGAGGCGCGCTCCTGCAGTCAGGCGACGTCGAAGCCTCCGAATCCGCTTACAGAAAAGTGATCGCCACCCAGCCGAACAACGCCGACGCATACTTCAATCTCGGCAACGCTCTCTTCACCAAGCGCCGCTACAGCCCTGCGGCCGACGCCTATCGCGAAGCAATCCGCCTGCAGCCCAACCTCGCCCGCGCCCATTACAATCTTGCCATCTGCCTCCAGTGGCTCAACGAAACGGACACCGCCGCCGAAGAATTCAAAGCTGCCGCTCTCCTCGACCCTACTCTCACTTCCCCAAAGTAGCGCCGAATCGCCGGACGTCGTTTGCAGTGGCGCAGGCATTTCTGCCTGTGCGCCTTTCGTATCGCGCGATCGCTCAATGGAAACCCGCTCGAAGACTTACCGGCCCTATCTGCTTTACACCTATCCCATCCCGCCGTATCCTGAGCCCCGAGCTTTCCCGTCGAAATTCGGAGGCGCGCCATGCTCATCGCTATCGCAGTCGTTCTCGTTCTCCTCGTTTTCCTCATCGTCGGAATGTACAACGGCCTGGTCCGCCTGAGAGTCCAGTGCGACAACGCCTGGTCCGACATCGACGTCCAACTCAAACGCCGCTACGATCTCATCCCCAATCTCGTTGAAACCGTAAAGGGCTACGCCGCCCACGAAAAAGGCACCCTCGAAGGTGTCGTCGCCGCCCGCAATCGCGCCATGACCAGCGAAGGCCCCGCTGCGAAAGCCGAAGCCGAAGGCGCCCTCACCGCTGCCTTGCGCCAGGTCTTCGCTCTCGCCGAAGCCTACCCGCAGCTTCGCGCCGTCGAAAGTTTCACGCAGCTCCAGTCCACTCTCAATCAAATTGAAGACAGCGTCCAGAATGCGCGCCGCTACTACAACGCCGTCGTTCGCGACCTCAACACGAAAATCGCCCAGTTTCCGTCCAGCATCATCGCCGGCATGTTCAATTTCAAACCGCGCGAGTTCTTCGAAATCAGCGCTCCCGCCGAACGCGAAGTCCCCAAGGTCAGCTTCGGCGGCGCAACATCCTAGCTCTCGAATCACGGTTTCATTCGATCGCATCTTAGGGGCTCGGAGCTTTAGCTCCGACATATGACGCAAACAGCAAAAGGGGCTTCAGCCCCCCAGGTCCACGGTAACAATTGCTTGCCACTTGCCCGCCGCGGTCTCGCTCTCTGTTTTTTGGCGCTCCTCCCAATTCTGCTGATCGCACTCCCCGCCGCCGCCCGTCAGCTCGTCATCCAACATTTCGACGAAGCCGTCACAGTCAATCCCGACGGCACCATCGAAGTCATCGAAACGATCGAAGCCCATTTCACCGGCTCCTGGAACGGCCTCTACCGCACCATCCCCGTCGAGTACGACACGCCGCAGCACCTCAACTACTCCCTCCTCCTAGAACCGCTCTCCGTCACCGATGACGACGGCCATCCCCTGAAATACGAGCGGAAACGCGACGGCCGCTACCTGAAATTCAAAGTTTGGGTTCCCGGTGCCCAGGACGCCACAAAGACCGTCCTCCTCCACTATCGAATCCTCAATGCCATCCGTTTCTTCGACGATCACGACGAGCTCTACTGGAACGTCACCGGTGACGAATGGGAAGTCCCTATCAATTCCGTCTCCGCCAAAATCGAGCTTCCCGACGGCGTCGCCGGCCTCCACGCCATCGCCTTCACCGGCGTCTACGGCTCCCGCGAACACGACGCGCAGGTCGAATCGAAAAGCAATTTCGTCGAGATTCATTCCACTCATCCGCTCTCCTACCACGAAGGCCTCACCGCCGTAGTTGGCTGGGACAAGGGCTTCGTTCACCCGCCGTCAGCCGCCGCGAAAATTGTTTTATTCTTCCGCAGCAACTGGCCTCTGTTTCTTCCCGTCATCGCGTTTCTCATCATGTTGCGGCTTTGGTGGACGCGCGGCCGCGATCCCTCGCCCGGCGCCATCGCCGTGCAATACGAGCCGCCCGATAAACTCACGCCCGGTGAATGCGGCGCCCTCGTCGATAACGAAGCCGCCATGCGCGATATCACTGCCACTCTTGTCGATCTCGCCGTAAAAGGCTACCTCACCATCGAGCAGCTCGATGAAAGCCATCTCCTCGGTCTCAGTCACACTAAGGAATACATTTTTCATCTCAAACGCCCGCCCGCCGAATGGAGCGGCGTTCGCCCTCACGAACTCGAAATGCTCGCCGCTCTTTTCGACGATGGCTCCCGTAATTCCGTGAAGCTTTCTGAGCTCCAGAATCATTTCTATACGCACCTGCCCACAATCCGCAGCCGCATCTTCGACGCGCTCATGGCCGACGGCTACTATCTCCACCGCCCGGACACGGTTCGCCAGACCTACATCGGCGGCGGATTGGTCACCGGAATCTTGCTTGCTGTTTTTGGCGGCGCGCTCGGAGTCGCCACAGGTATTTCGCAACTCACGTGGATCATCGCCGGCGTTCTCACCGGCCTTGTGATTTGCATCTTTGGCTGGTTTATGCCGGCGCGCACTCTTACGGGTGCGCGAGCGCTCGAAAAAGTTCTTGGCTTCGAGCAGTTCCTAGGACGCGTCGAAAGCGATCGTCTTGAACGCGTCGTAAAAACGCCTGAAATGTTCGAAAAGTTTTTGCCCTACGCGATGGCGCTGCATTGTGAAAAGATGTGGGTCGCCGCGTTCGCCGGTATCGCCATGCAGCCTCCGCAATGGTATTCCGGCCCCTACGGTAGCGGATTCGTTCCCTATATGTTCGTCAACGATCTCAACGTGATGTCCGCGCAGGCAGGCAGCATCATGACGTCCGCTCCCCGCAGCAGCTCCGGCGGCTCAGGTTTCGGCGGTGGCGGATTCTCAGGCGGCGGTTTCGGCGGTGGCGGTGGCGGCGGCTTCTAGCGCGGTTTTTCCTACTCTGTCATTCTGAGACCATCCGGCCAGGATGGTCGAAGTGCGGTGTTCCATCGCTCGGTTTGAGAGCGATGAATCCCGACGCCACTCCATGCAATGCGCCCAGCCACCCTCCCGTCCTGGGCCGCTTACACTGTCCGCGCCGCTGCGCCTCTCTTCGCCTTCCCGTAAAACTTCCGAAACCATCCGTGCTCGCGCACTCCCTCTTCATGCATCTGCTGCGTCCATGCGCTCAAAATACTCGCGCGATTCAGGTACCCCACCATCCGCTCCGGTTCCTCCCGGCTCACCACCGGCAACCGGCCGATATTGCTGTGCAGCATCCGGAACAGCGCTTCAAATACAAGCTCGTCGGGAAACGCGACAATCGGCTTTCCCGTGCCCGCTTCGCCAACCGTCATCCGCCCCGCCGGATCTTTTTCCAGTGCCCGCAACAAGTCTCCCTGCGTCACGATTCCCACCAGCCGTCCGTCGCCTCCGACGATCGGCAATCCCTCCGTAATGTCGAACCCTGGCTCGCGCTGCGCCATTCGCTCGGCCATCTCTCCCACTGTCATCTCGGGCGGAATTGGCTGCACGTCCTTCCTCATCACTTCGCCCACGTGCACCACATTCAGCGCGCCCGCTTCGTAATACTCCGGCACAGAAAGCCCGCGCCGCGCCAGCTTCTTCGTCATGATCGAACTCGGCAAATAACGCAACGCAATCATGTCCGCAATCACGCACACCAGCATCAGCGGTAGAATCGCGTTGTAGTCCCGCGTGATTTCAAATGCAAACACGATGAACGCAAATGTCGCCCGCGACGCCGCTCCAAACACTGCCGCCATCGCCACCAGCGCATAAGCCCCCGGCGAAAGATGCGCTGAAGGGAAAATCATGTTCATCACGATCGCAAACGCCCCGCCCATCGCTGCGCTCGACATGAACATCGGCGCGAGCAGTCCGCCCGATGTCCCCGACCCGAGCGAAATCACCAGCGCCAGCGCCTTGAACACCGCCACAAGCAACAACAGCTTCAGCGCGAGATTGTTGTTGAGAATGTCCGAGATCGTGTCGTAACCCACGCCCAGCACGCGCGGCACGAAAAATCCGATGATACCGAGCCCCAGAGCTCCAATCGCCGGGTGCCACAAATCGTCGATCGGCAGCCGGTCGAATTGGTCCTCCACCCAATACAGCAGCTTGGTGAATCCGATCGCCGCGATGCCGGATAGCACTCCCAGAATCACATAGAACGGCAAGCCGCGGATCGCATCGAAATTCACGTTGCCCATCGAGAACATCGACTTCTGCCCCAGCAGTACCGACCGCACGCTCGTCGCCAGCGTGCACGCAATCACCAGCGGAATAAATGACCGCGAACGGAATTCGAACAGCAGCAATTCAATTGCGAGAATCACCCCCGCAATCGGCGTATTGAACGTCGCCGCCATTCCCGCGCCCGCTCCGCACGCTAGCAGCACCTTCCGCTCCGCCGCCGTCGTCGAAATAAATTGCCCCACGAGCGACCCGAACGCCCCGCCCGTCTGGATAATCGGCCCTTCGGCTCCGAACGGGCCTCCAGTCCCGATCGCAATCGCTGCCGACAATGGCTTCAGAATCGCTACCTTCGCCTCGATCCGGCTCCGCGACGTCAACACCGCTTCCATCGCCTCGGGAATTCCGTGCCCTTTGATTTTTTCCGAGCCGAACTTCGCCATGAATCCCACGATCAATCCGCCGATTACCGGCGTCACGATAATCCACAACCCCAGGTGCGTACTCTCTGGGCTCCGAAAATGAAATGACCACTCGTGGTAATACGCCAGGTTCGTGAACAGCCCGATTAAGTCGTACAGCACGTACGCAATCAGCCCGGCAAGTATTCCGACGAGCGCCGCAAGCAGCGAAATAAATCCAATCCGGAATTCCGCCGCCGCCCCGGTCTCGCCCTCCGGCATCAACACCGCCCCACCCGCATCGCGTTCCTCACTCCCATCTCGTTTCATCTCAGTTGTCACCCAACTTCCGCCCGTCGCATTTCATCGCACTTGTCACCCAGCGTCCTCCCGTCGCAATCTCCCCCCGGGAACGCCAGTCTCCCGATTGGCGCGCCTCGCACCACAAATCAACGCACCCGTCTCAACGCACGCAACTTACCCTTCCTCGAATTGCCCCCGCGCCCTGACTGCCCAAGCGCCGCAGTCAGCGCTCGCAACAGCGTAGGCCCGGCAGAACGAAGCTCCGCACGATGCGTCAGCGTCAAATCCTTCAACAGCCGCTCGCCACGCCTCGTCAGCGATAGCAGCACTTCCCGCCGGTCGCCACCGCTTCGCGAACGCCGTATCAGCCCCTTTCGCTCCAGCCGGTTCACCAATTCAACCGCGCTGTGATGTTGGATTTGCAACCGTTCCGCCAGAACCCCAACCGTGGCCTTGCGGCCGGCCGGCAATCCCTTCATCGCCAGCAGCGCCTGGTGCTGGTGCGGCTCGATTCCCGCTTCGCGAGCCGCCTGCTCGCTGAAATTCAGGAACCGCCGGATTTCGTAGCGGAAATCCGCCAGCACCCGGTAGTCGATGGCCAGCTTTTCGCGCGATGCCATATTTCAATTATATCGTAATACGATATTAATGGAAGCTTGCTTTCCAGCAGTACGTGCACGGAATTTTGTAGCGCCGCCCTTCCGCGGTTTGTGCTTCCCGATGCCTTTCATCGGGAAGGGCGGCAGGGGTTGACTTGGGTTCTATCTCGATTCGCGCCCCCGGGAACGCCAATCTCCCGATTGGCGCATTGGGGAACAGGTCAAAGATCTAGGTCCTGCGGGGCCGTGCCCTTATTCGCCGACGGTTTGGCGCCGTAGACGTTGACCAAACAACTCTCAATCACCGATGGAAAATCATGCGAACGAAACTACGCACGCAGATCTAAAACAACCGCGGGAAAAACGCAGGCACACGCGCAGCGTACTCGTCAAACTTCGGCCCAAATGTCTCGCGCAACAACTTTTCTTCGCTGCGAATTCGAATCTCGTTTCCTATCAAAAACACCAGAATCCCCGCCACGAACGCTTGCCACTGGCTCACCGCCAGACCTGTCGCCACCAGCATTCCGAACATCGCCAGATATATCGGATTTCGCACATGCGAGTACGGCCCTTCGATGATCAGCTCGTGTCCCTCAACCACCCTCGCCACAAGCGCCCACTGCTTCCCGAGCGTTCGCGCCGCACTGAAGCAGATACAAACCGACACCACACCAATCGCCGCGATCACCACCGCCAGAAGCACCTCAAGCACTTTCGGCATCGGCACGATGGGCGATAAATCCCGCCGCACAAATCCAAAGCAAAGCGCATAGCCAATTCCCTGCAGCGCAAATCCCAGTCGCGAGTTAGGATTCCGCTTTGCATCCGTTTTTGACTTCGCCGCCCCGGCTTTCCCCATCACCAGGATCACGCCAAACCCAATCCAGCATGCAGCCAGAACGCAGACGACAAACAGCGCCGGTCCATCCAATTTAATTTGCGTCACGATTGGATTGCCATCTCAGGATGTGGCCCAAATCTCCAACGAGAAGCTAGCTGCACCCAAGCCTCCGCCACTCAAAACGTAACCGCGTACTTCCGCAGCCCCGCTCGTTCTTGCCTTCCGTATTGAGTGGCACAGGCACTCCTGCTTGCCCTGAGGTATGTAGGACCTGTGCGCTTTTGCGCCCCGTCATTCTGTCCGCTCAAACGAACTCACCCTGCGCAGGCCGCACTCAGTCCGTCACAATTTCTTCCGAAACGATTTCTGCGTCTTCGTATGCTCGTATCCTTCACGCTCGTAGAAAGCGTGCGCCCGTTCTCGAATCACGTTCGAACGCAAGCTCGTCCCGCTATATCCTTTCTCGCGCGCCCATTCCTCCGCCCGCTCCAGCAAATGCCGCCCCACCGCCTGCGACCGGTGCCGTTCATCCACCACCAACCCGCTGATTTCCACTCGCGCATCCGCTTCTACCGACCGGTAGACGAACGCCCCAATCCACCCCGCAATCGCGCCATCCGCCAATTGCGCCACAAAAACAGCGTGTTCCCCGCGCGCATTCATCCCCGCAAGCCGTCGCGCGATATCACCGGCATCCGAGGGATACCCGAGTTGCCCCGCAAGTTCCGCCATCCGCGCATAGTCCGCCGCGCTTGCTGGACGAATCTCTCCCGCAAATTGCCGCGCGGCTGTGCTCACGTTTCTTTCACTCCTCTATCCCAGCGCTTTCTTCAAGATCGCGATCTGACCGGCATGGTACAGGTCATGCTGCACCAATCCGTGCAGCGTCAGGTACCGCGAATGTTCCGTCCCCGCAGGAGCCGTGGACAATTCGTCGTCGCGCACGGTTGCAACCGCCGTCCGCAAATGCGCCCGGCTTTCGCGCAAACGATCGAGCGAACGCCGCCACTCCATCTCACTCGCTTCCCACACCGGCGGCCAATCCATTTCCGGCGTAACGTTCACCGCGGTCCCTGCGATCCGCTGGTGCACGATCCGGTTCCATGCGGCGATATGATTCACAATCTCCCAGATGGAATGCGCCCCGCGTACTGTGTGCATCGACGCCTGCTCGGCGTTAACCCCCTCAAGTAACTGCTCGAGCGCCGGCCCATGCCATGCCTCGCCCGCCATCGCCCGGTCCATCTGATCCAGGATTCTTGAAATCTCGCTCATCGCCGTCCCCCGGCAAAAAGCGTAGGACACTCGCGCGCGCAACGCAAGCCGCTGGTCCACAATCCCGAGTGTAATGAAAGCTGCGATAAGGAAGGAACGCCGGCTAGAAGGTCTTGTCAGAATCAATCAAAATCGTCACCGGCCCGTCGTTCACAAGCTCCACCGACATGTGCGCCTGAAACACGCCCGTTTCAACCCGCACGCCCAGCGCTCGCATCGCGCGCACAAATTCCTCGTACAGCGCTTTCCCCAATTCCGGCGGTGCCGCCTGAATAAAACTCGGCCGCCGCTGCCCCCGTGCGTCTCCATACAGCGTGAATTGCGAAATCACCAGCGCCGCCCCCCCAGTATCGAGCAACGAGCGGTTCATCTTGCCCGCATCATCGTTAAACACGCGCAGGTTCGCGACCTTTTCAGCCATCGCGCCCGCCGTCGCCACCGTATCGTCGCGTCCCACGGCAACCAACGCCACGAGCCCCGGCCCAATCTCGCCCGTCACGCGCCCATCCACCGTCACGCTCGCGCGGCTCACCCGCTGCACCACTGCCCGCATCGTTTTCCCTCGCGCCCGGGAAACCCGAGCGGCCCGGCCGCCTCGATCGCCCGTGCAGCCCTGCTATTGCGCCGCTGCGCTCGTGTTCGCCGGCTTCCTCGGCAGCAGCTCCGGCAATTCCGCCAGATTGTACGCCACCGCCGCCATCACCTGCGCGCCTTCCACCAGATCCGCTTCGTGCGCCTGGTCGAACGTATCCGCCTGCGAATGGTGCGTCTCGAAATATTGTGCCGGGTCCTGCAGACAGAAAAATCCCGGCACTCCCGCCTCCTCAAACGACGCGTGATCGCTCCCCGTCATCCATCGCTCCGTCAATTCCAGCAGCCCCAGCGACCGCAGCGGCGCCACCACTTTGTCCATCACCTCGCGGTCCTGATAATTCCGCATCAAACTGATGCTCGTCACCCGTCCCGTCCCCGTATCGTGAATCAACGCCGCCGAAAATCTCGGCAGCTCGCTCCGGTGCGAGTCCACATACGCGCGCGATCCGTTCAGCCCCTGCTCCTCGCCGGAAAACAGCGCAAAACGGATCGTCCGCTTCGGCTGCAATCCGCTCTTCTGCAACGCCCGCGCTGCCTCCAACACAACCATCGCGCCCGTCCCGTTGTCCGTCGTCCCCGTCCCCAGATCCCAGGAATCCAGATGCGCTCCGAGCACCACAATCTCATCCGGCTTTTCGCTGCCGCGAATTTCGGCAATCGTGTTGTAAACACTCGCTGGCCCGTCCCCGATCGTATTCGCGATGTTTACTTCCACTTCCACCGGCCCGCGCTTCATCAGCCGCCAGATCAGGCTGTAACTCTCCGACGAAATGAACGCCGCAGGTATCGGTGCAATCGCATACTGACGCCCGCCCAGACTCGTCATGTTCAGCAGCGCGTCCGGCTTCCCCGAATCCGTCAGCCCCGCGATCACTCCTTCCTTCCTGAAAAATTCATTGCGCGCCATCAAAAATTTCCGGAACGCTGGATTGAACTCAAACGGTTTCTCGCCCGGACGCAGCGGCCGCACCAGCAAAAACGAATCTCCGTACGGCACCAGCACCGGGTCCGGCGCAGGCGCATCCGCAGCCGGCAACGGAACAGGCTCGCTCGTAATCACGATCGCGCCTTTCAGCTTCCCTTGGTACTGCTCCAGATCCTCGACCTTGTTCGCTTTCACGTACACCACTGGCCCGCGCGCCGCCCCGTTCGTATTCGCCGCCCATGCGTATGACGCAATCGTCAGCGGATGCTCTGCCGGACTCACAATTCGTCCCGTCGCTGTCCCGCGCGTCCACGTATGCGCGATCGTCCACGATTCCAGGTGCGGATTCGCGAGCCCGTAATCCGCAAACTTCTTCTCCGTCCAATCGTTCGCCTTCTTCAGATTCTCGGATCCCGTCAGCCGCTGCCCGATCATGTCGGAAAGATATTCCAGGTTCGCCATGATTTCGTTGTGGTCGTGAACCTCCGCCAAAATCTTCTCATCCGCCGCGGCAAACGCGCTTTTCTCCGCCCTCGCTGCCTGCTGCGCGTGCACCGCCGCCACGCACGCAACAATCCCCGCCAACGCCAAAATCACAGCCCCGCCAACTCGGCCAACTCTCATCGTTTTCCTTTCCTCCCGTCCAAAATTCCTTCGCTCCAAAATCACCCGATTCTGTTCGCCCCTCCCAAACTCCACAACGCAACACTCCTCTAGACGCCCCGCGCCCCATTCACGTTTCCCCGCCCATTCTCTCAATCCTCAAAGTGTGTTAGAAGAAGATGGCCCGCTCGCGACACCACAAAAAATGAAACTCGCCCTCATCGGCACCCACGGCGTCGGCAAGACAACCCTCGCCTACGAAATCTGCTCGCTCCTCAAGAAATCCGCTTACAACGTCGAACTCGTCACCGAAGTCGCCCGCCAATCCCCCTTCCCCGTCAACGCCGCCACCACCGTCGAAGGACAGCTCTGGATTCTCCACGCCCAAATCGCCGCCGAACTCGACGCCGCCCGCCGCGCTCCCCACGTCATCTGCGATCGCGCCGTCCTCGACAACTACTGCTACCTCGTCAATAAATTCGGTCGCCAGCCGCATCTCGAATCCTGGCTCGCCTGGTGGATGGACTCCTACTCGCTCCTCGTCGGCGTCCCGCCCGTCGCTTTTGAAATTCCCTCCGACGGTTTCCGCTCCGAGGATCGCGCCTTTCAGCAGCGCATCCACGATCTCCTGAACGAATTGCTCGCCGCCCCGCCATTCAACCATCTGCGCGCCCCGATCCTCTGGCTCGATCCGACCGAGCGACGCTTCTGGGCCGAACGCATTTTCGCCGCCGCCACGCCGCTGCTCGATTCCGCGCCGGCAACCCGCGATGCCGCCGCGCGATAATCCGGAAAGCCCGCGCCTCTGCACATGAGCGAAAAACCCAACGCGCCGGCACTCTCGAACCGCTGGCTCACTCGCGGCGTTCTCGGCATCGGCCTCGCCAGCCTTTTCTCCGACTGGGGCCATGAAGCCGCCACCGCAATCCTTCCCGCATTCCTCGCCAGCCTCGGCGCTCCCGCCTACGCTCTCGGTATCATCGAAGGCGTTTCCGACGGCCTCTCGAGTTTCGCGAAATTAGCAGGCGGCTGGATCGCCGATCGCCCCGCGCTTCGCAAACCCACCGGCATCATCGGCTATCTCGCCACCGGACTCTCCACTTTCGCCTACGCTTTCGCGCACGCCTGGCCCGCTGTCCTCGTCATGCGCGCTCTCGGCTGGGTTGGACGCGGCGGTCGCGGCCCCTCTCGCGATACTCTTCTCGTCAACTCCGTCGCTCCCGGAACCGAAGGCCGCGCCTTCGGCTTCGAACGCGCCATGGACACAATCGGCGCCGTCATCGGCCCTCTCTGCGCCACCGCGCTGCTTGGTATTCTCGGAATGCGCGGCGTTCTGCTCTGGACGTTAGCCCCCGGCCTCGCCGCCGCTATCGCGTTCGCACTGCTCGCGCCGTCAGCGAAGCGTGAAACCACACACCTCGCCCCCACTTTCGCCGCAAGCATCCGCGAACTCCCGAAATCCTTTTGGCATTTCCTCGCTGGCGTCTTCGCCCACGGCATCGGCGACTTCGCTCCCACGCTCCTGATTCTCCGCGCTTCCCAGATCCTCACTCCGCGCGTCGGAGCCGGACGTGCCGCTGCAATCTCCGTCGGCCTCTACACCTTCCACAATCTCATCAACGCCGCCACCAGCTACCCTGCCGGTGCTCTCGGCGACCGCGTCGGCAAACGCGGCCTGCTCGCCGCTGGCTATCTCGTCGCCGCCGTCACCTATACCGCTTTCATCCTCGAGCCACCCACGAAGCTCGTCCTCATTCTTCTCTTCGGCCTCGCCGGCATTCACACCGGCATCCAGCAGTCCCTCGAAAAATCTCTCGCCGCCGAACTGCTTCCCGCTCAGGTGCGCGGCTCAGGCTTCGGCGTCCTCGCCACCGTCAACGGCATCGGCGATCTCGTCTCGAGCATCGCCGTCGGCGCCCTCTGGTCCGCCGTTAGCCCCGCTGCCGGATTCCTCTACGCCGCCACCTTCACCACCCTCGGCGCCCTGCTGATATATTTCTTCACCAGCCGCGAGCCTTCCAATAATATGTAGCCTGCGCGGCCTGCTTTTCAGTAGCACAGGCTTCAGCCTGTGCCCCAATTCGCCAGATGCAACCATCGCGCACAGCGCAGCAAGCTCAGCTCAGAACCATAAAGGGTCAAGAGATATGTAACTCGCACACCCCGCTTTTCAGTAGCACAGGCTTCAGCCTGTGCCCCAATTCGCCAAATGCAACCATCGCGCACAGCACGTCAAGCTCAGCTCAAAAACAACCAACACAAGTAGAAAAGGAGAAAAACGAATGCCCAAAGCCTACTGGATCTCAAACTACCGCTCGATCTCAAACCCCGCCGCAGTCGCCGCCTACGCCGAACTCGCCGGCCCCGCACTCAAAGCAGCCGGAGGCCGCATCCTTGCCCGCAGCACTCCCGCAAAAACATACGAACAAGGAATCAACCAGCGCTCCGTAATTATCGAATTTGACAGCGTAGCCGCCGCCATCGCCGCCTACGAAAGCGACGCCTACAAAGCCGCCCTTCGCACACTAGGCAACGCAGCCGACCGCGACCTCAGAATCATTGAAGGTATCTAGCAGCGTCCGCCATTAGCCCGGCGAGTCGTTTCCGCAGTACGGACACGGCATGTCGAAGGTCCCGGACGAACTTTCGGGACCGTGCCCGGATGCGATACCAGCACAACGCATCCATCGCGCTGGTGTTTCTGCTTCCATCGCGATTTCTGTTTCGCCTTCTCCCGCCCAATCCAAACCCGTGTTCATCTCTTTTTCATCAGTGTTCATCTGTGTTTATTCTTTCTGCCGACGCCGCCCACGCGGAGCCTCCTGGCACCTCGGACAAAAAAAGCTGCTCCTCCCCGCCACAATCGCCCGCCGGATCACTCCCCCGCACCGAAAACATTTCTTCCCCTCGCGCTGATACACCCGGTGCCTCAGTTGAAATTCTCCGCGCTGCCCCTCCGAATCCACATAATCCGATACCGACGACCCCCGCAACCGGATCGCCTCCGTCAGAATCTCCCGAACCGCCCGGTACAATCTCCGCACTTCACCCTCGTCCAGCTTCGCGCCCAGCCGCTTCGGATGTATCTTCGCGCGCCACAAACTTTCATCCGTATAAATGTTCCCCATCCCGCGAAACACCCGCTGATCCATCAATAGCGCCTTGATTCGCGCCCGTCGTGCCCCAATCGCTCCGCGAAACTCCTCCTCGCTCGCCTCCAGCGGATCAATCCCCAGCGGCCCCAACACTTTCTCGCGCTCCCCATCCGCCAGAATTCGAATTCGCCCAAACCGTCGAATGTCCGTATATCGCAACTCGCGCCCATCATCCAGAGTCAGAAATGCGTGCGTGTGCGCCGCGATTGGCGCTTCCGCCGGACACGTGACGATCTGACCCGTCATCCCCAGATGAATGAGCAGCGCCAGCCTTCCGCTGCCGCCACCTTTCGCCCGCTCCAAATCCAAAACCAGGAACTTTCCGTAACGCGCGACGCTCGTTACGCGCGTTCCCGGCAATTCCCGCTCGAGCGAAGCCGGATCCTCGATGAAATCCGTTTTCGCGCCGAGCCTCACCGCCACAATCCGGCGCCCCGGCAGCACCAATCGCAAACCGCGCGCAACCGTCTCGACTTCGGGTAATTCCGGCATCTCGTACACAAGGTAGCACAGACCAAATCCGATGCGGCAGCGCTTCGCCGTTGTGCTAGACTCCCGCCGATTTAGAATCAATCTCACATCGCAACTCGCAACAGAATTTTCGGGGGTTCTCAATGCGTCGCTTGGTTTCCTGCGCTTCTGTCGTCATCTCCCTACTCTTCGTTTCTCCTGTATCGGCCCAGACGGTCGCCATCCGCGCCGGAAACCTGATCGACCCCGCCACCGGTTCCGTCGCCAAAAATCAAATCATCCTCGTGAAAGACCAGAAAATCGCCGCAGTCGGCCCCAGCGTCGCAATCCCTGCCGACGCCCAGGTCATCGACCTCTCCTCCGAATGGGTCATGCCCGGCATCATGGACTCCCACACTCACGTCACCTTTCTCCTTCCCAATATGTCCACTCCGCTGGAAGAAAACTACCTCGAAGTCAGCAAAGGAATGCGCGTCCTTCAGGGCCTGAAAATCGCCCAGACATTATTGAACGCGGGCATCACTACAATCCGCGACGTCGGCAACGAAGCCGGCTACGCCTCCGTCGATGTCCGCAACGCCATCAATAAAGGATGGTTCACCGGCCCCACAATCCTCACCTCCGGAAAAATTATCGCTCCCTTTGGCGGACAATCTTCCGGCACGCCTCCCGAAGCTGGCCCTGTCTGGCGCTACGAATACATTGACGCCGACGGCGTCTGGGAAATCCGCAAAGCCGTGCGCGAAAATATTTTCTACGGCGCCGATCTCATCAAGCTCGTCTCCGACAATAGCGATTACTTCTACTCCGAAGAAGAAATCCGAGCCGCCGCTGACGAAGCCCACAAAGCCGGTCGCGCCCTCGCCGTCCACTGCTACAAAAAAGAAGAGGCCGACAACGTCATCAACGGCGGCGCCGATTCTCTCGAACACGGCTGGCATCTCACCGACGATCAACTCCGCCTCATGAAATCCAAAGGCACCTTCCTCGCCGGAACTGAATTTCCCGAAGCTCATTTTGTGCAAGGCGGCTACCCGGACGGAAAAGCAGTCTCTGCCGCTGCCCTCGACCGCCTTCATCGCGCCTACACCATCGGCGTCAAGCTGGTCTTCTCCACCGACATCGTCACCGCCATGCCCAACGAATCACGCGCGGATATGACATGGGATTATCTCGCGGGCTGGCGCCAGGCAGGCGTACCTCCCGCCGCCGTCTTGAAAGCCATGACCACAAATGCAGCCGAACTGCTTCGCATCCAGAAAGAACGAGGCGCAATCAGCGCAGGCCTCTTCGCGGACATCATCGCCATGCCCGCCAATCCGCTAGACGACACCGAAGCCCTGCGCAAAGTAAATTTTGTAATGAAGAACGGCACAGTCGTTCGCAATTCAAAGTAGCGACCGACCGTCGGCGGTTTCCGCCTTTGTAGCGCCGGGCTTTCGCGATTTTTGCGTCCCGACGCTTTGTGTCGGGAAGACCGGCAGGGGTTGACGTGGCGGTTGACGTGCGAATTGTTACCAACGAAACGCCAATCAGTTCGCAATTTCACAGTAGGGACATGCCATGTCGAAGATCCCCGACGAATTCGCGGGACCGTGCCCGCTCGATCGTCAGCTAAGTACCATCTTTGTAGCCCGCGGTTTCAACCGCGGGAAAACGCAACCTATGCAATTGGGGCTTTAGCCCCTGAAGCAAAGTTTGGCACTCAGCTAGATAAATAGAATTTCTCATGACTCTAGCGGATCTTCACAAAGGAGCTATCGCATGCGTCGATTCTTCGTCTTGCTCGTACTGTTGTTCGCAACCCCTGTCTGGGCCCAAACCGTCGCCATCCGCGCCGGTAACGTCATCGACCCCGCCACCGGTTCCGTCGCCAAAAATCAAATCATCCTCGTGAAAGACCAGAAAATCGCCGAAGTCGGCCCCAGCGTCGCAATCCCTGCCGACGCGCAGGTCATCGACCTCTCCTCCGAATGGGTCATGCCCGGCGTCATGGACTCCCATACCCACGTCACGTTTCTCGAACACGACCTCGCCAACACCCTTGAAACCAACTACCTCATCGACGGCAAAGGCGCACGCGTCCTCTTCGGCTTGAAAACCTCTCAGACCCTCGTCAACGCCGGCATCACCACCGTTCGCGACGTTGGTAACGAAGCGGACTACGCCTCCGTCGACGTTCGCAACGCCATTAACAAAGGCTGGTTCGTCGGCCCCACGATCCTCACTTCCGGGAAAATCATCGCTCCGTTCGGCGGTCAGGGACACCACATCCCGCCGGAGGCTGGCCCCGTCTGGCTCTTCGAATATATTGACGCGGATGGCCCTCAGGAAATCCGCAAAGCTGTCCGCGAAAACATCTTCTACGGCGCCGATCTCATCAAACTTGTCGCTGACAACACCCGCGCCTACTTCTATTCCGAAGAAGAAATCCGCGCCGCTGCCGATGAAACCCACAGCGCAAATCGCGCTCTCGCCGTTCACGTCCTCGGCGGACAAGCGGCTCGCAACGTCATCATGGGCGGCGCCGATTCAATCGAGCACGGCTGGGATCTCGACGACGACCTGCTCCGCCTCATGAAAGAGAAGGGCGTTTTCCTCGCTGGCACCGACTTCCCTGCCATCCACCTCAAGGCCGCCGGCTACCACAACGCCGACAAAATCGGCGCCAATATCATCGACCGCCTCACCCGCGCCTACAAAATCGGCGTCAAACTCACCTTCTCCACCGACACCGTCACCGAAATGCCCAACGAAACTCGCGCCGATATGTACTTCGACTATCTCGCCGTCTGGCGCGCCGCAGGTGTCCCCCCGGCGGAGATTCTCAAAGCCATGACTACAAATTGCGCCGAACTCCTCCGCATTCAAAAGGAACGCGGCGCAATCGCCGCAGGCCTCTACGCCGACATCATCGCGATGCCTTCCAGCCCGCTCGACAACGTCGAGTCGCTCCGCAAAGTCAATTTCGTGATGAAAAACGGCGCGGTGATCCGCAACTCGAAATAAAGCTACGTCTTTGTAGCGCCGGGCTTTCGTGACTTTTGCGTCCCGGCGCCTTGTGTCGGGAAGACCGGCAGGGGTTGACTTGGGGGTTGTCGCGCGGATTGGCACGGCAAGTCGCAGCGCTATCAGCACGTCCGCC
This sequence comes from Candidatus Acidiferrales bacterium, assembly GCA_049797655.1. GTDB lineage: Bacteria > Acidobacteriota > Terriglobia > Acidiferrales > UBA7541 > Palsa-295. Next base: position 12,877 of record JBARFX010000005.1, on the reverse strand, counting down.
GTTGCGATGTCGTGCTCGCCCGCATCCCGACCGTGCCTTCCAGACCGCCCGCTTCGATTCGACACCAAGCGCATTTTCCATGTGGAAATCGGAAACGCGTGAAGTGATACTGAGAACCCGGTCCCTCGATTGAACCAATCAGCGGAAGGTGACCAATGAGCGTTTTTCAGATTCTCGTGCTCTTGCTGTTGGCGTACATCTGCTACCGGCTTACTGTCTTGGGCTCCCCATCCTCTTTCAGAGCGCTGGCGACATATCTGATATTCGGTCTTGAAAATGGACTACGTCACGAAATCGCCACAGCCGTTGGATCCTATCGCCCCGATGGCGATTACCAACTCGGAATGCACGAGCAACTTGTCGCCGCTTTGAGAAAAGTGAAGGCGATGCCCTGAATTCAAATCGCTCCGAACCAATTTGCTTTGGCGGTTCAGGACGCCAGTTTCCAAAAGCGGAGACTGCGACCGATCTTGGCGGGCGCCTGTCATCCTGAGCGCAGCGAAGGATCTCAACTTTGAAATCCCCTCCCGCCTCACTTCGGGCGCCGCAACCTCCCATCCAATCCCCAAACGTCCCCGGCCCGCGTCGCATAAAATATCGCGAACAAAAATAAAAGCGGAATATGCGCCAGATTCGCCCCAAAATACTGCCACACCGGTGCATGACGCCCCGGCGCATACCAAGTCGAAAGCGCCAGGCTCACCATCAAAACCCCGCCAGCCACCGACGCCGGCCGCACCAGCCAACCAAATATCAAACTGATCGCAATCGCCATCTCGCCCCAACCGATCACCAGCGCGCACAGCACCGGATGCGCCAGCGCCACATTCACCAGCACCGGCCGGAAAAATCCCACCACCTGATCCTGGTCCACCCATCCGTGGATCCAGCCCTCGAACAACCCGTGCGGAAACGCAGGCCCTACCACTTTATATTCCGCGAACAAAAAGAAAATAATCCCGGTCGCTACCCGCATCACCGCGATCGTTTTTGCCCCCGCTCCCGCCGCCTCCGTCCGCGAATCCATCGCGCTCACTTCGGCGGCAACACCGCGAACACACGGCAAGGCCCGCCCGACCCACCTTCGAGCTTGATCGGCGCCGCGATAATAAACGCACCCGACTCCGGCAGAAATTCCGCATGCGCCAAATTCTCCAGGTTGTACAAACCCGCCGGCAAATCCACCCGATGCACCTCATAATTCTTCGAAGCGCCGTAATCAACGCTCAGCGTATCCACTCCCAACCCCACCACGCCGCGCTCGATCAGAAATTTCGCCGATTCCACCGAGTACCCCGGAAAGTGCATCACCTTCTCCGCATCCATGTTCCGGTAACGCCCGGCATCGCTCGCTCTCGCCCCCCATCCCGTCCGCAGCACTGCAATCGCCCCGCGCGGAATCTTCCCGTGTTCCGCTTCCCACTTTTTAATTCGCACCACCGTCAACCGGTAATCCGCATCCTTCCCCGCCTCCTCCCGCACATCAATCACCACCGCCGGACCGAAAAAATGCGCCTCCGGAATTTCATCCAGCGTCACCTTCCCCGGAGGAAAATGCGCCGGTGCGTCCATGTGCGTTCCATAATGCTCGAGCATCCAGAAACTCCGTGTGAAATATCCATCCTTCTCCACGGTCGCATTCACCTTCGCCTCGAACACGTGATCGTCCCCAGGCCACGCCGGAAATTTCGCGCTCACCGAGTAAGTCATATCGACTACAACATTCCGCCCCGTGCTCACTCCCTCGATCCAGTTCGCCCCAGCCCCGCCCGCCGCTTCGCGATGTTTCTGCGCCACCGTCGGCCCCGCCCAAATTACCGCCAATGCTGCAATCCCCGCCGCCACCGATATCAATCTCGAAAATCGCATCGCACCTCTCCTTCGAACTTAATCCTCGCGCACCAATTGAATGAAATTAGACGTCCGCACCAACGAAGTGGCCAGCTTTTATTCCGCGCAGTGCCTGCCAAGAGGAAAAAAACACAAATTCAAGGAAGCGGAATCCCAGGCGACGCCACCACTCCCGCCATCCGCAAAATTTCCGCGTACTCTTCATCCGTCAATGGACATATCGTCAGCCGCGTGTTCTTCAAAAATTTAATCTTCCGCAGGACCCGGTTCTCGCGCAGCTCCGCCAGCGCCACCTGACGCGGCAGCCGCTCGATCGCGCGCAAGTCCATCACCATTTTCTTCGTGTCGGAATCGTGCGGATCCGGATACGGGTCGCGGCTCACTTCCGCCAGCGCATATAGCGCGTGCTCCGCTTTCCCGTGATACAGCAGCGTGCGGTCGCCCTTGTGCACCTGCTTCAGCTGCCGCAAAGTGTCAGGACGGCTTCCCGCATGCCGCCACATTTCCTTCCCTTTCACGAAAAGGGTGTCCCAGTGATATACGCGTGGGTCGACGGCCAGTAGCCATCGCCTTGGTTTAACCGGAGGCTGGTTCATTCGTAAATTCGTCGCGCGAACTATACACGTAAGCGGTAAAAAGTGGAAAATTTTTGCGCAGTTTTTTTAGAATTGATGAAAGGACGCCCGTGCGGCGCCCCGCCTTCCACCCGCCCGCGCTCACCCGATATCAATGAAAATATCGTCTCCGCGGACTTCTACAGGGTAGGTCTCGACGCCCACGGTAGGATTCGCCACCAGCTTGCCCGTGCACACATTGTACTTCCAGCCATGCCATGGGCAGGTCACCACATCCCCAGCCAGCTCTCCCTCAGCCAGTGGACCGCCCCGATGCAGGCATATACTATTGATAGCACATATCTTACCAGCCACATTCGATACCGCCAGCGTCTTCCCCTCAATCTGAAACTCGCGAATCGTTCCCGCCGGCACCTCATCCTTCTTCAACGTCCGCAAAAAAGCCATCCCGCCTCCGATCCATACGCTACCGTACATCCATACGCGTCAGTATCTGCATACGTTGCCGTACGTTGCTCCGCTCGCTACTCTCCTCCGTCGTCCTCTACTTCCTCTATCTCCTTTAGTTCCTTGACTTCCGCTACCTCGGCTCCGGCGTCTGAGCCACCATCACGCCGCGCTTGAACTCCTCCACCATCCGCGGTTCCAGCCGCACTTCCGTCGGCCGCTTCGCCAGCGTCATCTGGTCAATCTTATCCTGCAACTTCAGCAGAGCGTAAAACAGACCCTCCGGCCGTGGCGGGCACCCGATCACGTACACATCCACCGGGACAATCCGGTCCACTCCCTGCAGCACCGAATACACATTGAACGGCCCGCCCACGCTCGAGCACGCCCCCATCGAGATACACCACTTCGGGTCCGGCATCTGGTCCCATACCCGCTTCAGCACCGGCGACATCTTCAGCGTCACCGTCCCCGCTACAATCATCAAATCCGCCTGCCGCGGCGACGGCCTGAAAACCTCCGCGCCAAATCGCGCAATATCAAATCGCGATGTCGTGGACGCAATCATTTCGATCGCGCAGCACGCCAGCCCAAACGTCAGCGGCCAGATCGCGCTCTTCCGCGCCCAGTTAAACACATAGTCCACCGTCGACAGCACATAGCTTCGTTCAAACCGGTTATCAAGTACGCCCATGTCCCCTATCCTACTCCAGTTGTTCGATCACGCGCCCACTCGCCCGCTTCTGCTCTCGCCTTTGTAGCGCCGGCATCTTGCCGGCTCTTTTGCCCCCGCCACGATTCAGTAGGGCCACCGCACGTCGAAGATCCCGGCTGCATTCCGGGACCGTGCCCGCTTACTCATCCACATCAACTCCAAAAGACTGGCGAGTATACCAAAACGCGCCAAGTTGTCGCGTTCGACTTTGAGCCTGCCCCGCCAGCCAGCGCCGTAGGCGCGAAAGAAGTTAGCCCAGCACGGAAGTGCTGGGTCCATGATATATAAACACCCCAAGCGCCGTAGGCGCGAAAGAAGCTAGCCAGTCCCGAAGGACTGGGTAAATAGGCGCGACACATGCCTCACACGTACGCCCAAAACTCCGTCCATGTCGTCTTCAGCACCAAAGATCGCTGCAAACTAATCCCGAAAGAATTCCAATCTCGCATCTGGGCCTACATCTCCGGCATCTGCAACACCCACGAAATTTTCGTGCACTCCATCGGCGGATCCGACGATCACATCCACCTGCTAATCCAAATCCCGCCTACGCTCGCGCTAGCCAAAGCCATCAGCACCATCAAATCAAATTCCTCCAAATGGGCCAATGAGACGGGCCTCTCCTTCGCATGGCAACAGGGGTATGCCGCTTTCAGCGTGAGCGCTTCCAATATCCCCAGCGTCGTTCGATACATCCAGTCTCAGGAATCCCATCACAAGAAAATGAACTTCGACGCAGAATTCCTCGCCCTCTTGAAGAAACACGGTGTGAAATTTGATCCAAATTTCGTCTTCGGTTAGCAGCAAGCACTCACAAACTATTTCTGCTGCACCTGCGGCGCTCGCACGATCTGCACATCGCATACCCAGTCCTCTCAGACTGGGATAACTTTTTCCGCGCCTACGCCGCTCCGATCTCTTTCTCTCCCAGGCGTCGATCGTTTGCATCCATCTGCACAACGGAACTCCAATCAGAATTTCTCGACGCCATTCTTCATCATCATCACTCTCAAGTCTAAAAGCTCCGTAGGTGCGTCAGAAGTTAGCCCAACCCGGAAGGGTTGGGTTCGCATTGCAATTCATCTCTAAGCACCGTAGGTGCGACACACGCTAGGCTTAGACGAGCATAAAAGGCAAGTCGTTGTCCCGCGCTGTTCCGCTTACCCGGCCCCCCTACTCCCACTCCTCCTTAACCATCAACTCCTTCAAAAACCTCACCGCATCCCCGCTCTGCAACCTCCGGCACAACCGGATCAGCGTCATCTGCTCCCGCCCATCGAGCACTTTCATCTCGGCCTTCACCACTTTCGCGTGCTTCGGAAACAGATGCTTCATCAGATCCTTTCCGCCCTGCGTCAGTCGAACCAGCACGATTCGCCGTCCCGTCTCCGGCCGCTTCATTGACCGAGCCCCGTTGGGATTCACCCAGCCCCTCGTCGTCGTCGGCGGCAGCGGCGCCCCACTCCGTCTCACCGAACCCCCGCTCTCCAGTATTTTCACCACGCGCGCAACATTTTGCTTGCTGCACCGGAACCTCTCGTTGAGCTCAGGCTGGTATTGCGGACCGTATCGGTAAAGCGTCTCGAGCACCCGGTACTGCAGCGGCGTCAGATTGAACATCGCCAACTGGCGGCTCATCTCCTCTCGCAAATGCTCCGCCGCGGCCACCAGGTCCATGTACGCCACATACGCGCGGCTCGTCCTCTCCCGCCGCGAGATGTATCGTCGGCGGCTCACCACCCGGTTCGACACCCCTCTTTTGCCCGTTTTGACCCTCATTTTTCCGCCCTAACGGTCAACAATGTTGTCGATCATAGAACAGATTTTTTCGCCCGCCATCCGCACTACTACGCACTCCCGTAAATTTCTTGGTTTTCGGGCGGCGTTTGCTTAGCGGTTGGTGGCGTGTTCGAGAAGCTCGTGAATCATGGTCTGGTACGGTTTGCGGCGGCTGCGCGCGAGGCGGCGGAGGCGGGAAAGGAGGCACGGATCGATGCGAATGGCGATCAGTTGCTTGGCATGCGGGGATTTCGGACGGCCCACGCGGCGAGCCCGTTTGAGCTCGTCATCGGTCGATTCCGGGATATCGGAGAAATCAAGCTGGCTGTCCGGAATAGGCCTGGCGTTCTTTGCGACTTGCCCGGCGCGCGCTGATGATGCGGATCGTTTCTTTGCCATCTTTCACCGTCCGGACCGCGTAGATCTGAAGAAGCACGCGTCTTGCGACGGACCTATCGAGCCGCTTCGATCGGGACTCTACGGCGGAATGCTCTGCATCCTGCCAACCGAGCGCCTCGGGATCGGCGAATACCGTAGCCGCTTCTTCGAACGAGACACCGTGCTTTCGAACATTCCGGATCGCCTTGGCGGTGTCCCGCGAGAACACATTTATGTATACACACTAATTCCACCGAAAGCGCAATCCGCAGTCGGCGACCCGGATAGCAAAGATTGAACTAAGAATTTGCGCTCAAAAAGCGCTCGATAGACGCTGCGACTTCTTCCACGTGGGTTTCGAGCGCGAAGTGGCCGGTGTCGAGGAATTCGACGACGGCATTGGGAATGTCGCGGCGGTAGGCTTCGGCGCCCGGCGGAATGAAGAACGGATCGTTCTTGCCCCAGATGGCGAGGAGTGGGGGCTTCGCGTCGCGGAAATACTTTTGGAACGTGGGATAGAGCGCGACGTTTGTGGCGTAGTTCAAATACAGATCGAGCTGGATTTCCTTGTTCCCGGGGCGTTCGAGCAGAGCCTGATCGAGCGTGTAGGATTCGGGCGCGACGGTTTCGGGATTCGCGACGCCGTGCGTGTACTGAAAGAGCGTGCCTTCGAGAGTGAGGATGCCGCGCAGCGCGTCGCGGTGCTCGGGAGTCGGTTCCTTCCAGTACGCGCGGATCGGATCCCACGCGCCGCCGAGGCCTTCTTCGTAAGCGTTGCCGTTCTGCGAAATGATGGCGGTCACTCGCTCGGGATGCGCGAGGGCGAGCCGAAAGCCGGTGGGCGCGCCGTAGTCGAAAACATAAATCGCGTAGCGCTTCAGCGCGAGCGCGTCGACGAAGGCTTCGATCGTGCGGGCGAGTGAGTCGAACGTGTATTTGTAGTTGCGCTCGAGTGGCACCTTTGTGAAGCCGAAGCCAGGCAGATCGGGCGCGATCAGGCGATAACGCGTCGCAATCCGCGGAATCAATTCGCGGAACATGTGCGACGACGTCGGGTAGCCGTGGAGCAGCAACAGCACGGGCCCATCCGCCGGGCCAGCTTCACGATAAAAGACACGAACGCCGTCAGCTTCAACCGTGTGGAACTTCGTACGGGGAATTTGGACCGGGCTGGCGGGAACTTTTGCGGGACTCGACATGGCGCGCCCTCCTCACTCCGTGAGATGAGCGCGGGCGGCGGAAAGTTTCAAGCGATCCGGCGAAAACCGCGAGCCGCGCGTGGGCTACGCTTTCATGAGCCCGAGCGCTTCCATCCGCCGATGCCAGAACGCGCGGATCGTTTCTGCTTTCCACAACACGAAATGCATCACCACCACAAACACGAACACCGCGATCAAATAGTCCGGAGTTCGCAAAATGCGGCCTAGATTCGCCCCGGAAATCGAAAACTCCGCCGCGAACAGGGGAATGCCGTCGGCCCGCTCGATCGCAAAAATCGCCATCAACGCAAACAGCGCCAGCCGAACCAGATGCCGCGGAATGCGGTACCAGGCGTGCCGCGCGAGCCGCTGTTCGACGCGGCTGGCGACAACAAGCACCACGACACCCCCGCCACATCCAATGAGCGCCGCGAGAAACGTGATCGTTCGAAGGACGGGATCGGCGGTAAAAAATCTCGCCAGCAGACCCGTGCCGAAGAGCGTTGTAAAACCCGCAGCCAGCGCCGGCAGCGGATACAGACACACAAAAAATTGCCACAGAAAACCAACTACCACGAGACTTACGAGGAATCCCCCGACGCGCTCCACTCCTGCCGCGGCGCCGGAACCCGTGTGTCCGCCCGAGTAGCCTCTGGAGCCTGCGTAGCCACCCGAATAGGCGCCTCCATAGGCATTCGACGCCGGGGCGGCCGGCTGCGGAAAGCTGAGCGAATCGAACTGCGGGGCCGGCGTCGACGGCGTCGGATTCGGCGTAACCTCAAACGGCGACACGCGTTCCCCGTGCGGCCCCCACGGATAATAGTTTGAGCCCATGCGCCCTCCTCGGATTGCTGCGGGAGTTTTCGCGCGCTGCCTTCCGGATGCGCGGTTCTCCACCACGCATTGCGCAAAGGGAGCGCAAAAACCGTCATCGAGGAGATCGTGCGCTGCTGGCGTACCGCTGGCTCTTTTGCTTTCGCTCTCTAGCGCTGGCGTCTTACAGGGCGGATTTTCAAGACTTCGTGCCGTGGACTAGCAATGCTCCGATCGCGCGGAACGCCGCTAGTTGCTTCGCGTCGCGAAACCAGCGGCCCGTGTACACTTCGGGATTGGGCGTAGGATCGGGAATCAGCCGGTGCGCCACCTTGGCGAACCCTGCGTCGCGAAAAAGTTGCGCCCATTCATCGGCTGAAAGCAAGTGAGTGGGAACCGCCAGCTTTTCGCCCCACTGGTGGCAGTGCGGATTGTCGCGGTAATAGTTGATCAGGATCCACGCGGAGCCGCGCTCGGCGAGTACGCGGTAGATTTCGCGGATGCCTTTCGCCGGGTCGGGCCAGTAATAGGACGATTCCACCGAGATCGCTCTCGAAAAGAAATTCCGCTCCCAGGGAATTTCGTCCACTTCGCCCACGATGAAAACAAGATTCCCGTAATCGGCGCTCGCCTGCCGCGCGCGGCGGATCATTTCATCAGAGATGTCCATCCCGACCACGCGGCCTTCCGGAACTCCTTTCGCAAGCGTGCGCGAGAGCCACCCCGAGCCGCAGCCAACGTCCAGAATATTTTCGTCGGGAGCAATCTGCATCAGCTCGAGAACCGGCTTGGTGATGGGCCAGTGATCGTGCTCCATCGACTCGCCTTTGCCGGCGTCGGCCCAGCGATTGAATTCTTCACGCAGTTGTTCTTGTGGTTTTGCTTCGGGCATGGAATTTTCGCTCCGGTGTGTGTCCCGCCGCCATCCTGGCGGCTCTTTTGAATTTGCCGCGCTGCGGTCCTGTCCTGAACCCAAGCGAAGGCTGACGGCGGCAAGCTTTCGCTCGAGCACGTGCCAGCGTGCCGATTTCCCACGAGGAATCGCGCGGCGCGATTCCCCGTGGCTACTCGTGTGTTAACAGCCGATCGCTACTTACTTCGCGGCGGCCTGCGTCTGGCCTTCGTCTGCTGACGGGCCGTAAAGTCCGGGAACAGGGACGTCGTTCAACCGGTAGTAGACGCAGAGTTGCGCGCGGTGGTGAATCAAGTGGTTCATGATCATCCCGCGAAGGACGGCTGCGCGCGGCATTGTGAATATCGGTTGTCCATTCTGAAGCAGCGCCCACGGCTTCATCAGCTGTTCGTCGGTCGAGCTGGCCAGACCCGCGCGCGCCTGCTTCGCGCCTTCGTCGAAAATGGCGAGAAGCTCTTTGCGATTCTTGCCGTTCGGCACTTCCACTTGCTTGCCGCCCGGCGCAACGTCGAACGAATCGGTGCTAAACATCGAAGCCGCCCAACCCGGCATCATTGCTACATGATTCGCCAGCCAGCCCATCGTTCCGGACTTGGAGTGCGGTTTCCAGTCCCACTTGTCCTCGGGGACGCGTTCGAGCGTCTTGCGCGTGCTGGCCATTTCCTGATCGAATTCTGCGAGAAATGCTTGGTTCATTGGCATGGTTGCCCTCCTAAATGGTGGTCTTGAGACGGCGTAGAGTTTCGCTTTTTGTTCGCCTGCTGTCAAGCGCCGGCTTCGATCAGCGATTCCCTCCCGGCTAATCCGGAGATGTTTCGCACCGAACGGAACACTCTGATTCCGGCTGGCTGGTCTGAGCTACCTGGAAAGAGACGTTCCTCGCGCAATTCCGTTAGGACGACGCGCCGGAAGCCTTCGCCGCAGGTTCAGCGTCCGCCACCGGGACTTCCACTTTCGCCACCGGCTGTCCGGCGCTCGCCACAGCCGTACCAAGCTTCACAAGCGAAGGCTCCACTTTGGTTAAGAGCTGCGCGAACTTCTCTTCGCGGTCTTTTTGGTCGTGCCCCTGGTAAATTTCCGCGATTTGCGTCGCGTTCATCGAACAGAATTTCGGCCCGCACATGCTGCAAAACTTGGCTTCTTTATAGAAGTCATCCGGCAATGTTTCATCGTGCATCGCGCGGGCGGTTTCGGGATCGAGCGAGAGCTCGAATTGTTTGTTCCAGTCGAAGAGGAAGCGAGCGTAGCTGAGCGCGTCGTCGCGATCGCGCGCGCCGGGGCGATGGCGCGCGACGTCGGCGGCGTGCGCCGCGATTTTATATGCGATCACGCCCTGGCGAACGTCATCGGCGTTGGGCAAGCCGAGATGTTCTTTCGGAGTGACGTAGCAGAGCATCGACGCGCCGTGCCAGCCGATCATCGCGGCGCCGATCGCGCTCGTGATGTGATCGTATCCGGGAGCGATGTCGGTGACGAGCGGGCCCAGCGTGTAGAAGGGCGCTTCGTAGCAAAGCTCGTTTTCTTTTTTCACTTGCAGCTCGATCTGATCGAGCGGGATGTGGCCGGGGCCTTCGATCATCGTCTGCACATCGTATTCCCAGGCTTTTTTGGTGAGCTCGCCGAGAACTTTCAGTTCGGCGAATTGCGCTTCGTCGCTGGCGTCGGCGAGGCAGCCGGGGCGGAGTCCATCGCCGAGCGAGAAGCTGACGTCGTGCTTCTGCATGATTTTGCAGATGGCGTCGAAATTTTCGTAGAGGAAGTTTTGTTTTTTGTGGGCGCTCATCCATTGCGCGAGAAGCGCGCCACCGCGGCTGACGATTCCGGTGATGCGGTTGCGGACCATGGGGAGAAATTCGCGGAGAACGCCGGCGTGAATCGTCATGTAATCAACGCCCTGCTCGGCCTGCTCTTCGATCACTTCGAGCATGAGTTCGATGGTGAGATCTTCGGGGCGGCGAACGCGCATGATGGCTTCGTAAATCGGCACGGTGCCGATGGGAACGGGCGATGCGTCGATGATGGCTTTGCGGATTGCGGGAATGTCTCCGCCGGTGGAGAGGTCCATCACAGTGTCCGAGCCGTAGTGAACGGCGCGATGAAGCTTTTCGAGTTCGTCGGCGATATTCGAGGTGGTGGCGGAATTGCCGATGTTGGCGTTAATTTTACAGAAGAAGGCGACGCCGATGCCCATGGGTTCGAGATTGCGGTGGTGAATATTGGCGGGGATGATGGCGCGGCCGCGAGCGACTTCACTGCGAACAAGTTCGAGCTCGAGCTTTTCGCGGAGGGCGACGTACTCCATTTCTTCGGTGATGACGCCCTGGCGCGCGTAGTGCATCTGGGAATAATTTCTAACGCGCTCGTCAGAGCTCGCGACCCGCACGCCTCCGTCCTTTTTTCCGTTGCGCTCGGCAGAGCTCGCGGCAGCAGTTCGCTTCTCGATCCAGGCATCCCTCAGACTCATGGCATCCCCCGTTGGCAGCTGGCGCTCGGCTCAAAGCCGAGCGGAACAGACATTATCTCACTCGGGCTTGGGCGCGGCAACCCGCTAGAAACTGTGCGCTTTGCATGCTCCGGATACTTAATCCGTGACCGGAAGTCGACAACAATGCTTCGCGTACTACGGTATGGATTTTAATTTTAAACTCGGTGACTTAAAGCGTCTCTAAGTGTACGCTTCCGATAACATGGACAACGTCAAATCGAATATTGCTGAAATGGACGTCGTAACAGGTATTCTCCACAGTTTTATTGAACGACTCCGGGCCGATAAGACGATTTCCCCTGCCACAATCGAGCGACTTACCCAAGCCCTACTTATCAAGCAAGAGGTTTCCGTAGAAAAACTTCGAGAGGCACTTTTCTCCAGGGATGAAACTTAGTGATTCGAATTCAAGCGCTTCACATCGAACAATTCCGAGGCATTCACGAATTGACTTTGGATCCGGGGGGCCGTAATTTCGCCGTGTGTGGTCCGAACGGTTCCGGCAAAAGCGGCGTCGTCGACGCTCTTGAATTTGCGATCACCGGCACGATCTCGCGACTCGTAGGTGAAGGCACGTCCTCAGTCTCCGTGAAGTCCCATGCCTCCCATGTTGACTCTCGCAAGACACCCGAACTCGCCCGAGTGTTGCTGACGGCTTTCATTCCATCTCTCAACAAGACCGTGTCAATTGAACGCTGTGTAGACGCTCCTCGTGAACCCAAAATAATTCCCGCGGACCCGGACGTGCTCAGTCTTCTCAAAGAGCTTGAGGAACATCCGGAATTCGCCCTCTCGCGCAGAGAAATCATCAAATATGTGCTCGCCACACCGGGCGACCGTTCAAAGGAGATTCAAGCGCTGCTTCGTCTTGATCGAATAGAGAAGGTGCGGCAGTCGCTGCAAACAATTCTGAATGCACTGCGGACGGATGCAAAGAAGATTGAGCAGGATGTGAGCCAGGCACAGGCGCAACTTGTTCGTGCGCTCGATATAAAGTCTCTTGGGGTAGAACAGATAGTCGAGGCGGTCAACAAGAGGAGAACCGTACTGGGACTGGAACCACTAAAGAATCTTTTGCCTGAGACATCTCTCAAAGAAGGGATAGCGGCGCCATCTGAACAGGGTAGACCGCTGCAAAGGGTCGCAAAAAAGCAAGCACTAATCGACCTCTATGCTCTGTCAGAACTTCTCGGCATTCCGGAAACACAGCAGGTTTCCGCGAGCCGAGAGAGAACTGCGGAGATTGTTCGAAGCCTCCAAGAGGCTCCATCACTTCTTCGAAGTCTACGCAAGCGGGACTTTTTGCAATCTGGCCTTGATCTTCTCGATCTGGATTCGTGCCCGTTTTGTGGAACCGAATGGGAAATCGAGGAATTACGTCAATATGTTCAACGGGGTCTTGATGAAGCGACCCAAGCCACCTCCTTGAAGCTGGGCATCGAGAAGGCTTCTCTGCCGTTAGCGTCCTCCCTTCGCCAGATTGAGAGCTTGACGAATACAATTGCCGGATACGGGCGCATTCTTACAACCGCAGCGGACGCTGGCGTTCTCGAACTCTGGGCTTCATCACTTAAGCGGCGACGTGAGCAGATTTCTAAGCTTGAAAATCTGGATGATGTACTCCGTGTAAGGCTCCCCGCTAATTTAGACAGTCAGGGTCTCCGAGTTTAGGTCAGTTGCAAAAGCCAAGAAGGCCTCATGCGGAGTGCGATTCCCGACTCC
>JBARFX010000004.1:0-35363 GCA_049797655.1 Candidatus Acidiferrales bacterium | reverse complement strand
AGATCTCTAGAATCAGCCACGGTGCCGATCTGAGATAAAAAAAGAAAGCACGAAACACCACAGGAAAATCACTCCACCTGAGAACTCCCGCCAGTGGGCGAGTTTTTCAACAGCCACAGGATTTCTCAACAGTAATCTGACCTGGAACTTCCTAGGCGCGCCTATCCTGGTGGTGATGGCAGCGCCCTGATCCTGTGCAGCATGCTCCCAAACAGCCCCCGCGTGAGACGATTCTCCGCCAGCAGCAGCCAGTAGGAGCGGGCGTGCTTGATCAGCCTCCCGCCTGTTTTCACCAGCCGCTGCCGCAAGCTGGTCAGCGACCAGGTCTCGATTCTCTTCGGGGGCAGCAGGTTCCTAGGCCAGAAATAGCAAAGGGGTCCGTGAATTTGCTTACCTACGATTTAGCGGCGGTGTTGCGATTCACTTCCCGGGCGGCGGAGTGTCGATGCGAGCGTTGCAGCGCATGAAGCCTTGACCGTTGCATTTCAAGGTCACCGTTCCCGCGCCGGTCGCGTTTGCTGTCTGCCCTTTGTTCAGAATCCCGCTGAAACCCGGAGCGGTGATGCGGCAAGACGGCTGCACATTCGGTGTTTCCGAAACTGCATTGACGCACATGATGGTTGCAGGGCCTGTGATTTCAGCTGATCCGGGATGTTGACCGGCTTTGTCAGTGGTTGCCTGCAGCGATGTCACTTTGCCTCTCGGAGCACGCTGTGCGTTGCCGCTCTGCGTTGGGGTGAAAACCGCAACGGCGAGCAGCGAAAGGAACAGAGCGGGGTACCGCGTCTTCATCGCTGATCTCCAATCGAGAATGGACTCTACGCCCGTCAGCGACGTACTGCAATATCTTACAGATCGAGAAGGGAGCAGTTATGCAGAGATAAGCGGCGGAATGTTCTGGTTCAGGCGGAAGAAATTTGCGGGGTCGTAGTGAGTCTTGATCTTCACCAATCGCTGCCATCGTTCCTGATACGCTTCGGGGACGCGATCCTGCTCATCTCCGCTCATAAAATTTACGTACACGCCGGGCTTCATGCTCGGGCGTAGTGCGCCGAAAAGATTGCGCACCCACGAAATGTTCGCAGCGTCTTCCGCCGGGTCTTTCCAATCCGCCAGCAAATTCAAGATAAAGGGAGCGCTGCGGTCGCCGAAAGCCGTTTCCGACGCACCGACTCGACCCGCGGCGCCTCCCAGGTAGGCCAATTCGATCTGCGTGTTCTGAGAAGGAATGGAAGCGGCAGCATCGACCATCATCTCGATAATGTGGTCGGTAAATTCCATGAAATATCCTGATTTCGTGTAATAGCGGCGGCCGTGCGGGAAATCGGCGTCGGCCATCGTTTGCAAAGCCAGATACGAAATAGTCTCCTTCTTGCGATTGAACTGTTTGCCGAGCGAGAAGATGCGGTTGACTTGACGATTCCCTTCTGCCTCATCTCCGAACCAAACGACGCTCAGGCTCAACGCCGGCCGCCCGCGGAATTCGCCGGGTATGCGGTTGTCACTCGGCGCGAGTACGACTGAAATATTCCATTTCAAAGCGTCGGGCGCGCCGGGCATGGAGTCCCGCCAGTCCTGCAACACGCGAACGATATCGTCCTGATGGCAATACGAGGTTGCGAGCAACACGGAAGCCAACGAGTGAAGACGCACTTCAAATTCCGTGACGACGCCGAAATTGCCGCCACCTCCGCGGAGCGCCCAGTACAGCTCGGGATTTTCTACTTCGTTTGCACGGACGAGCGAGCCGTCCGCAGTGACCAATGCGAAGCCTAGAACGTTGTCACAGGATAATCCGTGCAGACGGGTAAGCCAGCCGGTTCCACCTCCCAGCACGAGCCCACCAGCGCCAGTGTGAGAAACGACGCCGGCGGGAAACGCCAGACCATCTCGCTGTGTGGCCGAATCGACGGTGCCCAAGAGGCACCCGCCACCAAACTTGGCGCGACGCACTGACGCATCGACTCCCACTCGCCGCAGCCGCGAAAGGTCGATCACCAGTCCGCCGTCACAACTTCCGAAGCCAGCCAGACTGTGCCCGCCGCAGCGCACTGCGGTGAGGACGCCGTTTTCCGCTGCGAGCCTCACCGCCATCTGGACGTCCGCGACGTCGGCGCATCGCGCAATCAGGCCCGGCGCACGCGCTGCCATCGCGTTCCAGATTGTGCTCGCTTCGGAAAATTCCTGATCGCCGTCGCGGATTAAGTCTCCCTTGAAACTTCCGCGAAGCGCATTGCAGAGAACTTGGAGTCTTGTAGTCATCTTGAGGAAATCGATTTCAGCCGGCAGCGTTCAACAAACCGACGCAGCTTACACCACATCAGCAGGAAGCATCCTGCCGACACGCACCGAAACCGCCCGCGAGATGCGCGTCATTGCCTGACTGCGAGGTCGATATTCTTCCGGAGCACGTCGAGCACGGCGTGAACATCATCGAGCGTATTGTAGACATGGAAGGAAACACGCAAACCGTCCATTCGATTCGAAGCGACGATGTTGTGGTCCGCGAGTTTCTTCACAGCGGCGTCGGAATCCTTCATTTGCAGCACAACGAGAGGCCCGCAACTATCTGCGGGTGTTTTAACTTTAATTTTCAATTCCCGCGCGCCAACAAGCAAAGCCTGCGCCAACGTTGCAACGTGTGCAGCGATCCGGTCGAAACCTATGCTGTTGAGCAGCTCAAGCGCTGCCGGGACGGCGAAGACGTGCGGGACGGGCGGCGAGCCGGATTCAAAGCGGCGTGCAGTCGCTGCTGGATCGAAATGCTTCACGTCGAATGCAAATGGGTTCTGCTGGCCGAACCATCCGGTAATCGTCGGCGTGAGGGCACGAATCAGTTCCGGTCGAACATACATGAAAGCGACGCCGGAGGGACACAGCAGGTACTTGAGCGCACCGCTCACATAAAAATCCACGTTGAGCGCTTTCACGTCCACCGGACGCGTTCCGCAATCCTGATAGTCATCGAGCATCACCAGCGCTCCACGGTCGCGCGCAAGCTTTGCAACCGCCGCCACCTCGGAGCGAGCTCCGTTCATAAAGCAAACACCCGTCACCGGCACGATGAGAGTCTGCTCATCGATCGCGTTGGCGTATGCGCTCGCAGGAATCCGGCCATCCTGGGCCGAAACAAATTGAATCTCGGCGCCACGAGCTTGCTGTGCGAGCCAGATCTGCCCCATCGTCGGAAACTCAAATTCGCCCATCACTACCTTGCGACGGCGTCCGCCGAAATCCAGAGCGCTGGCAAGCGCGCTGATGCCCGCCGACGCGCACGAGATAACGGCCACCTCATCAGGCTGCGCCCCGATGAAACGAGCGAACGAAGCCCGGGCTGCTTCGTACTTTTCGACCCACAGGTCCCACGGCGATCCGTCCTCGTGCCAACTCCGGATATGCGCAAGAAGGGACTCCTCGACGGCGTCGCTCAGCGCGCCTTGCGAGCATGAGTTCAGATAAACCTTCTTTTTGAAAACAGGAAATCGAGAGCGAACCGATTCGAGTTCAGATCTTGCGGACAAGTTCTTGGCCTCCATAAGGAAACACGTCTTCAAAAAACTCTATTCCGGGCGCTCGCTACGTTCGCGGCGGGAATCCGTGGCACCAGACCGCGTTCTCACGCGTGTCACAACTACAGATCGAAAACCGAAAGACGCCAGAGCAACTCAGCATACAATGCCCGAATCAATGATGCGTGAAAAGTCAGGGCGTGCCACACTTCGTCGGGGGCTCCAATGAAAACTCGCGGTTTCGGCAGCAAGAAGCTCCGCAATCGGCCGCAATCGAAATCTGCAATCATCAAGACCGTCATTCGCCTTGAAGAACGCGTCTGGAAAGTGGCTCAGGAGAGAAACGCAGTTGAATTCAAAAAGCTGGTGCCCTCCGACGCGGTGATGATCTTTCAAAGCGGAATCGTCCTCCAACCGGAATACCTGGCAACCATGAACGTCCGCACCATCTCGCGCTACGAGATCCGAAACATGCGCGGGTTCATGCCCAACGCGACGACTGTGATCCTCTACTACGAAGCCCTGCGCCTTGGTAAACAGGACGGCCATGCATTCCCGTCGAGTCCCGTAATCGAGAGCACCACGTGGATCAAGCGCGGCAAGCGTTGGGTCGCTATCCTGAATCAAGAAACGCCCGCCGGTGTCTGCTGAAAACGGTTCCACTCCGCTAGTGCACGCTCACTGGCGTCAATGATTTCAAAATCTCGTCGAGATAGTCGGGAGTGCTTTCGGCCCGCTCCAGGTGGGGATAGCGATTGCCGCCGTGATATTGGATTTCATGCTTCTCGAGCGTTCCTGTATTCATCGCGACGAGCTCGATCGCGACGGAGCCGGACTTGGAATCACGAATCGCGCGCTTCAGTTCATCGACTGAAAATTCCCGCCCGTTCACGCTGATGATTCTGAGGTACGGACTCACACCGCTTTCGAACGCCGGCATACCGGGGGTCGAATCCACGACCGTGCCGTCGGCCTTCACCTTTAATCCGATCGAAGACGTAAAATCCCCTCCGCCAGAGTTCGCGTCGGCGGCCGCCAGGAATTCATTTGGCTCGTCCGTATAAACGAGCTTCCAACCGCCGCCGGCGATTCCACCGAGCGGAGCGCCGCCCGTCGAATCCAACCGTTCCCGCAAGAACGAGCGCCAGTCGTAAGGAGCAATCTGATTGAGCGTCGCGACCAGATCTTCAAAACTATAGGTTTTGATGACAGGCTCGCCGTCAGGCGGAGCATAGAACGCGTGGCAGAAATCATCCATCGACTTGTGGTCGTTCGTCAGCTTCCGGATCGTTGTGTCCACCTCGAGCCAAATGAGCACGCTTTCCGGGTAGAAGTCGACACTGCGCCGGTACGACGCCCATTCTGGTGGCGAGAAGTAGAGAATCTGCGCGGCGTTTGCTGTGTTCTGCAGCGACCTCCAATGACGTCCGGCGCGGTGATCCATCGTAGACGCAGTCAACGCAATGTAGTCGCGACTTTGCTGCGGCGTCGTCAGTCCGCTGCGCGCGGAGAGGACAGTCCCAAGGTATTCCGTGAGCCCTTCGTACACCCACAAGAGCTCGCCTTTCATGGGCGCCTGGAAATCCGGAGTCGCCAGTCCCTCGGGACGCCGGAATTGTCCGTTCCAGGAATGCGTGAACTCATGCGGGAAAAGGCCCGATTCGAGCAAGCGCGAGCCCGGATCGACCAGCGTGTGTTCGGCGACGCGGTCATCGCTGCTTTCGTGATGCTCCTGACCGAGAGGCAAAACGTTGTCGCTCAGTGTGAGAAGAAAGTGGTAATCGCGATAGTGATGCGATCGGTAGAGCGCAGCAGCTTCCGCGACAAGCCGAGTGTAGTTCTCGATCAACTCCGGTGAAATATTGAGCGCCCAAGCGTCGTCGGAAACGACGTCTAATTCGTGCGGAGGCTTTGTTCCCGGGTTCAATGGATACACGCGCACAAATTCCCCCGACTGCACCGGCGAATCGATCAGGAGATCGAGCGGAACGGGAGAAAATGCGACGGTGTTACCGGACTGGCTCGCGACGGGAAGCGAAGTGTTGAATTTCCATCCCGCCGGTACGGTCAACGTCGGATTAAATATCAGCTCCGCCGCCGGCCAGCCCTTCGGATACAGCACGACCTGATTCCACATCAGGATGAAAAGTTTCGCAGAGCCGGATGCGGCGAAATCGATCGTAGGCCCGGGCGCTGAGATCAGAAAATCCAGCGAAGCCTCGATCGAATTCACACCGGTTGGAATATCAAGATTGAAGGCATACATGTCCACCAAATCTTGACGCCACGGAATTTCTTTGCCACCAGCTGAGAATTTCAGTCCGGCCACATTCGGAATCGGCCCGTCGGGGGAATGATCCGCCGGCATCCATTTCGGATAGTAGAGCGTGAGTGGCCCCGGCCGCGTGGGGATTTCCAGTTTGGCGTGGAGGATTCTCTGTGGCGCGTGGGTGGCGTCGACTGTAATTTTGATCGGCCCCGGAGGCGGGGCCTGTGCTCGAAGCGCATCACCCGTCGCCAAGCCCATGACAATCACCGCGATGCCCAGCCACTTCTCGCCCCGGAAGCGCACGTTCCCTCCTACTGCGAATATTATTCTCCAAGCGGAGCTACCGTGATTCTTGCGCGTCGCTGAAGACATGGCAAGCAGACATCCTGTCGCCACTCAGCGACGCAAAGACTCCTCCGCCAGCCAGATCGCGCGAACCCTCGCGCTCAAAATGAGAACTTGAGCATGAACTGAATGTTGCGTGGGCCGCCCACTCCGAAGTGAGAATCGAAACTGCCATCGTCGGCCGTGGCCGTGATTCGAGTGCTCCCATCAGGCGAGGGCTCCGCAAAGTTCGGGTGGTTGAAAGCATTGAAGAAACTGGTCCTGAATTCGATCCCATAGCGCTCAGCAAATCGAAATGTTCTCTGAATCGAAATATCCCAGGCATTCAGGCCGGGCGCAACGAGAGGATCGCGCGGGCAGTCGCCGAAAGTTCCTTGAGGCGGAGGCGTAAAGTTGCCGATCGCGTATGGGGCGTTGAAGTCCTTCAGCTGATAGTGAATCGGACCTGAGCAGTTAAATCGCGTGTTGTTATTTCCCACTCCGCTTTCGTCACCGAAGGTGAGGAGCGGCGCCGCTAATCCATCGCGCATCGTGGTGGTGCCGGAAACCTGCCAGTCTCTCAACACATAGCCGAGCTTGTTGTCGATTTTTGGAGACGGAATCGCATACACGTAAGTGAAAACCAAAGCCCGGCGTTGATCGAACTCTGAGTTTCCGTAGCTGCCAGCCAGATTTCTGGAATCTTGAGGGATGTAGCCGCTGGTTCCAAAGAAGTTCTCTACTTCCGAAGCAGTATCGAGATTGTGCGACCAAGTGAACGAGACCTGAGTGGTGAGTCCATGAAAGTTCGTCGATCTCAACACAGCCTGCAGCGCATTGTAGTGAGCCCAGCCCGCTGATGAGATCGTATTAATTTGGCGCAAATCCGGGAACTGCGTGTTGAATGGCCGCCGGGATTGTTCGCCTGCTACGTCCCCAGGAGTTGGCTGGTTGATGTCCAAGAGTTGCAATTGATGGGTGCTGTGGTTGCCCACGTACCCGATCTGAAACACCACTCGCTGGCTCAATTCCTGTTGAATATTCAGATTCCACGTCTGCGTATTCGGCGTCTTCAAATTGCGATTGATGCTTGCAATATTGAACGGCGGCTCCGGTGCGCCAGTGCCGAAAATCGGGACCCCCACTCCAAAAGGAATGGGCGGGTTGGGGGTGATCGTGACGCCACCCGTGGTACCAATCGGATTGGTCGTGAGTCCCTCTTCGAAATTGTTCAGCGGAATGGTGTCGTAGTAGACGCCGTAACCGGCGCGAACGATTGTCTGACGCCCCGGAATCACCGTGATCGGCGGTGTCCACGCGAACGCGATGCGCGGTCCAAAATCGCCCTTCGGGGCGTTATAGATGTGTGACGACTGAACCAAACCTTGCGTCGGGTCAAAAACAGAGAAACGGCCGCGATCTTCTTGGACAGTAGTGAAAAAATCGTAGCGCAGCCCGGCGATTAACGTGAGTCGTGGCGTGAGTTTGTAATTGTCCATCGCGAATCCGCTGATCACATTTTGACTGATGTTGGCGCGATCGTTGTTGGTTCGCGTGATATTCGTCAAGCCGTTGCCCGCGGGCAGACCGGCGATCAAGTCAATCAGGCCGGCAAGACCGCCATCCGACGTGAGTGTGTTACCAAGCTGCGAACCGTCAAACGTGAAGAGGCCGCGCGAACCCACAACCGTGTAGTCCGAATAGTTATGCAGGAAATTGAAGCCAAATTTGAAAGCGTGCGATCCACGAGTCCAGCTGACGTCGTTCGCTATCTGATAGCTAGTGGCAACGCGGCCGCCCGCGCCGTTCTGAAGACCTAGATTGGAGAAACGATCCGAAGCAGAAGGATCACCGATATCAATTTCGGGAATTCCAAAGCTTTCCGGCCCCACTCCGGTATTAAATCCAATTGTGGCGGGATCAACGTTGGCATCCCGCCCTTTCTGGAATTGACTGAACCGGTTCCAGCCCAAACGAAACGTGTTGATGAGATTCGGACTGAATACGTGAATTTCGCTTATGGCAAAGTTGTCCGCCACCGTCGGCGTCACTCCGAACCAGGGATCCAATTGCGAACCGCCGCCGGGGCCAGGTCCGCCGCCGGGAAACTCGTCCTCGCCCTCACCGTGTAAATACCGGGCCGAGATTGAATCAAAATCTGAAAACTTGTGATCGATTTTCAAAACTCCGCTATTCGGCGATTGCTGGCCCCGATTGTCGCGAACGAAGGGACCGGAGAGGCCCAGCGAGGAATAGAGATTGAGAATGTTCAGCCCGAGCTGATTCGGAGTTCGACCCGAGTTGGTCACCGCGGTTGTGGCATCGCTGATCTGTTCAGGCGTCGGGGCAAGTCCATTTTGCGTTATGCCGAGCCGCAGCCGGCTGCCGTCGTATCCCGCGAAAAAGAAAGTGCGGTTCTTGCCGTCGTACACGTGCGGAATAGAAATTGGACCGCCTATCACGCCTCCGAATTCATTCCAGACGAACGGTGCCTTCGGATTGCCCGCGAGATTCTCAAAGAAATTTGCCGCATCGAGGGCGGCGTCACGGTGCACCTCGTACACCGATCCGTGGAACTGATTCGTTCCGCTCTTCACGATTACATTCATCACGCTACCGGAGTTCTGGCCGGAATCCGCTCCACCCGCGCTTACGACGCTCACTTCTTGAATCGCATCCAACGGCAAACGTGTTGCCGCCGTCGCCGAGTTGCCGCCTTCGTTTATGGACGGCAGGTATGTGGAAGGGTCGGTGTCGGATGCGCCATCGATGTTGAATCCATTCGACCGCGAACGGGAGCCATTGATTGTGTACTGCGCGAACGCGAAGTTGCTGTTCTGGGTGACGCCGGGAAGAGTGAGCGCCAATCGCGTGTAGTCACTATTTCCAATCGGGAGGGCGGTGACCTGCTGCTCGCTTAGCTGTCCGCCGACCGAGTTGGTTTCGGTCTGCAAGAGCGGCGGCGCAGAGGTGACCTGAACCTCCGACGTAACCGTCCCGACCGTCAGCGTCGGCGTCACGGTGTTTACTTCTCCTTGCGAGGTTGCGATGTCGGTGACAACCATCGTCTGGAATCCGCTCTTGGTGACCGTCAACCGATACGTGCCGAGAGACAGCTCCGGAAAATTGAACTCGCCGTTCTCGTCGGTCGTCACGGTCCGCTCGAGTCCCGTGGAAGGGTTCGTGAGCTTCACCGTGGCACCTGGCACGGAGGCGCCTTGCGTGTCCCGGACAACACCGGTGATCCGTCCGGGGAATAATTGAGCGGCGGAACTACCGGCGCACACGAGAATCAGCACCACTGCGAAGAAGCAAAGTCGAACAGTGCGAATATGTCTCACGTCATCCTCCGAGCAACCCCAAATTATTGCGGAAGCTACACCGCACCAAAACGTATGTCAAGACGATTCTATTGGTATACCAATGGTACGCCATAAGAACGACAAGACACTCGGCGGTAACGGGCTATCTTCCTGGGGATTCGCTGCCGGCCGGGGCGCTTGAGGCGCGCTTCTCTGCTCCGCGCCTGGCAATCCAATACGCAAACGTAATCGCGAGCAGGAACAGCGCGAACGTAGGAACGGTGTGCTGCAATCCTTCGACGAAGAAAGTGGCCGCGGTAATTCCCAGGAGCGCGAGAATTCCCAGAATCGTCGAATAGGGGTAAAAACTCAGGTGCATCGGAAGGCGCGCGATCCGCTCCTTGCCGAGCGAACGGCGGAATGCGATGTGCGTCAGAAGAATCACGGTCCAGACGAAAAACATTCCTGCGACGGCAATTCCGTACAGCGCCAAAAACGCCTTGCTCGGCGCGTAGATCGCAAGAAGAATGGCCGCAGCCATCCCGGCCGACGACACGGCGAGCGCCCGGCCAGGTACGCCATTGCTGGTCAGCGTTCCGATCCACTCCGGCAAGTAGCGGCCGCGCGAAAGCGAGAAGAGCATCCGCGTCGTGAGGTAAAGATCCGTGTTGCAACTCGAGAGCGCCGCGGTAATCACCACCACATTCATGATTCCGGCCGCGTACGGAATTCCCACAATCGCAAACGCCCGGACGAAAGGACTCGCGGTCAGCCCGTTGCCCGCGCCGGCCTGATCCCACGGGGTCATGGCCAGCATTACGGTGATGGCCAAGAGATAAAACACGATCAGGCGAAAAACAATCGTCCGCATCGCCTTGGGGATCGTCTCTTCCGGTTTCTCGGCTTCACCGGCGGTGACAGCAATCACTTCTACGCCCATGTAACTCGTCAACACCAGCGTGAGCGCAAGCCAGACGCCGGTCCAGCCGTGCGGTAAAAATCCGCCGTGCGCGGTGAGATTCGCAAGACCAATCGCGTGCCTGGTTCCCACTCCGAAAATCAGCGCCGCTCCGACAACGATGAAGGCGAGAATCGCCACAACTTTAATCAGCGCGAACCAGTATTCGAATTCGCCGAACCGCGCCACCTGCAGCGTGTTGATCGTAACTAGCCCGATCGAGACGCCGACAACCCACATCCACTGCGGCACGCCCGGAAACCAGAATGCGAAGTAAATCGCCACGGCCGTCACTTCCGCACCGATTGCAATCATCTGCACAAATCCGTACGTGGCTCGAACCGCGAAGCCCGCCCAACGGCTCAGGTAAGTTTCCGCGTAAACGCCGAACGAACCCGCATCCGGATGCACCACCGCCATTTCAACAAGAGAAAACGCAACGATGAGGGCAACAACCGCGCCCAGCAGGTAACTCAGGATAACTCCGGGACCGGCGAGCCGAATCGTCACGCCGCTGCCGAGGAAAAGGCCGACGCCAATCGCGCCGCCAATCGCGAGCATCGTCAATTGCCGCTGATTCAGCCGGCGCCGGAGCTGTTGCGAGCCTTCGCGCGAACCCGCCGAGGTGTGCGGACTAGCCATGCCGACTGAGCTCACGCAGGACATCGCCGAAACGGGAGATTTCTTCAGCAGTGTTGTAGTGCACTAGCGAAACGCGCACGGCTCCGCTTTCGACACTCAGTCCGAGCCGGTTCATCAGCCGCGGCGAGTACATGTGGCCATCACGCACGCCAATTCCAGCGCGTGACATTTCTTCTGTGACCTTCGCCGGCGCAACACCCGGCAGATTAAAGAAAAATGTCGGAACGCGCTCGCCGACGCGCTCCTTCTCGCGTATGCCGTATACCGTCGCGTCGCATTCTGCCAACACGCGATAAAGTTCAAGCGAAAGCGTCTCCTCATATTGCCGGATCGCGGTCATGGCTCGCACGAGATTGGCACGACGCGAGGGTAGCGGTGTTGACGCATGATCTCCGCGTGTTCTACCGAGCGATGCCAAATACCCGATCGCAGCGTCCATGCCCGCCACATTCTCGTAGACAAATGTTCCCGCCTCGATTTTTACCGGCGGCTCGTCGGGAATAAAATCCTCGCGAAAGGTAGGTAACCCCTGCAGCAAATCCAGCCGGCCCCACATAAAGCCCATATGCGGAGCGAAGATTTTGTACCCGGAACAAACCAGGTAATCGCAATCCCATTCGCGAACATCGATTACTCCGTGCGGCCCATAGTGCACGCAATCAAGAAATAATTCCGCACCGGCGCCATGCGCAACCTTGGCGGCTGCCGCAACGTCAACGATCGAACCGAGTGCGTTCGACGTCACCGTGCAGGCCACCAGCCGCGTCCGCGGTGTGACCAGGGGTTTCAGATCTTCCGGATTTAGAGTTCCGTCCTCGCGCATTTTCCACCAACGAAATTTCGCCCCTTCCCGCTCAAGCGCAAGCCATGTCGCCACGTTCGCTTCGTGATCCATGTCAGTGACGACGAGCTCATTCCGCTCGCCAAGCGTCTGCCCAATCGCCAAGCTGATGATTCGGACGAACGACGTCGCGTTCATTCCGAACGCGATTTCATTCGGGCTTCGTGCATTCACCAGTTCCGCCACGCTCTGCCGGCTTCGCGCGATTGTCGCGTCAACTTCCTGGCTCTTGGCGTAGCGGCCACCGCGCTGGACGTTGCACTCGAGCAGATGCCGATTCACGGCATCGAAGACGGCCTGTGGCACCTGAGCCCCCGCGGCGTTATCGAAAAACACGAAAGGCGCCGAATGCTTGAGCGCAGGAAACGCTGCACGCACGGACTCCACGGGAAAATTCCCGGGAATCTGACTTTCGTGACTGCCGCCGAGCGTGCGCTTCATGGATTGTCCTTTCTGCGTTGCACCGCTTCGAACCTCCGTCCGTGCTTCTCCGCATCCCGAATTCGGAGCGGCCTCGCGAACCCTATACTGTTCGGTTCCGGCGTGTCAAGGAAATGGATTGCGTATGCATATGGTATACATTTGACACGGCAAAGAAAATTGTGAACAATGCTATTTGTTCGGCTTATACACTGGAGGGGCGAGTGGCAAAGCCTGCATCCCGTAGCAGAAATCACCGGCGCTCCTTTGCTTCCCCATCTCCGCTGCTGCCTCCCGGCTCCGCGGCCACCGGCGCGGCCGCAACGCTCAGCGAAAAGGTCTATCGCGCACTCAAGCGCGACATCATCCACGGCGTCTACCAGCCGGGTGAATCCCTTAACGAAAAAGATCTCGCCAATCGTTACAAGGGCAGCCGTACGCCCGTTCGCGAAGCGGCTCTCCGTTTGCAGAACGAGCGCCTTCTTCGCATCGTCACCAATCGCGGCTATTTTGTTACTCAGATTACTCTGCAGATCCTTAACGACATCTATGAATTCCGCTGCGCCGTCGAGTGTGAGGCGGCCCAACTCGCCGCCTTCAAGGGAGCAAACCCTGAAATTCTCGACAAATTAACCCAACTCTCCGCCGTCATCTGCCGCGCGGATGACCGTCAAAGCTGCGTGCGCTTCATCGAGGCCGACACTGCTTTCCACGCCACCGTCGCGCGTCTCTCCCGAAATCAGATGCTCGTCCAGGCCGTCAACGAGGCCCGCTCGCAAATGGAGCGCATCATGTTCGCCGCGATTGATATCGATTATTACGGCGAAGCTCCCAGTCGCGAGCACCGCGAGATACTGAAAGCCATTCAGGACCGCGACCCTGAGCGTGCCCGCCTGCGTATGTATGAGCACATCGTGCAATCGAAAGACAAAGTCCTCGGCTTGACGGGGTTTGCCGCGCCTTCCCGTTAGCCCGTCCCGTCCAGTTCGGTCCCTCGCTGAATCCGCCGGAAATCCCCGAATGCGTTGACACCCCTATAAAACCGATATATATACACCGCACGTTCCCGTTATCGCCGCAGGGCTGATCGCCCCAGGAGGCCTCTGGCAGAAATGCAGAGAGGCGGCCGTCGCATTTGCGTGAGCGCTGATGCGTAACTGCAATCTTGTCGCGAAATTCGGAGGTGAGTTGTGAAAAGAATTGCCTGGCTACTCGCAGTAATGATTTTGTTGTCTGGGTCGGCTACGAGTGGAAGCCAGCTCACTCCCGAAGAGAAACGCACGCTGGAACTGAAGCCAGCCGTCGTGCTGGTAGTAGTGTCCGTTAAAGTCGAGGCGGACTTCCGCGGGCAGCCGGTCTCGCTGAAAAATCCCTACCTCACCACCGCCGGCAGCGGCTTCCTGTTCCGTCACGACGGCTATCTGATTACCAACGGGCACGTCGTTCAAAACGCGAAGATCAACGACCCGCAGGCGAAAGAGCAGCTCGAAGAAAAGCTGCGCGCGAAAGTGTATGCGGAAGTCTTCCAGGCGTTCGATCAATACCTCGCGAGCAAGGGACACGCGCCGTTAACCACCGAACAAAAGGTCGAGTTCTACCAATCGCGCGCGGTTCAAATCCATTACCACAATCCCACTCTCACGGTGTACCTGGCGAATGGCACTCACGTGCCCGGCGAGTTGACCCCGAACTACAGCCCCGAGATCGGCACAGGGAAAGACGTCGCTATCGTCAAGATTGACGGCACGAATCTTCCGTCCGTCCCTCTTGGCGACTCGAACAAAGTGCGAGAGCAAGACCGCATCATGGTGATCGGTTATCCGGGCGTCGCCTCCGACTGGGGCGGGAACGAACTCATCAGCAGCTCGTCGGCGCTGGTTCCATCGGTGACGAGTGGAAGCATTTCAGCGATCAAGACGCTTGCCGCCACGAGCGCGCCAGTCCTTCAATCCGACGCCGCCATCACTCATGGTAACAGCGGCGGGCCCGCTTTCAATTCGCAGGGCGAGGTGATCGGAATCGCCACCGCCGGATCGGAAGCGACGCAGGGCTTCAACTTCTTTGTGCCCATCAATACGGCGTGGGAATTCGTTCGTCGAGAAGGCGTTGCGCCGGACGTGGGCCCGTTCACCCAGCACTGGCGCAAAGCGCTCGATCTCTTCGACGACAAAAAGTGCCGCTCCTCGATCCCGGAGTTCGATGACGTGCTGCAATTCATGCCCGGACTTCCCGACGCCGCGCGGCTGCGAGCATCGGCCGTCGAATGCGTCGACAGTGAGAACTTCGTCGACAAGATTTCTGACAGCCCAGCCGGTCCGTGGTTGCTGTACGGCTTAGCTGGCATCGTAATCCTGGGAATCGCCGTCATTGTGATGCGCTCCCGTTCCGCAGCCCCGGCGAAAGTGGCGCACCCGGCAGGCGGAATGCCGCCAGGTGGCACGCGCCTTGAGGCGCCTACGGCGCAACCGGTTCTGCCTTCCGGGCAGTCTTACGGAAACATTCAGGCAACCGCCGGAGCCCTGTCCGGAAGGTCATTTAAAGTCCCGAAGGAAGGCCTGCTGATCGGCCGTTCGCCGAAATGCCAGGTGGTTCTACAGGATGATACAGTCTCGAGCGAACACGCATGGATTGTCCCGTCGGGGAACGAAGTGGTGGTGATCGACAAAGGCTCCTCGAACGGCACCTACGTCAACTCGGTCGAGTCGCCGAAGGTCAGCAAGATTGGCCTGCGCAACGGAGACCGGATCTTTCTGGGCAAGAAGGGCGCAAACGTTTTCACATATTTCAATTCATAGAGAAACTGCGAACGAGGAGACCGACATGTCAAAATTTTGCGCCAAGGGCCATCAGATGGAAGATTCTTGGGAGACGTGCCCCACGTGCCAAACGACTGGCTATCAAGTTCCTGGCGGGGCCGGCGCAGCCGCGGCCGTTGCCAAGACCCGCCTGGAATCCGAACCCGCCAAAGAAGCCGCAAGCGCCGGAGGCGGGGCGGGGCGACGGACAGTGCTCATCTCCGAGAAGAGGAAGCCTCCCATCGTCGGATGGTTCGTCGCAATGAGCGGAGATCAAAAGGGAGAAGACTTTCGCCTCCACGACGGGAAGAACACGGTCGGATCCGGCGCTGACTCTCAGATCGCACTGAAAGATTCCACCGTTTCAGGCCAGCATGCCAGCGTCCGATACGAAGACGGCAAGTTCTTGCTGACAGACCTGGACTCTTCGAACGGAACGTTTGTGAACGACAGAAAAATCGTACGCGAAGAGTTGAAGGACAACGATACGATCCGCTTCGGCGAAGTGGCCGTAAAATTCAAGCGTCTCTAAGGGACCTCGCACGTGATGAAGATCCGCCCCGGAATTGAGCTGGCGAACCTAACAGATGTGGGCTGTGAACGGGCGCAGAACGAGGACAATTTCTGCTACGCGGAACCGGAGAGCGACGAGGAACTGCAAAAGCGGGGACGGCTGATTGTGATTGCGGACGGAATGGGTGGCCAAGAGGGCGGACAAATGGCCAGCACGCTCGCCGTGGACACGGTTCGCGAGGTTTTCCTGAATGGTCCCGCTGAGGATCCGGCCGCTGCGCTCGTGGCCGCTTATCAATCGGCGCACGCGGCGATTCAAGACTACGCGCGCGCTCATCCGGAGTTGTCAGGGATGGGTACCACGTGTACGGCCGCGGTTCTGCGGGACGGCTACGTAACGTATGGCCACGTCGGGGATTCGCGTCTGTACCTGCTGCGCGCCGGCGAGATCGTTCAATTGACGCGGGACCAGAGCTACGTGCAGCAGATGGTGGACAACGGGGTGATCAACGCAGAGCAAGCGAAGACGCACCCGTCGCGAAATATCCTCACCTCCGCGCTCGGATCCGATTCGGCAGTCGAAGCTGACTTCGCCGAAGCGCCCATTCCACTGCTTACAAATGACGCGCTGTTGCTCTGCACGGATGGTCTTCACGGCGGCGTGAGCGACGAAGAAATGCTCGCCGCCTGCTCCGGGAATCCGCCGCGCGAGGCGTGCCGAAAGCTGGTAGAGCTCGCGAAAGAACGCGGCGGGCCCGACAACATCACGATTCAAATCGTCCGAATCGACGAAACACCGGCCGCGGCAAAGAAAGACTCGACGGCCGTTGGGGGCTAGGTAACAGTCCATGATTGGAACCGAGATCGGAAGCTACCGGATTCTGGACAAGCTCGGCCAGGGCGGGATGGGTGTCGTCTACAAAGCTGTCGACACCGGGCTCGATCGCATGGTGGCGATGAAAGTCCTCAACCCGGACCTATCGAAGAATCCCGATCTCGTCGAACGGTTTCGCTCGGAAGCAAAAGCGCAGGCAAATTTAAACCATACCAACCTCGCGACCCTCTACGCCTTCATGGTTCATCAGGGTACTGCGATCATGGTGATGGAATTCGTCGAGGGAGAAACGTTCGCGCAAATGATTCGCCGCCGCGGACCAATCCCCGAGGTGGAGGCCGTTCCACTCTTCAGGCAAGCCCTGCTTGGCATTGGCTACGCACATCGCGCCGGAATCATTCATCGCGACATCAAGCCCAGCAACCTCATGCTGAACAAGAACGGCCTCGTGAAGGTGATGGACTTCGGAATCGCGAAAGTGCTGGGCGGGCACAGCATGACTCGTACCGGCACGCAGCTCGGAACGCTGGCGTACATGTCTCCCGAACAAATTCAGAACCGCAATGTTGACATCCGTTCGGACATCTACGAACTAGGCATCACGCTGTACGAAATGTTGACGGGACACTTGCCGTTTGAAAGCGACAGCGAGTTTCAAATCATGCAGGATCACGTCTACACGCCTCCCCCGCCGCCGTCGAAATATTATCCGTACATCAACAAGGGCATCGAAAACGTCATTCTCAAGTCCATCGAAAAGAATTCGGATGCACGTTTTCAAACCGTCGAGCAGTTTGGCGCGGCGCTCGAGCACCCCGATCAATTGGCTTACACTCCGTCGGTAGCGGCTGCTGACGCGCCTACCGCTTCGCTGCAGGGCAATTTGTCGCATCCGCATTTGAGTGTTTCAGCGGTGCCGCCGGTGAAAACGACTTCAGGTGCTTCCACTCCCTCACCTGCTGCTTCGTCTGTCGCTGCATCTGTCGCCACGCCTGTCCCGGTAGCCTATAGCGGACCTGCGGTGGCGCCGACGCGCGTTCAGGGCCAAACAATCGCGCAGACGCCGACGGTGGTGCAAACCCAATCGCCGCAGCAAGCTCCCGCCATATCCGCAGGGTCGCAGAAAAAGTTGATCATTGCCGGCGTCTGTGCCGGGCTTCTCTTGATCGTCGCCGTCGCGGCATATCAAATCCTGACTCCCACGCCTCATAGCGGAGGCGGCCCAACCGGGGCTCCGGCAGCCGCACAGCCGATTGGGCTGGACGCCACAAATCCCTCGCAAGCGACTCACGCCATCGACGACGAGCCGCCTCCGGCAAACTCCAGCGCGACCGCTCCTCCTGCTCCCGCTCCGAAGCCCGAGCGAACGTCCCGTCAACCTGCGTCTAAGACAAAACCAAGCGAACCTGCGCCCGATCAGGGACAACAGATGTATCAGAAGGCGCAAACCGCGTTCAGCCAGGGGCGCTACTTTGAACCAGTAAACGACTCCGCCCTTTATTGGGCCATCCAGGCGCGCAAGGCAGGAAATCCAGGCGGCAAAGCGTTAGAGGAACAGATCGTAGAAGTTTACAAATCGAGAGTCGCGCAGTACCTCAATGCGGGTAATTATCAGGCCGCGCTAAAACTCGTCGACGAAATGCTCAAATTTTACCCCGGAAATCCCGCGCTGCTGAAGGAACAGCAGCGCTGCCGAACCGCAATATCAGCCGCGAACTCATCCAAGCGGTAGTTCATTCGGTCTACCCGCCCTTCTTCATCACTAGACGGCTGCAGACTTTGTGCCCTTGCGCAAAATGACCATGGTGTAATGACCATAATCGCAGCCACTGCGTTGGTCGAGGGAGTATCTTTGCGCACCGTTGACCGCGACGTCCGCCAGTCGAGAATGCTTCAAGCGATTTGGTGAGGACAACGCCCGCAGCTTACTCCGCCCAACTTCCACGATCTTCCTCATTCTGTCGCCATAAAGAGCACGAATCAGTCGAGCAGTGCCGAAAGGGATCGAATGCAGGCAAGAAAAGTGGCGCGCCCGGAGAGATTCGAACTCCCGACCCTCTGGTTCGAAGCCAGATGCTCTATCCAGCTGAGCTACGGGCGCACAACTGTGAGTGTACCCGTTAGCCGGAGTCGGTTTCAACATCGCGCGGGTCGTGCGGTCGGGTTAGACGTACTCACTTGCCCCGAGCGTCCAGCCTCGCCTATTCCCTCTTGCGCACTTCGTCCCAAACGTTTTCTCTCCACGAATCAGCACCGCCTATATAATCCCCACTTGAGCCTCTCACTCGTGCCTGTAAACCACTCGAAGAGCAACCGTCGGTACCCGCGAATCCCGACGCCGAAAAATGTCTGGGTCTCGTGGCAGCACGACGGAAAGCAAAACGTTTCGCGCGTCCGCGACCTGAACGTCGGCGGCCTCTTCATCGACACTCCGAATCCGCCTCCCGTCGGCACCTCCATCACGCTCCTATTTTCGGTGCCCGAAGGCGAGATTCGCGGCTCCGCACTGGTAAGAAACGTCACCCCGGGCGAAGGCATGGGCGTGCAGTTCGTCGCCATGACTCAGGAACACGCTGTCCGCCTACAAACTCTCTTCTCCCGCCTGCTCCGTTCCAGTCAATCGACACCTGCCTGAACTGCCCCGCGGGCACCACCCAGGCAAAGCCTCAAAAAAATACCATCTCGCGTCCGAATCTTTTCACACGCATCCGCATCCGATGTTGACGGAGCAGTAGGTCGGAGATAGGATTCGCTTATGGAACGCTGCACCCGAACCACAAACTGCCTGCCGTGCGCTTGTTGTTGTCACAGCGATGGCTGGCACGGGTGTGTGCAATCCGACTGATCTAATTTAGCTACAAATCGGATTTAGGCAACCCGCTCACCAGCGTATCGCACTGGTGGCGGGTTTTTTTATTTTCGGCCGATTTTTTCGAGCCCGGCACGAACGGAGGCCATGTGGCCAGCACCACCGACGTCGCACCCAACCGGCAACCGAAAGAAACCAAAGCCCAAAAGGTCGAGCGCCTCAAGCGTTCGAAGAATCCGTGGGAGCATTTCGACGAAATAAAAGAATTCGCGCGCCTCGGCCGCGACGCTGTCCTCCCCGAATGGGCCAATCTCTATCTCAAGTGGTGGGGCATCTACACGCAGGGTGACGGCGCAGGCGTCACGGGCGGCACGGGCGGCGAAGGCAAAGCCACGCAGTATTTCATGATGCGCATCGCCCTGCCCAACGGTCTCCTCCGCTCGGACCAGCTTCGAACCATCGCCCAAATTTCCGAGCGTCACGCCAATTCGATCGCCGATCTCACCGTCCGCCAGAATATTCAGCTCCACTGGCTCACGATCGAATCCATTCCGCAAGTACTGGAGTCCCTCGGCTCCGTCGGCCTCAGCCCGAAAAGCGCATGCGGTGACGTTACCCGCAACATCACCGGCTGCCCTCTCGCAGGCGTCGCTCCCGACGAACTCTGCGATGCGTCCTCGCTCGCCGTCGAAGCCGCCCATCTGCTCTCGGCGAACAACGACTTCTACAATCTGCCTCGCAAATTCAAAATCTCGATCACCGGTTGTCCGGTCTGGTGCTCTTATCCGGAAATCAACGACGTCGGCTTCACCGCTGCCGTCCGCACGCACAACGGAAACCGCGAACTCGGCTTCTCCGTCCGCGTCGGCGGCGGACTTTCCGCTGACCCGCACCTGGCCGTTCGCCTCAACGCGTTCGTCCCGCGCGAACAAGTTCTGTCCGTCGTCCGCGCTATCGCCGAACTTTTCCGCGAATCTGATTGCCTCCGCGAAGGCCGCGACCGCGCCCGCTTAAAGCATCTCTTCGCGCAGCACGGCTGGACCGCCGAACGCTTCCTTCGCGAACTCAACACCCGCCTTGGCTTCGAGCTCGATCCAGCCACGGAAGATTCCCCGCCGTCCGACGCCTATCGCGACCACGTCGGCATCCACGCCCAGAAGCAACCAGGACTTTACTACGTCGGTGCCGCCGTTCTCCGTGGCCGGATCACCGCCGCGCAAATGCGCGCCGCCGCCGTTCTTGCCGGGAAATATGCCACGGGCGAGCTTCGCACCACGAACATGCAGAATCTTCTCATCGTCAACGTGCCGCGCGACAACGTCGAAGCGCTCGTTTGCGAACTCGATGCGGTGAACCTGCGCGTCGAAGCCTCACCGTTCTGGCGCGGCGCGGTCGCTTGCACCGGAACGGAATTTTGCAAGCTCGCCATCACCGAAACAAAAGGTTTCGCGCGCTGGCTCGTCGAAGAACTCGAGGAGCGCGTCCCCGAATTCGATCAACCGCTCAAATTGAACGTCACCGGCTGCCCCAACGCTTGCGGTCAGCATTGGATTGCGGACATCGGTCTCGAAGGCAAAAAAATCAAACACGGAGGCAACCTCGTCGACGCTTACTATTTTTGCCTCGGCGGCGCCGTCGGCGAATATGCGCGCATCTCGCGTCAGGTCGGCTACCGCTGCGCCGCGGAAGACGTACCCGAAGCCATCGAGCGTCTGCTCAAATCCTATCTCGCAACGCGCGAGTCGAATGAAAATCTCCGCGCGTATTTCGCGCGCCATTCCGACGACGAACTCCGCGCTCAACTCGCCGGAGCCGTCGTCGCTGCTGTCGCGCGCGATCTTCCCGCGGGACCCGTTCCTCACGGAGTCGGAGACTGACCGTGCCCGCCGAACTATTCCCGGCGTTCATGAAACTCGACGGGCGCTCCTGCCTCGTCGTCGGCGCTGGTTCGATCGCCTCATCTAAGATCGCTTCCCTGCTCCGCGCCGGCGCTCGAATCACGGTCGTCGCGCCGCAGGCGAAAGCAGCGGTAGCAAGTCTTGCGGCGACAAAAAATATCACCTGGCTGGAGCGCGAATTCCGAGCTGAAGACCTGAACAACGTTTTTCTCGCCATCGCCGCCACTGGCAGCAACGCCGTGAACCGCGCCGTCTTCTTCGCAGCGCAAAAGCGCGGCATCCTCTGCAACGCCGTCGACGATCCCCCGCATTGTGATTTTTATTTTCCTGCCGTGGTCCGCCGCGGTGATCTTCAGATCGCGATTTCGACCGCCGGTGAAAGTCCCTCGGTCGCGCAGCGTTTCCGCCGCGAAATCGAAGCCTCTCTCGACCTTTCTCTCGGCAACTGGCTTCGATTTGTAGGCAGCCTCCGCCGCCACGTGCTCGGGAATCATCCGCCTTCGGACGAGCGGAACAAACTTCTGCATCTCCTCGCCTACAGCCAGATTTGTGATTCAAAAGATTGCAAGATCGAATCACGTTCCATCGAATTCGCAGGCCGTCACGTCCATCTGCCGGAGCACCTGCCCGAAGAATCACCCGAACACGCGCGCGACCGCCAGCCGGCACTTCAGGAGCAACCATGAAAACCTCTAGCCAAGGCAAAGTTCATCTCGTTGGCGCAGGCCCCGGTGACCCGGAACTCCTCACGATCAAAGCTCACGCGCTCATCCGCACGGCCGAAGTCATCCTCCACGACGACCTCGTCTCCTCCCCGATTCTCGCCCTTGCGAGCCCGCACTGCATGGTCATCAACGTCGGCAAACGTTGCGGCAGAAAAAATATCAGCCAATCGGAAATCAATCGGCTGATGATCGATTCGGCCCGTCGCGGATTCAGCGTCGTCCGCCTCAAAAGTGGCGACCCCGGAATTTTCGGCCGTCTCGCCGAAGAACGCGACGCCCTCGAAACCGCCGCTGTTCCGTTCGAAATCGTTCCTGGCATTACCGCTGGCATCGCGGCCGCCGCCGGGCTCGGGATCTCGCTCACCGACCGCCGAACGAGTTCGCGAATCGTTTGCATCAGCGCCCACCGCGCCCACGAAAACGAGCACGAACCGCCAACCGACTGGCGCGGTCTGGCGACCAGCAACACCACGCTCGTGATCTACATGCCCGGTCAAAATTTCGCTGCGCTTCAGAAAGAACTCCTCGACGCCGGTCTCGACGCGACGACGCCCGCCGCAATCGTCTCGCGCGCCAGCACTCCCGGCCAGCGCGAGTTTGGCACTACGCTCGGTCATCTCGATAAAGCGCCCCCGATGCAAGCGCCGGCAGTCCTCCTGATCGGCCGCACGCTCGAATACGCGGCACAACAAACCGCACCGTCTGTCCCGCTCACTTGGGAAGCATTTCTTGACACAGCAGAGGTTGGCGTCGCCACAGCCAATTCGAACGGCAACTCACAGAGGAGACTTACGTCGTGACCACACAATCGAAACTGCAACCGAACTCGAATTCAGCCAAAAACGGCAAAGCCAGATTCAAGCTTTCGCTCGACACGTGGGCTGTAGCCCTGTCGCTTGCGCTCTCGCTACTCGTATGGCTCGGGTTGCTCAAACACATTCCCTGGTAGCGCCAGGCGCAACGAAAATCGACTCAGGAGAAAGAACAAATGGCCACATCGATCGCCCTTTCGCAGCCGCAGCCGCTCAGTATCTTCAAACGCGCCGGCCAAATTCTCCCCGGCATGCTGCTCCTTATCGCCGTCGGTTACGGCGGAAAATTCATCGAACGCTCGATCGCGCAGTATGGGCACGCCCATCACCTCACGCTCCCGAACATCGAATACGTTCTCTGGGCCATTCTTCTCGGCCTCGTCATCGCCAATACCACCGGCGTGCCCGCCGCGTTCACACCCGGCCTCGCCACTTATGAGTTCTGGCTCAAAGCCGGAATCGTTCTTCTCGGATCGCGGTTCTTGCTCGGCGACGTTCTCAAGCTCGGCGGCATCAGCCTGGTTCTTGTTGCGATTGAGATTGCTCTCTCGCTTGTCTTTATGACCGCGCTCGGCAAAGCCTTCGGATTGAAGCCCAAACTCACCACGCTCCTCGCCGTCGGCTCGTCAATCTGCGGAGTATCCGCCATCATCGCCGCACAAGGCGCAATCGACGCCGACGAAGAAGATTCCTCCTTCGCCATCGCCGCTATCCTCACTCTCGGCGCGATTTCGCTCTTTGTCTTCCCTGTCATCGGACACTGGCTCCGCATGAGCGATCTGAGCTATGGTCTCTGGGCTGGCCTCGGCATCGACAACACCGCCGAGGTCACCGCCGCAGGAAATCTTTACTCCGATGCCGCCGGAAAAGTAGCCGTCCTCGCCAAAACCGCGCGCAATTCCATGATCGGTTTCGTTGTCCTCGGTTACGCGATTCACTGGGCGCGCAAAGAAAAGACTGAAGGCGTAGGCAACAAAGCCGCGTTCCTCTGGGCGAAGTTTCCCAAATTCGTTCTCGGCTTCTTGCTCATCTCAGCCATTGCCACCGCGCACGTTTTCAGCAAAGACCAGCTCACCAGCCTCGCCAATCTTTCGCGCTGGGCCTTCCTACTCACCTTTGCCGGAGTCGGCTTGCGCACAAATATCGGCGATATGCGCAAACAAGGACTGCGTCCCTTTGCAGTGGGCGCGATCGGCGAACTCGCAATCGCACTACTGACGCTGGGCCTCGTCTTCGGCGCCGACAAATTCTTGCGTTAGCTCCCTGCACGAGACGACTTCCCGTTGATTACATAACGGAGCACGGCACTGCGAAGATCCCGGTGATACCTCGGGACCGTGCCCTCTCGATCAATCAGCACCGCTTGTCCATACACCGCGATCTTGGTTTTTCGACGCGTCATGCCTGTCCTGTTCTGCCCTCCGGTTGTGAATCTCCTAACTCTCGCTTTCATCTGTGTTCATCGGCGTCTAGTCAGTGTTCATCTGTGTTCCCTTTTCCAGCCTCAAATCCATGCTAGATTGACCCACGGAGCCCAGCGCAATGTTCGACCGCAAACGCTCAAACTTCGACTGGATCGATATCCTTTGGCTCCTGTTTCTCCTCGGACTCGCGCTCCTTCCTCCCATCGATGAAGTCCACAAGCAACTTACGATCCTGGCCATCGGCGTCCTTCAAGTCCTCGAAGGCAAGCTGGTTGCCTGGCAGCCAAAGCGTGGGCCCGCATACGTCGTCATCCTGAAGATTCTTCTTGCCACCCTTCTCGTCAATCACACCGGCGACATCGGAATCAATAGCACTTACTATCCCATTTACTATTTGCCCGTCGTCACCGCGGCACTTTACTTCGGCCCGCTAGCCACGCTCCTCTGGACCACTCTTTCTTCACTCGCCTACTGCTCGCTTCTCTACCCCGCCTTGCAGGAATATGACCTCACCGCCGAAGGCGCTACCGATCTCGCCATTCGCATCCTTTTCTTCTATATCGCCGCGGTCCTCATCAATCGTTTCGCTTTCGAAAATCGACGCCAGGTTCACAAATATCAGGAGCTTTCCGAACAGCTCGAAGTAACCAATCGTCAGTTGCGCCGAGCTGAGGCCGATGCTCGCCGCTCTGAACGGCTTGCCGCCCTGGGGCAACTCTCCGCCGGGCTTGCGCACGAAATCCGCAATCCGCTTGGCGTGATCAAGGGTTCCGCTGAAATGCTCAGCCAGAAAATCGAAGCTTCGAATCCCCTCGCGAGCGAACTTGCCGGCTACATTGGCACTGAAGTCAATCGTCTCAATTCGCTCGTCACCCGCTTTCTCGATTTCGCGCGGCCCTCGCGACTCGAGCTCCGCCCCACGCAGCTCTCCGCCGTCCTTGACCGCGTCCTCGATGCCGCTCAGAACCAATTTTCCGGCGCCCAAGTAACCATCGACCGCCAATACGCTCCTGGAACGCCGGACGTGCTGGTTGACGCGCAACTTTGCGAACAGATCTTCGTGAATCTCATTACCAACGCCTACCAGGCGATGCATCTGCGCGGCCGTATCCGCATCTCAATCGGTCCGGAATCGCAGAATGGGAAAGCGGGAGTCGGGGTCATCGTTGAGGATTCCGGACCTGGAGTCCCTGCCGAATCCCGCGAACAAATCTTCAATCCGTTCTTCACCTCGAAGAAGGAAGGTGTCGGCTTGGGCTTGTCCATCGTCGCCAAGATCATCGACGACCACCGCGGCTCCATCCGCCTGGAGTCCGAGCCCGGCCAGGGCGCCCGATTTCACGTCTTTCTCCCGGAACGGGAGGATTGACAGGACCTAGTCCTGTAGACTAGATGTGAATGAACCGTTCGGGCCCAGCGCCTTTTATCGGACGATTCTACGTCGCTCTTTCTGTCTGCGGCGAGTTCTTGGGAGATTAGCATCCACCACGCTCTGGGCAGGCTCGATCTGCCCGACAACCCGTCACGGTGGATTGCCGCTTGCGTACGAAAACTAGGAATCCATACTCTCGACATCACCCATCCCCACGCATTCGCGATATTTGAACTACCAACTCATCACCAGGATCCGTTCGATCGCATGCTTCTGGCTCAAGCGTAAACCGAGCAAATGACGTTGCTCACCACGGACCGCATCTTTCAAAGGTATCCGGTGGACATTCTTCTCTGCGGGGCATAAATCCTTATGCGACCTACCCCTTGAAATTCCCCCTGACTCATGCGAGCGTGAATCGTGAGAATGGATCGCCAAAACGAAAGCGGGAATAGAACCTTCGTCGCGTCCGCCTTTAGGCGGGCGGATTTGACGGCGTTGCCGGCTTGCACCCCGTCGTTGGCCGTCAGAATTCTAATCGCAACTGCGCGATTAGAATTCCGCGTAAGCTATTCAAAACAAACGCTCGCCACGGCTTCTAATCGCAAATGGATGGCAGTTTGTAAACCGCACAAATGACTGCCGCAAAACCCTCCATCCTCATCGTCGAAGACGAGCCCAAAATGCGCCGTATCCTCGAGCTTCAGCTCGCCGACGAAGGCTTCCGCGCCCAAACCGTCGCCGATGCCGAAACTGCCCTTACACTCGTCAATAGCGCCCCCTTCGATCTCATTGTCACCGACTTGAAATTACCCGGTATGAGCGGCCTCGAGTTCCTGCAAGCGGTCAAACGCGCAAACGCGGCTGTCCCCATCATCATCATGACCGCCCACGGAACGGTCGAATCCGCCGTCGAGGCAATGAAAATCGGCGCTAGCGATTACGTCCTGAAACCGTTTTCGCTCGCTGAACTCGTTCTCGTGATTCGCAAGGAGCTGGCCTCTCATCAGCTGCGCGAAGAAAATCGCAATCTCCGCGAAGCTCTCGGCCAGCGCTATCAGTACGACAACATCGTCGCCCGCAGCGAAAAAATGCAAGCCGTCCTCGCTCTCGTCGAGCGCGTCGCACCTACAAACTCAACCGTTCTCCTCGGCGGAGAAAGCGGCGTCGGCAAAGATCTCATCGCGCGCGCGATTCACCAGCACTCCAATCGCTCCGCCGGCCCGTTCGTCAAAATCAACAGCACCGCGATCCCGGAAAACCTTCTCGAAAGCGAACTCTTCGGCTACGAAAAGGGCGCATTCTCGGGCGCCACCACCAGCAAACCGGGAAAATTCGAGCTCGCCGACAAAGGCACGCTGTTCCTCGATGAAATTGGCGACGTCCCGCCCGCGATTCAAGTGAAGTTGCTGCGAGTCCTGCAGGAGCGCGAGTTTGAACGGCTCGGTGGAACGAAAACGCTGAAGGTGGACGTGCGCTTGATCGCTGCGACAAACCGCGATCTCCGCGCCGCCCTCGAGGAAGGCACGTTTCGTGAGGATCTTTACTACCGCCTGAACGTAGTCGCGATCGATATCCCTCCGCTCCGCGACCACAAGGAAGACATCCCCGCTCTCGCCAATTTTTTCCTGGAGAAATTCGCCCGCGAATCCGGCAAGTCGATCCGCGGCATCACGCCTGCCGCGATGAATCTCCTCCTCGATTTTCACTGGCCGGGAAACGTTCGCGAGCTCGAAAACATCATCGAGCGCGGAGTCACTCTGTCCGCCGGCTCCACCCTCGATGTCGCCGACATTCATCTCGACCCTCCGTCGCCTCGCACCGCTGCCGCGGGCTCCGCCGCAGTGCTTCCCGCAGGAATGACGCTCGATCAGTGGGAGGACGATGCGATCCGTGAAGCTCTGCGGCAGGCCAACGGAAACAAAAGCCAGGCGGCTCGCGCCCTCGGACTCTCGCGCAACGCCCTTCGTTACCGCCTCTCGAAAATCGGCGTCGCAGACCCTCCCGAAAAAGACTAGCTTCGTGGTGTCAAAATTCTCCGCTCATCTCCTCCGGCTCGAAATCTTGCGCGTTCGCGCCGCCTCAATCTCCCAGCGACCGCGATTCTTGCGTAGCGCGAATGTCGTAACGGCGCGAATTTTCCGCCCACGCTTTCCGCCGCCTTCGGTCAGTTCGATCGCGCACCACGCCGCTGCGGCTCCCGGTTTGAAAATCCGAATACGCTTCACTCCAATCTTGAGCGTGCTCCCCTTCAAATCCCCGCGAAACGCCGCCGCATGTCCTCGCTCGATCGCTTTCCGGCCACTCCACAGAATTCCGGCACGAGTCAGGTACTCGGCATCCTCCGCGTAAAGCCGCGCGTACGATTTCACATCGCCTAAATTCCACGCCCGCTCAATCGCCGCAACGAGCTCAACCACTCCGTTCTTGTCGGCCCCCGCTTTGCGCATCGCTGCACCTCAAGTTTCCGCGAGTATCGCACAACCTCGTTCGCTCGGTAGCGCTGGCCGAAAACCACCAGCAGCGCGTGAGATGCACCACCGCTGCTATCGCACTCACAACAAGTGCAATGTGGGAAGCGCCGTTAAGTCGCTGATGAGTAGGGACTTATCCTACCCCTCTCGAATCGTACACTTTGGCAGTGTCCCTGCATTACGAACTGCGGATTCAAACTTTTCCCGGTGGCCAGACTGCCGGGAGGTGGGCCATGAAAAAGCGTTTCGCAATCTTGGCAGCAATTCTTTTCCTGATGGCAGCGGGCGCGGTTCGCGCGCAGGATTCCCCTCCTCCACAGGACGACATTCAGATGCAGCAACCGCCGTCCGACGACGACGACGCAACTCCGCAGGACAACAGTCAAGCAGCCGACCAGACGTATGATTCAATCGGGGCCCAGCAGCAACAGCAGCAAGATACCGCCGCCCAGCCCGGCGTCGCTCGCGTCAGTTCGATTCG
Source organism: Candidatus Acidiferrales bacterium (assembly GCA_049797655.1). GTDB lineage: Bacteria > Acidobacteriota > Terriglobia > Acidiferrales > UBA7541 > Palsa-295. The sequence goes on along the minus strand of JBARFX010000004.1, from coordinate 6,960 downwards.
CGGCGATGTTTCCACACAGCGGGGCGACAACGGCGAATGGGTGGCTGCCACCGTAAATACTCCGGTCGCGCAAGGTGATCGCGTCTCGACCGGCGACAAATCCCGCGCGGAACTCCAGCTCGACTTCGCAGACACATTGCGCATGTCTGATCGCGTGACGGTAAAAATTGCGAACCTCACCCGCTCGCAGATTCAACTTCAAATCGGCGAAGGACTCACGACCTACACGGTCAATCGCGGCGCAGAAGCTGCCACGGAAATTGACACGCCCAATGCGGCCATTCGTCCGTTGGCTGGCGATGGCGAATATCGCATTCTCGTAAATTCAGACGCCGAGACCCAAGTGGTAATCCGCCGCGGCTCCGCGGAAATCTCCACGCCGCAGGGCAGCACGCGCGTCGACGCCGGCCAGATGATCACGATCGCCGGCACCGACAATCCGCAATACAGAGTTTCGCAAGCGCCAGCCCGCGACGATTGGGACAACTGGAACAACGATCGCAACCGCGCCACCGCGAATGCCGATAGCTGGCACAACACGAATCGCTACTACACCGGTTCCCAAGACCTCGATGCATACGGGCGTTGGGTTACCGTTCCAGATTACGGTCGGGTTTGGGTTCCGAATGTCGGCCCAAACTGGGCGCCCTATCGCGCCGGCCGCTGGGTCTGGCAGCCATACTTCGGTTGGACTTGGGTTTCCTATGAACCCTGGGGCTGGGCGCCTTATCACTACGGTCGCTGGATGCCTTATGGCGGCGGGTGGGCGTGGTGGCCCGGTTCTGTTGCGGTATATCCCGCCTACTATCCCATCTGGGCGCCGGCTTACGTTTCCTTCTTCGGTTTTGGCGGCGGAGGTTTCGGAGTTGGGTTCGGCGTCGGATTTGGCTTCGGCCATGTGGGCTGGCTGCCGTGCGGTCCGGGTGACTGGTATCACCCCTGGTATGGACGCTTCGGTGGCCGCGTAAACGTGGTGAACGTCCACAACACTACCATCAATAATTTTCATAATGGTTGGGCGCCACTCAGAGGCGGCAGAGATCGTGGATTCTCGAACGTCGACGAAGCGTTTCGGAATTCTCACGTCCGCGCGGGAATGAGTTCCATGGACAGCAAGAGTTTCGGACGTGGCACGGTGCCGGCACATCAATCCGCCATCAGCGCGTCAGAGTTCCGCAACTCCCGCATGGTTTCCGGCAAAATGCCGGTTCAGCCAGGCAGGGGCAGCTACAGCGCGTCCACCCGTGCGGCAAGCCCCTCGACAATTCGCAGCGCGTCATCCAGCTCGCAGCGCTTTTATTCTGCGCCTCGATCAGGCGCTCGCGCTGCAACGCAGTCACCGCGGCCGTCCGGAGGAGCAACATCGAATCAGCGCGGCGGATCTGGAAGTAACGCGCGGTCGGCGCAGCCGTATATGAATGGCAACCGGGTCACTCGTCCGAATTCGCAGTCGCGCGCATCGTCTCCGCCGGCCACTGGTGCGAATCGTGGCAGAGCTCCCAGTTCTTCGGCGCGTCCGGGCTGGCACACGTTCAACTCTCCTTCGTCACCGGGGACAAACCGGCAAACGCCTAACACTCAATCGAACGCACGCGGTCCCACGGGATATCCGGGCAGCCGCGGCGGTTATGGGCCGCCGAATTCTTCATCGCGCGGCGGTTACCCGGGCTCGGCCAGCCGGCCTCCTCTCAACATGAGGCAGCCGATCGTCACGCCACGCGGCGGTTCGCCATCAGGCGCGTCCCGCGGCGGATCAAACGGCGGTTATCACGGTGGGAATGGAGGCGGCGGCTCGCACGGTGGGGGTGGTGGTTCTCACGGTGGAGGTGGTGGAGGAAGTCACAAGCATTAATACCAATAACGAGGATTCATCATTCATACCCCAGGGCCTCGCGTACTCGAGTACGCAAGGCCCTGGTTTTTTTTTAATCCACACTTGCAAGACTGAAAGAAATACTGCCCCCGCAAAATAACGCCTACGGCGCCGGTGGTGAGGCTTGCCCAGCTGCAGGCGCCCCTGGTGAGACAGTTGGTAGTGCCGAAGCGCGTTCGATTGCGAGATAGGCCCGCCCAAACGCAGAATGCTGCGTCCCTGCCCCGATCACAACCGCTTGCGCCGTGTAGCGCCCGGCCGGCAGTTTCGCGAGCGGCAAGCTGATTCGGAACGATGCTGTGCGCGATTTCGGCTCCACCTGCACGGGCGACACCAGCGGCGTCGCGTTCACTTGGATTCCGTTCCGGAAGAAAATCAACGCGGCGCGAAGCGTGTCCGGCTCGAACCTATCCGCCTTCCCGGATTTCTCCGGGTAATATGCCTGGAAGAAAACGTACAGCGTCTGCCCCTGCGTGAAAAACCGCGTAACGCTCGGCACGATTTTCTCGCCAGACATCTCCAGCGGAGAATTTATATTCTTGACGCGTAATCCCTTCGCTTTCGTTTCCACCTCAGCGGATTTATCGACAGGCACTAGCTGGCTCGACAGCAGCACCGAGCTCAGCACGATGCGATCGGGCTGCGCCGGCGACACGGTGATATCCTGCTCGAATGTTCCGATCCGGCCCGACTCATTTTCCCGTGCGAGGAACTTCAAATGATATTTCCCCGGTGATAGCACCACGCCGCCTTGATATACAAGGCTGCTTTGATTGATTTGCTGGAATCGCGCCGGGTCCAAATGCACTTGAATGGTGTCCTGCAGTTCGGCGACTGATCTGCCGTTTGGATACACACGCACCTGCGCCGCAAAATCGAATGCCGCTTCCTTGCGGCCGTGCTTTTCCGCCCAATCGAGCGCGCTCGCAGAAATCTTTGCGGCAATCGGAACGTACGTCTGCCCATCGCTCAAGCGAAACATCGAAGTCTCGACGGCGATCGGCAATTCGACCACCGGATGATCCGATCCCATCGCATCGGCGAGCTGAGTCTGGCGGTCCTCCTTCAGCAGGTGCTGGAAATCGCGCGGCGCGTAATAGCCATTGCGATAGTGGACGTGCGCTCCCGGCGCGTTCACCTTCACGCGCACGCTTCGCCATCGTCCGTCGTGTTTCACATTGCCGCTGAGGTAGTAGCCCAGCAGATAGTAGCCGCCATTTTCCTGCAAGATCTTCGGGAATGCCTCACTCAGATCGCCCAGATCAAAGAACGCACGGCCGCCGGTGTCCGACGAAAGCGTCGCAAGCGTGTCGCGAGAATCCTGCCGTGAATCCATTTGGTGAAACACCGACGCGCCCGAAAACACCGACGTTCCCGTCGCTGCATTCGCCGTCGCGTCGCCTCCCGGAACCTCCGCGAACAGCCCGCGCGCATCGATCGAATAGATCGAAACGTTCGCGCGATTCGCCGCATCCGTCGCCGCACGCAGTTCCGTGCGATTTTCCTCGCCTGTCTGCGTGATGCCGCCCGTAAATTCGATCACCGCCTTTCGTCCCGGGATCGCAGCGAGCACATTCACGAGTCCCTGCACGGCGAGCAGTTTTTGATCGGTGTTGAATGCATTGAACTCGGTTTCATCCGCCGTGTATGCCGCCCCGGTGTACTGCTGGACGTCGTACTCGCCGTTCTGCGCCGCTGCATAAGAAAGATCCGCGATCTGCGAGGCTACGTCCGGGCTCAACCGCCCCACCGCCTTCTCGAGCCTCGCGCGATCGTTCGTGAAATCGGCCCACACGGTAAGCCGCGTGGCATACGCAACGATCGACACGAGATCGGCGCTGGTCATCTGCTTCTCGACGAACTTCAGCGCTGCGTCGCGAGCCCGCTGAATGTCGTCGGTCTGCATCGAAGTCAAATCGAAAAACAGCACGAGCATGCGGTGATCTCGTACTTGCTCGCTCAAGGCTTCTGTCGCCGCCGGCGAATTGGGAGCGTCGATCGCCACGACGATCGGCTTCGCGTCCTCTTCCTTCACCGTTTGCATTTTCTCGATGTCTTGAAAAGTGAAGATTGATACCTTCTGCGCCTTTCCGTCCTCGGTCACCGTGAATTGATCCGGTGTGAGGCCCTTGATTGGCCTTCCCGAATTGTCTGTTACCTCCACGTCGATGCGCACCAAATCCGAAGACGAGTGGATCACCGAACTCTGATTCGCCGCAGCAGCTTCTTGCGAAGCTGACAAAGGTGAAGCTGGTGCAGCCTTGGAGGCCGGCGGGTTCGCCGATTGCGCTTGCGCCGCCGCACCGGCGCCAACGGAAAGCGCGCAGATCGTCAGCAACGTCGCGAGCGTCGTGATCACAATCTCTTTCGCCGTGTACCCCATCAGAAATTGAACCTCAGCATAACGTCCATCGTCCGCATCGAAGCAGCGCTCGTCACTCTCCCGAAAATCGTGGAGCCGAGCGTGGTTCCAAGCCCGTTGAACCTGGGCGTATTGGTCAGGTTCTGCACTTCCCAACGCGCTTCAATGCGGTGCTGCCGTTCCCGGCTTCCGCCGAACAAAAATCCCTTCGCCAGCGAAACATTCCAACTGAAGCTGCATGGCCCCTCCACCGACCCGCGCCGCTCGTTCCCAAAAGTTCCGGTCGCCGGCACCGCAAACGCTCCGGTGTTGAAGAAATTGAGCGATGAACCCCCGCAAACGCCGAAGTTCGGATTGCCCGCGTCCCCTTCGCAAGTGCCGTCAAGCCTGCACAAATCGGCGCGCTCGGAAAAATTCGAACCCGTTCCTGAATTGTTGGCCGCGCTTCCACCCAGCAGCACCGTGAAGGGCGTGCCCGTCTGCCACGTCACAATGTTGTTCAGCCGCCAGTTCCCGAGCAGGTGCTCCTGCCAGCCGTGCGTCGCGTAGCGATGCCGCTCGCCAAACGGCAATTCATACACTGAAAAGAGTCGCAACTGATGCCGGATATCGAACGACGAAAGCCCGTACTCGGCCGCGAAGTTTCCGTCCTGCTGCACCACGGTTGGCGACGTTCCACCGATTGAACTCGAATTGTCCAGCGACTTCCCGAATGTATAAATCCCCTGAAGCATCAGTCCGTGCGTGAAACGATGGATCAGCCGGACCTGTAGTGCGTTGTAAATCGAGTGTCCGCCCGATTGGTCGTTAAGAAAACTCACCGCATCGGGAATTTTCAATTGCGCTTGCGTATCGAGCGGACTTGTTCCCGGCGGAGCGCGATTCGGTGCGCGCAGGATATCGAGATTGCTTCCCTTCGTTCCCGTATAGGTCAGATCGAACAGCCAGTTCTTGCTCAGCGTCGTTTCCGTGCCCAGCGTCCATATTTGCGCGCGGCCGTCACGGTAGAACGGATTCACCGCCGTCGTATTGAAGATCTGGTTCGTGGGCGCGTTTTGAATCTGCACGAGCGCCGTCTGCAGCACGAGCGGATCGGCGGCGGTCGTCAATTGCGAGAGCGACGTCGCAAACGGCGGCTGATAAGCGAGATAATTGCTTGCCAGCGTGTTGTAGATCGACTCGTTGTAGAAAATTGAATAGCCCGCGCGCACCACCGTTTTCGGTTTAATCGGCGGCAGCCACGCGATTCCGATGCGCGGCGCCCAATTCGTGTAATCGCCGTGAACGAGCGCCTGCGGATACGTTCCGCTGAACGGGCCCGTCCCTCCTGGCAGCACTTGCGCGGCGCAGGAAGCACAGGGCGACGGCGCGTTTACGATCTGCGGACTCAGATCGAGGTTTGCGATGTGATTAAAAAGCTCCACCGGCGGCGTTACCGCCTCATAGCGCAGGCCGTACTGGATAGTAAGACGTGAATTCACACGCCAGTCGTCCTGCGCGAACCCGATGAAATCCCAGCTCCGGAAATAATCGTTCGTGATCCCGAACCTGCCGGACACGGAATATGGATTCCCGAGCAGAAAGTCCGCCAGATCGTTGCCGGTGCCCGCAACGGGAGTTCCACCGGCGAGCTCGCTCGTCAGCAATCCCGTGAACGCAAATTGCCCCCGGGGATTTGGATTCGTGTCCGTGTTGAGCTGAATCCGCCGGACCTCGCCGCCAAACTTCATCGTATGTTTCTTGTGCACGTGCGTCAGGGTGTCGAGAAAACGAAGCGTCTGATTGCGCGTGAGCGACGGCACAGGATCGCCAAACCCCGAGAAGCTCGTGAAATTAAGATTGGGATACCCGAAATCGATCGCGTCTGTGCTACCTCCCTGAATTCCCACGAGCGACGCGATGTCGTTCACGAACGAGTTGTCGCTCAGGATTTGAATGCGGCTGCGGCTGAAGTTCACGTGTGTGTCGTTCACAAAACTCGGCGTCCAGTTCTGCGTCAGTCCCAGATCGAGGTTCTGATTACGCGATGCCGACGTCCCGCCGACCTGCGCGAAATTCCCGAGCGTATTCGAATGCGAACCGCTGTAGTTGTAGCCCACCTGCACGTTGAACTTCGCGTTGACCGTGTGCAGCACGTGCAGATTGACCACGTCGCTATTCAGCGGCGTTGCCGCTTGCAGAAGATAGTTCTGCGCCTGATTCGGGCCGGCTCCCGGCACGTTGGGCATGGGAATGAGCCCCAGCAATCCCTGTGCCGATGAGTTGACCGGACCGACTTGCTGTGCCGTGCCGCTGACGCAATTCGCGTCCGTCACCGTCGGGAACGGCGTGGGCGTCGCGCTGAACGGGGTGAAAAGCGTCGACGCGCCCGCATTGGCCAGGCAGAACAACCCGTTGCGTTCATCCAGAGTCGGCACCGTCGAAAACGTATTCACCGCGCTCATTTCGTTCTCGTGTTGATAGTTCACGAAGAAATACGTTTTGTCGCTGCCGTCATAGATGTGCGGAATCTTCAGCGGACCGCCGATGTTCGCGCCCAAGCGGTTGTCGTAGTGACTCACTTTCGGCGACTCGGCGCCGGTGATCGAATAAGGCCGCGCGTCAAACGCGGAATTTTCGTACCGGTCATAAAATCCAAACCGAATCCGGTTCACCTGTTGCCGCAGAAATCGCCCACCGCCCCCGCCACCAAACGGACCGCCTCCACCTCCAACCGCACCACCGC
>JBARFX010000003.1:0-35177 GCA_049797655.1 Candidatus Acidiferrales bacterium | reverse complement strand
AAACTGATCGGGTCGCCTCCTGGATACCTGGGACACCGGGAGACGCATCCGCTGATCACGCAGGAAGCGCTCGCGCAATATCACACGGAAAAACTCAAGATTTCATTCCTGCTGTTCGACGAAATCGAGAAGGCGTCGGATGCGTTGTGGCAGTTGCTGCTGGGCATTCTCGACAAGGCTACGCTGACGCTGGGAGATAACCGGCGGGTGGATTTGTCGCAGACGATGATTTTCTTGACGTCGAACCTGGGCGGCGGTGAGATCACGGAACTGATGACGGGCGGGATGGGATTTGCGCCGACGGTTCCGGCCGATTCGAAGCCACGCCTGGACGAAAAAGTCGAGAAGACCGCGGCGGAAGCAGCGAAGCGGAAATTCGCGCCGGAATTCATGAACCGGATCGACAAGACGATCGTGTTCCATCCGCTGCGGTCCGAGCAACTGGAACAGATTCTGGAAATCGAACTCGGGATGGTTCAGCAGCGAGTGCTCGAGACGGCGAAGGGACGTTTCCTGTTCCGCGTCACTCAGCAAGCTCGTGAGTTTCTGCTGAAGGAAGGAACCGATCTGAAGTATGGCGCGCGCCATTTGAAGCGAGCGATCGAGCGTCACGTCGTCTATCCGCTGGCGAGCCTTCTGGCGACGGAACAAGTTAGCCTGGGCGACGTTATCTCAATCGATTGGGATGGAACGGAACAAGCGCTGCGCTTTTCGAAGGAGGCAGAAGGGGCGTTGGTGCCGGTTGCGTCGCCCGTGCCTGAAACCATGGCCGAAGCGGCTGCCGCTCATTCCGACGGACTCCCGGTTCCGATGTTTCCAGCAGCCACGGCTGCTGCGGACGTCGGCGCGGCGAAAAAGCTGACGCCTTCAAACAATCGAACGATTCCGGTAGAGAAAGCGAAGAACGACAAAAGTAAGTCGTAACCCCGATAAACCAGTATTTTCGCGGCGTGCGCCGCAGGCATCTGTGCAGCGCACGCCGCGGTTTGCTTTTCTCGCGAAGCTGTTCCGCTTTTCTCTTGCGCCCAGCCACACCGATGCATAGCACGATACCGTTTGCGACGCATGATCTGTTTGGTTAGAACGAAGGCGCCGCCTACTTCGATGCAGGGGATTCCATGGGCTCGTCAAAGCTGCCACCGTAGACGCTTGGCACCTTCCCTCCCATCGAACGCAGGTACGCGCAAAGTTGCCCGCGATGGTGCGCCGTGTGCAGAAGCATGAACTGCAAATAGGTAACGGCAGGATGATTGTAGATTCCAAAGAAGGGCAGAGGAGTGGCCCAGAATTCTGCCGGTAACTTCGCGACTTTGTCGAGCTTAGGGCCGATTTCGTCTTCGTACCAGGCGATGATGTCGCCGGAACTCGAGAAGTCCGCTGGCATACTGTCGTCTTCCATCGCGAAATTTCCGGCTATAAAACCATCGAGGAACCAGAGGTCGACACTCGCGATGTGCCAGACGAGTTCGAGGGCGCTGCGGCTGTTTGGATGCGGTCGATAAGAATCTTTGCCTTCCGGAACCGCCTTGAAGACGCGGGCGGTGATCGCCGATTCGTTTCTCACGACTGGGAGTTGCACAGTCAATAGAAACGCGGCCTGTTCAGGCGTCATTAGCAGGCTTCCTCAGCGCGTTGGCGCGGCACGTTCATGGTTTCCAGCGAAGTATCGGCTTTCGAGCCGCGGCCACCTCGTCCAGCCGTCCGACGCGCGTGGAATGCGGCGCGGTTTTCACGAGGTCCGGATTTTCTTCCGCCTCCGCGGCAATCGAGCGCATCGCGTCGATAAACAGATCGCACTCTTCCTTCGATTCGGATTCGGTCGGTTCGATCATCATCGCGCCGGGGACGATGAGGGGGAACGCAGTCGTGTAAGGATGAAAGCCGTAGTCGATCAGGCGCTTGGCGATATCCATTGTGTTTACGCCGCGCTTCTTTTGCCGCGCGTCGCTGAATACCACCTCGTGCATCGAAGGCAGATTGTAGGGAAGATCGAAATACCCTTCGAGATTCTTGCGGATGTAGTTGGCGTTCACGACAGCGTCTTCGGTGGCTTGTCGAATCCCCGGGCCGTAAGCGAGCGTATAAGCGAGTGCACGAAGCAGAACGCCGAAATTCCCGCAATACGCTCGCACCCGTCCAACCGATTGCGGACGATTTTGCTCGAGCGCGAACTGTCCATTCTCTTTCTTCACCACGACCGGCACGGGAAGAAAAGGCTCGAGAATCTTCTTTACCATCACGGGACCCGAGCCCGGCCCGCCGCCACCGTGCGGTGTCGAGAAGGTCTTGTGCAGGTTCAAATGCATCACGTCGACGCCGAAATCGCCCGGGCGAGTCACACCGGCGAGCGCGTTCATGTTCGCGCCATCCATGTAAAGCAGCGCGCCTTTTTCGTGCAGAATCTCGGCAATCTCCGCGATGCGCTCTTCGAATACGCCCAGGGTGCTCGGGTTCGTCAACATCAGCGCAGCCACATCTTCAGTAACGAATTCGCGAAGGTGGTCGGTGTCGATCTGGCCGCGGGCGTTGGAACGGATATTCTGCACTTCGTAACCGGCGATCACGACGGACGCCGGATTCGTTCCATGCGCCGAATCGGGAATCAGAACTTTCCTGCGCGCATTCCCTCGGCCCGCGAGATACGCACGAATCATCAGCAACCCGGTAAGTTCACCCTGAGCTCCGGCCGCAGGCTGCAGCGTCGCGGCGTTCATGCCGGTGATCGCGAGCAGACAATTCTGCAAATCCCAGAGAATACGCAGGCAGCCTTGGGAAACTTCTGCCGGCTGCTGCGGATGCTCGCTCGCAAGCCCGTCGAGCCGCGCGACAAATTCATTTACCCGAGGGTTGTATTTCATGGTGCACGAGCCGAGCGGATACATGCCGAGGTCGATCGCGTAATTCCAGGAGGAAAGCCGCGTAAAATGCCGGATCACTTCAATCTCGCTGACTTCGGGGAAGCCCTCAATGGACTGGCGCGTGAACTCGCAGCCGAGCGCCACGGCGGGATCGATCGCAGGAACGTCGAGCGGCGGAAACTCCATCCCGCGCTTGCCGGGCGCAGATTTCTCGAAAATCAGCCCCTCGTTCTGGTTCGGGTGCGGGCGGACCTTCTTGATCGCCGCGGCCGTTTCGATTTCTGTAGACTTCGAACTCAAGCCAGCAGCTCCTTAGACCGGGGTCTCGAGAATTCTACGCGTAGCGGCGGCGAAGCGCTCGATTTCCGCGCGCGGCATTGTTTCCGTGACGCAGATCAGAGCGCGCTTTGTCAGTTCCGCATACTGTGTTCCAAGCGCGAACGGCCCAATGATTCTTTCGCGCAAGAGCGCCGAATTAATCATCTTCACGGAACGCGGAAATTCGAGCGTGAACTCGTTAAACGTTGGGCCGGAGAAGACGCGCCGTACGCCCGGGATTTTTTCGAGTTCCGCCTGTGCAAACCGGGCTTTCGCGAGATTCTGCGAAGCAACTTCGCGGAGACCTTCCTTGCCCATCAGGCAGAGATGAATCGTCGCCACGAGCGCGTAAAGCGCCTCATTCGTGCAGATGTTGGACGTGGCTTTCTCGCGGCGAATGTGTTGTTCGCGCGTGGCGAGCGTCAGCACGAACCCGCGCCGCCCGGCCGCGTCGGTCGTCTGGCCGGCGAGACGTCCGGGCATCTGCCGCACGAATTTGTCTCGCGTCGCGATCACGCCGACGTACGGACCGCCAAAGCTCGGCGACACGCCAAAGGCTTGGCCTTCCATCGCCACGATGTCCGCCTCCGCAGGCGGCCGGATGATGCCAAGCGAGACTGGTTCGGCAATGCAAGCCACTAGCAATGCTCCCGCTGCATGTGCTGCGTCGGCAAGCCCGGGCAATTCTTCGAGCACACCGAAGAAGTTCGGCGACTGCACGATCACCGCAGCTGCGTCGGCGAGTTTTTCAGAAGTTAGCACGGCACGTTCCACCTGGCCGGATTGCGTGTAGCCGATTTCTTCGATTTCGAGCCCCAGGTTGCGCGCGTAGGTGGCCAGCACTTGCCGGTATTCGGGATGCACGCTACGCGCAACGAGCACCCGATGCCGGTCGGTGATCCGTTCGGCCATCAACGCCGCTTCCGTCATCGCTGTTGAGCCGTCATACATCGAGGCGTTCGCCACTTCCTGCCCGGTCAATTGCGCCATCAAAGTTTGAAATTCGAAAATCGCAGTCAATGTGCCCTGCGCGAACTCCGCCTGGTAAGGAGTATACGAAGTGAGGAATTCGCCGCGCTGCACCAGCGCATCGGTGACGACGGAGCGCAGATGCTGATAGACGCCCGCGCCCAGGAACGACGTAAAACCTTTCGCATTCTCCGCCGCTCGCTCCTGAAAATACTGAACGATCTCCGCCTCTGAAAGCGGACCGGGCAAGGGAAGCGGCCCGCGCAACCGGAATTTTTCGGGAATCGACTGAAACAAATCCTCGGCAGATCGCACGCCAATCGCTGCGAGCATTTCCTGGCGCTCCGAAGGACTCTTAGGGAGGTAACGCATCAGTCTTAGTAATCCTTCGCCTTATCGGCGATATAAGCTTCGTAAGCAGCGGCATCCATCAGCGACGCGGGTTCTTTAGCATCCGCCAGCCGAATCTTGACGAGCCATGCCGAACCGTGAGGGTCTGAATTGATTTTCTCTGGCGCATCAGACAGAGTGGGGTTCGTCTCCGTCACTTCTCCGCTCACAGGCGTAAAAATTTCGCTCACGGCTTTCACCGACTCCACAGTGCCGAGAGATTGTCCCGCTTTCAGCTGAGCGCCCACTTTGGGCAGCTCGACGAACACAACATCGCCCAATTCGTGCTGCGCATAGTCGGTGATACCGACGGTGCCGATTGCGCCGTCTACCTTAATCCACTCATGCTCTTTCGTGTAGCGGTAGTCCTTCGGGTACATGCTCGCTCCTGACTTGTCTCCGTTTTGATGCTCGCCCGCTAGTGAAGTCGCTTATAAAACGGCAGTGCGACGATCCTCGCCGCCGCTGCCTGTCCGCGGATGCTGATCTCAAGATTCGTTCCCACCGGCCCCGTCGGCGACGGAACGTAAGCCATGCCGATATTTTTCTTCAGGAAGGGAGCCGGCCCGCCGCTCGTTACGCGACCAGCCTCTCGCCCGTCAATCAGAACAGGATAGCCATCGCGCGCGATTCGCTTGTCGAGCATTTCGAAACCCACAAGGCGGCGATCGATGCCGCATCTTTTCTGTTCATTGAGAACGTCGCTGCCGAGGAAAGGCCCTTTGTCGAGCTTGCAGATCCATCCGAGCCCCGCTTCGAGTGGAGTGGTCGTATCGTCGATCTCATGCCCGTAGAGGCACATGCCTGCTTCCATTCGCAAGGTGTTCCGGGCGCCGAGACCGCACGGCAGTATGCCCGCGGATTCGCCCGCTTGCATCAAATCGGCCCAAACCTTCTCAGAATGAGCGGGATCGAAGTAAATTTCGAAACCGTCCTCACCGGTGTACCCAGTCCGCGCGATCAGACACTCGACGCCGTCTACCTTGCCGTTGGCGAAATAATAGTAGCGGATCGGATCGAGCGGGACTGGTGTCAGGCGCTGGAGAATTTCCTTCGCGCGCGGGCCCTGGATGGCGAGCTGCGAGTAGCGCGGGCCGGCGTTCTCCACTTTCGCGTCGAATTCGTTGTTCGCGACGATGTGGTCGTAATCGTGATCCTGATTGCTCGCATTCACACACAAAAGATAATGAGTATCGGAGAGCTTGTGGACGAGCAAGTCATCGACGAACGTACCTCGGTCCGTCATCAAACCGGAGTAATGCGCCTGACCAAGCACCAATTTCGCTGCGTTGTTGCAACTGACTCGCTGGACAAGCTCGATAGCTGCGGAACCGCGGATTTCGATCTCGCCCATGTGGCTAACGTCGAACAATCCCGCGCGCGTCCGAACGGCTTCGTGCTCGGCCAGAATCCCGGAATACTCGAGCGGCATATCCCAACCGCCGAAGTTCACCATTTTCGCGCCGAGACGCCGATGAACGGAATTTAATGCTGTCTTGCGCAGTTCCGCAGTGGCCGGTGTCGTCACAGAGGATTTCTCGTCATAGAGACAGGAAAACCAACGTAGCATGCGCATACCGGGGTGTCAAGAAACCGGGTCCACGTGATGCGGAGCGAACTTTTGAGTATTTCGCGAAAAAGCATTGTCTCGTTCCCCGCAATTCCATGAGGGAAGCAGCTTGTCGCCCGTACGCGACTATCCTAGTATTATTAGCTGACCGAATCACCTAGCTTGGCGGAGATTCCACCACAGTGACAGTCCTTTGCTCACAATGCGACAAGCCGGAGACGCAATGCACGTGCGAGAAATTCTGCTGCTTCTGCCAGTCGCAATACAACATTCGGCTTTGCGTCGATGGGCTGTACTATTGTCCGGACTGCCGCGAGGCATGCGACGTGCGCGTCGTGGAGACAAGTGACCACTGATCCGGCTCGAACCGAATTAAAGGTACAAAACGACCCGCGCTTGCTGATTGCCGTTGGTGCAATCGTTTCGCATTCCGCGCATCGCGCTGGACTTCCTCGCGAAGCGCAGCAAGCATTTGCCGAAGCTGCGGTGGACGCCTGCCGCGAAACCTTTCCACTACTGGGGAACGACGGCAGCGACAACCGAGATCTTCGCATGGTCGTCGAAGATTTTCCGGATCGCGTTCAAGTGACGATCGAGCACTCCGGCGAAGCTACACCGACCGCCGGTCTCGACTCGTTTGTAGGTGGCTTGAAAGAAGGAGTAGCGGCTGGAATAAGCCATTCGCTGCAGGATACACGCGTGGACCGCGTGCAGTACGACACCCACGAAGGCCGTTCCCGCATGACGCTCATCAAGTATCGTGACGGACGAAAGGCCAACGCCTAGGTTCCTACCCGGCCTGCGGCAGCATACGCTCCGAGTTACGCTGCCCGAGCAATTCGCTTCCCGTTCATCACATCGGAACGGCGAAAGCCTTGCTGCTAATCAATGCGCCAAGCTGGGATTCGCTCACCGGTGCTTCCACTTTTAACCGGTCGCCGGCTGGCACCACGCTCACTCCATCAAGCACTCTGGCCAAGTCGGGGTTCGTCTGCGCCGTCTGGTAACGCTTGTACATCAATCCCGCCTGGAACGCTGCTCCGAGAAGATTGGCGTCGTCTGTGGAATTGCACACGGCTTGGAACTTTGCATTCACTCCGCTATCCGCGTCCACGTTAATCGTCATGGCCTTTAGCCGATCGACGATGGCGGCTGCCTGCGGGAACTGGCTGGTCTCGGGAAGTAGCTGCTGCATCGCAAGGTGCGTGTAGTTTTTATCGAGCACGGCCCAGACGATGCCGCTGCCATTCACTTCGTTGATGAGCGGAAAGAGTTGATCGTTCGTCAGCAGGCTTTGAGCGCCGCCCATCCGGACGTCAATCAATTGTTCGAGCGCCGAGCGGTGGCCGAAAGCGGCCGTGTTGCTGTCGAGGAATGTGAAAAGAATGTCTCCTGCGCCGCTTCCGCTGCCATATGCGTACATATGGAAACCGTGGAAGTCGATGACCGGTAGTTTCTGCGATTTGAATCGCGCTTCGGTGGAAGACGGATCGAACGCTCCGAGTGCTACGCCGACTACATCTTCACCGCCACTCTTCGAAACAGGCAATCCGCCCCATGCGAGCTCTTCCACCTGTGTGTTCGGATCGACGCCGGCCGACGTAAGGAACTGTTCGAACTGGCGGAACTTGCTGGGCAACAGCTGCTCGCGAAGCTTTGGAAACCAGGCGAACTTTCGCGCCGATTTTAAATCGGCATAGGCAAACTCGCCCACCTGTTTCGGAAACATCCCGATGATTCCGGTGCTGAGCGATCCGGCGGAACTGCGGGGCGGAATCGCAGCGAAAGTTGTGGCCATCGCTACAACCGCGACCAATGCTGCTACGAGCAAACGAGTGTTAGGCTGTCTCACTTTTTTCCCCTCAGAGCACTTCCAGTCACATCCATTACTATCGGCGGACGACGGGCTCGCCTTCAGTCACACGGGCTAGAAGGCTTGCGCATTCGGAGCGCGCACGTTCAGCGAAATTCGCGTCCGTGATCGATTCCAAATTGATGGCCACGTTTTCGAGCGCGCCTCGAACCGCGGCTGCGGCCATCAAGCGCCCCACGCGAAGGTCTGACAACATAGACGCGCTCGACATCGGTTCCAGTTGCCCGAGCCGTTCGAATACGTCAACGGCCTTGCGCGCGACCTCAAGCGGAACTTTCGCCGCACCCTGCAGCGCGTGCTGGATTGACTCGTCCCGCTTCCCTTGCTCATCGGGCGTGGCTTGCGGCAGCTTGTATGCAGCCATCACGGATTCGAACGAGGCTGCGTCGCGATCGATCGCTTCGCCCAGCGCGCGAGACGCAGCATGAAATTCCGATACCGCCTCGCTGAGTTGCTCGACGAATGCTGCTTGCGACTTTTTCTTGCGCGAAAGCCCCGCTACCATCTGACCCAGGCTTGCCCCAAGCGCACCCGCGAGTGCGGAGGCGGAGCCTCCTCCCGGCGCTGCCGTAGGCTGCGCCACCGCGTCGAGGAACGGTTGCGCCATGGCCGCAAGCTTGCCTGGGCCTTCCGAAGCCGCCCCGCCGAGGGAAGCCTCCAGTCGGTTCTCTAACACCTGGGAGGGCGAAAAGTTCTCGAGCTGCAGGTAGAAGTCCGCGGTTAACTCGATCGCGCGCTTTGGAATCAGCCCGACAATCTCACTGCCGACGATCGAAACTCCGTAGCGCTCCGCTTCGCGCTTCACCATTTCAAAGACACGATGGATCGGCGTCTGTTCGAAGTCGGTCAGATTGATCGACACCTGCGCGAGATTTCGCGCGCGCAGGTCTACTCCCATTGCCTTCACATACCGCAAGCCGCCGTTCGAATAGCGAATATTCTTGCCGATACGCTTGGCGATTTCGAGGTCCGGCGTGTTCAAGTTGATGTTGTAGGCAATGAGCGGCTTGCGCGCGCCTACCACGATCGCGCCGGCGGTTGCGTGTAGCCGCGGCTCGCCGACGTCCGGAGCGCGGTCGGGATTGCGCAGCACTTCCTCGCGCAGTCCTTCGAATTGCCCTTTGCGGATGTTTTCAAGGTTCGTGCGCTCAGGGCGCTGCGCCGCCGCCTCATAAAAATAAACGGGAATGCGATAGCGCTCCCAAATTTCGCGGCCTACTTTCTTTGCGAGCAGCACGCAATCCTCAATCGTCACGCCTTCGATCGGAATGAATGGGACCACGTCGGTTGCGCCCATTCGCGGATGCGCGCCGGAATGCTTGGTTAGGTCAATGAGCTCTGCCGCTTTTCCCGCGCCGCGCACAGCCGCTTCGGCCACCGCTTCGGGTTCCCCAGCCAGCGTCACGACGCTGCGGTTATGGTCCGCGTCGCTCTCACGATCGAGCAGGAACACCCCGGGCACTTCGCGCATCGCTGCGACAATCGCGTCAACTTTAGCCGCGTCGCGGCCTTCGGAGAAATTCGGAACACACTCAACGAGTCGTTTCATGGAGTCGCTAGTTGCTTGAATGAATGACGGTGCCGCGTTTCATCGTCAAGCTGCAAAGATTCACACCAAAATAATACGGAATTTCGCGGTAATCGGCCACGTCAAACGCGGCTATGTCAGCATACTTGCCAACCTCGAGCGATCCGACCCGGTCGTGTTGCCTCAGCGAGTAGGCGGGATTGATCGTCGCGGCCGAAATGGCTTCGGCCGGAGTCATGCGCATTTGCGTGCACGCGAGCGACAGGATCATCGGCATGCTCACGGTGGGACTCGTGCCGGGGTTGAAATCGGTCGCAACGCCGAGAATGGCTCCGGCATCGATCAGCCCGCGCGCCGGGCCGTATCGTGCCAGCCCCAAGTGGAAGCAGCATCCGGGAAGCAACGTGCACACAACATTTGAAACCGCTAGTGCGTGAATGTCCCCGGCGTCGATCTTTTCCAGGTGATCGGCGCTCGCCGCCTGCATTTCGATGGCCAGCCGCGCCGCGCCAATGCGCGCAAGTTGCTCCGCATGAAGCCGCGGCACCAGCCCGCAAGCGCGACCCGCCATTAAGATCCTGCGTGCCTGCGGAACTGTAAACGCGCCTCGGTCGCAGAACACGTCGCAAAATTCAGCAAGTCCCGCCATCGCCACATTTGGAATCCACTTTTTCGCCAGGAGATCTACATACGCATCCGCCCGGCCTTTATATTCCGGCGGCACCACGTGGGCCCCCAGAAAAGTCGAGGCGATATCGATCGGTTGCTCCTGATGCAGTTCGTAGAGGATGTTCAGGATCTTAAGCTCGCTCTTCCAATCGAGGCCGTACCCGCTCTTTGCCTCAATCGTCGTGGTTCCATGCGACGCGAACTGTTGCAGGTTTGCGATCGCACGTAGCTTCAGCTCTTTCACCGGCGCGCGGCGCAGACCTTGAACGCTCGAGCGAATTCCGCCACCGCTCTTCGCAATTTCCTCGTAGGTGGCTCCGGAGATGCGTTGCTCGTATTCTGCTGCCCGGCTCGCGGGGAATATCAGATGCGTGTGGGAATCGACAAATCCGGGAAGCACGACTCGGCCGCCGAGATCCACCTTCTCCGCGCGGCGGGATCGTCGGGTGCTTTCGAGCCGTCGCCGCGTTCCCACGGCAACGATCCGGTCGTCGTGAACCAGCAATGCGCCATCACGAATAATTCCCAATTCCGCAAGCGCTCGTCCGCGTCGCGGCACGGGCCCGCACAGGGTCAAAAGCTGGGAACAGCCGGTAATCAGCCAGTCAGGCACGGCAGGGCGCTTCGATACTAACGCGACATCTGACAAAAACCTACTGGCAGCTCTGCGGCTGCGTTCGCTAGCCGTCACACATCAGGCGCCAGCGGTCTTTGCAGCGTAGGCCGGGGCGAACACGTCAGCGGCAAAAGATTCAAGCGTTGTGGGCGTCGTGTTCTTCGCTGAGCGCTGCTCCTCAGGTGCGATCAAGCCCGCATTGGCGCCTTTCCACATTTCAATTAATAATGCCGCAGTGTTTTTGGGCAATCCCATCTGAACGAGCGCCGACTCAAGCATCATGAACGGAACTTGCATGTATCCTAGATTAGGCTTTCCGATTGCCTTCCCGATAATCGACGCAGCCTCTTTCATTGACACGTCGCGCTGTCCATGAAGTTCCTGCGTGGCACTGCCAGAAAAATCGCGGGCCGCAAGCCGAGTGGCAGCGTAAGCTCCGATATCCTTCGTAGGAATCCACGGCATTGACAGATCGCTTGTCAAACCGCCTGGAAGGGTCCCCATCGAGCGCAATGGCGCAATACTCATCAAGAGATTCTCCATAAAATAACCCGGACGCAGATGGAGTACGTTGAGGCCCACGATTCGATTGAGTTTTTCTTCCATATTGTGCAGGCCGACGATGGGCCCCGTCTTCTCAGCGTGCTGGGCCCCAATACTGCTTAGGGTGACGACATACGGAGCCTGCGCTTTGGCGAGTGCTGCCGCGTAGGAATCGGAAACGCGTTCCTGATGGGCGCGCAAGTCCTGCTGTGAGATATCCTCGGGAACCACGAGATAGATGACGGTAGCCCCTTCGAACGCTTTCGTCATTGACGCGGCATCTTCGACGTGGCCGACAAAGGCCTCCGCGCCCTTTTGTACGAGAGGCTCGAGTTTTTTCGCATCGCGCCCGACCACTCGAACCTTCTCGCCTTTCGCAAGCAACGCTTCCGCTGCCGGCCTTCCCGTGTGTCCTGTTGCTCCGGTGATGACGATCATGATTTCTCCTTGCCAAGCGTCGCACGATTTGCGCTATCGGATTGAATGCGAGTCCGTGGTCGTATGACGCAGAATTAGAGCATGGGTATCTTGACGGCGGATTTTCGCGCGAAATCGATGGCTTCGGAATATCCGGCATCTGCATGCCTCGCGACGCCGATGCCCGGGTCGTTCGTCAGCACGCGCTCGATGCGCCCCGCCATTTCCTTCGTTCCGTCAGCCACGGTCACTTGCCCTGCATGCAACGAGTAACCAATCCCAACGCCGCCTCCGTTGTGAATCGAAACCCAACTCGCTCCACTCGCTGTATTCAGCAGGGCATTCAGCAGTGGCCAATCGGCCACGGCATCCGAACCATCGCGCATTTTCTCTGTCTCACGAAATGGTGACGCGACCGAGCCGCAATCCAAATGGTCGCGCCCGATCACGATCGGCGCTTTCAATTCTCCGCGCGCCACTAAATCATTCAGCGCCAGCCCAAACTTGGCGCGTTCGCCGTATCCAAGCCAGCAGATTCGCGCTGGCAGCCCTTGGAATCGCACCCGCTTTTGCGCAAGCTTGATCCAGCGCGAGAGAATCTCGTCGTGCGGAAACATGTCCAGCACGAGCTGGTCGGTGCGATGAATGTCCGAAGGCTCGCCCGATAACGCCGCCCAACGAAAAGGTCCGCGGCCCTCGCAGAAAAGCGGGCGGATGTACGCGGGCACGAACCCCGGAAAGTTGTACGCGTTCTTCACCCCTTGCTCGAAGGCAAACGTTCGGATGTTATTTCCGTAGTCAAATGTCACGGAGCCCAGTTCTTGCAACGCGAGCATTCCTTCCACGTGTTTCGCGATCGATTCAAGCGAGCGCTTGCGGTATGTCTCCGGATCGCTCTCGCGCAGAGCCGCCGCTTGCGCCACGTCAAGCCCCTGCGGAATGTAGCCGCCGATCGGATCGTGCGCGCTGGTTTGATCGGTGAGTAGATCCGGAACCACGCCACGCCGTGCAAGCTCTGGAATCACGTCGGCGCAATTGCCCACGAGCCCCACGGACGTGGCTTCGCGCTTCCGCACTGCGTTTTTTAGAATGCGCAAGGCTTCGTCGAGATCGTTCACCATCACGTCGCAGTAGCCGGTCTTCACGCGCCTCTTGATGCGCTCCGGATCCACGTCGATTCCCAAAAACGCAGCGCCATTCAGCGTCGCCGCCAATGGCTGCGCGCCTCCCATCCCTCCCATGCCGCCGCTCGTGACAAGCTTTCCGGCCAGGTCCGCGGTGTGGAAATGTTTCCGCCCCGCTGCCGCAAACGTTTCGTACGTGCCCTGAAGGATCCCCTGCGACCCGATGTAAATCCAGCTCCCCGCGGTCATCTGGCCATACATCATCAACCCGGCGCGATCCAGTTCGTCGAAGTGTTTCCAGTCGCTCCAATGTCCCACCAGATTCGAATTTGCGATCAGGACGCGCGGCGCGTACGAGTGCGTGCGGAAAATTCCCACCGGCTTACCCGACTGCACTAGCAACGTTTCGTCGTTTTCGAGTGATTTCAGCGACTCCACAATCGCCTGAAAACATTTCCAATTGCGCGCCGCTTTGCCTCGCCCGCCGTAAACGATCAAATCCTCCGGTTTCTCCGCAACCTCTGGATCCAGATTGTTCATCAGCATGCGCAGCGCGGCTTCCTGCTGCCAGCCTTTGCAGCTAAGCGCAGTCCCGCGCGCCGCGCGCATCGGTTGGTAGCCAGTCACGTCTTCGGTGGAGAGCTTCGCCATAAAAATGCCTCCGTCGGCATCTTATCTCACCCAGGCAAGCGTTTGTAGAGCCGCGTTGCGCGGCGCTCGCCCATACGCTAAAGTTGGAGAAATGGCGAACGAGTATCCGGCCCTCACAAAACTTTTCCTCGACGCCATGGATCGTTTCGCCAATCCGCGCGCCCAGATGTACCGCACACCGGCCGGTTGGCATGCCATATCAGCGCAGGAAATGCTTCGCCGCATCGCGGGGCTTTCAAAGGCGCTCGCCGAGCTTGGCGTCAAAGCAGGCGACCGCGTGGGCCTGTTCGCGCCCAACTGCCCCGAGTGGCATGTCGCGGATTTCGCGATCCAGGGACTCGGCGCGGTTAACGTCCCTATCTATTTCAACGAATCGCACGATCATCTCGTCTACATCCTGAACGATTCGGGCGCGCGCGTCTTGTTCACAGCGGGGGCGTCTCAAGTAAAAAAAATTTCAGAGTGCCGCGCGCGCGTTCCAATTCTCGAGCACGTGATTTCCTCCGCGTCATCTGCCGATCTGGGCGTCGATATCCTTCGGTACGAAACGCTGATCGCGGCCGCCACGGACGCAGACGTCGCCGAATACCGCCGCCGCGCCGCAGAACTCACTGGCGACAATCTCGCCACGATCATTTACACCTCGGGCACCACCGGCGAGCCCAAGGGCGTTATGCTCACACATTCAAATCTCAGTTCGAATGCAGCCGACAGCGCCACCGGCCATCAATTGCTCCCCACCGATATTGCCCTCGAGTTCTTGCCCCTTGCGCACGTTTACGAACGCACCGCCGCCTATAGCTACATGTGCAACGGAGTTTCGATTGCCTATGTCGAGCGCATCGAAGACGTTCCGCAGGCGCTGCTCGAAGTGCACCCCACCCTTGCGGCAGCAGTTCCGCGGTTCTTTGAAAAGATTTACGCCAACATTCTCGAGAGAGGCCATCGCGAATCGGGTATCAAGCGCAGCATTTTCGACTGGGCGCTTCGCGTGGCGCAAAAATCCGTTCCCTGGCGAGCGTACGGAAAAAGCGCGTCAACGGGGTTGAAATTGCAGTGGGGCATCGCAGACGCGCTGGTCTTCTCGAAAATTCGGGAAGGACTTGGCGGTGGTACCCAAAGATTCTCTGCGGGCGGCGCGCCCCTCGCTCCCGAACTCGCAGAATTTTTCTGGTCGGTTGGTATCGCGATTCACCAAGGCTACGGACTCACTGAAACATCGCCTGTCGTCACCGCCAATACTGTTGCTGCAAACAAAATCGGTACCGTCGGCCGCCCGATTCCCCACGTGCAAGTGAAGATCGCGGACGATGGAGAGATTCTCGTCAAGGGCCCCAATGTTATGCAGGGCTACTACCACAAGCCCGATGCAACCCGCGAGGTCTTCACTCCCGATGGCTGGTTTCGCACCGGCGATATCGGACGCCTCGACGATGAGGGTTATCTGATTATTACCGACCGCAAAAAAGAGCTCCTGAAAACGGCTGCGGGAAAATTCATCGCTCCTGCCCCGATCGAGAACACGCTCAAGACCTCGCCATTCATCACCAACGCCATCGTCGTCGGCGACACGCGGAAGTTCGTCTCCGCCCTCATCGTCCCGAACTTCGCAAATATCGAGGCCGCCGGGCGGAAGGCTGGCCACGATTTTGCTACTTCCGCGCAGATGACAGCCGATCCCTGGGTGCGCGATCTTCTTTCGGGCGAAATCGAACGCCTTACCGCTCCGCTCGCGCAATACGAAAAGCCCAAGCGCTTCGCGCTAGTCGAGCAGGACTTCACCTTCGCCAATGGTGAACTGACATACACGATGAAAATGAAGCGCCGCGTCATCGAGCGGCGTTACCAGGACGTGATCGCCCGTCTCTACGCCGACGTCGAAGAGCCCCGACCACATCACCTCGCGTAGCTCGCTTTGCCTCAGCCCGTCAGGGTCGTGCATCAATGAATGCGGCGGAGGTACAATGTTCACGGGGAAGGAATCATATGACCGACCAACTCGTAATCGCTGGGCGCCAGTTTCACTCGCGCCTCATTGTAGGCACTGGGAAATATCGCAACTTCCCGGAAATGGCGCGCGCTCACCAGGCTTCCGGCGCAGACATGGTCACCGTCGCCGTGCGTCGCGTGAACCTGACGGACAAAACCAAGGAATCGCTTCTCGATTACATCGACCGCAAGAATTTCTTCATCCTGCCGAACACCGCGGGCTGTTACTCAGCCGACGAGGCCGTGCGCACGGCGCGTCTCGGACGCGAGGTGGGCCTTTCGGAATGGGTGAAGCTCGAAGTAATCGGTGACGAGCAAACGCTTCTCCCCGACACCGAAGCGCTCCTCAGCGCCACTCGGACGCTCGTCAAGGAAGGCTTCGTCGTTCTGCCGTATACGAATGACGATCTTATCGTCGCGCGAAAGTTGATTGACGCCGGCGCGTCAGCCGTTATGCCGCTCGGCGCGCCCATCGGCTCGGGCATGGGGATCCAGAACGTCACGAATCTGCGTATTTTGCGTGAACGCATCACCGAAGTTCCTCTCATCGTTGACGCGGGCGTCGGCACAGCTTCCGATGCGGCGCTCGCGATGGAATTGGGCGCTGACGGCGTCTTGATGAACACCGCGATCGCCGGCGCCCAGGATTCGGTCCTCATGGCTGAAGCGATGGGCGCGGCCGTCGAAGCGGGCCGCAAAGCGTTTCTCGCCGGCCGCATCGAGAAAAAGCTTTACGCCACAGCTTCGAGTCCGCTTTCAGGTGTTGTCCGGTAGGGTCAGCGAAACAGAAGATGCCAGGAAATATCCACCAGCGCGTGAACTAGCGCGCCTGGCAGAAGCGAGCCACTTTTCATCCACGCGTGTCCATAGAAGAATCCCGCAATCGTCGCCAGTAGTACGTACTTCCAGTTCGGGAACGGCGCATGAAGAATGTGCGAAAGGCCAAAGACGACCGACGCCACCGCAAGCCCCGCCCATCGATTCTTCAGCGTCCTCGAAAATAGATTCTGCAATACGCTGCGAAATAGAAATTCCTCGGGCCATGCCGTAAAAAATGTAATGCCGATCGCAGCCACCGGCAGCGAACCCAGCCGCACGACCGATGGATCATACGCAATAAAGCCGATCGATATTCCCAGCGGAATTGCGATCCCTACGAACAGCAAAAAGTGAACCAACACGTTCCAGCTGGTGCCACGCTTCCACTCGATCGCGTACCCGACGCCCTCGAGCCGCCGCAACACCACGAATGCAGCAACGCCGGTGCTAAGCGCCGTAAGGACCGTCAATGTGTGCGTTAACTGCGGCGGGAAAGGAAATACCTGGTACATCCACCGAAATTCGACGGGCAGCCAGATGATTGTCGCTGCTGCATAGTCCGCCCAAGTGCCCGCTGATTTGCGAGTGCTCGCTGCGAGCAACAACACCGGGAATACCGTGTAACTTGCGCCGATCAGCGTGTACTTCCAGTTGCCACTCACGCCCAGCGAATAGACCAGCACCGCAAGAAGTGGGACGAGCGCCGCTAGCGCTGCTCCCCGCTGCCCCAGCCCTGCCTGCACCGCGCCAAGCACTCTTGGCGCGGCTAGAAATAGCTCGAACGCGAAAAGCGCCGCGGCGACAGCCATCGCAATCGCAAATCGTGAGCCGGAGTAACCGAGACGAATTTCCGCGAATGTGGCGAGCAATACCACCGTCGCCCAGATTCCCGTTGCAGTGGGCAGGTTCATTTGCCAGGACTTTGAATTCGCCGTCACGATCGTGAATTTTACTGGAGCGCGCAACTATTCCGGGAAAAACTTGCTTTGCGCTCCGCCCTCGGCGATTCTGGGGCGCGATTCGACCGATGGCCGAACCCGGAAAACAACATCGCCTCACCTATATCGACCGGATGCGAGGCCTTGCCTGCCTGCTGATGTTTCAAACGCATTGTTACGATTCCTGGCTCGGCGGCGCCGCTCGCGAAGGATCCTTCATTAAATGGTCGCAGCTTGGTGGAACTCTTCCCGCGCCATTGTTCCTGTTCCTTGCTGGACTTTCATTCGCGCTCGTCACTGACCGCATGCGCCGCAAAGGAATCTCCGCCAACGAAATTGCGATCACCACAATCCGTCGTGGTGCGGAAATCTTCGGCCTCGGCCTTTTGTTTCGCGTTCAGGAATATGTGCTCGGCCGTCCGTGGTCGCCTTGGACAGACTTGCTCCGCGTCGACATCCTGAACACGATCGGGCTTTCGATGGTATTCATGGGCATTTTCTCCCGGCTGACAAGAACCAGAATATCGAACGCAATACTTGCAGCAGGAATCGCAGCAGGGATCGCGCTGGCCACTCCGCCGCTCTGGACCACTTGGCGGCCGCGCTGGCTCCCCTGGTACCTCGAGTCCTACGTCAACGGCGTCCACATCTTCGACAAGCCGCAGCCGTGGCTCTTCCCGATTTTCCCGTGGACTGCGTTCGCATTCGCAGGCCTTGCAGTTGGCTTCCTGCTCTTCAGTGACTGGGCCAAAGAAAATCTGGCCAAGACGACGGCGCTCGTCGGCGTAACTGGAATCGGCCTCTTCTATCTTTCAAACTGGCTCGACGCCCGGCCGGTTCAGCTCTACGCCGTTTACGACTACTGGCACTCGAGCCCGAACTTCCTCTTCGCGCGCGTCGGGATTCTGATGATGATTATTTTTCTGGCTTACGCTTGGTGTCGTTGGGGAGCGGGGCGCTGGGGTTTCAGTCCGCTCATCCAGATTGGACAGACTTCATTGCTCGTCTATTGGGTACACATTGAATTCGTCTATGGGCGGTTTTCGATTCTGGCAAAGCGCGCGCAGACGATTCCGATGGCGACGCTTGGCTTGGCGATTATTTTTGCAGCGATGGTCTTGCTTTCGCTGGCCCGGACGAAATCCAAAGGCCGTGGCGCAGAAATTCTTGGTTGGTTGGGTTTGCAGCGGGAGCCGAAGCCGGCGACCGAGAGCTAAGGTTTTTTCTGCGGATCCGCCGGCTGCGAGGCGCTGGGCGCGCTCGGCTTCACCTGAATCGGGAATACGTATTCTCCAGGGCGCTTCAGGTGCATCTCATCTCGCGCAATCCCTTCGAGCGTAGCCGGGTCGGACTTGAGGTGCTGCACGCGATTCTGCAGCTTGCGATTCTCTTCGTTGAGCCGCTCGATTTCCCGCTGCACTTCTTTGGCTTGCAGTTGCGTTCGGCGCATCGCCAGCACTCCGTGCGTCCCGAAAATATCCTGCAATAGCAGCAGCGCGAAGCCAGCAACGAGAATCCAATTCATGTTCCGCCGCAAAAACGCGCTCATTTGATCCGCGAAGCCCACTCGCGCGGGATTGGCATCCCGCTCCAGCGCGGTTTTCTTGGCGACGTTCCGGCGTCCTAACTGCTTACCCACGCCCGGGCCTCCTCGGCAAGTTTTTCAGAAGCAGCCACCGAAGCAGCTTCTGCGTAAATCCGCACCACTGGCTCGGTGCCCGACGGCCGCATCAAGATCCACGAGCCATCGCCAAAAATTAGCTTCATTCCGTCGAGGCGATCTTCCCTGGCAACATGACGCCCCGCAAAATCCGTGAAAGTCTGCTTCAATCGCCCTACCAGCCGTGCCTGCACATCCGCAGCAAGGTGCAAGTTTAAGCGGATCGGCCAAAATTGCCCGCCCACGCGCCGGAAAAGATCGTGCAACTGCTCCATGAGCGATTTGCCTCGCGCCGCAATCATTTCAACGACCAGCAGGCACGCCAGAATGCCGTCCTTCTCGGGTACGTGGCCGCGAATCGTCAGTCCTGCGCTTTCTTCACCGCCAATTGCGATCTTGTTGTCTCGCAACAGCGGGCCAACATACTTGAAGCCAACCGGCGTTTCGTACAGCTCGACTCCATGCATCTTCGCGACCGCATCCAGAAGATGCGACGTAGCCACGCTCCGCGAAGCGCCCAATTTGTACCCACGCGTCTCGAGCAGATAATCGAACAGCAATCCAAGAATGTGATTCGGTGAAATGAACGAGCCGTCGCGATCGAGAATCCCAAAGCGATCCGCATCCCCGTCAGTCGCAAGGCCCGCGAGCGCCTTCTTCTCAAGCACCGCATTTTTCAACGGCGCCAGGTTCTCCTCCGAAGGATCGGGCCCGGTTCCGTCGAACAGAACGTCGCGTTCCTTCCGGATCGCGCTTAATGCAATTCCGTAGCCCACCAGAATCCCGTCGAGCCAACCTGCACCGCACCCATGAACTGCGTCGCAAACGAAGCTACCCTTCGCTTTCTTGATCACATCGAATCGAATCAACTTCTCGAGCTGCCCGAAGTATGCTTCTTTCGGATTGACGCGTTCGAAATCATCCTCGAGTTCATGCAGCGAGCCGGGCTGATCCTTCAGCGCCGCCGCGCGCTTTTCGATATCCTTCGTCACGTCCGGTAGCGCCGGACCGCCTTCCGGCCCCGAAAATTTCAATCCGTTGTACTCCGCAGGATTGTGGCTCGCCGTGATGTTCACTCCGCCGTCGAGCTTGCCGTGGATGATGGCGTACGCAATTGCCGGCGTCGGCGTCGCCTCGCGGCATACAACAACGCGACAACCCTGCGATTCGAGCACGCTCGCAGCCGTCAGCGCAAACTCCTCTGAAAAGAACCGCGTGTCGTACCCAATGATCAGTTTCGGATTCTTCGTCTGCGCGAGCACGTGTCCCGCAATCGCCGCAGCCGCCCGACGCACTCCGCCGAACGTAAAATCCTCGGCTATCACGCCGCGCCAACCCGAAGTTCCGAAATGGATCGCTTGGCTCGTCATCAAAACGTATTGTATCTTGGCTTGCAAGCGGAGCGAACGCAAGCCGCGATTCCCAAGAGTAAAGTCGCCATAGCAGCGCCGGCGCCAAACAAAATGACAGACAAACTGGTAGTGCTGGTAACGTGCCGGTCGCCGAAAGAAGCAGAACGCATCGCCCGCGCGCTCGTCGAGAGGCGGCTCGCCGCCTGCGTCAATGTCCTCGCGAGTCCGGTGCGCTCGATTTACCGCTGGAAGAATAGAATCGAATCAGCGAAGGAAATTCTCTTGCTCGTCAAGACTTCTCGCGTCAAGTTTCCGCAGGTGCAGTCGGCGATCAAGCGCGTGCATAGCTACGAAGTTCCCGAAATTATTGCGCTGCCAATCGTCGCCGGTTCCCGCGCCTATCTCGCCTGGCTCGCAGAATCAGTCAAGGCTCGCAAAAAGCGCTAGCCGCGTCACGCGCCGCCACCGGCCGCTTTTCGTTGGGCGAGACCGAGCATCACCCTCCTGCCACGCGCCACCACGAGCTTCCAATAACGAACCGGCATCAGCCGTTGCATGCGATCGAGCCTCACCGCGTCGCCGCCCACCAGAATGCGCGGCTCGTTTGCCTTCACCCCATCCACAATTCGCGCCGCTACCTGCTCCGGAGATGTGACGGCGACGGCGTCGAACATCGCGAGCGTGACGTCGCGAACCTTCGGATCGCTTTTTGCTCCCTCCCGCGCTCGCCGCGCGATCGGCGTACGAATCCCGCCCGGATGCACGCACGAAACGCCGACGGTACTGCCTTCCAATTCGTGCAGCAGCGCCTCGGTAAAACCCCGCACTGCGAATTTGCTGGCACAGTAAGCCGTCTGTCCCGCAGGTGCGATGATTCCATAAATGCTCGACATGTTGACGATGTGTGCCCGCTCCTGTTTCCGCAGCACCGGCAGAAAATTTGCCACACCGTACAGCACTCCGTAAAAATTAATCTTCATCAGCCAGTCGAACTCGTCGATCGTCAGTTGTTCGAACGTCCCGTGCATCGCGACTCCGGCGATGTTCATCAACAGCGTCAGGCGCCCATGCTGCTCCACAACCTCAACCGCAAACCGCTCCATCCGCGCCCGGTCCGCAACATCCACAAGGTGGCACGAGAGAGAATCGCTCGCACCGCCCAGCTGCTCGACCGTTTCCGTCAGCCCCGCCGAATCCACGTCCGCGAGCGCAAGCGACATCCGTTCTCGTGCCAGCCGGTGCGCGAGCGCCCGGCCAATTCCGGATCCCGCTCCAGTCACGACCGCTACACCGCCATCGAGTTTCCAGGTCATCCGGTCTCCCGCCTCAGTAAACTTCCACGTCACGCGAAATCGTAATCGTCTCCCGCGCCACGGTCTTCAGCTTGAATTCGCTCGCCATCTTTTTGCGAAGCCGCCGCTCCTTCCGCGCCAGTAGCGGCAGCATCCATTTCGCGCGCCGGATGTGCCGCAATGCAGCGTGCGGATCCACCAGATGAGTCGTAGGCAGCGGCACGCCAGACTCTTTCATCACTAGCCCGATCGGAAGCTTCATCTGGTCCTGCAGTTTCACCATGCGCGCGAACAAATCCGCCGCCGGCGTGACGATCGGCCCGAATCCATACCGCAGTTGCGACGTCCCCACAATGTACAGGTTCTTGTAGTCAGCCAGCACCACGCCGCCGTACAAATACGCGATCCCGCCCTTCACCGGCACCGTGCCGGGCGGAAGAAATGGAAAACTCACGTGGTATCCGGTCGCGCACACGATAACGTCGAATACATCCTTCGTTCCATCCACGAACTCCACGCAGTTGCCATCGTAGCGTGCTACGTCTGGCCGCGGCCGGATGCGCCCGTGCTTCACGTAGTGCAGCAACTCGCTATTAATTGTCGGATGCGCCTCAAATATTTTGTGCTCGGGCCGCGGCAAACCGTAATCCTCATATTTTCCGACAATCACGCGCAGCATCGCTGCAATGAAACATCGCTGCACCCAAACCGGCAGCCACGATTTCATAAGCTCCGGCAGGGGAATGCCGAACATCGTCTTTGGCAGAAACCAGTAGCCACGCCGGATGCTCAGGTCGCACGACTTTCCCACTCTCGCCGCCTCCGAAGCCAAATCGCACGCCGAGTTCCCGCCGCCCACCACGAGCACCCGTTTGCCGGCAAGCTGCTCGGGCGTCTTGTAGTCCTTGGAATGCAGAATCTCGCCAGCGAATTTTCCCGGGCACGAAGGATATTTCTTTGCCCAGTGATGCCCGTTGCACGCGATCAGTCCTTTGTAAATCCGTTTCTCGCCGCTTGCGAACTCCAGCTCCCAGCGTCCATCGTCGAGCGGCAGCGCCATCACCACCTTCGCATTGAACTGAATATGCTGCCGCAGATGGAAATGCTCGGCATAATCGCGTAGGTATTCGAGCATCTGCTGCGCGCTCGGAAAATCGGGATAGTGCGCCGGCATCGGATAGTCGGCGTACTCAGTCGTCTTTTTTGAGGAGATAATGTGCGCGGTCGCGTAAACACCGTGAAGCCAGTTGCCGCCAAGGTCGTCATCGGCATCGAACTCGTCGTAGACGATCCCGTGCTCGCCGAGCGCCTTCGCAATCGCGAGACCCACGGGTCCCGCGCCGATCACCGCGATGCGGTCAGAACGATCTACGGCGCTCATCGCGCACCCCAGGTATCGTGAAGTATCGCCATGCAATGAGCTTACGCTAGCGCGATGTCGGCGTCGTTGCAACGCCCTTTGGCGTGGAAAACTTGCTCACACTTTCGCAAGCGCTTGGTCCAGGTCCGCTATCAAATCCTCTACATCCTCGATGCCCACCGATAGCCGCACCAGCCCCTGCGTTATCCCGATCTGCTTCTGAACTTCTACCGGCACGGAAGCATGTGTCATCAGCGCCGGATGCGATATCAGCGTCTCGACGCCCCCCAGGCTTTCCGCCAGCGAACAGATGCGCACATGATTTAGCAATTTCTTCGCCGCATCGAGCGAACCGAGATCGAACGAGAGCATCCCTCCAAATCCGCGCTGCTGCCGTTTGGCAATTTCATGCTGCGCGTGAGACGCAAGTCCGGGGTAGATCACTCGCTTCACCTTTGAATGCGATTCCAGGAATTTTGCCACTGCCATGCCATTCGCATTGTGCCGCTCCATCCGGACGGCAAGCGTCTTCACTCCGCGCGACACCAGAAAACAATCCATCGGCGAGAGGCCCGCGCCCGCCGACCGCTGGATGAAATAGATTTTTTCGGCATCCTCCGCCCGCGTCAGGATCGCCGCTCCACCCGTGCAGTCGCTGTGACCGTTCAAATACTTCGTCATTGAATGGACCACGATATGCGCCCCGAACTCGATCGGCCTCTGCAAATATGGGCTCAAAAAAGTATTGTCGACTACAAACGTAAGACCCCGCGCTTTGCAAATTCGCCCGACCGCCATAAGATCCGTCACGATCATCGTTGGATTCGTCGGCGTCTCCACATAAATCATCCGCGTGTTCGGCTTGATCGCGGCTTCCAACTTCTCCAGACAAGAAGTGTCCACATACGTGAACTCGAGCCCAAAATCCATGAGCAGCTTCGTCGTCAACCGGAAAACACCTCCGTACACCGCTTGCGAGAGAATTGTGTGGTCGCCGGGACGCAGCAACCGGAAAACCGAATCGATTGCGGCCATTCCGGAAGTGAACACGTATGCCGCGCGCCCGCCTTCGAGCTTTGCCACCGTGCGCTCGAGCGCTTTTCGGTTCGGGTGATTCGTCCGCGCATAGTCGTAACCCTTGTCCTTGCCCATCTCTTCGAGCACGTACGTCGAAGTCTGATAGATCGGCGCCACGATGGACCCGGTCAACGGATCGGGCTCCTGGCCCACATGTATAGCGTCGGTCGAAAACCCCATGCGTCCTCCTGAATGAACGAAGAAGCGAATCACCTTACCGGATATGGCACGATTCCGCCGCTGCCCAGCCAACCACAACGTATCATACGCCGAGCATCAGAATCGCGGCAGCCGCAGCGGGTAAGAGTACCCCTCCAAAATGGCCCGCCTAACTTGCTCGCTCACAGATTGTCACATCGAATGCCGTTTTCCTCGTGCGCCCGTCTGCTTGAATGACTCCCGGTCGCCCGCGGGCTGATGAAATCGCGTCACTCCTGTCCGGCATCCAACGTTAACATCGCTTGAGGCAGCGCGCGGAATGGAGTAAAAGTAAAGCGGCATGCGACCACCATTTATTCGCGGAATATTATTTTCTTTGGGCCGTAGTGCAGTCATTTTGGCAGCGCTCGTGCTCTGCATCACGGTTGCCCGCGCGCAATCGAACGGCACCGATAACTCAAACTCCCAGCAACCTCAACAAAATCAGGCCGCCTCCCAGGAAAAGTCGCCCCAAGATAAACCGGCCGATAACAAGAAAGACTCGAAATCCTCCGATCCCGCGACAACCAAGCTTCGAATCCACGTGACGGCCGCCGATAAGCCCGTCGGCAACGCCAGCGTTTATGTTCGCTTTCCGGTAGCAGGCGGACTATTCCATAAGGACAAACTCGCCGAGTTAAATCTGAAGACGAATGAAGACGGTTCGGCTAAGGTTCCCGACATCCCTCGCGGAAAAATCCTAATTCAAGTCGTCGCAAAGGGTTGGAAGACCTACGGCAAGTGGTACGAGATTGATTCCGATACGCTCACCGTCGAGATTAAACTCGAGCCACCCCCGCACTGGTACTAGAATTTTCCGCGGCATCGCAAATTGTTCCACGGGTAAAAGTTTTTCAGCTCGGGCAGGCTTGTGCGTTCTTCGCACGGAAAAATTCCTGGCAGATCGCCGAATTGCACTCAACTTGTGCAAAGAGGATCAGCGCCCGCGTTTTCTGCTGCTTTTTATTCGCGCAGCTTCCTTTTCCACACGGTTTTCAACAGAACTGTTGAAAACTTTCACAGAGTATTCATCTTTCGTTTTCCGTCGACGCGATTGAATGGCGCAACAATTGCTCCCGCACGAATTCTCTCAAATAATATTCGTCGGCTGCGTCAAGCGTCGCGCGCCCTGTCCTGACTCTACGTCCCAACCCGCTCCCGCGGGAGTCGCGTGGTATCATTCCCGTCTCCACGGAGAATTCCCACTCGCGCATGAAGCAATTGATTCTTAACGCCGACGACTTTGGCCTCACACGAGGCGTGAACGAAGGGATTATCCGCGGTCATCGAGAGGGAATTCTTACCAGCACAACTCTGATGGCGTGCGGTCCTGCGTTCGATCACGCCGTCGAGCTGGCAAGACAGAATCCAAGGCTCGGCATCGGATGCCACCTGGTCCTCGTCGGAGGATCTGTTGTCGCGCCGGTCGAAGAAGTTCCGTCGCTCGCTCAGAAGGATGGCCGCATGCCCGAATCGCTCGGCCTCTTTGTGGCGCGCCTTACTTCGGGAAGCATCCGCCTGAACGATATTGAGAGGGAACTACGAGCTCAAATCCTGAAAATCCGCTCGGCCGGCATCGAGCCCACCCATCTCGACACCCACAAGCACACGCATGCCCATCCGGCCGTAATGGAAGCCCTTGGCCGAGTGGCCGAGGAATTAGGAATTACGCGCGTCCGCAAACCCATTGAGAACCTGCGGGATTCGTGGGAGTCCTCCCGCAGCGAGGCGGCAGGCATTTCGAAAGAACTCCTCGGGGCGGCGGCCGTGCGGGCAGTTGCGCCGCAATTCCGCTCTGCATGTCGAAAATACAAGTTGCGGTGCCCGGATTTCTTTTTGGGACTCGCTATGACCGGTCAGTTGGGCCCCGAAGCTTTGCGCCGGATGCTAAGCACCGTGCAGGAGGGGACGACGGAGATCATGTTGCATCCAGGCGTCTGCGACTCAGACCTCGAAAAACTCGGCTCGCGACTATTACATCAGCGGGACACTGAGTTAGAAGCGCTCATCGACCCCAGCGTTAAGAGTGCCATCGAGGAACGCGGTATTCGCTTAATCACCTATCGCGAGCTAAATTGAAATATATTTATCTGGCTGCGGTTTCAGCTGTAGCCAGTTCCACTGCTCGTCGGTTAAACTAGAGGCCATCTTGGCAATTCGAGACATGCGCCCAAAGTACTCGATCGTCGTCCCGTTTCACGACGAGCAGGATAGCGTCCGCGAGCTTCACACGCGCCTCAGCGGAATCATGACTGGCCGCTTTGAACCGGTCGAGTTCGTCTACGTCGACGACCAGAGCAGCGACGAGACTCCCCGCATTCTCAATGAAATCGCTCTCGATGATCCGCGCGTCACCGTTGTCCGCCTGAAACGGAACTACGGGCAGACCACGGCTCTCGCCGCCGGTTTCGACTACGCTTCCGGCGAAGTCATCATCTCCATGGACGGCGATCTCCAGCACGATCCGGGCGACATCCCCGTCATGCTCGACGCGTTCGAATCCACCGGCAGCGATATCGTCAGTGGGTGGCGCCAGAAGCGTGTCGACAATTTCTTTCTGCGCCGCCTTCCTTCGCGCGTCGCCAATTGGATGATGGCCAAGCTGTCCGGCGTCGATATCCACGATTTCGGCACCACCTTCAAGGTCTATCGCCGGGAAATTATCAAAGACATCCGCCTGTACGGCGAAATGCACCGCTTCATCCCAGCACTGGCGGCATGGAACGGCGCCAAAATCGTCGAAGTCCCTATAAAAAACGTCGTTCGTCCCGGCGGCAAATCTCACTACGGCATTTCGCGAACGCTGCGCGTCTTCTTCGATCTTTTGACGATTCGCTTCCTCCTACGCTATATGACGCGCCCGCTGCACTTTTTCGGCCCCGCAGGTCTCGGGGGAATGATCCTCGGCGGCGGAATTCTCGCCGTGCTGTTTGCAAAAAAGGTCTTGTTCGGAACTTCGATATTCGTGCAGCACGGACCCTTACTCGTCCTTGGAATGATGCTGTGCCTGTTCGGAGTGCAACTGCTCGCGATGGGCCTGGTCGGCGAGCTCTTGATGCGCACTCACTTCGAATCCCGCGTGGACCCAATGTATCGCGTCGAACGCGTGACAGGTGCGTCCGTTCCACCCGAGTCGCTCACGCGCTCAACCAACAATCCCCTCGCCGCCCGGCGAGCCACCCGCTAAATACAGCAATTCCTCGACTGTCGCTTCCGCAGGTGTGCGCATCATAATAGGTAAGCTGTATGTGCGAAGCCTTGCGTTGCTAGCCGGTTTCGCAAATCCATACCCGGCCGGCATCGGAGGACCTATGTTTCGCAAAGCAATTTCGAGCGCCACTTTAATTCTCATTGCAGCGACCTTAGTCTGGGCCGCCAGTGATCCGTGGAAATCAAAATCCTACCAGTAGTGGGACGAGAAAGACGTCCGCAAAATCTTCAACGATTCGCCGTGGTCCAAAGTCGTCCAAATCACCACGTCGTCGCAGTCCGCTACTGGCGCCGAACCGTCGCCACCTACGAGCGTCGCTCCCGGACAAGGCGCTCGGCCGGGAATGGGCGGCGAGTACCCGCAGCCTTCCCCCTCGCCCGAGCCGCAACCGTCGCAATCAGCGCAGCCCGCACAAACGCCTTACGTTGTCCGTTGGGTATCGTCGCGAACGATCCGCGAAGCCGCAGTGCGGAGGGCGATGCTCAGCGGCCAGTTGAAACAGGAAGACGCTACCAAGGAGCTCTCCCAGCCTGTCGACACTTATCAAGTGCTTGTCGCAGGCCCGGACATGAAATCATTTCAGTCTGCCGATGAAAACACCTTAAGAGCCAGCACCTATCTTCAAACCAAGCACAAAAAGGAGAAGCTCGCACCCACCGAGGTAAAAATCGAGCGCGGCCCCGACGGCACTTCGATTCAAAGCGTGCTCTTTTCCTTCCCCAAGCACACAGCCACCGGTGAAGCGACAATCGCCGCCGATGAAAAGGGCGCCGATTTCTCCACCTCCGCCTCCAAGTTGAGGATTAACACTTCGTTCGATTTTTCGAAAATGGAGGACTCACAAGGCCGCGATTTGTAGTTCAATAGTCCCACTGCACGGCCCGACAGTCCGAGACTTCAAAGGAGTGTATCCATGAAGAAGCGTCTCACCGGAATCGTCGCGATCCTGTTTTGTGGTTTTGCCATCGCATCCGCCTCCCGCGCCCAAATGATGCGTGGCGGCGGCCCTCCGCAGTTTGCCGGAGTTTTCAATCCCACAGTCGGTGTCGGCGCGGCCTACGACGTCCAGACGAAAGACGGCACCAAGAACATGGAGATGGCTATCGTCGGCAAAGCCACCGTCGATGGCAAGGACGCCTACTGGTGGGAAATGGCTATTACCGACCAGAAGATGGGCGGCGAGATGGTCATGAAGTATCAGATCGTAGTGGACGGAACCGAAACCCATAGCTCCAAGGTGATCATGCAACTTCCCGGCAGGCCTCCGATGGAGATGCCGATGGGAATGGGTCGAGGCGAACATTCCCGCGTCCCAACCGACGTGCGCAGCAATTCTGAAGATCTCGGCAGCGAGTCCATCACCGTTCCGGCCGGCACCTTCACTGCCGAGCACTATCGCGCCAAAGACGGTTCCGGTGACACCTGGGTCGCGAAAAACGCCGGCCCATATGGTGTCGTAAAGCACCAGGGCAAAGATTCTTCCATGGTGCTCACCAAAGTCTTCTCTAATTACAAAGACAAAATCACAGGCACACCCCAGCCCTTCAATCCGATGGCTCTCGGCGGGGAACAGCGCTAGCAGTTCGGCAAAACCCTAACTGCGTGAGTGACGAAGCGCTCCGGCGCAACCGGGGCGCCCTTTTTTTATTGGTTCCAGTCCTCGAAAATTTCATCTAAGTTGGAGCTAATTATTGGAGGCGCTCCCCGCATGGCCCTCGCGGAAGACAAGTTCTTTAAAGCCCGTATCACCGAGCGCCACGAAGTCTCGACCGACCTCTGGAGAATCAAGCTCGATCCCGGCGGCGACTTCGATTTTGTCGCGGGCCAATACGCCACTCTCGGCGTGCGCGTCGGTGACAAGCTTATCGAACGCGCCTATTCAATCGTCTCCTCGCCTTACGAACAGCAACTCGAGCTGTTCTTCGAACTCGTTCCCCACGGCGCGCTCTCTCCGCAACTCTACAATCGCCGCGTCGGCGACGACGTCACCCTTCGCAAAATCGCCAAAGGCCGATTCACCCTCGACCTCAAACGCGGCCACAAAAATCATCTCCTCCTCGCGACCGTCACAGGAGTTGCCCCGTTCGTTTCCTACGCTCGCACCCTCTACAAAGACTGGAGCGAAAATAAAATGCCCGCGGACATCCACCTCTACCTGATTCACGGTGCAAGCCGCGTGTGGGAATTTGGCTACCGCGAAGAACTCGAACGCATTGCCGCCGAAGTCCCGTGGCTCACCTACATTCCCACCATCAGCCGCCCGTGGGAGAACGCGAACTGGCACGGCGAGACAGGACGCGTCGAAGATCTCATCCGAAAATATAACGATCAATGGGGACTGACCGGAGACAACACAACCGGCTATTTGTGCGGCCATCCGCAAATGATCGACCTGGGGTTGGGAATTTTGAAGCGCCGCGGCTTTCCGAATCAATCGCTCAAACAAGAGGTCTACTTTATTCCGCCGAAAGTCGCCGCCACTTGATCCGCTCTCATTCCGGACAGGCGCCTGCAAGGGGCTTGCGGCGCCCGCCGGAAAGGAATCCGCTGCTCGCCTAAGGCTGTTCCGCCGGGCTCGCCGCGGCAAGTTCTTCGATCGCGCTCGACATCGCGCGAATTGGCGTCGACACGTGCACGGTCTCGTCGTCGCCATTCACGTCCACCACAATCGAGCCGCCGCTTTTTGCCACACGCACATTCTGTCCGGGTTCTTTCACTTCGACGAACGTGATGTCCTCCGATTCGCTCAGCCCATCGAGCGCCGCTCGAATCGTCGGCATCCATGGCTTCATTTCCCGTGCCGATTGCGCAAGGTGTTCCTTCGGCACGAAATGCATTCCGATCGGAACAAGCAGCGCCGGAACCATCACGAATACATGATGCTTCTCCGGCTGCTTCTCGACCACGTTCACCGTTATCATCCCCTCGCTGCAGATGATTCCCGCTCCCGCGAGCGCAGTCCCCACGAGCCCAAGACCAAACTTTCCAAGTAGCATCATGCGTCACCTCAAATCATGTTTTGTCATCCTGAGCGGAGCGAAGGACCTCAACGTTCAGGTTTCGCGCCCGCGCCGGATGCAAGTTCTCCTACTCCGCCGCGCTCTTCGAATCGATCCAGATCTTCACGTTCTGCTCCGCGTCTTGCACTGTGACGAGCACCGTTTCCCCCGCCTCGCCTAGCGCGCGAATTGCCGCGGCCACATCGAGCTCGTTCTGTTTCGCGGTCGAAAACAGCGCGTCCACCACTTTCATCGGCACGGTCACGTCCACTTTCTGCCCGCCCTTGCCGTCGTCTCTTCCGGAGTCGCGCACGTGAATGATCAGATTCCCGCCAGACTTCGCCACGCGCACGTCCTGCTCGTTGCTCTTCACCGTGACGAATTCGTTGTCCGGCGCCGTGCGAATCGCATCCAGAATCGCGCGTATGTCGATATCGTTGATATCCGCGTGCGAAATCGTCACTCGTCCCTGGTGCAGCTCGCCGTGATTGATTGTAGGGAGGATTTTTTCCGCCAGCGAGAGCGGCAAGTTCACGTTCACGCTTTCACCTTTCGTGCCGCCGTCCACTTTCACGTGCAGGTAACGCTCCGCCGTTGCTGCCTTGGCAGCGCCCTTTGCAACGCCCATCGAAACCGTCACCATCGCCGCTGCCAGCAGGCACGATACCCCGATAACCTGAATTCCTCTTCGCATGTTTGAGAAGCCTCCTCGGCTCTTCTTGCAACTATCTACGGCGCTCGCCGCGGAAATGTTCCCTGGAATTTTTTCAATTTGTGGAATCGTCTTTCAGTAGGGGCACCTACGCCGTGCCCGGGAGGGCGCGGCAACTTCGTGGAGACGATTAAAGCGGTACGGCTATCGGTTATCGCTCGCGGTGAAGTTTCAAATAAACCGCCGCCAGCGGCGGCAACCGCAACTTAAGCGAATGAGGCTTCCCATTCCACGGCACCGGCTCGGACTGCACGCCGCCGTCGTTTCCGACGCCGCTGCCCCAGTAGCACCCGGAATCCGTATTCAGGATTTCGTGGTAGTATCCCGCGCCGGGCACGCCGATGCGATAATCGGAGCGTATGATCGGCGTAAAGTTACACACCACTACAATTCCATCGTCTGGATTCTTTCCTCGCCGCAAAAATGAAATCGCGCTCGAAGACGCATCGTCCGCTTCGATCCATTCGAAGCCCGCCCATTCGAAGTCAAGCTCGTGAAATGCGCGCTCCTTCACGTGCAGCCGGTTCAAATCCGCGAGCAACTGCTGCACTCCCCGATGCGGCGGCGAATCCTCGAGCCGCCAATCGACGCTCCCGTCTTCCCAGAATTCATCCCGCATCGCGAGTTCGCTTCCCATGAACATCAGCTTCTTCCCGGGATGCGCCCACATGTAGCCGAAGAGCAACCGCAAGTTCGCGAATTTCTGCCAGTCGTCGCCCGGCATTTTCTCAAGCAGCGAACGCTTTCCGTGCACCACTTCGTCGTGCGAAAGCGGCAGTACGAAATTCTCGGTGAACGCATAGATCATCGAAAACGTGAGCTCGTTGTGGTGATACTTGCGATGAATTGGATCGAGCGCGATATATTTCAGCGTGTCGTTCATCCAGCCCATATTCCATTTCAAATCAAAACCAAGCCCGCCCAGGTATACCGGACGCGACACCGCCGGCCAGGAAGTCGATTCTTCCGCGATCGTCAGCGCGCCCGGATGCTGCGTGTGCAGCATTTCATTCAGCTGTTTCAGAAACGCGATGGCTTCCAGATTTTCGCGCCCACCAAACGGATTCGGAATCCACTCGCCCGGTTTCCGCGAATAATCGAGATAGAGCATCGACGCCACCGCATCCACGCGCAAACCGTCTATGTGATATTTGTCGATCCAAAAAAGCGCGTTCGACAGCAGATAGTTCTGCACCTCGTTCCGCCCGTAATTGAAAACCAGCGTGCCCCAGTCTGGATGCGCGCCGCGGCGCGGGTCGGCGTGTTCGTAAAGATGCGTGCCGTCAAAAAAAGCAAGCCCGTGCGCATCCCGCGGAAAATGCGCCGGCGTCCAATCCAGAATCACTCCGAGGCCTTCCTGGTGGCAGCGATCGACGAAATACATGAAGTCTTCCGGCGTCCCGAACCGGCTCGTCACCGCGAAATATCCCACCGTCTGATAGCCCCAGGACTGGTCGAGCGGGTGCTCCATGATCGGCATCAACTCGATGTGGGTGTAGCCCATGCCAGCCGCGTAGGGAATCAGCTCGTCCGCAAGTTCCCGGTATGTGAGCCACCGGTTTCCTTCTTCGCGCCGGCGGCGCCATGAGCCGGAATGCACTTCGTAAATCGACATCGGCGAATGAAGCCAATCGCGCGATGCCCGTGTCGCAAGCCATGCGGCGTCGTTCCATTCGTGCTTGTCGATGTCGAAGACGACTGACGCGTTATTGGGCCGCTTTTCCGCGGCGAATCCGTAGGGATCGGATTTCAGCCCCCAATATCCGCCCACGCGGGAGCGAATTTCGAATTTGTACAGCGTGCCCTCGCCGAGGCCGGGAATAAAAATCTCCCAGATTCCTGTTTCGCCGCGCAGCCGCATCGGGTGGACGCGGCCGTCCCAGAAATTGAAGTTTCCCACCACGCTCACCCGCAGCGCGTTCGGAGCCCATACGCCGAAATGCACGCCGCGAACGCCCGCCATCTCGCGGACATGCGCCCCCAGCTTCTCGTACTTCTGGTAATGCGTGCCCTCGCCGGAGAGATACAGGTCGTAGTCGGTCAGCAACGGCGCGAAAGCATAAGCATCAAGAGTCTCAAGCGAATTGCCGTCCGCAAATTTGAACTGCAATCGGTAGGCGGTCGGCGCCACCTCCTGATTTTCGCGGAGCCCCGTTACCTCTCTCGGAACCACTGCTTCAAACACGCCCAGCGGATGAATCTGGTTTGCGGCAATCGTTGTACCGCCACCGGAGCCCGCACCTTCCGCGGTGCCACCCCCTTCACTACGAGTCCAAGCGACGCTCAGTTCTATCGCCGCCGGGCGAAAAGCACGGATCACAAGTACGCGCCCGCCGCTCCGCTCAATCCAATGCGGCCCGAGGAAGTTGAACGGATCGGAATCCTCTCCACGTACGATCCGCTCGAGCGCCTCCTGAAAGGGGTCGCGCGCTTTCGCCGCTCTAGTTTCTCCGGATGTGTGGTCTTTGGGCGTCATTGGTCCAAAGCTCTATCTGGCTGGGGTCGCTCCCATCTTACCGGACTGTGCGACTCGCACCAAGTGGCGGCGGTCTGCTATTAAGCGTCTGAATTTCCGGCGATTGCGTTTTATCGGCGGAGCGTGACGTCCCCGGACTACTGGTGAGGAGAGCCCGCCTCAAACTGTTTACGCGTAGTACCCCCTGGCGCAGCGCTATCGAGCACGACTTCCTCCTCCGGGCCAGCCCTGCCAGCATCGTCCGCGAGTACAAGCTTCCTCACCATTCCGTCATCTACCGCCACGTCCACGCTGTCGGGCTCGCCGCCCGACGCGAAGCCAACCTCGCCTCCGCTCTCGAACTACTTATGGAACAAGCCGAAAACGCGGTGGTGAACTGCAGCACCCTCGTCCGTGCCGCCCAGGTATATTCTCGCTTCGAAGATCCCGGCCGATAGGTTGAACCTCGCGAGCAAGCTCAGGCGAGAAGACGCAAATTCCTAATCGCGAATCCGAGAATTAAAACATGACCCAACTTGCTGAAGACAAACTACGACGACCCACTCTAATCGCGAAAAAATTCACGATTAAAAATCCGCTTTTCTTGGTTCGGTCAGGGCATCGCTTCAGTCATGCCAAAAGCCGCGAAGAATCACCGCGGCTTCACCGTTTGCGAAGTAACGCGCGTTGTCGTCCGGAAGGCGTACGGCGAGGCTTCCTCAAGGATCTCGGCTCTCGGTGTTTGCAACAATCGACGCCACCAGCACACGGAGCACGGCGCGATAGCCAACCACCGACGGACATACCTGTCCGTTGGACTTGGGCCCGAAACTCAGGTACGGTAGCGGCGTCCCTGGGGCTGGCAGCGGGGCAATCCATTCAAGGAGATTGTCGATGATACGATTCGTTCGCCCGATCTTTGTGCTTGCGGCGCTTGCCCTCGTGATGCTCGCCGGGACCGCGCGCGCGCAGGACGCTCAGAAGACAAAAAAACCGCCGACTCCCAGTGAAGCGCTTCTCGAGAACTGGAATGATATTGGCGGCCGGCTGATTACGATGGCGGAGGACTGGCCAGAGGATAAGTACACCTATAAGCTCGCACCCACCACGCGATCGTTTCAGGAAGTGCTCTTGCACATCGCGGGATCAAATTACGATTTGCTGAAGAACGTGACGGGAGCGAAAGTGGGCGACGGCCGCAACGATCCGCCGGTGGCCGAGTACAAGACGAAAGCGGAGACGGTGGCCTATTTGAAGAAGTCGGTTACGGATGGCGCGGCCGAAATTAAGAAAGCAGGCGACGCCGGCGTGCTGCAGCACCTCTCCTACTGGATCGGGTATGACGAACACATGGGCGAGCATTACGGATTGCTCGTGGCGTACTACCGGGCAAGCGGCTTGGTTCCGCCGGAGTCGAGGCCGAAGAAGTAGAGCAGCACGAGACGGAGGAGCAGTGCGGAATGGGGCGAATAGGCGGATTGCAGCGGGTCTGGCTGGGATATTGGCGGGCGTGATGACGCCGGTTCTCAGAGCGCAGGCGCAGGACCGTTCGCAGGGCCGCTCGATGGTTGTGACGCGTGAGGGGATCG
>JBARFX010000002.1:0-6163 GCA_049797655.1 Candidatus Acidiferrales bacterium | reverse complement strand
CGCGCGGCCAGTTCTTCGAGGCCGCGCGAGCCATCGAGCTCGACGAGGAGCTGCCGGACGGTGGCGAGAGCTTCCGCCTCGACGACGGCCTTGCGGTCGAATTGTATTCTGGTGGCGCCCACTGGAGTAACCGGACCGAATAGCGCGCCGCCCCGCGCGCGGTGTGGAGGTCTCTGAGGTGCGAGCCTACCACTCGGGTGCGGGACGTTCAACTCGTTCTGGCGCCTTGAACACGCGGGCAGAAACTTGGCGTGATGGCCTCGAAAGTGGAATTCCCGGACCCCCCTTTTACCGTAGATTAGAAATGGCGCCGGAGTCATGTTTTCAATGTCTTACGAGGATTTCTAATCGCGGTACCGTAGATTAGCCGCCACCGAAACCGGGGAAAAGAAGGGGCGAGCGGCGAGTGATTTGTGGCGAGTGAAGCCGGGCCGGGAGTTAGCCAGCGAGGGCGGATTCGGGCGGTGAGCGGGCACCGTGCGCTTCGGTGGGTAGGTGTAAGGTGACGCTTAGCAGTTCTGCGGCGGGTGACGCGAGGGCGAATTTCAGTTTTCTTTCGTTTGCCACAGGGCACGGTAGCACTCTGGAAAAGAAGAAGTCGACTGGCCTCACGTGCAAAAAGGGACAGCCAGTCCTGGAACTGTACTTTTCGGCGCCGGCGCAGCGAGATCCGAGTGGACCCAGCCTTTCTCCGGCACGGCGAGGCACCCGCCAGACGGCCAAGAACTAGACGTCAGACTCCCAGCGATCTCGCGGAGGCCCGCGCTGGCGGCAATATCGTTTTGTGCGGAGCACGGGACGCATACGATATGCGAGCGAGAAATCCGAAGTCCTGGTTAAGAGGAGGTCGCGATGAAGTTCGCCATTCTCGTCGTTTTCGCAAGCCTGATTCTTGCAGCTCCGCCCACCTTCGCCCAGAAAGAGGAAATCCCGAAGAGCTTCTCGGAGAGCGTCGGCGGCGCACTTGGCTGGGCGGAGAAAGGTTTCCTCGCCCTCGCGGAAGCCATGCCCGAGAGCAAGTATGCCTACATCCCCACTGGAGGAAATTTCGAAGGAGTGCGTTCGTTCGGAGAGCAGGTGAAACACGTCGCGTGCGCCCAGTTTGCCTTCTTCAATGAAATTGAAGGGAAGACGCCGCCAGAGCACTGCGAGAGGGGCGGCCCGTCGAAGGCGCAGACAAAAGCTGAACTGGTGAAATACCTGAGCGATTCATTCGAATACGGCGACAAGGTACTTGCCACCATGACTGCGCAAAACGCACTCGACCGCGTCGAAGGTCCCTACGCAGCGCCCAACACGCGCCTCGGCCTCGCCATCGCCGCCGTCTGGCACGTCACGGATCATTACGGCCAGCTCGTTGTCTATCTGCGTTTGAACGGAATTGTGCCGCCGGTCACCCAGCAATATCCGCTGAAAGTTCGCTGAAGCCTGGGAATCGAGCCCGGTCAACGCTGTCTTTTGCTTTCGACCTGCGCGACGCGGGCCTTCACGATTTTCTTGATCAGTGGAATCGGCAGCGGCCTGTCCGCGGGGAAGTGGATGGTGCCTTTGGATGTGGAGAAGCCCTTCAATTTCTTCTTGAACGCCGCGATCGCAGAGGATGTGGGAAACAGGCTGCAGTGATTCGAGAACGCGGCGAACCACACCAGCACTCCGTTGTGCTTGAATGCGGGAATCCGGTAGCTGATGGTTTCGGTGGCTTCCGGTGGCACGGCGGACCGAATCGCAGCGCGCATCTTTTTCAATGTGCTGCTACCAGGTTCCGGGACACCGGCAAGGTATTCGTCGAAGCTTCCGGGGTGCTTCGGTTTTTTCGGAGTAGTGCTGCGTTTCGCCGCAGAGTTGCGATTGGCGGATTTTGCTTTCTTCATGCGAGGAATGCTAAAGGAAGTTCCACTTCAAGTCCATGCCTTGGGGGGCATCGTGCACCCGTTCGAAATGAACGTATGCGTTGGTATGCGT
Organism: Candidatus Acidiferrales bacterium; assembly: GCA_049797655.1. Classification (GTDB taxonomy): domain Bacteria; phylum Acidobacteriota; class Terriglobia; order Acidiferrales; family UBA7541; genus Palsa-295. The sequence goes on along the minus strand of JBARFX010000002.1, from coordinate 4,201 downwards.
GCCCCGGCACAGCTGAGTGGATTCGTGAGGGAGAGCGAAAGTGGCGCGAAGGCGAAAGGGAGGTACGTTCGTACCGGAGCTAAGTGAACCTAGGGTCTATCGACGCGGGTAGGGGCCGGGCGCAGAATTACTTTGGATTCGGGGACTGTACGGCGGCTGGCAAACGCTCACCCCCCATGAGCGCCGGCTTGCTGGATGGCACCCTCGAGTTTCTGCTTCTCCAACACCCCATGCCCCGAGCGGCCGGCTCCCCCACCGGCCGCTCCCTTTTTTTGACCGCAAGTCACGCCCTCAAATTGCTTATAAGAGCGATAAAAGGAAAGCGTCTTGACTTCGCGCGCGCGCGGTTCTATAGAAAGCACAACGGGTTGCACGGATCGGAGCGGGGTGAGGGGTGGCGGCGCACATTTGTGGGCGTCGAAATTCGTCCGCAATTTTCTTCTACCTCCAATCGCTTCAGCCGGCCGCACGCCGTGTTGGCGAACTGAAAGCTTCGATCGGGGGTGGGCCGTGTCCGGAATTCGCGCACTAGTTTTCTGCGCTGTATCCTTCTGCATTTTCGCGCTGCTGGCAAGTCCGCTTCGCGGGCAGACAACCACCTCGTTGCGCGGCACCGTGACGGACCAATCGGGCGGTGTGGTGAGCGGCGCGAAAGTGACGCTGACGAACACCGGCACCGATGCGACGCGAACGACCAATTCGGGGAGCGATGGCAGCTACCTTTTTGATAGCGTCGCGGTCGGCACCTACATGATCACGGTGGAAAAAGCCGGGTTCGCGAAATACGTGCATACGGGTTTCGTCCTCGAATTGAATCAGAACGGCCGGCTGGACGTGAACTTAAAGGTTGGCCAGGGCTCCGAAATCATAGAAGTGAAGTCGGACATCGTGCAGGTGGATACGACCGGAGCGGTGCTGGGAAAAGTGGAAAACCAGCGGATGATTCAGGACCTGCCTCTGCTGGATCGGGACACGCTGCAACTGGGGCTTCTGCAAGCGGGCGTGTTTGCCCCGGATCCGGACGACGGTTCGGGCAATCCGTTTTCGGTGAGCGGGCAGCGCTCCGAATCGCTCACGTTCCTGCTGGACGGCGCGAACAACACGGATTTCCTCGGCAACAACATTGTCGTGAGCCCGAATCCGGACGCGGTGCAGGAATTCAAGATTTTGACGAACAACTACGACGCCGAGTACGGCCGGACGTCCGGCGGTATCGTGAACCAGATCACGAAGTCCGGGACGAACAGCTACCACGGAGATCTATTCGAGTTTCTTCGCAATGACGTGCTGAACGCGAAAGATTATTTTCTGCCGGCAGGCGACCCGAAACAAAATTTCAAACGCAATGTTTTCGGAGGAACGGTCGGCGGGCCAATCAAGAAGGACAAGACATTTTTCTTCCTGGCGTACCAGGGAACACGCCGCCGGGAAGGGCAGAATTCCGGGGTTCTGGACGTGTTGAGCGACCAGGAGCGGACCGGCAACTTCAGCGACATAGACACGCAGCTCGTGAATCCGTTTACCGGTGCCGATATCCCTGGAAACGACCTGGCTGCTGCGGGACTCGTGAATCCCGTCATACAAAATTACATCAACAAGTACCTGCCGCATGCGAATGTAGGCAACAATGGATTTATCTCCTTTCCCACGGCGGCAATCGATGAGGATCAGGGTGTGATGCACCTCGATCACAATCTGACGAGCCGCGACACGCTTTCCTTTGTGTACGTAATCGACGATCTGCGGGACGCCTATCCGTTCCTCATCAACAAAGGGGCATCCACTGGTGGGAACGTGCCGATCGGGTCGGGGTTCTCGGATGCGGTACGCACACAGATCGGGAGCTTCACCTGGATTCATACGTTTAGCGGCGGAAAAGTGAACGAGTTCCGTTTTGCAGCGAACCGCTCGGCGAGTCTCGACGCAGTGCCGGCCGACCATACCTCACCTGCCGATCTGGGTTTCGGGAATGTGAGCGCGGACGACGCAGCGGGCACGGCGCCGCCGATCATTTTCACGAATTCGTTCAATCTGGGGCCGTCGCCGCAAGGGCCGACCACGGAACACGCTGCGACGTTCCAATGGGCGGACAACTACTCGTGGACGCGGGGCCGGCACGAACTCAAGTTCGGCGCGGATATCACCCGGATCCGGCAAAACTACAACTTCGATTTTTTCAACAACGGCAGTTTTGATTTCACGTTCGGCAATTTCACCGGCGATGAACTCGCGGACTTTGTCGGCGGATTCTGGGACAACTACTTCCAGTTTTCGAATGCCGTGTACGGCATCCGGACCGGGTCGCTGGGCTTCTACGCGCAGGATACGTGGAAGGTCCGGCCGCGGCTGACGTTGAACTACGGACTGCGCTACGAATACAACATGCCGCAGAGCGACATTCACAACAACATCCTGGGGTTCTTTCCCGGCCAGCAGTCGACGCGTTTTCCCGACGCGCCCTCGGGGATTCTCTATCCGGGAGATCCGGGCACACCGAACCGCGCGCTGGTGTACCCCGACCGCAATAATTTTGCGCCGCGATTGGGATTCGCATGGGACATATTCGGCAATGCCAAGCTCGTGATGCGGGGCGGATTCGGAATTTTTTACGACATCGAGGATGGCGCGCTCAACCTTCAGTTTGGCGGGCAACCTCCATTCGGCGCGGTGTCCAACTTCTTCCCGTCGAGCTACGCAGGCCTAAGCGGAGACCTGGTGAGCGATCCATTTACCGCTTTCGGTCTTGAGAACCCGTTCCCGTTCGCGTCCGCCGGGAAAGTGGGCACGTTCCTCGATCCGAAGTTGCCGTTCGCCTACACGACGTTCCCGCGCTTCCGTACGCCCTACTCGGAGAATTTCAACTACGGGTTCCAGTGGCAGGCCACACGGGACACGATGGTCGAGGCAGTGTACGTCGGCAGCTTGGGGAGAAAGCTGATATCGAGCATCGAAACGAACTTTCCCGATCCTGTCCTCATGCAGCAGCAGCTCGATCAGTTTGGATTCGTTAATCCAGACTGCGCGCGGCGCCAGATCGTAACCGGACAGGATATTGCCCAGTGCACGGGGGGAGTTTCGGACATCGACCCGAACGGCTCGCCGACGGGCGCAACCCAATTATTCACGAACGCCGGCAATGGACTGTCGGACAGCCACCAGTTTCAGCTGACGGTGGACAAGCGCTTCAGCCGTCACTTTGCTGTTCGAGCAGCCTACACGGTGGCAAAGACAATTGACCTGACGTCCGGCTTCCGTTCGCGATCGTTTCAATACACGGATCCGCTTGATCCACGCCTGGATCGCGCGCTCGCGGATTTCGACACGCCCCAGCGGCTCGTCATCAGCGGTATTTGGGAGCTTCCTTTTGACTACGGCGTCCACAGCGACGGGATCCTGAAGAAGGTGGCCGAAGGATGGCAACTAAGCGGGATCGTGTCGTTCCAGAAAGGCCAGCCGTTCACGCTCTATTCCAACGGGAATGCCAGCGAACAAAACAACTTCCTCGACCGCCCGGATACGATAGGTCCGGTTCCCCGCGTCAATCCACGGAATGCGAACAACAGCTTTTCAGGCGACTGCACCTCGGGCATGGGCCATTACTGGTTCGATCCAACGAACCTTGTCTGCGACCCGTGTAACGATCCGACCTGTTCGGGAGGAGAGCTGGGAGTGCCGCTCTTTACCTTCGGAACGCTCGGGCGCAACGCCATGCGCGGCCCCGGAATCAATAACTGGGACCTCTCCCTCAGCAAAAGGATATCGGTGAGGGAGAGCAAGTATTTTGAGTTTCGCGCCGAATTTTTCAATGCGTTCAACCACGTCCAATTCTTAAATCCAGATAATCAAGGGTTTAGTTCGACTTTCGGGCAGGTCAGTTTCGATCGGGGAATGCGAAATATCCAGTTTGGTTTGAAGTTTTACTACTAAGGGCGCCCAGCCCTTCGCAAACAGAAAGCCCGAGTCTCGCTGCAGCGGGACTCGGGCTTTTTTGTGCCGCGGTTGGGTCTGCACTGATCCTCGGACGCGTAAAATCGCGGGCCGAGGATGCGGGGACGAACCCGCTGCCAGTGAACTGGGAACGCGCCGTCAGTGGCCGGCCCATTTAGCGGCTGTCCCATTCGGGCCGCGCCGCGAAGTGAGCCAAGCCTCCGGAAATTAGCGCGGGCGGCCGATCGGGCGATAGCTCGCCAGCGGGCGCGGG
>JBARFX010000001.1:0-2182 GCA_049797655.1 Candidatus Acidiferrales bacterium | reverse complement strand
AGATCTCTAGAATCAGCCACGGTGCCGATCTGAGATAAAAAAAGAAAGCACGAAACACCACAGGAAAATCACTCCACCTGAGAACTCCCGCCAGTGGGCGAGTTTTTCAACAGCCACAGGATTTCTCGACACCTATCCGCTTTGAAGGTCCTTGGCCAAGCGATTTCATCAGCCTGTTACTTAGTCTTCTGGGGCTTGTGCGTAATGTCGGAAATCAAAACTCCGTGCCTACAAACCCCCGCTCGCGGAGGCGAGGAGGGTTTTCGCTTCGGGTAGCTCGGGGCGATCGGAGCGGATGCCTTCGCAATTTTTCAGCAGTTGGGTGTAGTAGGTGATCGCTTTCTCTTTTTGCTGCACCTGCGCGGCGGCTTGCGCAGCGCCGTAGAGACCGTTGAATCGATTGGGGTCGGTGCGCAGGGAAATTTCGTATTCGGTCAGCGCCTCTTGCGGACGCTGCAAGTCGAGCAGCATATCGGCAAGCATTTCGCGGGCGGGCAGTTCGGTTTCGGCTTTGCCGGCTTTGTCCTGGTCGTCGGCAACGGCGCGCAGCCGTCGAACCGCATCATCGGAGTTGCCCGCAGCGTAAGCGGCCCAGGCCTGCACAAGTTGGTGCTCGTCCTTCAGGCCGGCGGCGAGGTACGGCCGAGGACCTTTGCGCGTGGCTTCGAACAGTTCGTCGTAATGCTTCAGTGCATCTTGTGCGGCGGCTGCATCGTGAAGATGGCCGGCGGCAATGGCGCGTCCCCAGTACGTGACGAGCTGAACTTGGGACGGTGCGCCGGCGATGGGTTGTAGGGCGAGCGCTTCTTTCCACTGGCGGCGCTCGAGAGCGTACTTGGCAGGTCCTTCCGCCTGGCGCGCCAGCAAATAATTCTCAAATTCGTGATCCATTTGTTCGGGGCGAATCGCTGCGATCTGCTCGATGGCCGCTTTGGCGCTGGCGTCGTCGCCAATTTGCATATACGCGTATTCGAGGAAGTCCATGGAATGCACTTTGTGGTGCATCACGTGATGATGCTCGGCCATACGATCGACGACGCGAATGGCTGCAAGGTTGGAGTTGATGTCGTCCTGCCAAAGCCCTAGGCGCGCGAAGATGTGCGAAGGCATGTGCACAGCGTGAGGCGAAGACGGCGCGATGCTGGCATATTTGCGGGCTGCGGAAAGCGCGAGACTGGCCATCGCAGGATTGTCACAGCTGTGGATGATGTAGTGAGCGATGCCCGGATGATTTGGTTGCTCGTCGTAGAGCTTGTTCAGGATGGCAACGGCGGCTTTGGCGTTGGTGAGATTGGGGTCGCGGTCCGGACCTGAGGCGAGAAGCGAGAGCGCGTAGAAGATGGCGGCTTCGTGGTCGTTGGGATTACGTTCGTGGACGTCTTGCATCGCTTTGGCGTAAGCGTCGGCGCGCTGATTGTGGTCGAGTTTATCGGTCTCAGAGTAAAAGACGGTGAGCGCCAGGATGTAGTCGCGTTCGCGGGCGGTCGGCGGCTGGAGGGAGCGCGCTTTAGCAAGGAGCTCAGCGCCTTGGGCGAGGTCAGCTTTGCTGGAGCGATTCCAGAGTTCGTGGTAGAAGGTCATCGCTTGTCCCCAGTAAGCCATTGCGCAGCGCGGATCTTTTTGGGCGACCTCCTCGAATTGCGCGTCGGCTATTTCGTATTCAAAGGAATGGAGAAGCGCGACGCCACGCTCGAATTGCGACTGAACTTCGGGAGCGCAGGAAGTGGCAAATGAGACGCTGCCGAGTTTTTCGTCGACGTCGTGATGGTGCTGCGGCTCCCGAGCGAAGAGCGAAAAAAGTGCGAGCGACAGAGTGCCACTGACAGCGAGAAGGGCGAATTTTGCGGCCTTCATGATGACTCCAATGTGAGACCTAGAAGCGTATTCAGGGCAAGAAGGGATGTCAATGCGCGGCCGTAATTGGCGATCGGAGGGCCGCGGAAATCTCGTTACTGGAGTAGCCCCAGCCATGTGGGACGAACGGAACGATATCGATCTTGCTCCAGCAATGGTTCCTGAGGGTTACCTATCCCATTTTGCGATAGATGGTGGGAAGAGGAGTGGCTGTTGAAAAACTCGCCCACTGGCGGGAGTTCTCAGGTGGAGTGATTTTCCTGTGGTGTTTCGTGCTTTCTTTTTTTATCTCAGATCGGCACCGTGGCTGATTCTAGAGATCTCGATC